>NZ_BAAGVY010000041.1:0-520 GCF_054780635.1 Spirosoma knui | reverse complement strand
GTGACAACCGGACAAGGGTAAACTCGGCGACTGGGGCTAAGTCGTAACAAGGTAGCCGTACCGGAAGGTGCGGCTGGAACACCTCCTTTCTGGAGCCATATTTGATACTTCTTTTGATGTTAATATGCAAAGATCTGGGCTTGTAGCTCAGGTGGTTAGAGCGCTACACTGATAATGTAGAGGTCCGTGGTTCGAGTCCACGCAGGCCCACGCAAGTAAACAAATAGGGGGGATTAGCTCAGCTGGCTAGAGCACCTGCTTTGCAAGCAGGGGGTCAACGGTTCGAATCCGTTATTCTCCACATGAACCATTCGGGTTCATTCGTTCTTTGACCTACAGGGAGAGACTGAAGCTGGTGAGAGCCAGCTTCGGGTGATAAGCAAGTAGAAGAGTTGCTCAAGAGTTGAACATAAGCGTGTGAACACGCAGCAAAAGGGCGTCTGGGGGATGCCTAAGGCTTCTGGTGGCGATGAAGGACGTGGCAAGCGACGAAACGCTTAGGGGACCCGCTGGCAGGGGC
>NZ_BAAGVY010000040.1:0-812 GCF_054780635.1 Spirosoma knui | reverse complement strand
AGATTGTCTTGCGCATTTTCGCCTGTGTTCGGGAAGACCGCAATTATGACGAAAACTTTTCTTTCCCCTTTGTTTAAATCATAGAAATCGGTCCGATAAGCTTGTGAGTGATGTTGCGGGCTCGTTTCATGGAGCGCATAGCTTGTTGACAGTTGGCTCCAAAGTCCATGCAGGCCACCACAAAGACAAACAAAACCTCCGCATCGGTCAGTTTGGGCGGTTCTCCGCTGGCTGAAGGGCCGGTGGAGCTAGAGTGGTTGCAAGTTTTGAGATAGTCCTCTATCATTGCATACACGAACACATCGCGTAAGTCATCGGTGTCGGGAGCATGGTTAGTAGTGGAAGTTTGGCGACTTAAAACTACACAGACCATGCTTTTTTGTACAACTACCTACTACCACACAACTTGGGTTAGTTTATATGGCTACTACTATTTAAGGTTGATATATCTTTTTTGGACTCCTGCTGTAGTGCGTGGAGCTGAGGGGCGTTCGTTACAAGTTGAACTGCTTGATCTGGGTGGTAAGCCGATACGTCAGCAGCGTTGGCAACAGGCGGATGGTCAGCAGGTCATCGGCTGGGATATGCAAGGGCAAAGCTCGGGTTTGTATCTGTTGCAGATAGTTAGTGAAGCGCGTAGCGGTCAGCTTGTTCAGCGGCAGAATGTAAAGGTTAGACTCAAGTCGAGTCTGACCTTGTCTTAGCCCCCTATTAGCTGGACGGATTTTCTGAAAAGGTTGTGTCATAAGCTAACTCTGCTTCCTCCCATTTCTGCTGCGGTGTCATAAAACCAATCGAGCGATGAAGCCGAT
>NZ_BAAGVY010000039.1:0-846 GCF_054780635.1 Spirosoma knui | reverse complement strand
TTAGAACCTGTTTAAAAATGCTTGAGCATCCGGTTGATATTAGATAAATACACAAACGATTCGTGGGAACTAACGCCACATTCATAGTCTTTACTGAGCCGTCGCGACCAATTCATCCAGGCAAACGTCCGCTCTACTTTCCAACGCATGGGCACTACTTGGAAGCCAGACAACTCCCTTACCCTGACCACTTCCAGGATGAATCCGTAGGACTTCTTAAGCCAACCAGCCAACTTCTTTCCGTAGGCGCTGTCGGCTAAGATCTTGCTCATGCGCCCATAGCCTTGTTCAGCTAAACGGCTTAGTACCGCCCTGGCGGCTGGGCTGTCATGTTGATTAGCCGCATGAACAACAACGACTAAAACTAAACCTAGGGTATCAATCACAATGTGCCGTTTGCGACCATTGACTTTCTTATGACCATCATAACCTTTGGGTACTACACCCCACTCACTGCATTTAACGCTCTGGGAGTCAATAACTCCAACGCTGGGCGAGGCTTCTCTCCTGGCTTTCTTTCGTCTGCGTTCAACCAAGGCTTTGTTGAGCTTTTCCCAAGTGCCTTCATTACGCCACTTCCAGAAATAGTAGTAGCAGATGGGCCAGGGAGGTAAATCGTTGGGCATTTGCCGCCACTGACCACCGGTTTTGGTAATGTACAGCAGGGCGTTAAAGATAGCACGTAGCGAGTATTTTCGTTTGCGCTTGTCAGCCAGGATTTGTTGAATAACTTGCCAAGCAGAATCAGTCAGGTCTGTGGGGTACATCTTTGGTCGGATTAACCCATAAGATAGGCTGATTCTGTCTTTTCAGACCCTTGCTAGACCATTTTTAAACAGGTTCTTA
>NZ_BAAGVY010000038.1:0-848 GCF_054780635.1 Spirosoma knui | reverse complement strand
AGAGACTGTCTAAAAATGGTGTTGCCAATACAGTAAGGAGCCAGTAAGTTGGTAGAAACAAAGAACCACCAATGTATTCTACCAATCTGACCGACTCCCAATGGCAAGTTATCAAGAACTTGTTGGCCGACCAACGAAAACGTAAACATGAGTTACGAGCCGTGTTTAACGCGCTGTTTTACGTGGTCAAAGGCGGCATACCCTGGCGACAGATGCCGACGGATTTACCGCCCTGGAAGACGGTCTATTACTATTTCCGCAAGTTCCAGCGGCTGGGGCTCTGGCAGGAGATCAATGATGCCTTGCGGGAGAAAATTCGCGCCAAAGCCGGTCGCAAACTGAGTCCATCAGCAGCCATCATTGATTCTCAAAGCGTCAAAACGACACTGGTTGGTGGGCAACGCGGATATGATGTGGCGAAGGCCGTGAAAGGTCGAAAACGCCATTTGATTGTCGATACGTTGGGGCTACTGTTAGCCGTAGTGGTTCACCGGGCCGACATTGATGAACGGCGAGGAGCCGGTTTTGTACTAGCTCGGTTGAATCGTTTACGCATCAATTTTCCACGTTTAACCGTCATTTTTGCAGATGCGGGGTATGGTGGCGAGTTTGAAACCGTGGTCAAGAAGACCTACCGCTGGGTGTTACAGATTATCCGTAAGCCCTTCGGTATTAAAATGTTTGTTCTATTGCCTAAACGCTGGGTGGTGGAACGAACTTTTGCCTGGCTGACTCATCAGCGTCGGTTGAGTGTGGATTATGAACGGTCAGTAAAAGTATCGGAAGCGATGATTCAACTGGCCATGATTCGCATTATGATCCGACGATTTTAATTTTAGACAGTCTCT
>NZ_BAAGVY010000037.1:0-946 GCF_054780635.1 Spirosoma knui | reverse complement strand
AAAACAGTTTAGTCCTACTACATTCAGAAATCATGAGTAAAATTAGGCGAAGTTTCACCCCCGAAGACCGCTATTCTATCGTTCAGGAAGCCATTCGCGACGGCCACGCTGAGACATGTCGTAAGTATCATCTTTCCCCTTCATTACTGCGAAAATGGCGGCTGAAATATTTAAGCAAAGGCAAAGAAGGCCTGAAAGACTCCTATACACGGGTCGATCCCCAACTCCGGGCCTTGGAGGAGGAGCATGAACGATTAAAACGGATTGTGGCCAAACAAGCCCTGGAACTGGAAATCAAAAGTGAGTTGCTAAAAAAAACACCTATTCAACCCAGGAGAAGTTAGCGACGATGAAACCGTTCGAAGCCCGCGTGAATCGCACCCTATTATGTCAGTGGCTTGGCCTGCCTCGGAGCGTGTATTACTACCAGCCCCAGTCAGGCACTGCGGGTGCAAAACCCAGCCAGACGACTATGAAGCTGGATGGTTCTTGGGTAGACAATCAACAGGTCGTAGTCAGCATTCGGCAACTGTTAGACGTTGAATTCAATGCACTTGGTTATGAGTACATTACTTATGAGCTGAAAAAGGAATACCTGATCAACAAGAAGAAAGTCTATCGGCTGATGAAGGAAAATAACTTACTGTTGGGCACTGTGATCAAGCCGACTGGCAAGCGGGAATATGTCAAGTTCAGGCGTATCAAGGCCACCAAACCCTTGGAATATCTGTGACGGTTCGCCGTTGCGATGGGACATTAAATATGTCTGGCCGGGCCGCCGGTGCGGTTCAGGGCGAACGGCGGAACTACTATTTATTAAGCGTGATCGATGTGTACACTCGCAAAATCCTTGCTTGGCTATTTCAGGGGAGTATTCGTCAGCTTGACCTGATTAATCTGTTGCGACGAGTGAACCAAAGTCATGAACTGAAAGGCGTTATTCTGC
>NZ_BAAGVY010000036.1:0-1071 GCF_054780635.1 Spirosoma knui | reverse complement strand
TTATAGGCCTGTGAATTAACTTGTAATGAAGCCTATCTCTTTTTTGTGGAAGAAGGCTTGCACCAATTTTGGATTTTTCTCCAAACGTTTTATTTCTTCAAGGACTGCGGTGGTCAACTCTTCTAAGTTGGTGAACACCTGATTTTTCAGGCTACGCTTTAGGTGACTCCATACCAACTCGACTGGATTCAGTTCGGGACTGTAAGCAGGTAAGCGCTCTAAGTGAATTCGCCCCGTTTTTTCTTTCAACAAGGTTTTGACGGCCTCACTTCGATGGATAGCTGCACCGTCCCAGATCACTAAGAGGTTTCGTTTGCCATAGCGACCACAAAGTTTATTCAGAAACCAAACGATATCCTCACTGGTAAAGGGCTGATTCTGACCAGCCACACACAGACGACCATTCGGGGCAATGGCAGCAATTAAGCTAAGATGGGTTCGACCCGCCTGCTCAATAAGTAGGGGTGTCTGACTACGCGGAGCCCAAGTGTGGGCTAATAAAGGTAACAGATAGCAAGCTGACTCATCAACATATAAAATGACCCGCTGTTCATCCTTGGCTTTTTTTGAGTTCATGTAAGCGATCATCCCGCCATTGTGCCACCGCCAAGGAATCTTGCTGCCGAGCTTTGGCCTGTGGTTTCTGGCGCGTCCATCCCATCTTTTTGAGTAATCGTCCAACTTGGGAGGGGTCATAACTGACACCAAACAGCTTTCTGATGATCTCATTGACACGAGGCCTTGTCCAAATTGCTCCCGCAAATCCATGATGTACGGCGCCTTTATTGAGTTCATCGACGAGTTGCTGTAGTTGGTCAGTTGTTAACCGAGTCGGTGCGCCAGTAGGTTTTCGCCATTGCAAGGCTGTTACGCCTTGCTGTCGGTATTTCTTTAAGGTTTGACTAACCCAACCTTGAGTTAAACCTAAGGCCTGAGCGATAGAGCCTTGCTTCCAGCCAGCCTGATCGAGTTCGACACAGCGTCGGCGAAGTACTTCGTAGTCTGAGTGTTTGTATTTTGCCATACTAACAGCAAAATACAATTATTATAAGCTTATTCACGCATCAATAA
>NZ_BAAGVY010000035.1:0-1209 GCF_054780635.1 Spirosoma knui | reverse complement strand
CTTTCAATCGCTCGGCTAACGGCAACGTGAGCCTGTTTAAAACTAGGAAAGCCTCGATTCTGTAACATGTCTTCCTTAATGGTGCGGTTCACTCGCTCAGCTAGTGCATTCTCATAAGGATCTCCGGTCTGGGTCATACTGATTGCTATCTTAGCATGATTTAATAAGCCTATATAGTCTCGACAACAATATTGTACTCCTCGATCTGAGTGATGAATTAGCTCAGCACGCAATTGGCCTTTATTCGTGTGCAAAGCCATTTTCAGGGCGGCTACCGAGCCACTAGCTTGTAACGACTCATCTAGATGCCACCCAACAATTTTGCGAGAGTAAGCATCGGTGATCAGGCTTAGATAACCAAATCCACGGCCAATCAAAATATACGTAATGTCACTGACCCATAGACAATTCGGCGCTTTTACTTGCTTGCCTATGATTAGATTCGGATACTTAAAGTAGTGATGATGAGACCAAGTAGTCTTCACGCGTCTGCTTCTCTTGACAATCAATAACCCATTATTTCTTAGCAAGTTAGCTAACTTATCCCGGCCCATCTTAATGCCATGCTGCTGGCGGAAATCGGTTAGCTGATAGTGTAACACATCCACGCCAATCGAGGGCAAATTCAAACGTAATTGTCGGACTTCAGATAACATCAAAGCCGCCTGTAGGTCCTCTTTATCCTGCCGTTTCTGCTCATCATACCAAGCCTGGCGGCTCTTTCCAAACAGTTCGCAGAGTGTCTGCATACTCACCAAGGGATGGTGGAGTCGTAAATACCTTACCGCCTGGAACCAGACTTTTTTCGAATGGGAATATCAAACTCATTTTCCGCTACCTCGATGACAGCTTGTAGGGCTTGATTCTTTAAGCGCTCCTTTTGCAAAGCGTCTTCGGTTTCGGCCAGCTTCTGCTGTAAGGCCTTAAGGGGGTCAACAACGGGCTTTTTCATCACAAAACGGGGGAAACGGGCGGGCTTGAACCACCAGGTGAGTTGATAGCGCTGGTACGTTCGATTCCACTGTTGAAGTAAGGTACGGGAAATACCAAGTTGGGTCAAGACCTGTGGTTGAGTAACCATCCCTAGGCGTAGGCGCTCAATGATCCGCTGTCGGAATAGAGCCGTTTTGTAATTTTTCCGGTTGTTGGTCAATCGACTCACTGCCATAACTTTACACAGTTGGTGTCAAGCTATTTCAGGGTGCTACA
>NZ_BAAGVY010000034.1:0-1276 GCF_054780635.1 Spirosoma knui | reverse complement strand
CGCTTCGGCCTTTAGATTTAGGCCGTTGTACGATTCTAAGATGCGTCGTGTAACTTAGAGATACTCACAGAATGTGAGCGACCAACCCCGGCAGGACTACCTTAACGCTTCGGCAAGGCAAAACCTATGGATCGATTCAAGATCCTGCCGGGACTTTTAGACAGTGACTTCAGATAGAAATGCGGGTTCGCGGCCCATGAGCAAGGTATTGAAGGTGTCTAATGTTGGCCAACTCGTTTAATCTTACTCTGTAAAGTTATGCAATTCGATTATTTCATTGGCGTTGATGTGTCCAAAGCAACCTTGGATTTCGCCGTGGCTAAGACCAACCAGATCTTATTTCATCAGCAGGTCAGCAATGATCAGAAAGGTATTACTGCTTTCCTTAAACTCTTGCGCCAGCAAACCAAAGCAACTCTTGGGCAGTGTCTGTTTTGTCTGGAATTTACGGGCATCTATAACAACCCATTGCTAAAAACTCTCCACCAGCACTCAGCCTCCATCTGGATTGAGCGGGCAGTCCATATCCAGGAAAGTGTAGGACTCACTCGGGGAAAAACCGATCAGATCGATGCTAAACGAATTGCTTTGTTTGCCTACAAAAACCGCGATGAAGTTCGTTTATGGACGCCACTGCGCCCTGTCATTGCCCAACTAGATCGGTTAACAGCCCAACGAGCTCGCCTAGTAAAAGTGATTAAAATATTGCAGACCCCCTTAACCGATTCGGAGGGCTTTATTGACAAGGCTGATCGAAAAGCTAATCAGCAAGCCTGTGCAGCCTCTTTAAAATCGCTCAAAGTTGATCTTAAATCAGTCGACAAATCAATTGCAGAATTGGCCAAGCAAGACCCTGAACTAAGCCGACTTTTCGAGCGAGTCACCTCCGTGGTCGGTATTAGCCAGACTACAGCCGCTGAGATCATCGTCACCACTAATGAGTTCAAAGCGATTAGTGATCCTAAAAAGTTTGCCTGCTACGCTGGCGTTGTTCCCTTTGAGCGCAGTTCTGGTCAACGTAAAGGTCGTTCTCAGTTAAGTCACCGAGCCAACAAGAAAGTGAAATCGTTGCTTCATATGGGCGCCATGTCAGCGGTACAACATTGTGCGCAACTGAAAGCCTATTACGAACGAAAAGTGACTGAAGGCAAGAATAAAATGTTGGTTCTTAATAATGTCCGCAACAAGATTGTCTTGCGCATTTTCGCCTGTGTTCGGGAAGACCGCAATTATGACGAAAACTTTTCTTTCCCCTTTGTTTAAATCATAGAAATCG
>NZ_BAAGVY010000033.1:0-1312 GCF_054780635.1 Spirosoma knui | reverse complement strand
AGCTCCTGCTTGCCGCTGATCTGCTTGGGCTCCCCCTGCTCCAGGGCATACGACCGCAGGTCCTCCAGCGTTAGCTCACCCTGCTCGAAACGAGCACCCGCTCCCCTGTCATAACTGGCGTACCGCTCAGCACGCAGCTTCTTGTAAGCCGACTTCTCCAGAATGGCCTCAGCCGCAATCGCAGCCCGGGCAAAGGTGTCCATGCCCCCGATGTGGGCAATGAAGATGTCCTCCAGGTCGGTCGAGTTGCGACGCGTCTTGGCATCGAAGTTCACCCCACCCGACTTGAAACCCCCCGCTTCCAGGATCACCAGCATCGCTTCGGTCAGCTCATAAACGTCCACCGGGAACTGGTCGGTGTCCCAGCCGTTCTGGTAGTCACCCCGGTTGGCATCAATCGAGCCCAGCATGTTGTTGTCCACCGCCACCTGCAGCTCATGGGCAAAGGTGTGGTTGGCCAGCGTAGCATGGTTGGTCTCCAGGTTCAACTCGAAGTCGTCCTGCAGGCCGTAGCGGTTGAGGAAGCCCACCACCGTAGCGGCATCGAAGTCGTACTGGTGCTTGGTGGGCTCCATGGGCTTGGGCTCGATGTAGAACGAGCCTGTAAAGCCCTGCTTGCGGGCGTAGTCACGAGCCATCTGCAGGAAGCGGCCCAGGTGCTCGGTCTCCCGCTTCATGTTGGTGTTGAGCAGCGACATGTAGCCCTCCCGGCCGCCCCAGAAGGTGTAGCCCCGCCCGCCCAGCTCGATGGTGGCATCGATGGCGTTCTTGACCTGCCAGCCCCCGTGGGCCAGCACCTGGAAGTCAGGGTTGGTTGAGGCCCCGTTCATGTAGCGCTCATGGGAGAAGAGGTTAGCCGTACCCCACAGCAGCTTGACTCCACTGGCGGCCTGCTTCTGCTTGGCGTAGTCGACGATCTGGCGGAAGTTGCGCTCAAACTCGGCATTCGAGTTACCCTCAGGGGCCACATCGACATCGTGGAAGCAGTAGTAGTCCATACCGATCTTGGTAATGAACTCGAAGGCGGCATCCATCTTGTGATGGGCCGCGGTGAGGGGGTCAGGGTTGGCATCCCAGGGGAAGTGCTTGACGCCGGGTCCGAAGGGGTCGCTGCCGGTGCCGGTGAAGGTATGCCAGTAGGCGACGGCGAATCGGAAGAGGTCTTTCATGGGCGTACCGAGAATGGTTCGGTCGGCCTGGTAGAACTTGAAGGCCAGGGGGTTGTCGGACTCTCGTCCTTCGTAGGCGATGGGCTTCTCGACGAAGGGGAAGTAGACCTGGTCGCCAAGCGTGAGGTTAGTAGATGACATGC
>NZ_BAAGVY010000032.1:0-1366 GCF_054780635.1 Spirosoma knui | reverse complement strand
TGTCATGTCCTAGAATAGGTTTACAGCCCGCAACTGAGCTGTAACATGAACAAACGACAAAGAGCCGTACGAGAATACTTACTGGGTGGGTGCACCTATCTGCAACTGGAGAAAAAGTATGGCATCAGTAAAGCCACGATAAATCGGTGTGTGCTCAAGTATCAAGCCCAACAACAGGCTAAACTAAAAGGCGTGGGCTTAGCTTCAGATCCCATGAAGCCCAAACCCAATCAACCGCCCAGTCTGGAGCAACTCCAAAAGTTGTTAGAGCAGGAACAACTACGCAATAAGCTGCTGAACGCCATGCTCGATATTGCCGAGGATGAGCTGCAAGTCCCGATCCGAAAAAAGTTTGGCACCAAGCGGTCAACAAAGTGAGGCACAACGCAAAGCGACACAGCCTGTCGGTGTTGTGTGCACTGCTTGGTTATAGCAGGCAGGCATTCTATCAATTTGAAAAAAATAACAACCAAAGTTGCTTTGAAGCCGAGCTGGTTATTCAGCAAGTATTGCTCCATCGATCGCTGCAACCCCGCTTAGGCACTCGAAAACTACTGGTGCTGATGCAGGATTTTGTCCAAGATCACCAGTTGAAGATGGGCCGGGATGCTCTGTTTGATTTGCTACGAGCCCATAAATTATTAGTGAAAAAGCGTCGCCGTAGGGTGCAGACTACTTTCTCTAATCACTGGCAGAAAAAGTATCCAAATCTGATACGGGATTATGTGCCCAAAGCACCCAATTCGTTATGGGTGAGCGATATAACGTATATTATAGTCGGCGAGGGCTTTGCTTACTTAAGCTTGGTAACCGATGCCTATAGCCGCAAAATCGTCGGCTTCTGTGTGTCAGAAACGCTAAGTGCGATGGGCAGTCTAAAGGCCTTGTCGATGGCCTTGAAAGCCTGCCAGGACACTTCTGAATTGATTCACCATAGTGACCGGGGCGTGCAATATTGTTGCCTAGAGTATGTGAGCCTTTTAAAGGACAATAACATCCAAATCAGCATGACGCAAAGCGGAGATCCATTAGAAAACGCGATCGCCGAACGGGTGAATGGTATCTTGAAAGAGGAGCTATTAGCCGATCACTATCCTAGCTTGGCCGTAGCCAAAAAGGGAATTGCTCAGGCTGTCCTGATTTATAATTCATTACGCCCCCATAGCAGTTGTGACATGCTGACCCCACAGCAAGCCCATCAGCAAAGGGGCGATTTGCGAAGACGCTGGAAGAATTACTATAAGAAAGGGGAAATAGACCTAGAAGTTGCCAACTGATTTTTAGTTGAGATACTGTAAACAGATAGTAGGACTATAAGCATGAACTAATAAATTCACTTCGAAACTGTAAACTTATTTTAGGACGC
>NZ_BAAGVY010000031.1:0-1368 GCF_054780635.1 Spirosoma knui | reverse complement strand
TCATGTCCTAGAATAGGTTTACAGCCCGCAACTGAGCTGTAACATGAACAAACGACAAAGAGCCGTACGAGAATACTTACTGGGTGGGTGCACCTATTTGCAACTGGAGAAAAAGTATGGCATCAGTAAAGCCACGATAAATCGATGTGTGCTCAAGTATCAAGCCCAACAACAAGCTAAACTAAAAGGCGTGGGCTTAGCTTCCGATCCCATGAAGCCCAAACCAAATCAACCGCCCAGTCTGGAGCAACTCCAAAAGCTGTTAGAGCAGGAACAACTACGAAATAAGCTGCTGAACGCCATGCTCGATATTGCCGAGGACGAACTGCAAGTCCCAATCCGAAAAAAGTTTGGCACCAAGCGGTCAACAAAGTGAGGCACAACGAAAAGCGACACAGCCTGTCGGCGTTGTGTGCACTGCTTGGTTATAGCAGGCAGGCATTCTATCAATTTGAAAAAAATAACAACCAGAATTGCTTTGAAGCCGAGCTGGTTATTCAGCAAGTGTTGCTCCACCGCTCGCTGCAACCCCGGCTAGGCACTCGAAAATTACTGGTGCTGATGCAGGACTTTGTCCAAGAACACCAGTTGAAGCTGGGCCGAGATGCGCTGTTTGATTTGCTACGAGCTCATAAATTATTAGTGAAAAAGCGTCGCCGTAGAGTGCAGACGACCTTTTCGAATCACTGGCAGAAGAAGTATCCAAATCTAATACGGGAGTATGTGCCCAAAGCGCCCAACTTGTTATGGGTGAGCGACATAACCTATATATTGGTCGGCGATGGCTTCGCTTATCTGAGCTTAGTGACCGATGCTTATAGCCGAAAAATCGTTGGATTCTGTGTATCAGAAACGTTGAGTGCGATGGGTAGTTTGAAGGCCTTAACGATGGCCTTGAAAGCCTGTCAGGACACTTCTGGATTGATTCACCATAGTGACCGGGGCGTGCAGTATTGTTGCTTGGAGTATGTCAGTCTTTTAAAGGATAATAACATCCAGATCAGCATGACGCAAAGCGGAGATCCCTTGGAAAACGCGATCGCTGAACGAGTGAATGGGATACTGAAAGCGGAGCTGTTAGCTGATCAGTATCCCACCCTGGCTGTAGCCAAAAAAGGGATTGCCCAGGCTGTCCTGATTTATAATTCATTGCGCCCCCACAGCAGTTGTGACATGCTGACTCCACAGCAAGCCCATCAGCAAAAGGGCGCTTTGCGAAGACGCTGGAAGAATTACTATAAGAAAAGGGAAACGGAGCTAGAAGTTGCCAGCTAATTTTTAGTTGAGATACTGTAAATGGATAGTAGGACTATAAGCATGAACTAATAAATTCACTTCAAAAATGTAAACTTATTTTAGGACGCTACA
>NZ_BAAGVY010000030.1:0-1455 GCF_054780635.1 Spirosoma knui | reverse complement strand
CTAATTTTTAGTTGAGATACTGTAAATGGATAGTAGGACTATAAGCATGAACTAATAAATTCACTTCAAAAATGTAAACTTATTTTAGGACGCTACACGAAAACGAGACGTTGATTCATGAGATGACAATTTTAGACGGTAATTAATTATCACAAATATCACCATCATTGCACAGTACGCTGCGTCAAAAAACGGGCGATTTTTGAGATAAAAAAAAGGTAGCCGTTGCAAATTAGTTTGCAACGGCTACAAACGCTTTCAACTATTATTCTTGGCATACTCAGGTAGTAATAACACTAACCGTTTATGGGCAGCGCCAGCACCAGCATCGATAAACCCTCGGCTTGCCCCTCAGTTTAAACCCAGTTATCTAGACAGCGGTTAGGTAGGCCCTACTGGTAAGTGATCGTGTAGGTAAACTGACCCATGACGCCTACCGGAGCAACCCGTTGGAGAGGAAAGCCCGCCTTATTGACTTGTAGTGTCTCACTCTTTAACGTACTGGTCTGACAACCATACAAGGCAGTACAATACTTTTTAGTACGGCTGAGCAGGTTATTACTAGTGAGCACATCTAAACCAGTCAAGCCCGTCGACGACCCAACGCTTCGATTGAAAGAGGCTAGTAAAGCCGCCAGAATCTGATATTCTTTACTCTGGGCAAATACCGTCTGGTAGTGATCATACTGCTGATCGAGCACTTCATAGAACACATTTGGGTTACGAGACTTACTGTCTTTTGATTCCGCTTCCAGATCAAAATGGCCTTGGTTATTCAGATACAGTCTGCCTAGCTTAACATTGGATTTTAGAGGATAGCCTTCCTGGTCGAGCCCAAAGCTGGCCTTTTTCACTTCCTGATCATCAATGACTAGACGAGCGCTAAGAGTTGGGCCCTCATACGTCAAGTCGAAGCGGGCGGGCTTGTCCCAACTATAAGCGGTCGAATCCAGATCATTGGATAAGGATCGCAGACTAACGCCGATTAAGCGATGATTCAGATAGGAAAATTTTACCCAAGGGACAATGGGTCTATTAACCGCTGAGGGCGCCAGCAACGAATCGCGAACGGACTCGAGTTGATTGATCGCGTTATAGGTAAATTGAGCCCGATAAACCAGATGAGCCAACGTTCCGTCCGCATGGTAATCAATAAAAGCCGGACGAGTTAGGCCCTTGACTGATTCGTCAGGCTCGACAGGCGAGATCGTCTGACAAGATGCCATCAGGATACCTATACTACTAAGCAGGCAACGAATAGGAAAGCGAGAAAAATAAAACATAACAATACGCGTAAAAGGATTGATCGTTGGTTCAGGTGGTTAGTATTCTCCCCCTTCCCAAAGACTAGTACCGACTGTAGCGTCCTAAAATAAGTTTACATTTTTGAAGTGAATTTATTAGTTCATGCTTATAGTCCTACTATCCATTTACAGTATCTCAACTAAAAATTAG
>NZ_BAAGVY010000029.1:0-3025 GCF_054780635.1 Spirosoma knui | reverse complement strand
GGTGCACCCACCCAGTAAGTATTCTCGTACGGCTCTTTGTCGTTTGTTCATGTTACAGCTCAGTTGCGGGCTGTAAACCTATTCTAGGACATGACAAAACCCGTTAAAATCTCAATTAGTACCGACGCCTGACCGGAATAGACTTGGCTTAGCTTTGGCTTCTCAATTACTGAGTCAAACCTATTTGTAAGCCATGGACTATCAAGCGCTGCTTCGTCAGCTTTATCAGGATTTTAACGCGCGTCGGATTGATGCGGTGCTGGCTCATCTGCATACCGATGTTGCCTGGCCAAACGGTTGGGAAGGAGGCTATGTGGCGGGTCACGATGAAGTGCGTGCTTACTGGCTACGCCAATGGCAGCAGATCAATCCAACTGTTGAGCCGCTTTCCTTTGAGCTACGCCCTGACGACCAGATTGCGGTGCATGTCCACCAGGTTGTTAAAGACCTGAATGGTCAGCTACTAAGTGATGACCATATCCAGCATATCTATCGCTTCGAGGAGGAAAAAGTACGTACCATGACTATTGAACACCAGTAGCTTGTTCAGTTTTGTCGTGTTTTGCTTTATTCAACCCGAAATCCAATAACCACGTTACCGTTACCCATCACAGTACTTGTACACAGCAGAACTTTGGTACGTAAGTGGGTAATTGCCCCTTTTTTGTCGTAATAGCCTCCCCTAAGTCCGCAAAAGGCTGGTAGCTTTGCACACGTAACAGACAATATACTGACAACATGCAAAAGCAGGTTCTTTTAGATATGTTAGCCCAGAACCAAACGACTTGTTCGTTTGCCTTTGATCAGATTACGGCCCAGAATGCTGAGCTTCGGCTCAATCGAGAAACGGCTTCGATTGGCTTCATCTATCGGCATACGGGAGAGATGATGAATCTGTTTGGCTTATTTTTCGGTCTTCCCGTAGAGGTACAGAACACCACCATGGGCCAGATCGATACGGGCCAGGGTAAAGACACCGAGGCCAGTCGGCACCTGATCGAAGCAGGTTATCAGATGTTTCAACGCTATATAGAAACAACGGCCGATGATTCGTGGCAGGATTCGATTGAAACTCCTTTCTTCGGTACGGTCTCCCGGGCCCGGCTTTTTGGCCATGTTCTGTTTCACACCGCGCATCACGCCGGACAAATTTCCTTAACCCTGAATAGAGGCCAGAAAGTTGATTGATGGTTATTTTACTTTTACCCGATCGGAAACTATCTATTTTAGAAATACGCTATAAATTTCCCTTTACTACGTGTCTATAACACCAAACCAGGAATGTCATTTTCTTATCCATTCATGTGGTCTTTACTAATAGATTATGGCCACTGAGCTTTTTAATCGTCGCGATGTTATTGCTTACTTTATCGTCGCAGCAATTGGTGCTACGTTACAACTCATAGCCGGGAGCTTACTCCAGGATTGGTTTCAACTTAGCTACAAACAAGCGCTGCTCGTAGGGTACTTGGTAGCGTTTATTGTTGGATTTTTCCTGACGAAGCTGTTTGCTTTCAATGCCAAAAACTCCGCCCAGACCAAACGAGAAGCCGTCAAGTTTATCCTCGTTTCAGTTATTTCCTGTTTGATTACGGTTTATGGATCGGCTCTTCTTTATGATTATTCAACTCGCAATATTGAGCAATTCATTGTTCTGATTCCCTTTTCAATAAAAGAGGTCAATATCAACAAACTCATGGCTCAAGTCATTGGCATGGGTGCTAGTTTTTTAAATAACTATGTGTTGCACAAACAATTCACATTTCGCAACACTGGATTTTATGAAAAGCTGAAATATTTGTTAAATCTGTAAAAGTTAAAATAGATAGATTTGACGCCTATATGAAATCTGATTTTGTTCAATTTGCCGAAGAAACTGGAAGCGATGACTGCTAACTAATATAAAGTTACTATACAACAGATTTATATCTCTTTAAAATACCTTAAATATCTCACCTTATATGGCTGTGATATTGCTAGAATAAGAGCTAAAAATGGATAGCCTATCCAACGTTCGAACCCTTGAGAGGTATAGTTATCTATACATAAAAGAACAAGCGGAATGCATAAGACTAACCATTCAATGGTCATTGCTAGTACTGGTTTCAACCTAAATTCTATTAATAGCAACCCATCCATAACCCATAAAATGAGTAAAGATGGTATCCAAAAAATTGACGTATAAATTAAGGTTACCAGCACAAAGGGTAGTGTTTTGATTATTACAGAAAAAGCTTCTTGAATTGCATCTATTCTGTGCTGATAAAAGAGAAAGACAAGTTGATACAAGCTGAATATGATCAGACCGATTGTATAGCCTAACAAAAGAATCAAATTGGCTTTTAACAGTCTATAAGACATACATGCACAACATTTAAATCTTGCTCTAACCCCTTTACATAAAAGAGGTGGCTGTTGCAAAAGTTTGTTGAGGCCTAAAGTACTGATTTAGATTCATCGTTTCGGACGTGAAACAGCGCCAAACGGAATATTCCAAGTAGGTTTAAGACCTGTCTTTTAAGTTTTGCAACAGCCACGAGAGTTATACAACGACTCTTTATCAAGTGAAAAACCACTGATTTCGAGACAGTTATTATGAATCGTCTTTTACAAAGTAGGCCAATAAAAAATCCAGGACTGTTAATAACAGAACGACTCCGAATACTGATAGAAATGCTTTGAACGCTTTAGGATAGCCGTTTGGATTTTGTTTCGATGCAGCCCTGTACAAGTTGATTATAATAATTACAATTCCTACAAAAACCGCTATAACCTTTAGAATAGTCAGGGTTATAAAAAGCCCACTTCTCATACCAGATAGACAAGTTACAGTTATAAAATTGGTGCCATTCAAATCTTAATTCTCTTACAACTCACTCAGAAAAGTACAAAAAGCCTAGCGGCCAGAGATTGCACTAATTTTATCCCTGTATATCCCTAAAATAGCTTGACAGATTTAGGGTCTGTTTTGAGTGACTAAGATAACGTCTTTGAGTAGTACTTTTTGCTTATCCTCAGTTGTGCT
>NZ_BAAGVY010000028.1:1625-4448 GCF_054780635.1 Spirosoma knui | reverse complement strand
CCCGGGCTCATTAGTACGGCTCAGCTCTAGACATCTCTGCCCCTGCACCTGCCGCCTATCCACGTGCTCGTCTCGCACAACCCTTTCGTAGATGACTCATCTTGGGGCCAGTTTCGCACTTAGATGCCTTCAGCGCTTATCTTAACCATACGTAGCTACTCGGCCGTGCCTGCGGCCAAACAACCGATCCGCCAGCGGTATGTCCATCCCGGTCCTCTCGTACTAAGGACAGACCCCCGCAGTCATCCCACGCCCACCACAGATAGGGACCGAACTGTCTCACGACGTTCTGAACCCAGCTCGCGTGCCACTTTAATCGGCGAACAGCCGAACCCTTGGAACCTTCTCCAGCCCCAGGATGTGACGAGCCGACATCGAGGTGCCAAACCTCCCCGTCGATGTGAGCTCTTGGGGGAGATCAGCCTGTTATCCCCGGCGTACCTTTTATCCTTTGAGCGATGGCCCTTCCATGCGGAACCACCGGATCACTATACCCTGCTTTCGCACCAGATCGGCTTGTGGGCCTCACTGTCAAGCTTGCTTCTGCTATTGCACTCCCCTGCCGATTACCGTCCGGCATGAGCAAACCTTGGGAAACCTCCGTTACCCTTTCGGAGGTGACCACCCCAGTCAAACTACCCACCAAACACTGTTCTCCTCATCGGAGTTAGACCGCCGGTCAGCCAAGGGCGGTATTTCAAGGGCGGATCCACGAGGCCTGGCGACACCGCTTCAACTCCTCCCGCCTATCCTACACATGCCTGACCAGCGATCCATGTTAAGCTGTAGTAAAGGTGCACGGGGTCTTTCCGTCCCGTGGCGGGTAAGCGGCATCTTCACCGCTACTACAATTTCACCGAACTCATGGTTGAGACAGTGCCCAGATCGTTACACCATTCGTGCAGGTCGGAACTTACCCGACAAGGAATTTCGCTACCTTAGGACCGTTATAGTTACGGCCGCCGTTTACTGGGGCTTCAGTTCAAACCCTCGGGGTTACCCCCTAAGCTCCCCCCTTAACCTTCCAGCACCGGGCAGGTGTCAGACCCTATGCGTCAACTTTCATTTTGGCAGAGTCCTGTGTTTTTGGTAAACAGTCGCCTGGGCGTCTTCTCTGCAGCCTCCTGTCACCAGGTAGGCCCCCCTTCTCCCGAAGTTACAGGGTTATTTTGCCGAGTTCCTTAACCATGATTCTTTCGCGCACCTTAGCATATTCTGCCCAGCTACCTGTGTCGGTTTGCGGTACGGGTATCCATACGCTTAACGTACTGCCACTTTTCTTGGAAGCCTCTTCAGTCCTTCGGCTCAGCCGAAGCCTCACCTCAACGCCCACTTCCGTCCGGACGTAGAACCCCCGACACTCCGTCATGGCATTACCTGCATGGATAGTGTGGGACTATTAACCCACTTCCCCTCAGGACTCACCCTTCGGCTGCCCCTTAGACCCCGACTAACCCTCCGTTGACTGCCATCGCGGAGGAAACCTTAGCCTTTCGGTGTGAGGAGTTCTCATCCTCATTCTCGTTACTTATGCCTACATTTGCTTTTCTATACGGTCCACCAGGGCTCACGCCCCAACTTCACCCCCTATAGAATGCTCTCCTACCACATCATGCTCTTGCATGAGTCCATAGCTTCGGTGGTGTGCTTGATGCCCGTTTATTATCGACGCCCGCCCCGCTCGACCAGTGAGCTGTTACGCACTCTTTAAAGGAATGGCTGCTTCCAAGCCAACCTCCTGGCTGTCTCAGCAGCCGGACCGCCTTTGTTCAACTTAGCACACACTTGGGGACCTTAGCTGATGGTCTGGGTTGTTCCCCTCTCGGAACAGGACCTTAGCACCCTGCCCCTCACTGCCCAGCACCCACTTTAGCATTCGGAGTTCATCAGAAGTTGGTAGGATGTGACTCCCCCGCATCCTGTTGGTGGCTCTACCTCTAAAGTGGTAACACTGAACGCTGTTCCTAAAAACATTTCGGAGAGTACGAGCTATTTCTCAGTTTGATTGGCCTTTCACCCCTACCCGCAGCTCATCCGGAAGCTTTTCAACGCTTATCGGTTCGGCCCTCCACGGTGTGTTACCACCCCTTCAGCCTGGCCACGGGTAGATCACCAAGTTTCGCGTCAACCCCCACTGACTAAGCGCCCTGTTCAGACTCGCTTTCGCTTCGGATCCGTGCGTCCACGCACTTAACCTCGCCAGTGACGGTTACTCGTAGGCTCATTATGCAAAAGGCACGCCGTCACCCCACACTGGAGGCTCCGACCGCTTGTAAGCGCCTGGTTTCAGGATCTATTTCACCCGGGTACTCCCCGTACTTTTCACCTTTCCCTCACGGTACTCTGCACTATCGGTCTTCTGGATGTATTTAGCCTTACCGGATGGTGCCGGCTGCTTCAGAGGGGATTTCTCCGGTCCCCCCCTACTCAGGATCCCCAACCCACCAACGCCCTGACCCGTACGGGACTCTCACCCTCTGTGGTTGACGTTCCCACGTCATTTCAGTTCGGTTGTTGGCTTGATGTCAGGTCCTACTACCCCAGCTGTGCCGTAACACAGCTGGTTTGGGCTGTTCCCCGTTCGCTCGCCACTACTCAGGGAATCACTACTTGTTTTCTGTTCCTGCGGCTAGTTAGATGTTTCAGTTCACCGCGTTTGCCCCTATCGCTAGGTACTACCTCTTCAAGGTAGTGGGTTGCCCCATTCGGACACCTTAGGATCAGCCCCTGCCAGCGGGTCCCCTAAGCGTTTCGTCGCTTGCCACGTCCTTCATCGCCACCAGAAGCCTTAGGCATCCCCCAGACGCCCTTTTGCTGCGTGTT
>NZ_BAAGVY010000027.1:0-4965 GCF_054780635.1 Spirosoma knui | reverse complement strand
AGATTGTCTTGCGCATTTTCGCCTGTGTTCGGGAAGACCGCAATTATGACGAAAACTTTTCTTTCCCCTTTGTTTAAATCATAGAAATCGGTCCGATTGCCATGCGGGGGTTGCTCCTTTTAATTACCAGTCGGGCAGCAGTGTCCGAGGGAGACCTGGCGTGAGCCAACACGCCCGTAAACGGCTTAAGTCCTTGTTTCATCTAGGAGCTATGTCAGCCATCCGAGCCAAAGGCGAGTTGCAAGACTACTACCAGCGGAAAGTCAAGGAGGGTAAGAACAAAATGCTCGTCCTTAACGCGGTTCGCAACAATCGGACCGCCGAAGCGGCTCATCCATCGAGTGTACGCGGTGGTAGGCCGGGGCGAAAAATATGATAAAAATTATGTGTCCCCACTTGCATAAACCATAGAAATCGGACCGGCAGCGTTCGCGACGTTGAAGCCACCAGTCAGGCAATTGCCGCGCAGGAGCGACTAAACGAACTGTTCGTTGATTTCGCCCGGCAGCACGACGAAGCCGGTATCGAAGAAGTGTTTAATCAGCTGTACAATGCATACGTACCGCGTCGATTCGCCCGTCCGTCGACCAGCCATTATCTAAATGCTAATCCCGCTATCACGTTGCGGGAGCATCAGTTCCGGGCCGTCGAACGCATCAAGCTACAGGATACTATGCTGGCACACGCCGTAGGTAGCGGCAAGACGTTTACCATGATTACAGGCGCTATGGAATTGAAACGGCTGGGTATTGCCCGTAAACCGCTGCTTGTTGTGCAGAATTCGACCGTTGACGACGTAGCCCGTAGCTGGCGGCTGTTGTATCCGTCGGCGGTGGTATACGTGCCTCAGCGGGGCGATCTGGAAGCAGGCGGCCGCAAACGCTTTCTTCAGCGGATTGCTACCAATCAGTTTGACGGCATCGTGATTCCGCAAAGTTTCCTCAAACTGATTCCCGACGACCCGGCCAGTGAGCAGGCGTTTTTGCAGGAAGAAATTGACCGGATCGAAGCCGCGGTTGCCGCAACCGCCCGGCAGGACAAGTCAAAAAAGTCATTAGTAAAGTGGCTGAACGAATTACGGCTACGGCTGGAAGGGCGACGACTACGGCAGGCCGACCGCAAAAAAGATAACATACTGTCGTTTGATGAGTTGGGCATCGACGCGCTGTTCCTGGATGAATGCCATAAATACAAACGACTGGGCTTCTATACGTCGAGACGGGGTATCAAAGGCATTGACCCGGCTGGTTCTGAAGACGCGTTGAGCGCCATGTTTAAATGCCGGTCAGTGCAGGCCCGACAGGGACGGGTTGTGCTGGCCACTGGTACACCAATCAGCAACACAATGGCCGAAGCCTGGACGATGTTACGCTTTATCGCACCGACCCGGCTTGACGAAGCCCGCATTGCTACGTTCGATCAGTTCGCCGGGGCGTTCGGTCAGTTGATCTCGTCGTTTGAACTGACAACAACGGGCCAGTTTAAAGCCGTGTCCCGTTTCGCCCAATTTGTAAACGTACGGCAGTTATCCGAACTATACCGCGCCCACGTCGACGTGGTACTGAATGATTATATTGTCGAGTTTCAGCACGATCAGACGTTACCGGTGCTGAAAAACGGCGGATTTACCAAAATTGTGCTGCCGCAGACGGAGGGCGTACAAGATGCGCTGGATACTATCAAAGAACGGCTCCGCCGGTTTGAGGACCTGACGGGTAGCGAAAAGCGCGAGAATAGCCATCTGCCGCTGGTTCTGTTCGGGCAGGCTCGCAAAGCGACTCTCGACGTCCGGCTGTTGTCACCCCTGAAGGACGATGAAGAAGGCTCGAAACTAAATCGGGCTGTTACGGAGATCGTACGGCTGTACAGGCTAGCCGACGCTTACAAGGGTACACAACTGGTTTTTGCCGATGTATTCCAGTCCCCCGCCCGCCTGTTCGTTGACGAAGACGACAACTACGCCGAAGCTATACGGTTTAACCTGTTTGACGAACTAAAAGAAAAGCTGCTGACGGTCGGTATAACGGCCGACGAACTGGCTATCTGTCCGGCCGAGGCCGATAAACGGGAAGCTGTCTTTGCCCGTGTACGAACCGGGGCAGTCCGGGTAATGCTGGGAACGTCGGAGCGGATGGGTATTGGCGTTAACGTACAGGAACGGCTGGTTGCGCTTCACCACCTCGACGCGCCCAACCGCCCGACCGATTTTGAGCAGCGGAACGGCCGCATTATCCGGCAGGGAAATCTACATGCTACCTGGGGGATGCCGATTGAAATTCTGACGTACGGTGTCGATAAAACGCTGGATGCTACCGCCTACGGTCGGTTGGCGGTAAAGCAGAAATTCATCAATCAGATATTGAAAGGACATCTGACCGACGAGGCCATGAATGATGTTTCAGCCGACGACGATTTTGCGGCTATGTCGTTCGATCAGATGATGGCAACCTTGTCCGGTAGTCAGTACGCACTGGCTTACGCAGCCAAACAGCTTGATCTGTCGCGGTTATTGACAGCCCGGAAGAACTGGCAGCGCAGTGTACTCGACGCGCAGACGCAGGTTGAACGCGCCCGGCGGATTCTGTCTGAACAGAATCCGCTATTGCCCCTACTTGAATCGGAAGCGGCCGTATTGAAAACCCGGTTTACTGATGAACGGAGCGGCCAATATCAGCCTACCAACATACTAATCGATGGTGTCACGTACACCGAAAAGTTTGGTAAGCCGGTACAGGAACTGCTGGAGCAGTTACGGGGACAACTGAAACGGCGGGTAACCCCGCAGGCGGTGCTTTTGGTCAATGGTCTGCCACTAACACTAACCGGAGAAATTCGACAGGACGTGTTTACGCTCAGGAATGAGTACGTATTTACCTATCAGTGGGGAAACAGCCTGTGCGGGGAAATTACGAGCGGACCAGGCCTGGTCCAGTCGCTGCGGCAGGCTGTGGCTCATGCTGCTTATCTACCGGCACAGTGTCAGCAACGTATCGACCGCGCCCGAGCGGACG
Organism: Spirosoma knui; assembly: GCF_054780635.1. Lineage (NCBI taxonomy): Bacteria > Pseudomonadati > Bacteroidota > Cytophagia > Cytophagales > Cytophagaceae > Spirosoma > Spirosoma knui. Next base: position 1,954 of record NZ_BAAGVY010000027.1, on the reverse strand, counting down.
AAGCAGCCTTTCTGCAACGGGTAAACGAACCCTTTCGGCACGGTGAAGCTATCCGGCAACTCGAACTGGAAATAGACGATTTACAAACGGCCATGCTACAGGAATCGGAGCTGCTGGAGGAACTGGTAGACGCATAATCGGAGTCAGCGCGTGGGGACCCTCCCGCGCGCTGAACTTTTGACCGTTCACTGTTCGTACCACTTCCTTCGCTCCTGTCGTCGGTCGGAAGCCATACGAACCAATTCAAACCGGGACGTCGCTCAAGGGTGACAACCCGTCTTCACACTCACTATGTAAACGGTTTTACAATCCGCTTCCACCTAAGCTGTCTATTGGTGACCGGGTACATCTGATCAGCATTGGCGCCATCGGCGTTGTTACAGGCTATGAGCGGTTCGATATACGAGTTCAAATCGATGGCAGACTCAACGACGTAACCATGTGCGTCGGATATCTGGAGAAGCTAAAATAGTAACCTGCCCCGGCGGGGAAACAGGCTTCGCCATACACTGGGCAGACCATGCCTTGGCCCGCTGTCGCCAGCCTGCGGCACCATCTGCCCTCAGTGCTACAAACCGGACAACCGCCACCCGGCGGTTCTCCGTACACGGTATCACGGAAATACATAAATAAACCAGCCTGATGACGTAGACGAAAGGGGGCGTATGTTCGCTGTAAAGTTCTGTATGTCAGCTATATATATTGTTAGGGTAGCCGTTGAGCCGTATCTTTATAGTGTTCTTCAAGCGCGGCACCGACGTGTTAATTCGGGCGACTGATATGCAGCGTGAAAAAACTTCCGCACAGCGGGGCGGTACGACCGGGGGCGCGTCCGACCTGTACGCCCGAGTTACTAATCTGATTGTGGCTGAACTGGAAAAAGGATCGATTCCCTGGCGCAAGCGGTGGGGCATTCTGGCCGATGGCCGCACCGAGGTGGCTCAGAATTACGTCAGCAAACGACCCTATACCGGTATCAACAGCGTACTGCTTGGTTGCGGTGCAACCTATGAACGGCCCTATTACCTTACGTTTAAACAGGCATCCGAGTTAGGCGGTAAAATCCGTAAAGGGGCACAGGGAAATCTGGTTGTATTCTGGACGGTGCTGGAGAAAGACAAGGAAGTAACTAACCGGAAGGGCGAGACGAAGACCAAAACCGTCGGTGTTCCCCTGCTGCGCCACTACTACGTTTTCAACGTGGCCGACGTCGAAGGCGTAACCATTGAATTACCCAAATTGAAGAAGCCGGACGTTCTCGACGAATTGTACCGCTACAACGCCTGTGACGCTGTATACGCTGGTTACGCCGGTGCTCCCGACATCGTACACCGCGATCCCGCGCGGGCTTATTACAGCCCATTGTTTGACGTGGTCAATATGCCCCGCCCTACCGCGTTCGACTGTCTGGAAGCCTACTATCTGGTTTTGTTTCATGAACTGATTCACTCAACCGGACATCGTGACCGCCTGAACCGGGAGGAACTGGCAAAGTCGGACGGCTTTGGTGGGGAGCGGTACGCGAAAGAAGAACTAACGGCTGAAATGGGTGCCTGTTATCTGGCCAGTAACTGCGGCCTCGATCTGACCGATAACCGGCTGATTGAAAACTCAGCGGCTTACCTGCAAAGCTGGCTGACGGGGTTGCGCAACGACAAAACACTTATCTTCCGGGCGGCTGGTCAGGCACAGAAAGCCGCTTCATTTATCCTGAATGGAGTTGATGAACTGGTCGAGTCGGAACCAGCGACCGCCTGATACGAATTGGGCCGGGCAACTGCCCGGCCCAATTTATTTTTTCTACTTTGGTCGAAGCGAAACCGAACTTCAATCTTCTGTCGAAAGCCAAAAATTTATGTCTGTCATGTCCTAGAATAGGTTTACAGCCCGCAACTGAGCTGTAACATGAACAAACGACAAAGAGCCGTACGAGAATACTTACTGGGTGGGTGCA
>NZ_BAAGVY010000026.1:0-12255 GCF_054780635.1 Spirosoma knui | reverse complement strand
CCCCCGCCCAACCTGACGGACGAGCGACCGCAGCCGCTAACGGCCCTACTGCCGCAGCCGAACCAGTGCGCCGGAGCGACGGCCCGACCAAACCAACGCCCAGGCTATTACCACCCGCCCAGCCGGAGCCGGAGGACTGGCAAAACTTTATGTAAGACTTAACCCATGAAAACCCCCATAGGACGAAATAACGGGCTTTTCTGGCTGTTGGCCCTGCTTCTACTGGCAGGCCACAGCCAGGCCCAGAGCCTACAAATACGGATAGGCGTTCAAAGTGTATTTGCCTCTAACGGCCCCTTCCCCGATTTTGCCGGAGGGCAACCCGGCCAGTTATTACCGCAGGTACAATTTAGCCCCACGCCTGGCTATGGGATCAGCATAGCCAGGCCCCTGCAAATCGGAGCCATCCAGGTACAGCCGGAAATCAAATTATCACTTTACCGGATTGGTTATAAGCTGGTTTGGACACGAGCCGACCAAACCGTTTACGGTACTCAAACCAACGTCAATACGACCCCCGCCGTTGAGTTTCTTTTGCCCTTACGGGAGCAGTTGACCAGGGGTAATAACGTGGTTAGTCTGTTGTTGGGGCCGTATGTACAGGTTCGCGGCAGTCATTACATTGAAACGAGCCAGGGAAGCCCAAACACTGTATTTCCGGCGTATGAGCGCGAACGGTACGGCATCGAGGACAAATACCGTAGCAGCTTTGGGGTGGCAACCGGCGTACAACTGAACCGCCAACGGTTCGACGTTCGGTTACTGGCTCAGTTCAGCAAAACGGCCTTGTTTAGTTCGACGTGGCAGAAGTATAATAGTTGCCTTGTATCTCTGTCAGCCGGGTACGCCATCGGCGCGAGATAGCTTACCGTAATTCTTTGTCCAAAAGCTAACGGCCAATTTTGCAAGCGGCACTTGCAAAATTGGCCGTTGCCTTCGGCGACCCCTTAGCGGGGAGCAGGCCGACAAATGAAGCGGGGTAATTTGGCAGTCAATGACTGCCAAATTACCCCGCTTCATTTGTCGGCAACAGAAGAAAAACCAAACAATCTTTGGAGAGCCAGCCCCACCGAGGGCCGGACATAGCCGGGAGCCGGGCCAGATCGGGCGGGATTCGCGCCCGCAGCTCGTCCATTTTGGCCGCAGCTACCAAACATTATTTTGTTTTATTAAAAGCAAAAGAGGGAGTGTATTCCCTCTTTTGAAGTGTAAAATATAGCCCTTGTAACAACCTCACTTCTTACTGTCAATCGTCACGAAATCGGCCAAATTCATTCCCTTATTCACCTCGACAAGATATGTTGGGCGTATACCAGAAGCAGTAATTACGTCTTTGAGTCCGACCTTCTCAATTTGGTCGCGGTATTGAATGCCAAAAAGGTGAACCATCGTAACTTGCTTACCACGTGGTGCATTTTCATACATATGCCCCAGGATAGCGCCTAACTCTTTTGCTGACTTGCTCATGATCTGATTTGTTTAAGTGCGGCACAAATATAAAAGCTAATAGCTAAAATATAAAAGCTAATAGCTAAAATTTATTAAGTGGTACTATAATTAAAAGGCATATCTCGGCAAAGTACAACGCCCGGCCCTTTAGGAGAAGCTAGCCGGGCGTTGTACTATTTTGGGATTGTTGTATAAGCAATGTTATGTTATGTGGTTCATCCATGAAATCAGACACAACGGCAGAAAAGGCCAGAACCTCGAAAAATACAAGTGAACCGTCTTAGTAAAAAATGGGGCGCATCTGACAAGGTGTAGTATCTATTAAATTTTTGTCTTGACTGAAATAGGCAAAAGAACCCTCCAACAAATTGCCATCATCCTTTCTATAAAGTGTGGCAGTACCCTGACTTGTGCTCTTCTCATCTACAGGATAGTATAGAAATGTAAGTATATGGCTGTGGTACCTACCTGATATAGTGTACTTTTTGCCCTTGTGTTTCCCAGATACAAACACAAGTTCACCGGTGATATTTTGGCCTGTCTTATTTATCTGTACGTGTATATCGTGTACATCATTGGAGCTAAATTTTAATTGAGACGCCCAATTTTGATGCAGCTTCACTTTCTCGCTCAATTCAGAAAGAAAAGGCAATAGGTGAGATTTCCATAACAGGCCGATACCTAAACCAAACAGAGTAGTGAGCGAAAACTTTAATATTTCGGAGGCTATAGATTCAATCATGTGTTGACCATTTGCTGTAATAGTTTGACAGCCAAACATATGGATTTTGCCCGTTTAGGAAAACCGTAACAAAACCGGAGTTTTGTTTACAGTTGCGACTAACGAGGAAAAAGACGTAGTTTACGGCCATAACAAAACGTCTTACTTTACTGTAATGGCTACCCAAGACGACATAACAAAACCGGAGTTAAGTTTTGCAGTGGCTGACGTAGCCGCAGCAGAGACGGAGCCAGAGGGGAAAAAAGGTAAAGGGGGCAGGCCCAGACGCGCCCCAGATGTGGGTTTATGGACAGTACGCGGGGTTGACCTCGAAACCCGTACCGCAATTGAGAAGGCCGCACAGCGCAGCGGCAAGACGATAGGCCAGTACGTAAATGAGGATTTACGCCAATACGCCCAAGAGCAAATAAAAAAAGGCAGTCAGCCCCCCATGCGTCAGGAAGATATACGCACGGAGTTGGACGACATCAAAGGCATGATTACTCAACTTACTGAGCGTTTGCCAACACAAGACAAAAAAGGCTTCTTACGAAAGCTATTCAACATCTAGCTGGTTCTCATTCAAATCTGGGGAGTCTAGTCCAACGTTGACTGGAAAGTCAAGCAAATCACTTTTACTAGTGACCTGAGCACATACTCCATGCGATTTAGCCAAAAGCCATTCTTGACCTGCTCTTGATGTTAAAGAATTCCAGACTGAAATTCTATACGAATCACTTACTCTAATTCTATACAAACAATCAGAAATTGGTGCGCAGCCTTCCGAAATCATAGCCGCTTTTCCAATCACACCGACTCTTGATAATATTATATCACCTTCTTCTGCACATAGGGTGCTTTCTACTCGATTCTCTGTTGTAACTAGATGGGAGTTATTATGTGATATATTTGTCGTATGTAAGAAGAAACTATTTGATGCTTTGAGCTCACTATGAGTGGACTGACCACGTCTTATTTCTGCCCCAATAGACTTTAAAGTTAAGCCTGTGCTTTTTAAATTATTATTTTGCTTCCATGAGTGGTACTTAAAATCCATTCTTTCAATTAATGAGTCTTTTTCACTATCTATCTGATCTATAATTTTCCCCTCTATATCAGCTAAAAATAAAGGTACATTACTTGAGCTGGTTTTCCCCTTCTCTATAATTAATATATGAGTAAGGGCTTCAGTTTTCTGAAAAATTTTTTCAGGTAATTGAATGACTGCCTTTACGTTATGTGATTTTAGTATGGAAAATCTTAAATTTTTAAAATCATTACCAGTTATTAAACCATCCGGTAAAATAATTCCCAACTCTCCAGAGTCTTTTAGTATTTGAAGATTTTTAGCCAAAAAGATGATGTCGCTAGTTAAGTACAAAAGATTTTTGCACTCTTTTAAGTTTGCATCTTCGAATAGTTTAGTATAATTACCTAATTTACCTACGCGTAGATACGGAGGATTGCAAAGCGCAATATCAACTTCGTTTGAATCTAAACTAATTTTCTCGAAGATATTTTCTTTGAGTACATCTAAATGAAAAGATTTTATAAAAGGTAATTCTTCCTTAAGCTTATTTAAGGATTTTTTATCAATATCTGAAACATAATAGGAAGCATCTGACCACCTAGAGTAAGCGGCTTTCAGCAAAGAACCTTCTCCAACTCCTAATTCTAAAATACACTGAGGGTTACTACTACTAATACTATTTACCAACAATTGAGAAAATATATTGGCTGTATAGTATTGACCTAAATTTTGCATTTTTAAAGGGTTTTGTAATGATTGTGATATTCAGTGTACAATTTTTTTTGTGTTATCTTTAAAGCTGGTGGATTTAGTTTAGAATAAAAAATTTTGTAGTATTTGCCAAATAATACTTTATCTCTGTCATAGTCCCAAGTCCAAACTGGATCTAAAATCTTTGTATTACCTGATAAAATCAATCTATTAATTATCTTTTCAAACAAAAAATTATTAGTGATTCTTACTGTATTTTGACAGACAGCAACAATTTGTTGTAATGATGCAAAATCACATTTTATCGGTTTTTCTATATTTATGGAATGCTCAGATAGTCCTAACGATATTGCATTTCGAGACCCAAACTTACCGAATCTATGCACAATACAATGACGTAATTCACAAATACCTTCAAATTGATCTAGATTAGACTTTAGAACCTCTGGAATATTTGATTCTTGCAAAGGTATACCCAAGAAATTACTTATTGATGACAGTATGTTCTTTCTGCCTGCAAATGAGATATCTTCGAACAAAGCTTCAGGTAACATTGAATCATCATGGTGTAATACAGCGCCATAAAAAACATGCTTCTTCTCACAAGTTGATTGCGATGCAGCATCAACTATTATTAGTCTTCTAAAAACAGCTCTAAAATAGCTTTCAATAGCTGATACATATCCTAGTATTATTAGGTTACCTAATACTTGAGAAGGATTTGAGGTAAATAGTCTGTTGATTTCTATTCCATTAGATATGAAACTATCTATAGGAGACATATCTGACTCTGTATACGATCTGTCTATAATATTAGCTATGTCATAGCTTATAGTTCCTGCAACTACAGAATTTGTCTGAGCGGAAAATTGAGTGACTACTCTGGTCATTATGCTAAAAATTCATCAACAGTTTTAAGGACTTCATTATAAATCAGATTTGATCTATACTCACCAATTAAACGAACTTTCCTGAGTTCCGTGCCTGGATCTTGCAAAGCCATAAAATCACCAACGGTGTTGAGCTGAATGCCTTTTACTCTTTCTTTCTGCCAAATTGTTAATGGTAGATCATCAACACTAATCTTCAAGCACTCCTCAAAAGCTGACTGGTTTACTAGTTCTTTACCGCAATTGTGGCAAAATCTCTGCTCTGGACTTAACCTTGGAGTATTACAAGATTGACAAGGCGGTAAATCGAGGGATAACCCACTCAGCTCATCAGGTGGTAGTAAATTGTTTATTACTCGTCTTAGCGGTTGCTTACGTGATTTGGCCTTTATTCTGTTTAGAACTTCGCCAAAACTGCTTCCGTGGCCCTGAGAAAAAGTTCTGTTTTGAATTAAAAAAAGAATGTGTGGAATATACCGCTTATATTCTCGCTTTTCTCCTGTAGATTCCTGCGTACCATGCTTTACTGAAACTTCTTCATATAATAATCCAGCTTCGATTAAAAACCTAAGCATCCTGTCAGCTAACTTAAAATTAGATATACTATCAGTGGGAATACCAATAACAATATTTTTTTGATCGTTTAGACCTTTGTTATCATCTCTAATCTCTTCTGTAATTTTTTTAAATAGGGAGTATCCAGCTTCTATAACTCTTTTGTATTGTACCAATTTTTGAGTAATAGACATATATTCGCTCTCTATAAACCTTGTCTGTTGTTCAATAACAGAATTGTATTTTGCTTGTGTGCTTCTTTCATTGCTAGATTTATAGTTTCTCAATAAACTAATAAAAGCTCTTGGAATCCCAAAAGAAGCGTATTTGAAAAGTTCTAAAATCTCAGTACTTACGCCTTCTTTATACTGATTAAATCTCTTTTCAATTAAACTATCCATGAAGGATGAGTACGTAGAAGTTTCTATACTCAGCCAACATTGAACCATTTCTGCATCCTGTCCTACATGGAATCTTGGTCCATACTGTGTGGTACCAGGGTAAACAGAAGCTTTTGGACTAATTACTTTTGTTTTTAAGCTTCTTACTATATCAAAAAATTCTATTAAATATTCAGGTGTTAATGTTAAAGCGGCATCATCTAACATTATTACTGCTCTAGATCTGTTTAATGACTTAGTTATATTCTCTATTAAATTTGTGACTTTTGCTATACTTAATCTAGAAATTAACGGATCTTCGTTTAGTTGAGAGGCTTTTAATTTTTCGGCCTTCTCAATAAAAGATTCCATATACTCTTTATTCATATGGGGATCATTAGCGAAAATTTCGTATTCTATATTTTGTTCCTCTATTAAAGAATAGCATCCTAAAACGACTTTTGCAAGTACCCATGTGTGGAATATTTGTATAGCGTTAGGTACTTTTGTGAGAAATGGTTCTAGATGATAATACTTACTAAATGATACGAAGATAGAAAGAGGTTTGCTGACATCTTTAGCACATTTAAAATGAGCTATTTTCATCTGGTGCGTTTTCCCTGTACCTCTAGGACCTGCCAATAATTTTGCACCAACAGCTAATAATTTTTGTTGAATGAAAGCAAAATGCTCATTTTCAACATTCCATATTTCTAAATTAGCATCGTCTATATAGTCTGATCTTTCTTCAAATTCTTTTTCTTCAAACAGGCTGCTCATAGCTCTTTACACTTTAGTGTTGCTCTCTAATTGTTCAAATTAGAATCAATTTCATTTTTTAGTTTTTCCTGAGCAGACTTACCGGCCCTAGCAAATACAGCGTTACAGTATTTTACCCGGTCGTTTATCCGGTCGTCGGTGTTTTCTTTTAACTGCCAGTCGTACAGCAGCTTGTTAGCCGCTTTGGTGCCTATATCTTCCAGATAAAGAGCAATATTCTTATCTGTTACTTTCCAGGCCCGCAAACCGGCCACTACTTTAGATACCACTGCGTTTTGTAGCCAGAACTCAGGTATCTTACCATCCTGCTTACGTTTCAGAGTGAACTTAAAGCCTATTATCTTCTTACGACCTCGCGTCATGCGGGTAGTCTCATACACCGGCTCATAGTCGAACGCCAAGGCTGTACCGGCTAACTCTTCTAATGGCTCTGTGATGGTGTACTTAACTAAGTCTTTGGTTAGTGGGTACTTTATCTTTGGGTTTCCGTTTTTGTCTCGCTTGATCTTACCCCGTTTATCCTTCTCTTGGGTGCAGTCCATAAGTTGGCGATACTGTTCAACCGTCGGACACCATAGGCCCGTATCACGGAAGGCGGACAGGATTTCAAAGAAGCGCATCGAGTACCAGCTTTTTAACCCCATGTAGTTGTTAAGCTGATAAGTCGAGTAATGGGCTATCTGAACAAAGTACGGTTCTAACTGTGGGTTGAGCAGTACCGTAATGATTCCATCCTTGTACCCTACGGCCCTCTCTTTTGTAGAGTCGAGCAGGTGTCGAGCAAACCATTCCTTCCCGTCCAAGCTCTCAAACTCCCATATAGCCGCCAACAGTTCAAGTAACGCTCCTTGAATCTCCTTATAGGCGGTTTCCTTCGTAATACCCGCTTCGGTGACAATGTCCACGATACGGAACTGATAGTAGGGCCGCAGCTTGAAGTCATCATCCCGTATTTGGTCAATGACGCGGGCCATGATACGTTTAGCGGCCACACTCATACGACCCTGACGGGCAAACGTTACGTTCCAATGCTGCTTAACCAAGTCCTTATGTTTCGGCTCATAGCTCAAGCCAAGTGGCAAAACTAACTGCGTACTTCGTTTGTCTTGTCCCTCCATCATTCTATACTATCAAATAGAAAACGCCAGCAATCTAATAAAAGGAGATACAATATGCAACTCCTAAAAATAAGGGGTATTTCTCCTTTTATTACTTACATGACTAGGGGTATATCTCCTTTTATTCGGCCTGTTAAGTGGGGGTATATCTCCTTTTATTCGGTTATACTCCTTATATAAGAAATATAACTATAAAGAATTTTCCTACTATAATAGTTGTCGGGCCGCGCGTTGCTAAAAAATCTGTGGATAAAGTGAAAAAACTAAAAATACACTGAACCGGAACGAGCGAAAAAACAAAAAACAAAGAAGACCGCGCGTTGCTAAAAAAATTAAAGAAGGCGGCAACTATAAATTTAGTTATCAACACCGTATTTCTACCTTTCCTATCTGTTTAGTAATTTAGTGTTATGATTTTAGTCTGTGAGAGCGACCAGGCGGAAGGGGCCGCAGTACCGGCCAGCCTACCGCGCACTACTCCCCGGAACCTGCTGGAAGCCGTTAGCCGATACCGGGAGATAGTAACCCACGTTACCCAACGAGCCGCCCAGGAGGACGCGCCGGAGGTGGCCAGCTTTTTAGGGTTGAGCCTGACCAACTACTATACCAAGCGACGCGGAGAACTACCGTTTACCTATGCCGATGTTAGCCGCCTGACGGAGCGATACGGCAGTAAACAGGAGCGGGCCGACCTGCAAACGTTTTTCAAAGCCCGCGACGGATTGTATAGCCGGTTGCAAAACTCCCCTATTCCCTTAGTCAGGTTCCGCCGGTTGTTGGGCCTGCAACACTACCGGGATTTAGCCCGGCGAAGGGAACACCCCGACACCTGGCGATTAGCCGACCTGGAAAAGATAGGGCAGTTTCTGGCGCAGGTTGGGCAGGTATAAATCATACCACCAATACCAGCCCTACCACCCCTTGTACACCGGGTACAACTGGTACAACCAGTACACCCGATGCAACTAAGGCTACCGGCGTACCTGACGGGTTTTTCTTCCCTTCTACCCCTTGCGCGGTGCGGTCTGATAGCCCCCCTACGGTGGGCAGGCTGGCGCGTTCGTAGAAGCGAGCCGGAACGGTATTCCCTTCGGTCATACCGTTCTTCGGCCCGCCCTACGGGGCTGATAAACAGATATTTAACCTAAAAAGAAAACTAGAACCAAACGGGAAAAAGACGTATTCTGTCTTTAACTAATTGATAAACAGCGTACTGTTTCCGTTTGGGCATCCGTGACCCATGAGCAGAACCCTAAAAAGTATTGATGTTGACCCGGAGTTATACGAGGACTTTAAGAAGCTCGCCAAGTCCTACGGCATGACTAACAAAGACCTGTTCGGGGCAATGGTGCGGTATTTCAACGCCACTAAAGCCGACCCCAGAGACCCCAAAGCCGACAATCCAACCGACGCAATTAAGGCGTTAGACAAACGGTTAATCGGCTTCATCCGGGAGCAGGAAAAGAAGATACTGCGTCCCCTGTCGGACGACGTGCAGGTACTAACCAAACTACTGCAAGAGGACGTACCGAGGAAAATAGGGCAATCGCAAATCCGAACAATCAGCAGTGCGATAAAGCCCGAACTCCTGACCGACCGCTTTAAAGCGGCTGTTGCGGCCATGAATACCCCCCAGCCGATTCCCCCAAAGCCTGGCAACGCAGCCCAGCCAGGTACGGCCCAGCCCGTACCCCCGAAGCCGGACGCAACCCGTCCCGGCAACCCTAACAGATAATAGTCGAAATGTAGCGTATGGTTGTAAAAGTTAGTGGCGGGAGTGCGGGCAGTTGTGGCGGTTTGGTAAACTACCTGGAGAAGCAGGAGCGCGGCCAGTGGTTCAGCCAGGAGCGCGACGGAATGCGGGCGAGTGAGGTAACGCCCACCATTGACCAGAACAAACGGAATTTGGGCCGCGACGACGAGAAGTTTTACCAAATCATTATTGGCCCCAGCCGGGAAGAATTAAAGCACATCGGCGACGATCCGGCGAAGCTGCGCGACTATACCCGCGACGTGATGAACGAGTACGCCCGCAATTTTGGAAAGGGGATAGAAGGGAAAGACCTGGTTTGGTTTGCCAAAATCGAAAAGGAGCGAACCCATACCCACAGCGACCGGGCCGTACAGACGGGCGAAGAATTGAAGGGAAGAAAAAAAGAGGGAGAGCAAACCCACGTCCACGTTATCGTTAGCCGGACGGAGAATCTAAGCCAGTTCAAAGCGCAGCAGCAGGCCGGACAGATGGAGCGGAAACACCCACTTAAACTCAGTCCGGCGACGAATCACCGGGCCACCGAGAAAGGAGCCGTAAAAGGGGGATTCGACCGTACCAACTTCATCCGGGCCAGTGAGCGACAGTTCGACCAGAAATTCAGCTACGAGCGCAAGCCAACCGAAACGTTTGAGTACAGCCGCAACCAGCAACACGGCACCCAGGCCGAACGGGTAGCCGAAAAGTTGGCCGTGATTCGGGCCGAGAGCCACCGCCAGGAGCAGGAGCGAGCCGCCCAACGCCAGGCCGCAGAACGGCGAGCCGCCGAGCAGCAGAAGGCGAAAGAGCAAGGACAAAACCAGCAGCAACAACGGGCCAAGCCAGACGTGGCCCGAGGGGAAGAAAAGACACAAGAGCCGCAGCAGACCCCGCCCCAACAACAACGACAGCAGGAGCCGCCCGAAATTAAGCGACGCGGCCCCCGTCTGTAATAACTTATCCAACAATGAAAGACGACAAATTAAGTGGCTATATCGCGTTAGGCGGCCTGGGGCTGTTTATCTATACGCTGGCCACCAAAACGCCCGCCACCTGGCATGGCGGAGACCTGTTTATTTTAACCGTAATCGCCAGTCTGTTAACCCCTTCGCTGTTAGGCTGGCTTCGCATTTTCGGCTTAGGCCGGGTGAGTGACTGGGCGTTAGACGCTATCGGGTATTACGAGGAGCAGCAGTTTAAAAGCTGGATGCTCTGGAATAAGATTTGGGTACGTTCGCTGCCCTGGTGGTTAGCGTTCTTCCTGGTAAAGAAGTACACCGGGTGGGGTAGCCTGGTATTTATGGCGTATGCCGGTTGGGCCATCTTCCGCCACTACCGCCGAAACGTTCCGCAGACCATCAAGATAGACCCCAAACAAGGCGGGTTTGTATTCCAGACCGGCGACGGGCCTTTATGGTTAGCCAATCCCTACCGGGGAACATTTATCAACGGAGGCCCCGGCAGTGGTAAAAGTAAATCACTCGTCGAGCCGATTATTCAACAGGCCGGAGCGCAGGGCTTAACGGGTTTAGTGTATGATTTCAAATTTCCCACGCTCGCCCAGGACGTGGCCGGGAGCTATGCCGGCACAGACGTAACGCCGTATTACGTCAACTTCACCGACGTAAGCCGCAGCCACCGGATTAACCCCGTAGCCCCCCGGCTACTATCAAACGTTAGCCACGCCCGAGAAGCGGCCCTAACCGTCCTGAGTAACTTAGACGTAAAAGCTGCCCAACAGCGTAGTTTCTGGATTCAGTCGGCGGAAGTGTTGTTAACGGGGAGTATCTGGTATTTGCGGAACAACCACCCGCAGTACTGCACCCTACCCCACGCGGTTTCTTTGCTGTTGGAAAGCGACCCCCGCAGGCTCATCGAAGTACTACGGCAGGACGACGAAGTACGGCCCATCATTGCCAGCGTGAGCAGTGGGGCCGGGAGTGATAACCAGTTAGCGGGCGTATTCTCAACCGTACAAAACTATCTCTCCGCTTTAGTCAGTCCGGCGATTTATTGGGTTTTGTCGGGCGACGACGTACCGTTTGATTTGAACAGCCCCCAGAAGCCCGCTATTTTGACCGTAGGCAACGACCCGACGTTAACCGGAACATTCTCCCCGCTTATCTCCTTAATCGTCTCTACGGCCCTAAAACGGATGAATACACCGGGCCAGCGGCCAAGCGTCGTTATCTTGGATGAAGCCCCCACGCTGTTTATTCCCAACTTCCAGCAGTTACCCGCCACCGGGCGCAGCAACAAGATAGCCACCGTCTACGCCGTTCAGGACATTTCCCAAATGGTGGGAGCCTTTGGCCGGGAGACCAGCGAAATGATTTTAGGCTCGTTATCAAACCAGTTCTTTGGCCGCTCGACCACGCCCGAAGTAGCCGAACGGGTCAGCCGGATGTTTGGCCGCTATGACCAGGAGTACACCGGGCGCAGCGTGAGCCACAGCGACAACGGCACCAGCTTCAGCCAGAGCCGGAACGTGCAGCAGCGCGACCGTTTGGAGGCTCAGGCCGTTATGCGCTTTGAGCAAGGCGAATTTGCGGGCATACTGGCCGAAGGGAGCCACGCCGAGTTTAGGCGATACTTTTCCGCCCCCACCAGCCAGGCGCAGCCCATTCAGCCGTTCAAGCAGGTAAGCGAAACCGACACCCGCCAGCAGTTCAGCCGGATTAAAGAGCAGGTTAACCAGGTGTTAGCCAGTGTTCAACCGCAGGAAGCCCCCGCCGACGCAGGCCACAACCGGGAGCAGAACGAGCGTAAGGCACCCCCCGCCCAACCTGACGGACGAGCGACCGCAGCCGCTAACGGCCCTACTGCCGCAGCCGAACCAGTGCGCCGGAGCGACGGCCCGACCAAACCAAC
>NZ_BAAGVY010000025.1:0-26059 GCF_054780635.1 Spirosoma knui | reverse complement strand
GTGCTCGTTTCGAGCAGGGTGAGCTAACGCTGGAGGACCTGCGGTCGTATGCCCTGGAGCAGGGGGAGCCCAAGCAGATCAGCGGCAAGCAGGAGCTGTTTGAGATGATTATTAATCAGTATATTTAAGCCATAAACGGGGGCTGTCCGTTAACCCCTGACAGCCCCCATTCTAACCCTGATCAGGCTATGTATACACTCATCGGTTTAGGAGGGCAGGAGTTAATTCTCATCCTGCTTGTTTTGGGCGTACTGGTATTGCTCCCGGTCATTGCGCTTGTGGATGTGATACGTAGCGATTTCAAAGGATCGAATGATAAACTTATCTGGGTTATTATCATCCTATTTTTGAACATCATAGGTGCCTTACTTTATTTCTTTATGGGTCGTAACCAACGCGTTGCATGAAAAACGTATCCTTTATTTTGTTCGGGCTGCTGTTCGCTATCCCGGCCTTTGCCCAGTCTAACGACGAAGCGGCTGTAAAGACGACCATTAAGCTTTTGTTTGATGGAATGCGCAAAGGCGATTCTACGCAGGTCAAAAATGCGTTCGCTCCAACGGCTACGCTGCAAACCATCACCAAGTCCAAGGAAGGCGCAGTTTCGGTACGTAACGAAGACATTCGGAAGTTTGCGGCTTCAGTCGTTAAATATCCGCCTTTAGCGCTCGATGAGCGGCTGTCGGGTATAGATGTTAAGATCGACGCGGAACTAGCCACGGCCTGGACACCGTACGTCTTTTATTTTCAGGACAAGAAAAGTCACTGTGGCGTGAATGCGTTTACGCTCATCAAAGAAAATGGCAACTGGCGCATCCAGAACATTATCGACACCCGCCGGAAAGATAATTGCCCCGATCTACCAAAACCCTGATTACGCTCCGCCCCACTTCGGCAATCGCTTCTCCAGAAAAGCGGCCATCCCTTCTTTAGCGTCGGGCGTTTGCTGCAACTGAACAAACTGATCATACAGAAAAGCCTGCTGTTTGTCCGATGGCAGGTTTTTTAGTTGCTGATAGGCCCGTAAACCATATTGCATAGCCGTGGGCGAGTGCAGTTTCAGTTCAGCGGTTAGCAGCGATACGGCCGCGTCTAATCCGTCGTTCGGCACTACGTTGGTAACTAGTCCAATGGCACGGGCGTCCATTGCGGACAGAATTTTTGCGCGTAGACAAAGATCGAGCGCGGTTCGGGCGGGCATAATGTCGAGCAACACGGCCAGCACCTGAAACGGGAACAGACCGCGTTTAACTTCAGGCAAGGTAAACGTCACCGATTCGGCCGCAACAACGTACGTACTGCCGCCAACCAGTAAAAAGCCGCCCGCATACACGGGACCCTGCACCCGCGCAATACACGGCTTATGCAGGCCCGCCATCAATTCGCCAATGCGAACGGAACTCGATGGCTCAGGAACCGTAGCTGTTTCGGCATCACCCGTCGATAAGGCTTTTAAATCCATACCGGCGCAAAACGTATCGCCCGCAGCAGCCAGCACGACCAGCCACACGTCCGTCGTATAATGCGCATACGCCAGGGCGAAGGCAAGTTCGCTGAGCATGGGCGGACTGAGTGCATTCTTCTTCTCCGGCCGGTTGAGCGTAATGGTCAATACGTGATCGGTCAGCAACGTACGCAGATAGCGAAATCCTCCGGTAGGTAATTGTGCAACTTGATCAGCGGTGTAGAGCATACTCATGCATCAGGGCACACTAAGGTATAGTGTTAGCTAAGTTTAAATACCCATACCGGCTGATCGGCCAATTGTTTACGAATCGCTTCGGGAATAGTCACTGCAGCGCCGTTCGTCGCCTTTTTCCAGCGGAGCGACGGCTTCGCACCCAGCAACGATACCGTTTTACCTGGCATTAAGGGCAAAGTCATCAGCGCAGGCAGCTGCTGTTCGGCTTCGGTGGGTAGATACGCGGCATAGGTTACGTTGTCTTTTTTGGTAAACGCCCACTGCCCCTGCCGATAAGGCGCTACGGGTTTAGTGCCGTATATGGCTTCCTGATTTACCTGCATCCAGCGGCCAATTTCGCTGAGCCGTTGATACGCTTCTTCGTGCCATTCCCCGTCGGGTCCAGGTGCTACGTTGAGCAGCAGGTTTCCATTCTTAGCCACTACGTCGACCAGCGTCTGCACGAGCTGACGAGCCGACTTAAAGTTTTCTTTTGGGACGTACGACCAGCTGCTGCCCATGGTCATGCAGGTTTCCCACGGAATGGGCAGATAGTGATCCGGGATTTGCTGCTCGGGCGTTACGTAGTTTTCGAACTCACCCGACACGGTCCGATCGACTACGAGCAGCCCCGGCTGTTTCTGGCGGGCCATACCCGCAATACGGGCCATGTCGATGTTCTGATCATACGGAATGGTCCGTTGCCAGCTAACGGTTGAATCGATGGTGTTGAACGGCCGTACCCAACCTCCATCGAGCCACAGGATGTCTACTTTCCCGTAGTCGCTCATCAGTTCCTGAATCTGGTTGTAGGTAAAGTCCGCAAACTGTTTCCACTCGTTCGGGTACTTTTTGGGATCGTAATTAACGTTACGGTCTTTGGGTGGCCAATACGGTTTCCAGTAGTGCTCGTTATGCCAGTCCGGTTTAGAAAAATAAGTACCCACCATAAAATCCTGCTTCCGGAAGGCGTTCAGAATTTCTTTCGTTACGTTACTACGTGGATTCGACGAGAACGGCGTTTTTGAACTGGTAATTTTATAATCGGTCTGTTTAGTGTCGAACATGCAGAATCCGTCGTGGTGTTTGGTGGTGAACACCATGTACTTCATGCCCGCCGTTTTTGCCGCCTGCGCCCATCGTTCAGGATTAAACTTGACCGGGTTGAAGGTGGTCTGTAGATTCTCGTACGCTTTCTTATAGTCGAACCAGTTGGCCGATGCGGGTCCCCTTCGCTCGCACCAGCCTTCATCCTCGGGGCAGAGCGACCAGGATTCCACAATACCCCATTCGCTGTAGGTGCCCCAGTGCATGAGCAGGCCAAACTTTATATTTTGCCACTGACTGAGCTTTTGTTTCACCTGGTCATCCTTAGGCCAGACATACTTACTGTGGTTTTGCTCGGCGTGCTGCTGCCCAAACGAAAGGGAGGTCGTCAGGAAGGCAGCGGCCAGTACAGAGAGAGAACGACTGTTCATAAACGCGTGAATGCAGTAATCGGGATTAAGGGATCAGTTCCTGCTCCAGTAGATTTTGCAGGATATACGCCTGAGTACCGTACAGCTTGGCCATCTCACCCAATTTCGACAATTCGATGCTGAGGTTATCCTGGTAGTTAAAGAGGCAATATTTAGCAATCGCCTGTTCTATGGGCCGCGTGATGGCTTTGCGGGCCGTAGCCAGCACCCCGTTGACAATGATCAACTCCGGGTTGAACAGATGAACTGCCGTAGACAATCCACGGCCTAACTCATGGCCTACGTCACTGAGCAGATCAATGCAGAAGGCATCCCCGGCGTTGGCTTTGCTGATAATGGCTTCGATGTCGATCGAGTCGGCATCCATGTCAGACAGCAACGACATCTGTCCGTTTTCCAGCCAGGTTTTCGCCCGGCGAATTAAAGACGATGCCGACGCTACAGTATCCAGACAGCCGACCTTTCCGCAGGTGCACAAATCGCCGTCGGGCCGCACCTGAATGTGGCCCAACTCACCCGCAAACCCGGCCGAGCCCTGTAATATATCCCCGTTGGTAATAACCCCCAGACCAATTCCCCAGTCAATATTGATGGACAGTACGTGTTTTTTACCTTTCGCCAGCCCAAAGTGATGTTCACCCAGAATGGTAGCCTGCGTATCGTTTATGAAGTAGATGGGCGCATCAAACGCCTGCATCAGTTGCTGATTCAGTGATAACTCCGGCTTGTTGATGCTGGGGTACGTATAATTAATGCCTTGTCGGGGGTTTACCAGACCCGGTAAAGCGGTTCCGACGCCAATGACCTGTAATTTATCCTGATCAAGCTGCTGGGCCAGTTGCTCAAGCGGCTCAGAAAGCACATTGAGCAATGAAGCCGAATTTTCCAGTTTGAGACCAATGTCTAACCGATGAACCACCTGGTTCGACAGGTTAAAGACCAGCAGTTTGGTGTCGTGTACGTTAATATCGACAACGACTGTTACGTACCGGTTGGCATCGAGCGCATACAGTGAGGGCTTACGACCAAACTGTGCAGCTCCGGTGCCGATTCCCTGCACCCATTGTCCGGTGCTTAACTCGTCGATCAGGGCTGTAGTAGACGGAATACTCGTATGTAACAGCTTGGCTAACTGCGCAATCGTATGCGCTCCATACTGGTATAACTCATTGATGATTCTCCGCTTTAACTTATTTTTTTTCGTGTCAATGACAGAAAAAACTTCGTTATCCTGCATGATAGCCTTACGGTTCGGTTCGATTAGTTTTGAATAGATTTTGCACTGGCTTAGGCTAAAAAGTGTATAATCAGCTGTACTTACTACAAATTTAGTCCTACTTATCGGTATTGACGCGGCTCGCTTTATCAAAAAACGGCCTTCACAAAGCAGGGCCGATTCCGGCTTTTCTTATCTTCTCCACAACGAAAGCCCCGATAGCCTGCCCCTGCGCCTGCCCGTTTTCAATCGCATCGCGATAATGAATACCACCGTACAGTCGGGAAATAGAAGCTTCTTCGGCGGCTTGCCGGAACGAAGAAAACGTTCGCTCGGGCAGTTCGAAGATGATCTCTGTTGTATCCGTAAATGAAAAATTGGCACCGATCAGGTATGTTAACACCTCGGCAACCGCAGTCGATACTACACTATGCCCGCTGGTGTATTCAGGAAACGGGGGTGTTTGCAGCAGTGGTTGCCAACGGGCGTTGATGGACCGGTTGATCACCGTCTCGGGTCGAATTCGGTTGCTCCGGTATTTCTCATCCCAGCAGCTAATGAACGCGTCCATCAAGGTCATCGCCACCACCGAATGAACCTGAACGGCCTTATCGAACGATAGCCTGGCTTTACTCGCGGCCAGACTGGTAATGTTCATCCAATGTCCACCGGGGCTGATCTTCTTGAAACCAATGGACATGTGCCCCGAGGTGTTGATCGCAAACGGGTTACAATCCCAATAGGAGGCAATAAAGCGCTGTTCGGCTGTCAGGTTGCTGCCTGTCTGATACACCTCGTACGCGAGCTTATAAAACGCACTGCTGGTGTCTTTACTAAATGCAACAGGAGGTTTGGGCTTAAACTGGCCACAGGAGTCCAGCATCATGGGCCGAATGGTTCGCCAGTGGGGTTCTACGGCTTCGATATAACCGGGTGGCGTGGGATACCAGTGTCCGTCGGCCCTGGTGGGGCGGTACCGAAGCCGGGCGCTTAGCTTGCTGTAGTTATCCACCGCGGCATACGCCATAACTTTTTTGGCGACCGCCTGCGCGACAACGACCGACTGCTGAATAATGGACTCACTGTATTTCGCCTGCCTGAGTTCTTCCAAAAGTTTCTTTTGTTCTTCCTCCAGGAGCGAACCCGATGGCAGAATCAGTCGCCCCGTTTCGAGGAGGCAGTACAACGCAGCAATCTGATAATTGTACGGCTGCTTCGTATCGAGCTTAAGGGTTTCAAAGCCCGTTACCAGCCGGGTTGGCGACGCTACCGACGTTTGATGCTGCGCTACAATTTCATGAGCCCCCAGCAAACAATACGTATAAAAACGGCTGGCCGCGGGCGGATTCACTACATCGTGGATCATCACCATCGACAGGGCAAATACCGTCGGTTGAAGGCGAGCCCCTAAATCGGGTTTAGCTGTAGCGATCCGAGCCGAACCGATGCATACCCATAACCAGATGACTACGTTTCGCTTCATGGTTTCTGAGGTTTATACACCTGAAGCGGCTGGTTGAAGGCCCCGATCACTACGTGGGGTACCTGCCCGATGGTTAGTTCAACGACTGACTTTACATCGCCGGTTACCGACAGGCCGGATTCGGGCTGACTGACGTAGGTGAAGTTGCCCTGTCCATTACCGGTTAGCAGACAGCCGTAATTGGCGTCCATAGCGCCCAGTTTCAACCGGTTGTCGGATTTGTTACCCAATAGAAGCAAATCCACGTGTCCGTCCCGGTTGACATCCTTGATCAGAATGCTGGTTACGGGGGCTAGCTGCGCCTGTAGGGGCAGAATCTGCTTCTCGAACCGTCCCCCCTGGTTGACGTAACAAACCGAGTGACACTCTACGGCGGTCAGTTTTTTGGCCTGCGCTAATTCTTCAGGCAAAAATATGTTGGCAAGGGTCGCATTTGCGTAATCTTTATAGAAGCCAAACCGTTTGCGCATGGCATAAATCTGATCGTTCAACTCATCGCGACTGACGAATGGGTATGACGTCCCCTGCACGTAGAAGCAGAAAAACGGATCGACCGAACCGTTATTGTCGAAATCGGCATAGCACAATTCAGCGGGCTCCTGTTGAGACATTTTGATCTGCGAATTTGTCCCCAGATTACCCGCCACAATATCGTTTTTACCATCGCCATTTACGTCGCCCACGGCGACCGATAACCAGAACCCGCTTTCGTTTTCAGGAAAGTACTGGCTGGTCGCGTCAACGAATCCAGCTTTGGTGTTCCGGTAAACCTTGATAGGCATAAATTCGCCACAGACAATCAGATCGAGTCGGTTGTCGCCGTCCAGATCGGCCCATTGCGCGTCCGTCACCATGCCAACCGTTGTGAACGGTACGGGCACCATCGTAAACTGGCCTTTGCCCGAATTCTGGAGCAGATAGGACGTTGGGGCTTCGGGATAACGGCCTGGTACAACCCGCCCTCCGATGAACAGGTCAATATCGCCATCACCATCATAATCGCCGGGACGGATGCATGACTTGCTATTCGCACTCAGGTTTGGCAGCGCATTCTTCGCCAGAATCAGTTTTCCATGACCATCGTTCAGATACAGTTCATCCTGCAGAGATGGCGTATTGGGCTCAAACAGCGAATAGCCTCCTTTGGCTGTATACAAATCGTCGTAGCCATCGCCGTTCGCGTCGAAGAATACCGCAGCTACAATGGCAGAAACGGATTCATCGCCAATCGTTAACCCATCAATAAGCTTAAACGTACCGTCTTTCTGTTGCACCCATACAGTACCGGGCTTTTTCTGATCGCCACTGATGAACACATCGTCCAGGCCATCTTTATTCACATCGCCTTTGGCCATTACGGGGCCCGTATGCGAATACATCCACAGCATTAAGGGCTGGCGTTTGAAGTCGTTTTCGGCGTATCCTTCGTGGGTGTGGCTGACAACCGATCCTACTTTAGCGAAAACGGGGTTTACCGATTTGGTGGTTGATACCGATGGAATCGCTTTGGCCGACTGCTGTTGGACGACCAGAAGCTGATTGACCGGAACACGGGCTAACTTCTGAACGGACTGATCGGGCCAGATAACCTGGATCGAATCAACTACGGTTGCAGTGCCCAGACCAAAATGCAGCATCAACGGCTGACTCGATAAGTACCCTCGGACGGAACTTAGCTCCTGGTACTGAAGATTACCGTTCGTGAACACCGTTACTTTAGCGCCCAACGCATTCTTGCTATCCGAGGTCGGTACCAGCTTGATCTGTACATATGCATTCGGAGACTGCTCACGAGCCATATTTTGGTAGATGAAAGCGGGCTCGTTAATGTTATTCACAATCAACTCAAGGTCACCGTCGTTGTCCAGATCGGCATACGCGGCTCCATTCGAGATGGATGGCGTCTGCATACCCCACTCCTGCTGCCGGTTGCGAAAGGTTAAATCGTGGTTGTTGCTGAATATATAATTGGCAACTTTCGTCGATGGCATGGCCTTTACGAGATCCATGAGTTGAACCGGCTCGCGGTTGATCGCTTTCTTGATCTTGTAATCGCCCCAATAGCGCAGAAAATCCTTGTTGGTGTAATCCCTCAGGTAGCCGTTGGTGATGAATAAGTCTTTGTAGCCATCGTTATCAAAATCGGCTAACAACGGTGCCCAGCTCCAGTCGGTATTCGACACGCCAGCCGCCTGCGCAATCTCACTAAACGATGGAACGCCATCCCGGCCCACTCCATTGTTCAGTTGCAGCATGTTCCGCATGTACTGCTTTTGCAGGTTCTGCTGCTGCATCAGCTCGAACGACTCGTAGTTTTCCTGGAGTTGTAAAAGCTTTTGCCGACGGTTGTCTTCGGGCAGCATATCCAGCGACATTACGTCGGGTAGCCCATCATTATTGAAATCCGCAATGTCGACGCCCATTGAGAACTGCGCCATGTGGCGGAAACTCGTCTGGGTTTCATCCCGGAACGTACCGTTTTTCTGGTTGATGTAGAGGTAGTCGGGCTCGTTATAATCGTTCGTTACGTAGATGTCGGGCCAGCCGTCCAGATTGACATCGGCGATGGCAATACCCAGCCCGAACGTCAGCGGGAATTGATAGATACCGGCTTTCTGCGTTACGTTGATAAACCGGCCTTTATGATTTTCGAGGAGCTTATTACCCGCTAGCTCGTCGGTTTCGGTATGGAGCTTCGCGAGCTCCATGTTATCGTATTTCTTTACGTTGTGGTGGAGCAGAAATACGTCCAGATCACCATCGCGGTCGTAATCGAAAAAAGCGGCCTGCGTGTTGTATCCCGCATCATCGAGACCATATTCTTTCGCTTTTTCAACGAAGCGGATGGGACCTCCCTTAGTGGTTGTCTGGTTAATGAAGAGTTGATTTCGGCGTTTGCCGTCGTCGTTTTTGCCCGAGTAGCAAACGTAAATATCAAGCAGTCCATCGCCGTTTACGTCGGCCATGCTGACGCCGGTCTTCCAGGCTCCGGCTCGTCCGGCTAGTTCTTCGCCTGCTTCAGCGGTAATGTCTTTGAAGGTTAACCCACCCTGGTTCAGGTAGAGCTTGTTGGGTTTGAGGTTAGCGGTAAAGAAAATATCCTGCCAGCCATCATTGTTTATGTCGCCTACGGCAACACCGCCACCATTGTAGAAGTACTCGTAAGCCAGGACATTAAGACTTTCGTTTTCGTTGATGTCGTTGCTGAAATTGATATTCGTCTGGCTCGGGGGCAAAAGCCGGAAAAGTGGTGTCTGCGCGTTTGTATGGCGGTAAGTCAGGCACAACAAACCCAGCGCTGCCAGGCAACGATAAAAAGTTTGGAGAGGAGAAATGATTCGTTTGTTAAACGTAAAGGCAAGAGGCATACGCACATAAGCTGTCAGTAGCCAATAAAAATAATAGAAAGGGCAGGGATTATAAAGACCTCCTGCCCTTTCTATTCAGACTATTTGTCCCACCATACGCGCGACGACCAGGTATCACCGCCAGAAAGGCTGCCAACGGCGGTTTTATAGCTGTTGGTGTTCAGCGTAGCTTCTGTAGTTGGGTACGGTTGCCGACGCGGAATCTGACCACCCGAGAAGTTACCGGTGTAGTTTACCGGTGTCAACTCCGGATAGCCCGACCGTTTCCAGTTATTCCAGGCTTCCTGGAAGTTCTGCAGAATGCCGGTTGTTGCCCAGTACTGCTCGTTGATCTGTTTCAACGCATTGGCAGCCACCAATGGATGAGCTGCCGCATAGGCGTCCGCCGTAGCCGCGTCGATAACGGCGGCAGTACCGTATTTACCCAGCGATTGAATACCAGCCGATACGCCTTTCTGGTAATGATCAGCGGCCGTACCGCCTACACTAAATCCACGGGTTGCGGCTTCCGCCAGGAGTAGTTCAACTTCGGCGTAGGTCAACACAAAAATGGGTGCACTCCGGTTGCGGTAGATCAGGGTTGGGCGGGAGTATTTGCCGATTGGTGTAGCCTCTGCCCCCGTGCCCGTACCACCCGGATAACCCGGCGATTTGCTGATGTCGGTTGCACCACCGTTCATATCGTATCCGTTCGGTAAACCAAGCTGTACACTGGGGTCGCTATTACCAGCAATAGCAAAGTCCTGATTCGCAGTTAGCCCACTAGCGGGAACCTCAGCAATCTTAGCCAGACGAGGGTCGTTGCCAGCCTTCAGATAATCGATGAGCTTTTTGCTCCACCGTACCTGATACACGTCGGCCAGCGTGCTTAGGGCCGCGCCGTTGCCATTGCCGTAACTATTGGCGTTATCGGCCATTACGTAAGCATCGTCGCTCACGCTCGTGAACACACCACCAGCTACTGCTTTTTCGGCGTAGGTTTTGGCAGTTGTCGGATCAATCTTCGTTAAGCGCATCGCCAACTTAAGCATCAGCGAATACCCGAATTTTTTCCACTGCGTAATGTTGCCCTTGTACGTATAGGCATCATTGGTAGGCACATCGCCCGACGTACTGAGAGCCGCCGTAGCCGTTTCAAGCCGACTCAGCATCGACTTATACACACTTTGCTGGGCGTCATACGCTGGTATCGTAGTTCCTGCCTTTGCCTGCAGAGCCTGCGTGTAAGGTACATCGCCATATGTATCGGTAATGGTCGACAGCGCCTGTGTCTGCATAATCACCGCGATGTTGTTCAGGTTGGCCTGAGCAGGCTTACCCTTAGTCAGCTGCTCCATTTCGTAGGCAAAGCTGGCCGCCTTGTACGCTTCATTCCACGTACTTGCCAAATACGAGTTCGTATTACTCGAAATTACGTATTTATCACCATTCGAGTAGTAGTTGGCCGCGCCCGATGTGGTTGAGGCAAAAATTTGCACCCACATGCTTTGGAACAAGATAGGACCGTTATAGCCGGCGATTGAATTGACGTAGTTCCACTGAGAGCTGGGCAACAGCAGGTTCGGATCAAAAGTAGTAGCCGAAGCTTTGGTTGGGTCAGTATTCAGTTGATCCAGATCTTCGGTACACGAAAACTGCAGAGCTCCAACTAGAAATGTTAGCGCTATTAGCTTTTTATTCATAATCAATGCTTTCTATTTAAACTTGATGTTTACGTTAACGCCGTAATTCCGGGTAGAGGGCAGGTTGCCGCCTTCGATGCCGGTATAATTCAGATTGGAGCCGAACGAAGCCTCAGGATCAATGTTCTTAGCCTTTTTCGTGATGTAGAACAAATTACGACCAACCAGCGAAATGTTCACGGCCCGGATCAGCGGCAATTTTTCGAGCAAGCTGCTAGGCAGATTAAAGCCAAACGTAAACTGACGCATCTTGATGAAATCACCGTCGAGTACGCTGATCTTGGTTACGTTGTTAGCCAGCGCGGTATAATAATCCTGCGCCGTAGCCGTAACGGTATTCGCGGCTCCTCCTTCAACAACGCCGACCTTAACCCCGGTTTCGCGACCTTCCAGCGTAGCTTTGTTCAAACCGCGACGGTATGAATAGTTTTCAGTCGCCGACAGGATCTTGTTCCCGTAGTTGTAGTCAACCAGGAACGACAGGTTGAAATTGCCGATGTTGAACTCGTTGTTTAATCCACCAAACAGCGTAGGTAGTACCGTACCCATGTTGATCAGCTCACCGCGAACAGGAAGACCCGACGCATCAACGACAATCTGACCGTTTGCCGCGTATTTGTAGTCATACGCGCGAATTTGGGGACCTGCCTCACCAACGACAAAGGCAGTAACAGCGTTGCCCAGGGTTGCCCGGTTCTGGCCCAGTGTAATTGGGTTGTTGTTGGCATCGGTCTGCAAGATTCTATTACGCACCGACGTCAAATTCAATGATACGTTCCAGTTCAGCTTCGATGTACGGATGGGTGCCCCATTAATCTGCACTTCAAGTCCATTGTTCTGTACAGAACCCGTACCGATCACACCTTTGGTATAACCTGTCGCCCAGCTGTAGTTAGCAGGCATGATTTCGTTACGCGTTTTCTGGGTGTAATACGCCAGATCCAATCCTAACCGGCTGCCGAAGAAGCGTAGTTCCAGGCCTACTTCAAGCTCGGTTTTGGTAAACGGCTTCAGAAATAGGTTAGGCAGCTCATCTCTGAAATTACCTGTTGCGACACCGTTAATTGCGTTACCAACCCCGTAGTAAATACTGGTGCCATAAGGATCTTTGGGCTCACCACTCGTCATCGCGTACGAAGCCCGCAGCTTACCAAAACTCAGATTCGGCACTCGAATCAGATCCGAGAACACTAAAGTTCCCGTAACCGATGGGTTGAAAACGCTGCGGTTCGCACTCGGCAGCGTTGAATACGTATCATAGCGGCCCGTGGTGCTCAGGGTCAGGAAGCTCTTATAACCCAGGTCGACGTTATAGTAAGCCGACTGAACTTCCGTATTCGCTACGTTATAATCGCGGTTGTAGTTTACTACGTTGTTCCAACTGTATAGATAAGGCAGTACAAATGGGCCACCATTTACTGCAATACGCTCATAGCGGTTCTTGCGGATGTTACCACCTAAGAGCGCATTGATCGAGATGTCGGACGTAACGTTTTTGTTAATACTAATCAGACCGTCTACGTTCAACTCGGTACGCTGCGCGTTCGAGAGTTCATCGAGTCCGCCTTTGGTACCATTCGAGAAGGCAGTCCCCCAGGGCGTTACCTTGAAGATGCGATCGTTCGAATTA
Source organism: Spirosoma knui (assembly GCF_054780635.1). Taxonomy (NCBI): domain Bacteria; kingdom Pseudomonadati; phylum Bacteroidota; class Cytophagia; order Cytophagales; family Cytophagaceae; genus Spirosoma; species Spirosoma knui. The sequence continues at coordinate 13,521 of NZ_BAAGVY010000025.1, read as the reverse complement.
TCGTAGCCGATACGAGCCTGCGCGTAAATCCAGTCTGCAAACTGGTACTTCGTAGACGCCATCGAGATCAGGCGCTTGCGATCGACGTTATTAACGAATTGGTTAATAACAAAATACGGGTTCGTTACGTATTCGTCGTCGCTGAAGATCACCTCCCGGCCGGTTGTCGTGTTGTAACCAGGGGCCAGAATCCGCTGGTCAATATTGGTGGCCAGCATCAACCCGTTGTTGGCGTTCATCGGGCCATCGCTGAGAACCGGCTTATTTTTAATCCGTTCGTCGATGTAATTCGCCAGCACGCTAAAGCTCAACTTGTCGGTGATGTTCTGATCGACCGTCAGGTTAGCCGTTTTCCGGGTTAAACCACTGTTTGGAACAATAGCCTGGTTGGCCAGATTGGACAGTGACAGACGGAATGAGCCATTATCCCCACCTTTCGTTACCGCCACGGTATTGGTGAAGTTCGACCCCATCCGGTAGAAGTTTTTGATGTTGTCCCGCTGCGCTACGTACGGATACTGATTACCGTCAAACTGAATCACATTTGATCCGTCCAGCTTGGCACCCCAGCTCTGGCGACCTGTCTGTTGGGCCAGCGCCTGTGTAGTTGGCTTCGCACCACCAATACCTTGTCCGTATTCATACTGAAAATCAGTAAAGTTGACGGGCTGATCGGTGGTTAAGTTCATGTTATAATCAACCGCGAAGTCCCCTTTCCGGCCCCGCTTGGTCGTTACCAGAATAACCCCGTTCGTCGCCCGTGCACCGTACAATGCAGATGCCGACTGGCCTTTCAGGACCGTCATGGTTTCGATGTCGTCGGGGTTCAGGTTACCCAGGCCATCACCACCGTCGGCACCACCCCACTCACCCGCGCTACCCCGCTGCGTGTTATCCATGGGTACACCATTGATCACGATTAACGGCGAACCGGCTGAGTTCATACTGGGCATACCCCGCAGCAGCAGTTTAGACGTACCACCAGGACCACTATTCGTGCCTTTCACGCTTAGACCGGCCACGCGACCAACCAGCGAGTTACCCACGTTGGTCTCGCGCGCCTTCGTAAACGCCGTTGCATCGACCGTCGTTACGGCATAGCCAATTTTGCGGGCTTCTTTCGATACGCCAAGTGCCGTAACCACGACTTCCTGAAGAACCGACTCACCGGGCACAAGTCGAACATCAACAACCGACCGATTACCGACGGTGATTTCCTGTCGTGTGTACCCAATGTACGAAAACACCAGCACTGCATTATCGTCGGATACGGTTATGCGGTACCGGCCACTACCGTCCGTGTTTGTACCCCGCGATGTGCCTTTGATGGTTACGGTTGCTCCAGCGACATCACTACCTCTTTCGTCAGTCACTCGTCCTGTGATCTCACGATCAACAGCATACAAGGGCGATAGCGCAATAAGCATCCAGGCTCCTAAGAAGAGAAAAACTCTTCCAGAGGCTTTCAGTAATTTTTGTTTCATAAACATGAATAGGATTAGATAAACAACTAAAAAAGCACTCACTAACTGAGCGTAACTAGGGGTCAATTATCGCAAAATAAATAGTCCGTTGCTTAGTCTTACAAGTGAAATCTGCCTAATACTACATCGACTATACGGGCTACAACCAATGTTTTTTATCTTGCTTAAGCGTTTAATCAGTACGTAGCAAATTAGATTTGGCAATCTATTCAACACATAGACTATTATTCTGCTAGTTGGTTCTCATAGCGAATATAAGGTCTATTTTTTAATTTTTTTAAAATTGTATAAGTATTTTTAAAAAGCCGATATAATATTGGATTCCGATCATAATGAATGTTAATTATACCTATATGAATCTTCGCTTAATTACTCTATTTACTTTTTTAGGGATTAGTAGTACATCAGTATCCATACTTGCTCAGTCTATAGCCCGCGCAAAGTCGTACGTTATTATCGGCTACGTAACGGGCGACGGCTGGACGAAAGAGCAGATTGATCCGAAGAAAGTTACGCACATCAACTACGCCTTTGCTATACCTGCCCAAACTGGCGAACTGGCTCCACTGAGCGCGAAAGATTCCACAAACCTGACTACGTTAACGTCCCTAAAAGAAGGGAATAAAGACCTTAAAATTCTGATTTCCGTTGGGGGCTGGGGCGGCTGTAAATACTTTTCGGACGCTGCCCTGACGGACGCATCACGCCGAAAATTCGCCAACAGTGCGGTGGCCCTGCTTAAGAAGTATCGGCTCGATGGCGTCGATATTGACTGGGAATATCCGGATCAGCCTGGCGCAGGCAATATTTACCGTCCCGTCGATAAGCAAAACTTCACCTTATTTCTGAAAGCCATTCGGGATCAGCTCGACGAGCAAGGTAAGACAGATAAACGCGTTGGCGCGAACCATTACCTGCTGACAGCGGCTACGGGGGGCGACACCGCCTTTGTAAATCATACGGAGCTGGGCAAGGCGCAGCAATACCTGGATTACGTCAACATCATGACGTATGATCTGTATCATGGGAACGACAAGGTGACCGGCCACCACAGCCCGCTTTACCAGTCTGCCAAAGGTGATCACTCGCGAAACAGCACGGCCGACGCCGTTGAGGGACATATTCGGGCGGGCGTACCGGCCAGCAAAATTGTGTTGGGCCTTCCCTTCTACGGACGCGGCTGGGCCGACGCCAGATCGCAGGACAACGGCCTTTTTCAACCAGCACCGGGTAAACATTCGTTTATCAGCCACGACGAGTTGATTGATAAATACATTAATAAAAATGGCTTTACACGCTATTGGGACGCCGATGCGAAGGTGCCATATCTCTGGAATCCAACCTCCCGCACGTTCATTTCCTATGCTGACGAAGAATCGTTCGGCTACAAAACGGATTATATAAAATCGAAGCAGTTGGCTGGGGTTATGTTCTGGGAGTATATGTACGACGTCCGCCACGATAAACTCCTGAACAAGGTGGTGCAGGGCTTAGCCAGTGAACCAAAAGCGAAAGGCGGGAAGTAGACGAGCAGCTAGTATAAAAAAACATCTTTGAGCTAAGCGTCGATGGCGGCTTAGCTCAAAGATGTTTTTTTATAGGAAGCTACCATTCAACGAGCATACGTTGCATCTCACGTTGAGAGCCTTTACTGAGATGGTATGTTTTCCGCATTGTTATTATTGATCTGCGCAAAAATTAGCCAATCCGCTCAAAAAAATCTTCCCGGTAGCGTTCGCCAACCGGGGAATTCAGTTGTGCCAATCCCTGTACCTCTCGCCGATGCCCAACTCAGTAGAGGAACGGAATCAGACGCCAAGTGTGCTCACTATAGGCAGCGTAGCCCGGAAGTACTTGCCGTAAGAACTGTTCTTCCCGACTTATTTTCACCGCATAGGTTCCACTCAAGATCAGTAAGCCCGTCAAGCTTGACGGGCTGGGTTGATACAAGGTCGTCCCGAATGCGGCCCAGAGGAAACCCGTATACATCGGATTGCGAACGTAACGGTAGGGACCACTAGTAACTAAGGTCTGGTTTTCTACTTGCTGAATGGCCCCACTCCAATTATCAGCCAGCACCTGGCGGGCCCAGGCTCCGAACATCATGCCCATCAGCATCAACCCCATTCCTACCTGGTGAACCCAGTGAGGCATAACGGAAAAAGGTTTGGTGAACGCCATTGGTAGTGGATTGAGCAACAGGATGAAGGAAAGTACGACGAGTGCTACATGGATTAGCCGATACCAACTCGTCTTAGATGGCTGCTGCACCTGAACTCGACGGCGTGTTGTATACCCCCAGATGGCCCAGCCAAGCCAAAAAATGCCCCAGATAATTAGAGCAAAGTAAGTCGTGAACATAGTGACAGATTGATTGCGTACAGCTTAGGTAACTGAGGTAGCTATCAATTTGTGTTGTAAGCCAACTCCATTAATTCCGTCCGATGGAGTGATACGTGAAGCGGTAGGGTATACTAAAAAGCCCGAATTATAGATTCGACCTCGTCTCAGGGAGGAGCGTTCAGTGAGATTATGTCGCTGTTGCTTACCTAACCCTTTGCCTGCTCAAAAAGGTCAGATCTACTCCTCATCATCTTTGTCCAGCCCTAGTAACATCTCTTTGGCTATGGCTGACAACTGCCCCTGCGTATCCAGATCGGATACATTCGTTAATAGCACAACGCCCCGCTTCAGGTCAGGCTGGAAAACTAAAAAACTGCTGAAGCCTAAGGTGCTTCCACTCTGGAATATACGCCGGGGCATCGGGGCCTTATCGTCCATTTGCCAGTTCAGACCCATCGCATAATAGCGAATATCGCCCCAGGTAGGCTGGTGAGTGAGCTGGACAATCGGCTGCGATTCGTCCATGTGCCACTGCACATAGCGTAAAAGATCGGCCGTCGTTGACCAGATGCCCGCAGCAGCCAGCTCTTGTGGGATAGCATAAGGCATAACCACGCCTGTTCCGTTATGTCCCTGCAGCCGCTGGGGCTTGGAGAGTCGAGCTTGGGTATGACTCATCTTTAATGGACGACAGATATAGGCTTGAATCAGTTGTTCATAAGGCATGTGATACATGCCTTCTAAAATGTAGCCTAGCAGTTGAGCCGCTGCATTCGAATAGCTCAGCTTGATACCCGGTACGGTGTCGAGTTTGACTTGGTGGAGGTCAGTAAAGAAGTCTTCAGGGATGTATTTCCGGCGATGCTGTTCAAAGGAAGTAGAGTCTGCTGAAGTAGAGAAACGGCTCGGTTTAATCGGTAAGTTAAACGGCAATCCTGAACTATGGTTGAGTAAATGAACGAGCCGGATCGGGTGCCCTTGATATGCCAGGTTTGGATAGTGCTGGGTCATGTAACGCCGGATATCATCATCCAGGTTTAGTTTGCCTTCTATGACAGCTTGAGCTAGCAGGGTACCGGTGAAGGTTTTAGAGATGGAGCCAATTTCATAGCCGGTTGAAGCAGTTGGCAGTTGTTTTGACTTTGGCTGAGTCGTACCGTAATTGTAAAAATGAGTTTTACCATTTTGGATGAGCCCAATTGATAAGGCCGCGAAGGGCGCTTGTTTTAGAAAGGCAGTCGCTTGCCGTTGTAGGAGTGAATCCAGGTTAAGTTTTCCCCTAGTTGGCTGCCCAAAGGTATTACCAGCTACCAGAACCATGAGTAGGGGTGTAATTGGGTTAAAAGGCATATGCTTCAATTTTAGGCTGGGAACTCCCAAACGGTCCGAAGGTTACAGAAACGGTGTTAGTCACAATTTTAGGGGACAGTTGCCCAAGGCATGAGCTCAATTTATCGTCTCGCCTTACGCCCGGATTATAGACACGCTCTAGTCTCAAGAAGGAGCGTTTTACTGATGATAAATAACGCATGATTAGAGTCTTAGGGGAATCAGTGATTGCCGTTGAAACGTGAAAAAAACTACCTGTGTAGTATGTATTACATAATACCTTGCATTGTAATATGATTGTCCTAAAAAGACAATATGATGCACCAAATTGAGTCGCTCGAATCAACGACATTTTGGTTTCCTGGCCGCTGGATGGGAGGAGTTGCCATGATACTTGCACCACTTCTCCTTCTTCTCTCCCAACTCCTGCTCCTCCAATTTGAGTTCTTCTTTCCCCAACAACTTAAAGCCTTTGACCAACTCCCAACTCAAGTCACCACGGCTTATAGTCTTTTCCTGGCGGGTACTATCCTCTTGTGGCCAGCTATAATCACTTTAGCCAAATTGGTTGGGCAAAGACAACCGGCTTGGGCACTCTGGGGAGGGACGCTGGTGATGCTAGGCTTATTCGCTCGTAGCTTCCACTATGGCATCAATCATCTAGCCTTTCAATTAGTGAAGGTGCAAAACCTGCAACTGGCTACTAAGGCCGTCGCCGACTCATATGGCGCTTTCCACATCGTTTCCAGCTTGTCGGCGGCCATCATGTTTGGCTGGGTAATCCTAGCGATTGGGACGTATCGATCGGGCGTATTAAGTCTAGTTGGCTCTGTTGGCTTAGGTCTGATGTCGGCTTTAATGCTAGGGGTACTCAAAGGGGCTTCATTCGCATCGGTCTTTGCCACAGCGGGTCTTTGCGTAGCCCTGTTACCCCTTGGCAAAAGCGTGTTGATGAGCGGCCCCCTACCTAAAGGTCAGGTGATTATAAGTTGGGCATTATTGATTTTGGGCATTACTACGCTAATGTACTTTTTCGGACAAGCAGGCTAATGGAAAATGGATATGCATATCAAAGCAATCTTTTGAAACGCCCCATTTTTAAAGCAGACACATGAGCGCCCCTTCGTCTCACATGGGAGCGAATTGTGAGACAATGATTTTTATCTTTATTAAACCCCATCAGTCACATACGGCTTCAGCAATTGCTGAAAATCCGTACGTTTGCGTAGTCGCTGCCAGCGGGCGTCTGCCCGATAAGCTTTTGCCGACACGGCCTCTGATTTCTGAGGGGATTTTAACGCCTTCCCTAGATAGACAACCGCCAGTGAATCCCTACCCTGACGACTATGCAATTCAGCCAGAGAGTCCCAATAGTCGCCCACTTGGCCTGCCTGACTAAGGGCAATGTGCAGCGACTCTTCGGCTTTTTTATAGTCGCTACGAGCCATATAGCCATAGGCTAAGGCATTATAAATGGGAGCACTCAGGCGAGTCTCCAGCCGATTGTGCTCCATCAGATCGATGAGCGATTCCGCGTCATTTTCCCGGACATAAAACCCGGCTAAATAAAAATTGGCGGTCTGCGCCATATTTGCAGCCTGGGCCGGCAGGCCCGGCTCACCCACTTTGCGCATGTTGTCGACGAATAACTGTTTGTAGTTTCTGATCGTTGCTGAATCAGCCTTACTATGAGCGGCTAAGGTCATATAAATTTCAGCCCGGGTGTAATAAGCCAACTTGTCAGTAGGGAATTGGCTGGCTGCACTATCCGTCCAGGCAAAGGCTTCTTCATAGTTCAGACTATTCAAAGCCACGGCAACGGACGTCATATAGAAATAGTAATCACTCATCAACGTCCGATGTTTTTTCAGGTACGCATACACCTTATCAACCATCACCGAATCTTTCTTGATCATGTAATAGGTAATCAAGGCTTTGGGCGAGCGCACCTTCATAATCTCCAGGGCGGCTTGATGAATCAGCTTTTGAGCAGGTTCATGCCGACCGATGGATAGTGGCTGGGTAATCTGATCAGTGACCTGTATGGATACCTGTTGAGTGGAGTCGCTGAGGGTGATGTAACCGCCGATGGTTCTATCCTGCCTGCCCAGCAGGGCCAGAATGGATTTGGTAACGGCTCTCAGATTAAAGCCTTCCACCGACAGCTCATTTAACAACTCCGTATTATCCTCATTACTGCCCACCATGGACCTGTTCATGCCATAAATACCGTCCAGGATGGAGTCGATCTCATCGAGGATGGCTTGTTTGACAACTTCACCGCTGTAGCCCTGTTCTACCCAGGCGGGGGGTACTTTAAAATCCTGCACGTAGTAAATGGTTTTCTTATACTCCTTGCGTAGGTAGATACAAAACGCAATAAACAGGCTTAGCCAAAGCAGTTTGACGCCCACGCCAAACCATTTTTCAAATAGTTCAAACCAGGCTAATTGTTGAAGGCTTTTTAAGAAAGACCTGACCCGTCCAGCACTTGGACTGATAGCGTTAATTGGTTCCACGGTTAAAGTCGAAAACTTGCGTTGTGTTACGGAGGCTCATAAATTTCTAGTAAGCAAGATAAGCAAACGAGGCCGCAAACACTGGCCGTCTCCAATAATTTGTTCGCGCTATTTCGTATTCTATGGATTGTCGTTAATAGTAACTAAAATAAACCGTCCAAGTAAGGAGCGTTTGTTGAGACTTTGTAACTTGTTGAGCCTACTTCAAATTTCTTCCCGATTGGTTTCACCCTGCAACAAAAGCAACCAATGGCTGTCCTTAGAAGCCCACTATCTAAAAAAACAGAAAGAGATGGGCTTGATTCAACCATACAGCCTATGTCGCTTACTAATCAACAGCAGTACGTTAAACGAATGAATCCCGCCAATACAGCAAACAGTAGTTGGATTGTCCTCTTCCTGTTGGTAGCTCGTTTTACCTATGCTCAACAAACTCTTCTGACCAGAATAGATGCTCCCAAAAGTACGTACGACGTTCAGGATAGTATCCTGATAAAAACCCGGGATGGAGCAATCCTTTCGGCCATCATGGTTCGAAAAAAAGCAGTAAGCCAGCCGCTGCCCGTGGTCCTTCAGTTTACCATCTATGTGCGGGATACAGGACGAGATATCAAGTCCCTGAAAGAGTCGGCCGATAGGGGATATGTCGGCCTAATCGTCTACTCAAGAGGCAAACGATTCAGTACCGCTCAGATATATCCTTATGAACATGAAGCCGCTGATGCCTACGATGTGATTGAGTGGATCAGTAAACAACCCTGGTGCAATGGTAGCGTGGCCATGTTTGGCGGTAGCTATAATGGCTTTTCGCAATGGGCAGCTTGTAAACAGCTACATCCGGCCCTTAAAACCATTGTCCCCTATGTCGCCAACAGACCAGGGATGGGCTTGCCCATGGAAAACAACATTTTTGTCAACCCAAACTATGAATGGTCCTTCTACGTGGGTAACAACCCCTACCTGGATACGCTTGCGGGGAATGATCGGAAACGCTACCGGCAACTGATGTTCGACTGGTGGCGCAGTGGAGCGGCCTACAACAAAATGGATAGCCTCGACGGCAGACCCAACAAATGGTTTCAACGCTGGATTAGTCATCCTGACTTTGACCCCTACTGGCAGACGATGGCTCCTTATAAACAGGACTTTGCCCAAATCACTATTCCTGTTCTGGCTATTGATGGTTACTACAATGATTCCCAGAATTCGAGTCTATATTACTTAAGAGAACTCCAGAAATACAATCCGAAAACACCTGGTTACCTGGTGATTGGCCCTTACGGACACTTTGGTAGCCAGATCGGCGGAGAACGAGTAATTAACGGCTATCGGGTGGATTCGGTGGCCCTGTTCGACATCAAGCAACTAACCTATCAGTGGCTTGATCATGTGTTAAAAAGCGGCCCCAGGCCTGCCATGCTCAAAGATAAGATCAACTATGAGGTCATGGGGGCTAATGAGTGGCGCAGCGCTCCTTCACTCGATAAAATGCATAACGGATTGTTAACGTTTTACCTGACTGACAAAAAAACAAATGATTTTTACTCGTTAAGTCCCCAAAAGCCATCAACAACAAGTTATCTGAGCCAACAGGTCGATTTCTCGGACCGGCAGACGAGTAACAACGAGTACTACCCTGACCCCATTGAGCGCAAGACACTTGATATGAGCAATGGCTTTGTATTCGTCAGCGCCCCCTTGGCAGAACAACTGCTGGTCAACGGCTCCTTCCTGGGTCAACTAACTATCAGCCTCAATAAAAAAGATGTCGACCTTGGCCTAACCTTATATGAGTTAACACCGACTGGCGAGTATTTTCATCTGTCGTATTACCTTGGTCGGGCGAGTTATGCAAAAGACATGACGAAACGATCCTTGTTGCGGCCGGGTAAACGAACGACTATTGCGTTTTCAAATACGCACCTAGTCAGTAAACAGGTAGGGAAGGGCAGTCGACTGGTGCTGGCCGTCAATGTCAATAAGAATCCATTTTCCCAGTTGAATTATGGAACCGGCAAAGCCGTGAGCACAGAAACCATATCCGATGCGAAAGAGCCGTTGCAGATAAAGTGGTACAACAGTAGCTACATCAACGTGCCGGTTTGGCGATGAAGCACGGCGACTAGGTAGAGGAGCTTGCTTAAGCATTTTTAAGCATCCGGTCGATGCTTGCTAGTTTGTAAGCGTCTCGACTTAAAGGCTTTACCTGGCTAATCGCTTGTCAGTTCGCTATCCCTTTGTCGACTCTATTTACGAGCAGGTGAATCTACATCGTCTCAAGGAAAGAGTTAGAGCGAACAACTAGCTTTTGGTTTTATCACCAATAAAATGATCGCAGATCAGCTCGTCCAATCACTGATTGTCAACAATAATTGGACGAGCTGATTTCTCGACAACCTATTCGGTTCGTAACGTCTTTATCGGATTTACCAGGGCGGCTTTTACACTACGGAAACCGACGGTCAGCAAGGCGACGATAAATGTGATCAGAATTGCCAGGATAAAAATGCCTGCGCCTAGTTCTATCCGATACACAAAATTGCTCAACCACTTGTTCATCACCCACCAAGCCAGCGGAGCGGCCAGCACAAACGCAATCAACAACAGGCGAGAAAATTCTTTCCCGAACAGCCAGAGAATGCCAGACGTACTCGCCCCCAATACCTTACGCACGCCGATCTCCTTCTTTTTCTGAGCCGCCATAAACGAAACCAACCCGTATAGACCCAGGCAACCGACAAAAATGGCGATACCAGCAAACGCCTGAATGAGCCGAAGAATCATAGTATCTAGTTTATAAAGTCGGTCAATGTCCTCATCCAGAAAACGATACGTATAAACGGATGACGGATACATGGTCGTCCAGGCTTTTTCAAATCCGGCCAGGGTAGCTTCCAGATTCGCCGGAGCTACTTTTATTCCGCAACTAGTATACATCTCACGTCGGGTCGTCAGGCAGAGCGGCTCAATAGCCGTACGAAACGATTTAAAATGGAAATCCTTCATAACCCCAACGATGGTTCCCAATTGACCGTTGATCGTAGCCGATTTGCCGAGTACATCTCGTAGAGAAGCTAATCCAAGGGATTTTACGGCAGCTTCGTTGAATAAATACTCTCGGGCTGTGTCTGACGGTGCCAAATTGCGACCAGCCAGAATAGGTATTTTGAACGTAGGAACGAACTGATCGTCCCCGGTTTTATACGAAATACTGAAGTTTTCATTTTTCGGACGAGAGTCAAAGCGAATACCTGTACTGGCCAGAAATTCAGAAGCGGGAGGGCTACCAAAAAACGTAACGTTTTCGACGCCAGCCATTTCCGAAAACTGCGCATTCAACGTACTAATTTTTGACTTCTGATTATTCGGTATCGGCAGAATAACGATTGCATCTTTCTGAAAACCCATGTCGGCCTGCTGCGAATAACGTAACTGATTGGTAACAATCAGCGTGCCGATAATAAGCAGTTGCGAAATTGCAAACTGCGTGATAACTAAGCCCCTTCGTAGCGAAAAACCACCTACCGACTGCTGAGAGACTTTTCCCTTCAGCGCCAGCACAGGCTGAAAACGAGCCAGAATCAAACCGGGATAAGCGCCTGAACAAAAAATCACGATGATCAGCAGGCCGAGCAAAAAGGCAAGCAGATACGTATCCTTCAATGGATTAAGGGCTAGTTCTATAGCAAACCATTGATTGACAAATGGTACGGCCAGATACGCCAGTCCTAAAGCAATAACCAAGGCTAATCCGGCAATGAACGCCGTTTCGGTAATGAATTGCCAGAAAAGCGATCCCCGCTGACTACCCAATGCTTTCCGAACGCCGATTTCCCTTGAACGCCCAAGCGCCTGTGCTGTTGCCAGATTAATAAAATTGACGCAGGCTGTAACAACCAGAAATAGGCCAATTATCGCAAAGGTCCAGAGATTCTTTTTCTCAGTGTATCCTCGTAGCTTCGGGTTGAAATGAACGTCAGAGAGTGGCTGTAGCTTAAACCGAAAAATTTTTGCATTCTCTTTGTCATAGTATTTATCCGTAATGGCCGGCAGAATCTTAGAATCGATCATAGCTGCCGATACACCCGGTTTGAGCCGGATAAAAACCTGCATCTCTTTATTAAACCCTACCCACCAGTCTTTTTCGACCAGCCAGGGGCTATGATCCTGCAAATTGCTGTAGGGCAGATAGATTTCCGTGTGAAAATCGGTGGTGGCTGGCAGGTTTTGAAGAACACCTGTAATCTTTACGACCAGGGAACTGTCAATGTGCAACAATTGACCAATGGGGTCTATATCGCCAAAGTATTTTTTGGCAATTCGTTCCGTGATCAGGGCGGTGTTTCGCTCCTGCAACGCCGTTTGTGGGCTGCCTTCGCGTAGTGGAAAATTGAAAATTCGTAGGAAGTCAGCATCGGCAAACGCAACATCTTCATTAAATTTTTTCTGTGGTGATACAGCTACCACCTGATTTTTCAAAAAACCGACCCGCCCAACTTCCTCCGCGACATCATACCCGCGCCTGAAAGCTTCGCCCATAGGATTAGGAACGCCTGTACTATACGTGACCTTTTCGTTATGAAGCTCCGTTGTAATGCGATAGATACGATCCTGAGCCGCATGGAACGTATCGAAACTCAGGTGGTATTTAACCAATGTAAAGATCAGAATGGCACAGGCAATCCCCAGGCTCAGACTCACTACGTTGATGGTCGTATAGGACTTGTGCCGGTTGAGCTTTCTTAACGCGATTTTAACATAATTGCTTAGCATAGTCATGGGGTTTGGTGCTGAATATTCAGTTTGTTTCGTGTATTGATAGGCTGATTGAGCCTGTTTACGCCAAAGTCGGGGATGGAGCAGCAACAGCATTTCCAGCACATACAGCAGCCGGGCTCGGATAGCACCATAGTGCTGGACTCGCTTTTGAAATAATTCATACATATCGCCCAGCACTTCGTCCCGAATATGAGGAGCCGTAATGCGCCCCATCAGCCGCTCAGCCCAGCGTGGTGGCTGCCTATCTTGATCGCTTTTATTGTTCCGATTCATGTCAGATGATCAAAAGCAGTTTTCGGAATTCCATCCCACAACTCATTTCGGATGCGTCGCGCTTCGCGTAAGGCTTGCTCACCCGCCAGGGTTACCGCAAAAAGTCGTTTGCTTCGCCCTCCCCGTTCAGCAATGGGCTCGCTAAATCGGGAAGTAACCAGTCCTTTTTCTTCTAGTCGTTGCAAGGTCCTGTGAACAACCCCTAAGCTCATAGGCCGCTCCAGACGGTTACTAAGCTCCTCTAAAACGGCCACGCCGTAGGCATCATCGTAGAGCAGTGCAATTGTAAGCAGGACAATTTCTTCGAACTCGCCTAGTTGAGTACCTTTCATCCGGTTAGGTTATCTTTCTCTTTTGCATGACAAATCACGGGCCAACCTTTCTTTTTGTCTCCATAGGCGTTAGCACACCTATTTTTAGGTTACTACTAGCTTACTATCGTCCGAAAACGGACGGTGACTTGTCCAAATATGGACGGTTATAGGGATACTTAAGTATAGGGCCTCTTTCATCTTGTCAGGCTCGCACCAATACCAGTAAAGCAGTTGACATTTTCTCCGCTAAATACTTGCTGGTTCACCGGCTCTTCAAACGCCCTTTTTAAGAGTCGAGAGAAGATAAGACCTTATAGCTGCAAACTTGAGTCAAATCATGTCTTAAATTGTTATCTCACGAATCAACGTCTCAGATTGATGTAGCGTCCTAAAATAAGTTTACAGTTTCGAAGTGAATTTATTAGTTCATGCTTATAGTCCTACTATCTGTTTACAGTATCTCAACTAAAAATCAGTTGG
>NZ_BAAGVY010000024.1:0-45050 GCF_054780635.1 Spirosoma knui | reverse complement strand
GGTGCACCCACCCAGTAAGTATTCTCGTACGGCTCTTTGTCGTTTGTTCATGTTACAGCTCAGTTGCGGGCTGTAAACCTATTCTAGGACATGACAGTTTTAATAACTAGTTCAAAGTAGGACTTTTGGTTGAACTGTTTGCCTGTTACATCCGGCGTGAACGATAGACCATCTTGTTGCCTGTCGTACGTAATCGGTTTTTCATAGCCGTCGGCGTTGGCTTTTATCTCAACAAAACCGTGGCTTCTGGCCCAGTCGGCTATACACTGGATATAGGCTTTTTTGTTCATAATCAAGGCATTTAAGTTATAGAAGCCAGTCGGCTGACCCATATTGTAGCCCGCTACGGTATGGCTTCGGTTCATGAAATTGTACAGCTGAAAACGGCGATTTTATACAGTCAGTCATCGTTAGCTTTCAGTCCGTCGGGCTGTCTCTCTGGTGAAACGGGTTTTTCCGGTTCAACGCACGATTCAGGTCGTATTGCCAGTACGGGAATAAGTGCATTGTGAATGATCTGCTGGGTGAAAGGTCCGATGAAAAAGTTATCACTTGTCGTGGCAAGCCGGGCGGTAACAACGAGCAAATCAGATTGCAATTCATCAGATTTCTTCAGGACCGTTTCAGCCATCGTATCCGTTGGCAGAATACGATCTGGCTCTTAACTTTATCCTGAGTAAGTCTTTTGTCCAGATCGGTAAGTGCATCCTCCAACTGGTTTATACTAACGACCTCGTCAGGCACGGTAAGCGCCAACACGGTCAATTCGACGCTGTCCCGACGGATAATTTTTCGAGCAAAATCATATTTGTCGATAGCATTGGGGATGGGACGCACCGGAAAAAGAATACGATGGAACGTGGCCCCTTGGTAATTGTCGGGCACCGTCAGCACCGGGCAGGGTGCCGATTTAATAACCTGATACGCGTCGTTGTTTGTACGGTAAGCCTGAAAGCCTGAGCCGACGCGCGTACCCATAATAATCAATTCAGCGTTGAGCCCACGAGCTATCCGGCTTACTTCTTCATGAACCAGACCCGTCTGGTAACTACCTGAACACAAAATCCCCTGCTCCTGAGCTGTTACCTGAGCCAGCATCTGAATCATCGTTTCTCCTTCCCGAATAAGGTGATGGTCCATCAACGCCGAACCTGAATTAGTGGCTGGGTCTAAACCAACTGTTTCGGGCGGTAATACACCTAATAAATGAAGCGCGGTTTGGTGCTGGCGGCAAAATGAAATGGCAACGGCCAGGGCATTAAGCGATGTTTCAGTAAAATCAATGAAAACAAGTACCCGCTCTATTAGCAGACTATTCATACGACTTAATTTTTATCCTTCTCCTGCCAAGCATTGCAGCCTGAGTATCACAAAAACGGTATTTAAACTTAAGGGGCGATTAAGCCCGCCTTAGAATTTGCTTAGAGTTCTTTGTCCCGGCGATGTGAACGGTGCTCTTTGTGAATTTGCGCGAACCTGCGTGGATGGCGACTCCTGAACACCTGATGTTAATTACGGTTTTCTTGTAATACAATGTTCTCATCGCTTCGTTATGAAAGTCAATTTTCAACTCATTGTCAGCCTTTTCAGTTTGGCATTACTGTTACCGGCATATCCCGCAGCCGCTCAACACAGTAGTCCGGCGACCACTGATGTAAAAGCCAGTGGCGTGAAAACCGGCACTAGTCTGGGGCTCAGCGCGGCTCAATCAACTAACCACACCACATTGCTTCAGTTGCTCAAAGCGTCAGGCTTGCTTAAACAGGCTTACGGCAAAGGGCCATACACCGTATTTGCCCCAACTAACGCTGCATTCCTAACACTCCCGGATGGCGATCTAAACGAACTGCTGTTGCCGTCAAGTAAAAAACGACTTGTTCAGTTTCTGGCTTATCACGTAGTGAAAGGAAGAATCACCTCGGATCAGTTGAAAGATGGACAGACACTCACCAACCTGGCCGGGCAAATCTTAGTGGTTCACAAACAGGGCAATGACATAACCATCAAAGACGGGCGGGGTACGGTAGCCGATGTCGTTCAGGCAGACATCCGTGCCACAAATGGAGTTGTTTACTCCATCAACCGGGTGTTGCAGCGGGTTGTCAACAAAGGGCCGATTGTGCGTTAACGATAGACGTCAAGCTTGTTTTTCCATGCCGACTCAAATTCGTCAATACTGGCAGCAGCTTCAAGAATCTCTCTGGTTTGTGCCGGGCTTGCTGGTGCTGGCTTCGTTTGCGCTGGCTTATGGCTTAGTGGAGTTCGACGCACACACGAGCTGGAATGGGGCTAAGCGCTTTCCCCTACTGTTCGGTACCGGTGCTGACGGCGCAAGAGGTATGCTGTCCGCGATTGCCGGTTCGATGCTGACGGTGGCAACACTAGCCTTTTCGCTGACCCTGTCCACAATTTCGCAGGTCAGCAGCCAGTATTCGCCCCGCGTGTTACGCAACTTCATGCGCGACCGGGTCAACCAGGTGGTGATGGGCTATTTTGTGGGCGTATTCGCTTACTGCCTGATCGTACTGGGCACCATTCGCGGTACCGATGAAGTCAAGTTTGTTCCTTCCACGGCTGTATTGACAGGGCTGGTGCTGGCTCTGGGTGGCGTTTCAGCTCTGATCTATTTCATTCACCACATTGCCGAATCACTCCAGACGGGTACGATTGTCCAACATATTTTTCACGAAACCGGCAAGGCCATTGTCGATTTATTTCCTGATCAGTTCGGCGAACCCATCGACGATCCAACGAAAGCGGAAGCAGCACTCCGCTACGCTGATGAGCAAACCGGCTGGTATCCGGTTAAGACGAACCAATCAGGCTATCTACAGCTCATTGATACCGAAAGGCTGCTGAAGTGGGCTACCAGGAATCGAGTTGTGTTACGTATTGAGAAAGAAATGGGCGCTTTTGTGGGCCAAGGTACCGTCCTGTTTTCGGTACGTAGCGGCATGGAACGCGCTGACCCCGAACAGGCCGACTGGCCAGAAAGTCTGATGGACTATGTAAGCATTGGGCGGCACCGGAACGTCGAGCAGGACGTAGCGTTCGGTATCCAGCAACTTGTGGATATAACCCTGAAAGCCCTCTCGCCCGGCATCAACGACACCACGACGGCGATCATGGCGGTAGACTATATTGGAGCGATCTGTGAGCAACTGGCCCAGCGCGAGTTTCCGGCCCGGCTGCGTTCAGATGGTGAGCATTTACGGGTGCTGGTGCGGAGTGCCGACTTTGATGATTATATCCGGCTGGCGTTTGACTTGCCACGTCTGAATGCAAACGGAAATCATGCCGTGCTGAGACGGCTACTGCGGGCGCTGGCTTTGGTCAACGAAGCTGTTTGCGCCAAAGACCGCAAGCCAATTCTGCGCGAACAGGCCGACATGCTCATCCAGTACGCTGAACAGACGTTGGACACTGATTACGAGAAGCAACAGGTGTATGGATTATATTCCAAATTAATGAAGACCTGGTTTTAGGGGATGTTGTCTGAAATCAATACGTATATCTGTCCCCCGCCTGCTTTCTAACCAGATTCTAAGCACTATTTAAGCTCTACCTAATCTTTCGAGAGTTTAAGTATTTATCAGCCTCGTCTGACTGCAAATACTTAACTATACTACTTGAATCATGGCCGCCGACACACATGCCAATCACAGTTCAATAACGCCTTCGCCTACTACGTCCCGACTCACGCTTATCCTGTACGGGGTAATTGGGCTACTAGTAGTGGGCATCGGCTACCTGCTCTACCGAAATATCCGGTTGACCAATGAAGCCGAGCAACAGCGTAGTCAATTACGGACTACTGTACAGGAAAACCAACTCATTACCGACCGCCAGCAACTGATGTTTGGAATGAAAACCTTTGTCTGGGCTGTACGTAACGCGATGCTACAGAACAAACCAGGTGAGATTAATGAGTATTTCAACACACTGGTTAAAGACCGGGGGGTTCAGGAAGTATTACTGATTGATCCGGCCGGGAAGGTCACAATCTCAACCAATAAGAAAAATCAGGGCATCGCATTTGCCAGCCGCTTTCCGGGTTATCTGCTTCAGCAGGAGGACGTGTATTTCAACAATAAAAAACCGTATGAACTGTCGGCACCAGTTACGGGCCCCAACAAACGGCTAGGTACGCTGGTGATGTTTTACAGACCGATGCCCATTCTAACAGACTAGTCTAGTAATCCGTTTCGGGCAGCGCACCAGCGAGCCCCTAACACTGGCTACGGTAACGCTGCCGTCGCGTAAACGGATGATCCCTGTTGACGCCAGACAGACCGTTACGTTTGACGTAATAAATCAGTCGATCCATTTTCGGTTCTATCCAACGGCAGAATATCAGCCGGGTATCTACTGCGCATGTGTATGTACCAACGATACTTATGTAGGTTTAGTAAAAGAGCAGCGATGGATAGTTGCTGGCAAATCACGACCACCTGAATACCGATTCGAGCTGGCATTTACATGCTTATTTCGTCCTGTCTGCTTTATCGATCTATCAGCAGGACAGTTTATTTACACTTAACGTTATGCTGCTACTCTGGAGTTTTTTCCAGCCCCAACAGGTGAACGAACCTCCATTTACCGTCAATGATGCCTTAATTTTATTCTGGCATACGGTTCGTGATTTCATAAAAGGAATTGTTGAACGGCTCCCGTATCTTATTGTTGGCGCGTTCGTATTTCTGCTGTTCTGGATGCTGGGGAAAGGTGTCAAAAATGTCATTAACAAAGTAGCAGTTCAGAGCCATTCCATCGACGATACGCTGGCCAATCTTGTCAGCCGGATTGTTAGTACACTGATTACAATTATCGGTTTCCTGGCCACCTGCGTCGTTGTATTTCCTTCTTTCAAGCCGGGTGATATTATTGCGGGTCTGGGCATTACGTCGGTTGCCATTGGGTTTGCCTTCAAAGATATTCTCCAGAATTTCTTTGCGGGTATCCTGATTTTGTGGCGTCGGCCCTTCAAAGTAGGCGATCAGATCAGGGTCAATAATTTTGAGGGAACCGTTGAGGAAATTAACATGCGCTCGACCCGGCTGAAAACTTATGATGGCGAACGGGCCATTCTGCCCAACGGCGACGTGTACACCAGTTCGGTGCTGGTCCGAACGGCTTACAACAAGCGACGAATAAAATTTGTGGTGGGCATTGGTTACCCGGATTCGATTGAAAAAGCGCGCAGCGTAATTCACGGCGTACTGGATGGAATCGACGGCGTATTGAACGAGCCGGCTCCCTGGGTATACGTTACCGAGCTGGCGGGCTCTTCGGTCAATCTGACGGTTTATTTCTGGGTCGAGTCCCAGCAGGCGAACGCATTGAAAGTCAGCGACCAGGTTGTAACCGGTATCAAGCTGGCCCTCGATGAAGCCGGTATTGATATGCCGTTCCCGCATACGGTGGTGCTACTGGAAAAACAGCCGGATGGCCCCGCCATTTTATCCCGCCCCCCCGCTAAACGTGAAACCGTTACCAACGCAGATGGTCAGAAAGCATGACAGATGAACTGACAACACTAACCGACTGGCTGTTTAAGGGCTGGCAGAGCATCGGCCGGATTATAGTAGTGGGCGTACTGGCCTACGCCGGGCTTCTGACCATCCTGAAAATCTCAGGAAAACGGACGCTTTCAAAGATGAATGCGTTTGACCTGGTCGTGACGGTGGCGCTCGGCTCGACGCTGTCAACCATTATCGTTTCCCGGCAAACCGGCGTAGCGGATGGGTTGACCGCCCTGGCGTTGCTGGTTGGCTTACAGTACGTTGTGGCGTGGCTGTCGGTACGCTGGCCCCGGTTCAAACGGTTTATTAAAGACGAACCGACCCTATTGTTTCATCAGGGACAATATCTGAAGCAGGCCATGCGTCAACAGCGCGTCAACGAAGAGGAAATTCTGGCCGCCATACGCGGATCTGGCGCTTCTCGTCCCGACAACGTAACGGCTGTCGTCCTGGAAACTGATGGTTCGTTTACGGTGATTGAAGATAACAGCGGAAAGCCGACGACCAGTCTACAAAACGTGCAGCGGTCAGATGCTGGCGAGTAATGCATCGCATAGAATCCAGACTTAGTATGGAAGGAAGGTTTACGTTTTCTCGTCGGGTCGCTACAGCCGCCTTTATCAGTTTACTGATTGCTGCTTTGTTTTGGCTAATTGGCTATGCAGCCAGTTTTTTCTTTCTGGTCTTCGGCGGCATTACGTTTGCCGTGGTTCTTAGTGGCCTAGGCCATTTCGTTAACCGCAAAACATCCCTGCCCTATGGTTGGTCGGTTGGGGTGGTTCTGGTACTGTTCGTCATCCTGATCGGTGGGGGTATCTGGCTGTTAGCACCCACTGTAAGTGAACAGGCCGACCAGCTAACGGAGTCTTTGCCCCGGTCGGTCGATCGACTTAAACAGAAATTGTCACAAACTGAATGGGGCAAAAAAATGCTGGAAGGAATTCCGGAGCAGCCTGGCCAGCTTCTATCAGCGGGTGGTTCGGGGAAGGGCGTACTGTCGCAGGTAACGGGTGTCGTTTCCGGAACGCTCGGCGGACTGGTGAACGTTCTGATTGTCATAATTACGGGCATTTACCTGGCTTTCAGCCCCAGCAGTTATCGCAAGGGGTTTGTCCGGCTGTTTAATCCTGAATACCGGGACCGGCTGCTGGGGGTAATGGATCAATGTTATACGACGCTCAAGAACTGGTTTATCAGTCGTTCCATCACCATGACGGTGGTGGGCGTAGCGACTGGAGCAGGGCTGGCCATGCTGGGCATCATGGCCGGGATACTGAACTTTATCCCAAATCTTGGCCCTTACATCGCCATGGCACCAGCCCTGCTGGTCGCTTTACCGCAGGGTGTCGATTACGTCATCTATGTTTTCGCACTGTATATGGGGATGCAGTCGCTGGAAGGGTACGTTCTGACGCCTTTGCTCGATAAGCGATTTGTTTCTGTACCGCCCGCGCTTCTGCTCTTTGGGCAGGTACTGCTGGGGATTCTGGTCGGCCTGATTGGTGTCTTATTTGCGTCCCCGCTGATTGCCATACTGCTGGTTGTTGTCGAGGAACTTTACGTAAAAGACCGACTGGAACAGGAACTCTGATTCCTTTTTAACTTAACTTATGTATCACAAAAAACTCAACGAAATGAAAACAATCAAACGAATAGCCACAGGCTTATGCATCGCAGTAGCGCTGAATGCGTGTACGCCCAAATTGTCCTTTACCAACTCATCTGTGGTTCCGGCAGCGAGTGGAAGCATAAACGTAAAGAAAGATAAGAATGAGAATTATGCGCTGGAAGTACAGGTTCGGAATCTGGCCGAATCCAAAAGTCTGACGCCTGCGAAAGCCACATACCTGGTCTGGATGAAGCAGAACGATAATTCGGTTAAAAAACTAGGCCAGCTAAGTCCATCCGGTAAATCGCTGGCGGCCAGCTTAAACGCGACATCCGTTGCCAAACCCGTAGAGGTTTTTATCACGGCTGAAGACAATGCGAATATCCTTTACCCAGCGGGTCAAACAATCCTGACAACCGAAAAATAACGAAAGCAACACAATCAGATTTAACCTTTAGATCATTATGGAAAGCGAAGACCGGGAAGACATTATCCGGCGAAGAAAGCCATTTCGCCCGATGGACTGGAAAATCAGTCGGCCGAAGGGCACAGTGGCGTAGGCAGCGAAGTACCGAAGGAGGATGTACCGACTCTACCAAAGGATGACTTGGAAGATAAATACATGGATGGGCCGGACGAGCCCGGAGAAAACGTTCGGGTAATGAATCCGAATCGAAATCCGAACGACAAACCGGATATCGACAAGCCTGCCTATAACTGAACGTAGTGCGTTCGAACAGAGCGTTAACTACAAGCAAAGCGGTGGTTCACCCAAATCAGGTGAACCACCGCTTTTTTCATCCCCCAAACTGTCCTGATTTTAACCAATCAGAAGTTCCGGATCAATACAGCATCAACGTGTTGCTTGCTTCTAAGGGGATTCTAAGATTAGCTTAAGCCGATTCTAAAATGAATATCGCAACTTTGATAAATACCTATTAATCAACCAATAACTACACAGTTTTTTGAACTTTCATTTTATTATTCGTAAGTAAGCTATGATCAACTCTTACCTAAATCAGAAATTCAGCAGGCTTCATTCAGACGGATTTCGTTCCCGCTCTGATGGATCGGCCTGGAATCTTATCCAACTCTTTTCGAATGAAATCCATACGTTTATTCTTAATACTTATCGTTGCTAATCTTCTTCCCGGTAAAGTAAGTGCACAGCAACCAGCCCCTGCCGCGGAATCTGTACTTCGTGGCTTAGGCATGCAGCCGGACACAACACGTCCTGTCGCAACAGCGCCGTCAGCCACACTGCAACCTGATAGCACCGACCAACCCAACGCGGCAGGTCGTTCATCGCTCAGCCTGCCTTCGGGTACCGCCAACACCTTATCAGAAAGTACGCAGACGGCTCCGGGTGGAGCCAATACAACACAGGCCAGCGAAGCCATCGGGACCCTGAAAGGCCGGTTAATGGCTAAGCAGGCGACCAAAAACCAGGCCGTTGCCTTTGCCAGTATTGGTCTGTTCCGGACCAGTGACTCCAGTTCGGTTACCGGTAGTCTTACTGACGAGAAAGGCTTTTTTATCATCAGCAATCTGGCACCCGGTACTTATTATGCGCTGGTTCAAAGTCTTGGCTATGCCCCCAAACGCATACCCCGTATTACAATCGGCACGTCCAGCGCAACGGTGAACCTGGGTGACATCCTGCTTACCGAAACCTCAACGCAGCTTCAGGAGGTGGTGGTCCAGGGCCAGCGCCAGGCTTATGAATATTCGCTCGACCGAAAAATTGTTAATGCGGATCAGCTACCGATTGCCCAAGGCGGGTCAGCCATCGATATTTTGCAGAACGTACCCTCGGTAACGGTCGATGTTGACGGAACGCTTAGCCTGCGGGGCAGTAGCAACGTGATTGTGCTGGTCGACGGTAAGCCATCGGGTTTGACGGGCCTCGACCGGCAGGCCATTCTGGACCAGATTCCGGCCAGTAACATCGAACGCGTAGAAATCATCACCAATCCGTCTTCACGTTACGATGCCGACGGCGCTGCGGGAATTATTAACATCATTCTTAAAAAAGAACAGGCGTCTGGTGTCAACGGAAACGTACAGCTTAATGTAGGCACCCGCGACAAATACAACGCGTCGGTCAACCTGAATGCCCGTTTCAAAAAACTTAATCTGTTCGGTAGTTATAATTTTCGGGATTACCGGCGGTTCCAGTACCGCATTTCGGATCGAAAAAACCTGTTTGTCGACTCGACAAGCTATTTATCCCAGCGGAATGATGCCATTCGTCGGAACGCCAGCAATAACCTGCGCCTGGGTTTTGATTATGCCTTATCCGACCGCGATAACATCACCCTATCGACCCTGTACCGACCCCGATACAGTTACGACTCCGAGTTTGAGGTCTTCAATACGCAGGATGCCCGTCGGGAATCGCTGGGAATAACCCGCCGTTCGACCGAGGAACGGGAACCTGAACGCGGCCTGGACTACACCTTTGGCTACCGGCGGAACTTTGCCAAAAAAGGACGCGAGTTAACGTTCGACGCTACCCTGTCGACCAACCGGGGAACGGAAAATCAACTGTTTACCAACTCGACAACCCTGCCCGAAAATTTGCTGACTCCTAATTTTCTGATTGGCCGGCAACGAGCCAGTAATTTTCAGAACAACCGGGTGGGCGTCTTACAGACCGACTTTATAGAGCCGCTGAAACGGAAGCAACGCCTGGAGACAGGCTTGAAATATACGTATCGTCGGCTGGGTGCTGATTACGTTTTCGAGAACCTGCTAGACGATGGCTGGGTAGTGAATCCCAACATCAGTAATAATTTTATTTACAACGAACAGACCAGCGCGGCTTACGTCAACTTTGGCAATGAACTCAAAAAGTTTAGTTACCAGGCGGGGCTGCGAACCGAATACACAACCATCCTGACGGATCAGCGAACAACCGGACAGCAAAACCAGCGCGATTACATCTATCTGTTTCCCAGCGCATTCATTAACTATAGCCTGAGTCAGGAACAGAAGCTACAACTCAATTATACCCGACGGATCAATCGCCCCTCCGTTCGATCGCTCAACCCGTTTGTTGACCTCTCGGACCCGCTGAATATCCGGTTTGGGAATCCGCTGCTCAGCCCCGAACTGATTAATTCATTTGAGATGAGTTATCTCTGGAATGGAAAATCGACCTCGCTTAATACCTCGCTGTTCTTTCGGCAGACCAATAACGAAATAACCAGTTACCGGACCCTGCGCAATGACGGCATTACTGAGCAAACGTCGCTGAACTTAAATCGTTCGCAGAACTACGGGCTGGAAGTAGTGGCCAATCAGGACATTACCGACTGGTGGAAAGTAAATGGTACGTTTACGTTTTTTCAACGCTCCATTCAGGCCAGCGCCAATGTGCCGGGCGTACTTACCCGAACCAATCGAAGCTGGACAGGGCATATCACGACCGACCTTCGCCCCAAACGAGGAACGGCCATCCAGGTAGCGGTCAACTATCGATCGCCCTTCATTGTGGCCCAGGGCACGATCAACAGCTTTTTCAACGTGGATGCTGGCATCAAACAGGATATTCTCAAAGGGCGGGGAACCCTTAATTTTCGGGTCAGCGATATATTCAATACACTACAGTTTCAAAACGATAGTTTCGGGCCAAACTTTCTCGCCAGTACCTTGGGGAAACGCGAAAGTCGGATTGGTTTTATCGGGTTCACCTATCGTCTGAATCGGAAGATCGTGAAGGAAACCACCCGGCAGAAGGAAGAACAGGAGAACGACAATTCACCGGGTGACATTGAGTATTAGGCATTCGCCCTAAAGAAGTAGCCAGGTGAGCTGATAATGAAAGCGGGCAAAGTAAAGGCGGCTCATGATGACCTCATCTTATCCACGAAGATGAAGAACGTTTACCTTATACATTGAGTGTATTAGCTGACAAGGCTCTCTTACGGGCCAGTAGCCAAAATCCAGAGCGTTATCTGCAAATTAGTAGCTCTGTTAGAAAAGGGTTGACACATTCGAAACGGCAGTCCAATCCGCTTTTCTCAGAACCAGTAAGTGGATCCCGCCACGACAAGGGTATGCTTACTGACCCGCGCCTTATCGCCCACAAATACCCTTGTAATCGCAGTACTGGCAGGTTTCGAGTTGATCGGTCTTCTTGAAGGGTTTTTCGATATCCAGCATGTTCTGAATAATTTCCCGCAACAAATCTTCCGAATCGGTGATGTATTGGGTCATACTGTCGTCGGCCCCAAACGAAACCGGGTTCGTCTTAAATCCACCGTTTAAATCGCGGAAGGAGTAGAATCCAGCTTCTACGGGCAAGCCAGCGGCCGGATAAACGTCGGTCTTGGCTTTGTTGCGGGGCAGTCCGCCGTACTCGCTGATGTTCTTGAGCGCCAGGTAGCGATACAGCCAGAGCTGTCGCATCTTATCTTCTTTGCCGTCGAGCAGCAGCTTATCGCGCAGGTCTTTAGGGGTTTTGTCGGGCAGATCAACCCGACCCGTTTTATAATCGACAATGCGGATTTTGTCGCCGTATCGTTCAATCCTATCGATTTTTCCGGCAATCCGAACACGTAACGGTTCACGTCCTTCGAGTGGTATCGGCAGGTATGTTTCCAGCGTTTGTTCGGTCCCAATCACCGTAAGTCCGTTTAGCTGGCTCTGCTGCCGCTGAAAATCGAGCATCAGCTTCTGGGCCAGTTCGTACAGCAGCAGGTTCATACCGGACTCGATCACCCGCCCTTTCATGGTCAGAGCGAATTCCTCCTCCAGCAGTTGCTTGATAATGGATTCGTCGACGGGAAGCCCCTGTAGCCGGTAGTCGATGTCGAGTCGTTCGAGGACTTTGTGCATCCAGTTCCCGAAGTCGGCCACGCCCATTTTTTCTTCGATGTCTTCCTCCTCGCTGATGTTCACAATCCGGCTGAAGTAAAACCGCATCGAACAACTGACGTACTGATTCAGATACGACGGGTATAAGCCCCTTGTGGTCAGTAAACGCACCAGTGCATCACGAATCGACTCAGTTTTGGGCACCTGTAAATCCGTTACATCGGCTACCTTCTGGGTTTCCGATTTACCAAAGCGTACGGTCGGGTAACTGATCCGGATTAAGCCGTTCGAGTGTGGAGCCAGTTCATGTTCAAGCTGGCGAATGAAGCGGCTGGGTTCGCCTTTACTGTTTCCGTATGCATCGGTAGACGTCGTATACAGCAGCACGATGTCGCTGGCGCGCTGGAGCAGTCGGTAGAAGTGATACGCCATGACGGCCTCCTGCTCCCGATACGTCGGCAGGTTTAATTCCGAAGCAATATCAAAGGGAATCAGCGAGTTCAGCCGACGCGACTGCGGCAGAATCCCTTCGTTTACCGATAGAATGATCACCCGGTCGAAATCAAGCGCCCGCGTTTCGAGCATCCCCATGACCTGTAACTGGCTTTTTCCTTCGCTGGTGAACGGAATACTCGTTTGCCGGATCAGTTCGTAGAGAAACTGCCGGAAACTTTTCACCGTTACAGGCGTACTGTTTACCGAGGCAGCCTGCCGCTCCAGCGTCGATTCGAGCTGCTTCAGCAGAGTAAAAAACAGGTATAGATATTCGATCTCGATGGCGTCCTGACTGCTTCGATAGACGTCGCGCAGGAGCTCGATCATGTCGTAGAACGCCCGGATAGCCCGCATCGGGTCTTCGTTGGGCCAGCGGGAAAACAGTACCCGAACCAGCGGATCGTCCTGCCCCAATTCACGCAGATCCGATTCGGTCAGGTAGACACGCTGCTCTTTTACAATTACTTTGGCAATCCACTGGAAGAGCGGTTCGGGCGGTAGTATCTCGCCCGTATCGAGCTGCTGACCGGGCCACTTCAGCTCCCGAATCCGCTCGTATTGCTTAATGAACGGGTGATTAAGTACCTTAACGACGTGGCGATGGTGAAACTTAGGAATCCGCACATTCCGACCGTCTTTGGTACGAAACTCGTGCACCGTTCGCTGCATCTCAAACAACGTATCGACCAGTGTAAACAGCAGCGAACTGCGCAGCGACAAACCCATAGTAACGTTCAGGTTCGTTACGCTCTCATCCAGCGCATACAACACCGGCACCAGTAGCGTTTCGTCAGCTAGCACGATGGCGGTTTTACCCCCCCTTGCCCCCCCTACGAGGGGGGGAGTCGAAAGCTCCGTGGGCTCTGCGTCACCAACTCCCCCCCTCGTAGGGGGAGCTGGGGGGGTAATACCCCACTCCTGATAGATCTTCCCGGCTACTTTGGCCTGCATACTGGCGTTGGGTACGCCCACAATGCGGATGTTTTTTTCGGTGCCGATCAGGTCATTCGTTACGTCCTGGCGGTTCTGTTTGGAGAGAAACCAGCCGTTGTCGCGGTACCGACGTAGAAAATCACCGGCTTCCTGGCGGTAATCGTTCAAATAATAGTGGTCGGCATCCCAGATCAGCTCGGCTTTCTGGGCTTCTACCAACACGCGGATGACGTGCTCCTCGGCACGGCTCAGGGCGTTGAAGCCCACAAAATAAACCCGCTCGTAGGCCAGATTGTCGCGAATCAGCGACTCTACCTGTTGCGCCAGCAGTCTGTAGGCCATGCCCCGGTACGCCAGCCCCTGTTCGTTCAGGCGTTGGTGCAGGGCATGATAAGCCGTATGCAGGTTCTCGAACAGCTTAAAATACCGGGACGTACCGGGCGTTTCGGCAATCGGCCGGGCCGAAGCAGGCTGATCGACCTGCCAGCGTTCGAGGGCTTTGGCGGCCGTCAGGTAGCTGAACAGTTCGTGCGGATTAACGAGGTATTGATCAATGCGGTCGAAGTCAGCCAGGAGAACCGACGCCCAGCCTACAAACTGTTCGAATTCGACGAGCGGATCAATTTCTTTGAAGATCTCGTACAGTTCAAAGAGCAGACTGACCGAGTCAATAAGCTGTACTCCGGCAGCACGGGTGATAAAATCGTCGACGGCCAGCGCGTGCGGGGCCAGAAACGGGCGATCCGACAGAGCGGCCAACTCATCGAGGAATACCGACACCGCCCGGCGCGTGGGCAGAATCACCCAAACATCGTGGAGACTGGGGCCGTGGGTGTCGAATATATGCTGAGCAGTTTGCCGAAGAAAAGTCATTGAGTGCGGGGAAGGCAATCGCGTTAGTCTGTTAGCGACGCGCCTGTCCGTAAAGATACGTATTGTGACCCACTGAACCGGTTCCTGGGCGAACTAGTTCAGTGCATCCGATCACCACGAACGGCCAGATTCGCCATAATGTCGGCTTCTACGGCCAGAAACTCTTTCCACCGCTCGCGCACGCGGTCGGCTGGCAGGTACGTTTCGGCCAGCTCGATGAAATTGCGGTAGTGCCCCGCTTCCGAGATCATCAGTTCGCGGTAAAATTTGCGCAGGCTTTCGTCGGCAATCGACTCCGAGAGCAGCTTAAAGCGTTCGCAGCTCCGGGCTTCGATCAAGGCATTAATGAGCAGGTTATCCATCAGCTGCTCGTTCGAATCGCCGATCGACCGCCGTAACCGGCTCCGTAACTGATTGACGTATTCGTCTTTACGTTGTCGTCCCAGCGGAATGTTCCGTTTGCGAAGCTCTTTAAGTACGCGCTGAAAATGCCCCCATTCCTCGGCAACAACGGGCGTAAGAACCTCCACCAACTCTTCTTTATCCGAATAACTCACAATCAGCGAAATGCAGGACGAAGCCGCCTTTTGTTCGCAGTAAGCATGATCAATCAGAATATCACCAATATTCATTTCGGCGATGTTAACCCAGCGTGGGTCGGTGGGTAGTTCAAGACCTAATGTAGTAAGCGACATAGTCTGTGAATTTCAGGTATACGAAGCAACAAATTTACCATTTGTCAGCCACGATACGTATCGCGACACGGTGATTGTTGCCCAGTGCCTGTCTCTTTTAGCCTCCCTTCTTAGAACTAAGCAATCGACAACTGCCTTGTTCTTTCATCAATACGTTGGGTTGTACGATTATCTTTATCTTTAAGCCTATCCTATTCCCTTATAAAAGAGCCCGTATGCACATTGAACCCTATAAATCTTCCCACCTAAACGCGATTATTGACCTTTCGCTTAGAGCCTGGGAGCCGGTCTTTGATTCGCTCGAGAAGGTAATCGACCCCGAACTCTACCAGCAATTTTATCCCAACGATTGGCAAGTGAGTCAGCAGGAAGCGGTTGAGGCAACCTGTAAGGCTGCGGATGTGAAGGTGTGGGTAGCCACTGACGCCGAAGAGGTTGTGAGCTTCGTAGCGGTAAAAATTCACGCAGATAGCAACATGGGCGAAATCTATATGATTGCGGTTGACCCAGCTTACCAACTCCGAGGTATTGGTAAGTCTTTGATGGAAAACACGCTGGACTGGATGAAAACAGCAGGCGTGTTGATAGCGATGGTTGAAACGGGCGCTGATCCTGGTCATGCTCCGGCACGTAACACATACGAGAAGCTTGGCTTCAAACTACTTCCAGTTGCCAGATACTTTAAAAAACTATAATCCCTACGCGGAAACGAATCAGTATTTCACGCAACAACTTCATGGTAAATCAAAGATGACGTCATATAAATCGAAGATAGGGCTTGAGCTAACGATTCCATTGTCTATCCTGTTAATTGGCGTAGGCGGTTTTATGCTGTATAAAGGAATCTGGCCAGGTGTAGGTATTATTGGGCTCATTATGTTCTTCATAATACACCTGTTTGCAACGACCCGCTATACGATTGATAGCCACACCTTACGCATAACGTCTGGTTTACTTTTCAATAAATCCGTGGAGATCGGCTCAATCAGGAAAATTATCGAAACCTGTAACCCGATCAGTTCGCCAGCCCTTTCTCTTGACCGAATCGAAGTAATTTATAACCGATTCGACAGTGTACTACTTTCACCGCAGGACAAAATCGAATTCATTAATGAGTTGAAAAAAGTAAACCCCACTATTGAACTTCAACTAAAAGATAAGTAACGAAAGCTAGGCAAGCTACTCCATTACAATACCAGGACTCACGCTCTTTCTTGTGGAACAACAATGCGATCGTTGGGCGGTACTAGATTACGTAAAGCACCTCTACGGTAGGCGAAATCAGGGGGATACGTACCAGAAAGTTGTCCTCGCCGTGGATGACGTCAATGGAGGAGTGGTTGAGCAGCTTGTACTTCATCATGATGTTCTGCAAACCGATCTGATTAGAAGGTACCGACTGCTTCTTTACCTGAAGGTTGTTCTCCACGTACAGATTTCCCTCCCGCGTGTACAGTTTGATCACCAGTGGGCGCTTAGCCGAGATAATATTGTGCTTAATGGCGTTCTCGAACAGGATTTGGAGCGTAAGCGGGGCAATCATGTAGGCCATGTACTTGGGATCGATGTCGGTCTCCATGAAGATCCCACTACCGTAGCGCGTTTTGATCAGGTGGAAATACGCCTGAATGAAGTTCAATTCGTCGGTAAGCGGGCAAAGATCGCGGTTGTTCTGCTGAAGCAGGTACCTATACACCGACGATAATTCATCCAGAAACCGTTCGGCCTGCTCAGCATCACTCGTAATTAGCGACGAGAGCGAGTTGAGATTATTAAACAGAAAATGCGGATTGATCTGCGTTTTCAGGGATTCGAGCTGACTTTGCAGGTTCGTTTTTTTCAGATCCTGGGCTTCGGTAAACGAAACCTTCCAACGCTGGTAGAGATAAACGCCTTCATAATACGCGGCAATCTGAACCGTGCCAACTACCGACACGAGCGTATTGAAAAAATAAGGTTTGAATAAGAGGTAGTCTTCTGAGGGCCAAAGACCGATTTGATGATAAATGAAGGTTTGGGTAATTCGAATAGCGCTGGAACAGGCCACAAACCAGATGAGCTGGAACAGAACGCGCTGGCGGGTTTGGGTGAGTTCGGGATACTTCCGGCGGGATAAGATGATTCCCCAGCGGTTTGTTTCCCAGACGGCCACCGTGCCCAGCACGAAGAAAATCGGAATGCGCCAGTCGTCGGGATACGGTACGTTGGTGTAGCCATACATCATCCACTGACCCAGTAGCGACAGTACGGGCACTCCTAAAATGCGCATCCATTTGTCGTTCAACCGCTGCATTTTATCACCGTTTCATTCGAGGCTTACTCCGTCATCCTTATAACGGGTTTAGGCGGACGTTGGATTAATCGTCAGGCGATTCCCTTGTCGTGTGTCCGCGGCTGTAGGGTAAAAGTACGGAAATTAGCCGTTTCCTGTAACCGCGGGCAGGTGTGATCCATCGGATCAACCGGCTATAGATGACTTTTGTACCCGTCCGTATGTTCCGTTGAGCTGTTGTTTACTGACCAGGCGGGGTCTTGCTCTCACAAGCTACACCCGCCTTTTCGTTCGACAGGGGCCAGCCTACATCAATTGAGAAAAATAAAGGATGAAACGGTATTTTTTGGCCATGAACCGATATATCTTTTCGAGAACGGTACGTACGCCTAGCGTCAAAAGCCCCTGTTAATACGTAAACCAATACGTATTAACAGGGGCTTTACTCATAAACCCTTTGTGGCTTTATTGCGGTACGGTAAACTTAAAGATTCGATACGGCTCCGTGCGTTCCAGTCGTGGAATGTGGAGTTGGGAGGTCGTTACGTACAGCGCACCATCCGGACCGTAGGCGTAGCTATCCGGCCATTTTAGCTGGCTGTCCTGCACTAAGCGCTGCAACTCCCCGCTGGGCGTCAGTCGCGCAACGGCATTCTGCTGAATGTAGGTGAGATACAGATTCCCATTTGGGTCGAACAGCATCCCGTCCGTAGGGTCCGTTTCCTTAACCGTCTCAACGCGCTGATTCAGTTGGCTGGGGGTTAAACTTTCGTCCTGCAAGGCAGCCGTAGCAATCCGGTACAAGGTCCGGCCGGTTGTCGCGTGGAAATAGACGTAATCCCGCTGGGGCGTCAGACCAATGCCATCGGCATCGACGGAGGGCACTTTACCGGCCTGATTTCGCCAGACGCGCCCTTCGGCCTGAATCACTACGCCCTCCGACTTTGTGGTGGGGCTCTGACTCAGCACACGCCGGGCTTTCCCGGATGCCAGATTAACGACGATAATGGCACCCTGATTGGAGTCGGTGATGTAGGCAACGTTTTTTTGCGTATCCACCCGGACATCATTCAGGTAGCTGCCCGGATAAACCACCATCTCGTCGTCAAACACAATCCGCTGAAGCAGTTGGCCCGTTGCCGGATTAAACTTGATTAGTTTGGAACCTCCCTTTACCACTCCGCGCATCTGGGGCGATGCCGCATCCAGTACCCATAAATTGTTTTGATCGTCCATGTAAACGCTCTGCACGCAGATGAAATGATCCTGTGGCGATAACGACGGGTTCCACGTATTCCAGTCGGCATTCGGAAAGGGAGTCGCCTGATCGCCCGTTACATAAGCCACCGAATAGGGAATGGTGTCGGTCTCCATACGCGGGAAGTTGGCAAACACACGCCCGTCTCTGGCAATCGCGACGCCGGTCCACTGCACCCTTGAGGTAGCTACCTCTGTAAGCGCAACGCCCGGAACCGTAGCATCCGCATTATCATCTTTACAACCCGTCAGGCTGAATAGCCCCAGTATCAGGGCCAACCCGGGCCCGTATGTTGTTTTCATCGTCGCTGAGTTTTATATCTACTCAACTAATAGACTTTAGCAGGTATTTTGTTTACAATGGAGCCAATAGCTGGTTGATATATCCCGAAAAATGACTGAGCGGACATTACCGGAATTCAAGTGCTAGTTTATCTGTTCATAAACCAGCAACTCTCTTTGTTATGCGTTCGAACTGTTTTCTGTCCCTTGCTGGCTTGCTGGTAGGTACGTTCCTCTTCACGAGCTGTAATCAAACTGCACCTGCTTCAACGAGTGCTCCGCAAGACATTCGCCCGGCTCAACTTCCGCTTTCCAAACCCGGCGAAGCAGTCGCTACGTTTGCCGGAGGCTGTTTCTGGAGCCTCGACGAAGCCCTTGAATCGCTGAAAGGGGTTCGTATTGTGGTGTCAGGCTACGCGGGTGGCGATCTGGAAAACCCAACTTATGAGCAGGTCGGCACCGACCAGACGGGGCACGCCGAGTCCGTACAGGTGTATTACGATCCTAAGCTGATTTCGTTTGATACGTTGCTCGACGCTTTTTTCGCGGCTCACGATGCTACTACGCTCAATCGGCAGGGGCCGGATGTCGGCCGACACTACCGATCCATGGCATTTTACCGCACCCCTCAGGAAAAAGCCCGGATTGAAGCGGCCGTTCGACGTGAGCGAGCATCGGGCCACCATCAGGACCCGATCGTAACTGAGGTGGCTCCTTTTCAGGCGTTTTATCCGGCCGAAGTGTATCATCAGAACTATTACCGCCAGCACCCCAATGAGCTGTACGTGCGCGTGGTCTCGAAGCCTAAAGTCGAGAAGTTTCAGGAGCGAATGAGCGATTTCCTGAAAGAAGGAAACGAGTAGAAGCCTCAGAAACAGCGCCCGTATCCAGGCCAGACTGGGTAAACCGATTGCCTGCTTCGGTTTCTTTTGCTGCGGGTATACTGACCGTTTATTAATACGTTTGGGTATTCATTCGGCCCGTTCTAGAGCAATTTGTCAAGTCCGGTAACCGTTCGGCTTAAATGGCTGTTGACCATTTGCGACGAACCTTGTAACATTGCTCAGTCTTTCACTAACGACTGACACACATGCCCGAACCTGACAAATCGATTGGCCGTAAAATCCTGGGCTTTTTCATCAAAGATGAGGAAGCCGGAACGGTTGCCGCTGGCAGCCCGCCCGCGGGGGCTCCTGCCCCCACCGGTCCGCGTCCGCCCGTTGTTCCGCCTGCGCCTACCGAATCGCGACCGGCAGCACCAGCGGTACCGACATCGGGGGCTCTGGACCAGAAATTCGCCGAACATTTCGCGAACGTACTGGCTCAGAACAATCCGCCCGGGCCTGATTATTTCGAGTTCCGCGAAACGTTACGTAGTTTGAGCAGCCTTGGCTTATCGGAAGACAAGCAGTTTCAGGCGGCCTGGGCCAGCTTCAAGGCGCTGGGTGGACCGGCCGACGTATCGGTACTGACGAACACGGCGAATCAGTACATTGCGGCTCTGAACAAAGATCGGGATGGCTTTACCAGAAGTGTGGAAGCCGCCCTGGCCGAACGGGTTGGTGGCCTCCAAAATGAGCAGAAGCGGCTGGAAACCGAAAATCAGGCCTTAGCCAAACAGTTGGTTGAGATTCAGCAGAAGATCGACGCCAACAACGACCGGCTGTCCGCAATTGGAGGTGAGGTAACGGAGCAAAGTGCCAAAATCCAGCAAAACCGGCAGAATTACGACGTAACGTTTGCGCACTTTACGGATCAGATTAAAGGCGATATCGCCAAACTAACCCAGTACCTAAAGTAAGTTACAACGTTGTAGCGTTTTCGAGTTGTCTAGTTTGTTCCGCGTGGGTGAGCCCAGTCAGACTCTATATGCAACCAACTTTACAACGCTACAACCCTAAACTATATAACTTCTTATCAATGGCAACACCTGATTTTTCACAAATTGGCGGTAAGACCGACGTAGAGAAGCGTTCGTTCTGGAACCGTCCCGAAGGTATTCTGGGCATGATTGTGCTGGCCGGTGTGGCTGGTCTGGGCCTGGTATACTTCAACCGGATTATTGAATTTCTGATTCGGGCTACGTCCAACGTGCTCGAACTGGCACTGCTCCTCGGCGTACTGGGCGTTATCATCTTCCTGATCACCAGCCGCGACGTGCGCACGGCCGTGTTCTTCCTGTTCAAATCGCTGATGCGCAGCATTACGGGTACGGTAATCCAGTTGAATCCGATCGCGATCATGAAGATCTACGTGGATGATCTGAAGGAGAAGCGGCAGAAGATGCAGGGGCAGATTGACACGCTGGCGGGGCAACTGGTGAAGTTGAATAAAAAGATTAATGAAAACAACGAGCTTATTAAGCAAAAATTCGCCGAAGCCAACAAAGCGAACTCCCTCAGCGACCGACCCGGCATGCGCGAATCGGCGCAACTGGCAACCATCGAGGGCGCGGGTTTGCAGGAGATGAACGAAAAACTCTTCCCCCTGCAGCGGAACATGAAAACGGTGCTGGCGTTCATGGAAAAGGTCAACCAAAGCGCCGATTACATCATCAAGGAAACCGAAATCAAGGTTCGCCTGAAGGAAACAGAATATAAGATCGTTAAAGAAAGCTCGAATGCCCTAAAAACCGCCGTCAGCATCTTCAAAGGCGACCCCGACAAGCGCTTCTATTTCGATCAGTCGATGGAATACATTCAGGACGACATGAGCCAGAAATTAGGCGAAATGAAGCGGGCCATGGACCTGTCAATGGATTTTATTAACGGCGTCGATATTCAGAACGGTATCCTGTCCGATAAAGGGGAGGCTCTGCTGGAGGCCTATAACAAAGGGGAGTTCAAGATGGTACAGCTCGACGCGCCCAGTGCCAATCCGATTTCGGCTCCCATTCCCGGCCAGATCAACCCATCCAAAGACGCAGGTTATCGTAACCTTCTGGATTAAGTTCTAGAGTTGTACAGTTATAGAGTTGTAAAGTTTACCTTCTATAGCTGTTCAACTTTACAACCTTACAACTCTTTAACTATACAACTTCAAAACGATGCAACGACTAACCGTAGCCGGTAGGCTGCTCATCACGGCACTCATTCTGGCCGCTATTTTTTTCGGATTCCGGTATTTCGGCGGCAACGACGCGCTCCGTAAACTAGCGCCCAAGAACGACAAGGAAACCGAGTACAGCGAATCGCAAACGATGCCCCGCGCCGACGACGAAACGGCCGAAGGTGCCGTGGACGAGTCGACAGCCTCCGACAGCAAATCGGGTTCGTCTGACGAAGCAACCAGCGGTGGTGCCCGGCGTTCATTTACCTACACGCCCCCCGCTCCGCAGAACGGCAAGCTGAAAGGAGTTGTCGAGTTAGGAGCCAGCGGCTTCAACTCGTTCATCATCCGGATCGACGATCAGAAAAACTGGAAACTCGAAAAAGCGGAATTTGGCAATAGCCTGGTGCTGGAAAACATGGCCACCGATGAAGACGTCCGGTCCGGGTTGAAGAGCTACATTGGCAAAATGCTCGATTTCGGGGTCAGCGGTCGCGATATTCACTTCGTGGTGAGTTCGGGAGCGGTAAAGGCCGAAGGCACGCAGAAGATCATCAAAGCCCTGAAATCGCTGAATTATTTTGTGAACACCGTTACGGCCGAGCAGGAAGGTTCGCTGGCGCTACGTTCGGTGCTGCCCGCCGACTATGCCGACAATTCATTTGTGGTCGACATTGGTTCGGGCAACACAAAGATCTCGTGGAAAGAAGGCGGCTCGACCAAAGCGCTGGAAACTTACGGGGCTAAATATTACCAGAATGGCACGAGCGACGAAACGGTTATTTCGGAGGTAACGGCTAAAGCCAAGCAGGTGCCGTCGAATCACCGCAAAACCTGTTTCATCATCGGTGGTGTACCCTTTGAACTGGCCAAAGAGGTTCGCAACGGAAAAGAACGCTATACCGTACTGAACGCTCCATCGGCCTACAAGCTCGAAAATGCGAAATCGAAAGCGGGGCTGACCGTTTACAAAGCCATCGCCGAGGCTACCGGCTGCGACCAGTTCGTCTTCGACTGGGACGCCAACTTTACCATCGGTTATCTGCTGACGTTAAAATAAAGAGTGAATGAGCGAATGACCGGGCCAGCGGCCCGGTCATTCGCTCATTCACTCTTTCTCCTCTCCCATGACCCTCCGCGACGTTTTTGAGGCTATTTCGAGCCAGCCCGCCCTGCTATTTCTGCTGTTATCGGCGATACCAACCGCTGCGTTTCTGGTGAATTTGTGGTCGGGCGAAACGGCGGAAGAGATCTGGAAATGGCGGTACGTCTACGCCGTTTTAGCGTATCTGGCCTGTATTCCGGGCATCTTCGCCCTTACGTTAAATACGTATCTGTTTCTGTTCGAGCGACAAAGCATCTGGGACGCGAACCTGGCCGCGCAGGTATTTCCTATCTTGACCATGGTCGTTACGTTGCTGCTCATCCGGCGCAAACTTCCCTTCGAGTACATTCCCGGTTTCGGCAAACTATCAAATTCACTACTCCTGATTGCCGCCCTGATGGGGCTGCTGTGGATTGTAGATCGGACGCGCATTATAGCCATCACCTATATTCCGTTTGTGTACGTAGTAATTGGCTTTGTTATTCTCCTGCTCGTCATACGCTTCGCCTGGAAACGCATTTTTTAGCCGCCCGGTCAGGCATGGCCCGAAACAACATGGCTTTGCAGTCGCTGAATAAGTAAGGCAATCAGGCGACGCGTCAGTTCGGCTTCCTCCGCTATAAATTCCTGCCATTCGTCGGCGGTGAACTGCCCCAGCACCATCCCAATCAAGGTTAAGCGCAGCTTAGTATCCTGCCGCACGGCCTGCTCAATGTGAGCCAGCTTCTCTTTTTGGTTAAATCGCTCGTACGGCGTTTTTCGCTTCGGTACGTGATGCAGCCACATCGTCTGGAGGCTGCTATCCAACAGCTTCAGGATGGGACGTAGCGTTTGATTCTGAAACTGTTCGGCCGGGCTTACGGCGGTGGACTCGGTTTCTATCGTGGGCCGCAAAGGCATAGTTCGATCCGTCATTTCGACTCGTGTTTTTAGCTGATCGGTACGTTACTGGCACCGTACGAGTCAAGACAAGCCAGGCCTTTCTTTTGTTACGTTTCTAACGCACAACCGCTTATCTTCGACGGTTCTTTATGCCCCGTTTATGTCCCGTCGGCTTTACACGCTCTGTACTTCGGTTGCCTTTCTTGTTCTGCTGACGGGTTGTGAACCGACTTCCCCAGCCCGCTCACCGGGGTTTGAGTATTTCCCGCTCGACGCCGGTCGATACGTTGTTTATGATGTTCAGGAACAGTACTACGCCTTAAACTCCGCTCCCATCCAGCGATCTTACCAGCTTAAAGAAGTGACCGGCCCGGCCTATTCGGATGTGACCGGCCAGACGGCCTTTCAACTGACGCGCTACCGCCGTTCGTCGGCATCAGAGCCCTGGCAGGCTGATTCGATCTGGTCGGCCCGTTTGGTCAATAACGAAGCGATACGTACCGAAAATGGTCAGGATTTGGTTAAGCTCGTGTTTCCGGTAAGTGACCAGCTCAGCTGGAACGGGAATCGACATACGACCCGTGAACCGGATGATTACATCATTCGCAATAGCAACCAGCCTTACCGCGTTTCCGATAAACAATTTGACCAAACAGCGACTGTACTTGAACAGAACGATTCAACATTGGTTTCGCAGGATAAACGGCTGGCGGTGTACGCCAAAACCGTAGGTCTGATCTATAAAGAGCGCACCCAACTCCAGTTCTGTTCGTCAACACCCGCTTGCATTGGTACTTACCAGATTGATTATGGGATTCGACAAGTTTACCGCATCAACGCCTACGGGCGGGATTAAAAAAAGCTGGTTGTTCGTCTTCCTGGCCCTTGTTCAGTTCAGTACGTACGGCCAGCCTTCGCGCAAGTATCTGGTACTCCTGCGCGACAAAGCCAACACACCCTACAGTGTTAGCCGACCCGAGCAGTTTCTGTCGCAGCGGTCGATTCAAAGACGGCAGAAACAAAACATCGCGATTCTGGAACGCGACCTGCCCGTTAATCCCGCTTACGTAACGCAGCTCAGCCAGGCGGGTGCTAAAATCTGGTTTACGTCGCGCTGGCTCAACGCCGTTCTGATCGAAGCCACCGACGCGACCCTCACCGCCGTTCAGGGGCTTCCCTTTGTGAAGGGGTTGGAATTCGGCCGAACGTTATCGAATGCCCGCCAGGGAGCGCGGGTTGGCAGTACCGAGCGCGTATACACAAAATTCGGCGACGTGGAACCGTTGACCTATGGCACCTCACAGGCACAGGTGACCCAGATCGGGGCCGACGTTATGCACCAGCGCGGTTACCACGGGGAAGGTATTCTGATCGGCGTTCTGGATTCCGGTTTTCTGAATGCGAACCAGGCCGGGTTCTTAAAACCCCTTTTCGACGAAAAACGCGTAGTTGCTACGTACGATTTCGTCCGAAAAGAAACCAGTGTATACGAAGACGATTCGCACGGCTTATCCTGCTTATCGGTCATTGCCGCCACCGCCGACAATCAACTGTATGGCACGGCCTACAAAGCCTCGTTTGTGCTGTTACGTACCGAAGATGCTGCCAGCGAGAGCCGCGTTGAAGAAGCCAACTGGCTATTCGGGGCCGAATACGCCGACAGCGCGGGAGTCGATGTGCTCAGTTCGTCGCTGGGCTACACCCAGTTCGACGACCCCGCATCCAGCTATACGTATCAGCAGATGGATGGCAAAACAGCCCTCTCGACCCGCGCGGCCCAGATTGCCGCCGAAACCGGTATGGTGGTTGTGGTAGCGGCTGGCAATGATGGCAATAATGCCTGGCGATATCTGTCAGCCCCGTCCGATGCAGCGTCCGTGCTGGCGATTGGGGCCGTAACGCAAACCGGCCAGCGCGCATCATTCAGTTCATTCGGCCCTTCGGCCGATGGGCGCGTAAAACCGGATGTAGCCGCTCGTGGACAGGGAACAAGTATTGGTCTCCCCAATGGTCAGATCCAGATGGGCAATGGGACCTCATTTGCGACACCCTTGGTGGCAGGTCTGGCCGCGGGATTCTGGCAGGCGCACCCGCGCCTGACTGCCGCGCAGGTAATCGAAAGTTTACGCCGGTCGGGCAGTCAGTATGGTGCCCCCGACGATCAGTTGGGCTACGGCATTCCTCATTTCGAGCGGGCATCGGTGCTGGCCGATTCGTACAATCAACTGCTGGTTTTTCCGAATCCGTTCAGCGACGCCCAGCCGCTTTCTGTACAATGGGGTGAGGTCGCGCCAAATGTCCCGCTGGATGCTATGTTAACCGACCTGGCTGGACGGATCATCTGGCAAAATCGGTTAACGTCGTCAAGCCTGGCAGCCTTCGTGTTGCCCAACCTGAATCTGTCGGCGGGTATGTATATCATGACGCTGGTGGCGGGCGACAAAAAGCGCAGCCTGAAGGTTATTAAGCAATAGCGCTTTTTACGAACGACGGCGGACCAACGTAACGCTATGGCCGGTATAATTCCCCGATATGCCCGTGTATTGATTCGTCTGCTGACAGGTAATCACGATATTCTTTCGACTGAATACGCAGCGATCACTGGGCGACGGCTCCGTTCGGTACCCTGATCGAAGCAAGTCGTTTCGCAACTGCCTGTACTGCTCGCTCGACTGTACCTGATAGACGATAATGTCGGACCCGTTATTCCGGTCGTATTGAATAATTGCTAAGGCCCGATCGGGCGGGGTAAACAGCGGAATAGGCTGGTAAGCAAACAAACACGTCCATCCCCATACGTTTCCTTTGTTCTGATAACACACGAAGCCTTTTTGCAGCATCCGCAATTCGAACTCATCGACCGGCGATTGCAGGTAGTGCAGCAGATCGGCCAATTTAACCTGTTGGGCAAAAACGGGAAACGTAACTACGTACAGCCCAGCGATCAAAAATAATTTACGCATGGTTTTTGAAGAGGAGTATGGGACGGAGTAAAACTTGATGTCTTGAATCAGTTTAGCCCCCGGCAACTTTGATGCCAGTGCGTTTTCTGTACGTATTTCCCCTGTTTAGGCTGTATTGTATCAGCAAAAGTCCTACCTTTGGGCTTATTTATACAAATTCTAAATGAAAAAAGTCGTTTCAGTTGGCCTATTCTCGCTGATTCTGTACCATGCGTTACTTCACGTTCTGGTATGTCTCAGCTCGTGGTGGCAGGCTGAAATCGACCTTTCCGAACGCTTGCTGGTGTACCGGACGGTAGACAGTCTGGTTGAATTCAAACTCCCCCTGAAGGCTACTGGTCAAACCTACACGCTGATTGACAGCCCGAACGACGGATTCGCGTACCACGGCCGCTTTTACAGCGTCGTGAATTTTGAGGTGCGGGGCGATACGGTTCACATTGCCGGTTTAGAGATGAAAAGTCATGCGTTCTGGCAAAGCGATCTGCTGTCGTTTCTCAACGATCACCTGTCAGGCGCTACGGACACCCAGCACAAGGCGCTTCAATTTCTGAAACTCCTCCAGAAAGAGTATTCACCTAATCCGCAGCTCGTCTTTCGGTTTGCCTTCTCAATCTGGCACGAAACGGTTTGCATTCCGGAGCGACCAGTTGTTTCGCTTGCTTTCACCCAGCAGGTTCCCTCCCCCCCTCCTCAATCGCAACTGCAATCAAACTGCGCGGGGTAATCGTCCCATCCTTTTTTGGGTAGTTGATACGTCTGTCTGCTCAGGTCAGTTGAGCTGTGTGCGGGCCTGTCTTTTATCTATGCTTTCCGGTATGGATGCATTCCCTACGTTCAACGCGTAACGTTCAGATTCATTGGCAGTTATTTCGATTTTGGAATGAAAAAAATAAGTCTTGTTTATATAGTGTATCCCATTGGCCGACGGCTCTGCGGCTGGTCAGCGGGCTTGTTCATTACGTTGATTCCGACAATTGCCAGCGGGCAAAGCAACCCGGCCACCGATTCGCTCCGGGCCCGGCTGTTGGCCCCCGTTACGGTGAAAGGCGAGCGGGCAACCGTTGTTGAATCACTCCCCACCGTTCATGGCACGTACCTGATGGGCGGTAAACGGAGCGAAGTCATTCCGTTGTCGAACATCGACGCGAACGTAGCGGAGAAAACACCCCGTCAGGTGTTTGCCCGTATTCCCGGCGTGTTTGTCTATGACATGGATGGCACGGGCAACCAGATCAACATTGCCACCCGCGGACTCGATCCGCACCGTTCCTGGGAAAATAACATCCGGCAGAATGGCGTGATCACGAACTCCGATATGTACGGGTATCCCGCCAGTCATTACTCGCCCCCAATGGAAAGTATCGACCGGATTGAGCTGGTCCGCGGAACGGCTTCGCTGCAATACGGGGCTCAGTTCGGCGGCATGCTCAACTACGTAACAAAACGAGCCGACACGACCCGCCGGTTTGGTTTCGAGACGGTCAACTCCATTGGCTCCTACGGGCTTTTGAGCAGCTACAATGCAATCGGCGGACGAGTCGGTAAATGGACGTA
Source organism: Spirosoma knui (assembly GCF_054780635.1). Lineage (NCBI taxonomy): Bacteria > Pseudomonadati > Bacteroidota > Cytophagia > Cytophagales > Cytophagaceae > Spirosoma > Spirosoma knui. The sequence goes on along the minus strand of NZ_BAAGVY010000024.1, from coordinate 16,736 downwards.
CTACGCGTATTATTACCGGCGCCACTCAGAAGGATACCGCCAGAATAGCCGCTCGAACGCCGAAGCGCAATTCGGTACGCTGCACTACCAGGCCACACCCCGTCTGGGTCTCACCGCCGAACTGGGCCGCTCTACGTATACCTACCAGATTCCGGGGCCGTTGACGGATGCCTTGTTTGCGCAGAATCCGCGCCAATCGACGCGCAGCCGTAACTACTTCAACCCCGACATCTACGTTCCGTCGTTTAAATTGAACTGGCAGCTTTCCGACCGCACCCGGCTGTTGTGGACGACGTCGGCGGTGCTCGGTGCCCGCAACAGCGTTCAGCTAGATGCTTTAGCCACGGTACCCGATACCATCAGCCGGATAACCGGCCAGTACCGGCCCCGGCAAGTCGACATCGACAACTTCAACAGCTACACGACCGAACTGCGTATGCTGCATACGTACCAGTTGGGCTCTGTACGGTCCAATCTGGCCGGGGGCGTGCAGTTGATGAGTACGGATTTGCATCGGCGTCAGTTGGGCGTAGGCACCACCGCCAGTGATTTTGACCTTACACTGACTGACCCCTTTAAACGGGATTTGCACTTTCGAACCAAAAATCTGGCGGTTTTCGCCGAAAACCAGTTCAATCTGACAAATCGCCTGATGATTGCGCCGGGGATACGTATCGAAAGCGGAAAAACCGAAATGCGCGGCACCATCAGCTATTACGATCCGCTGAATTTACCCACAGACATCAGCCATCAGTTTGCCTTGTTGGGGATTAACGCCCAGTACCGACTCAACGATGCCGTAAAAATCTACGGGGGCTGGTCGCAGGCGTACCGCCCGGTGGTTTTCAAGGACATCATCCCGACTTCCCTGTACGAGCGGATCGACAAAAACCTAAAAGATGCGTTTGGCTATAACGCCGAAATTGGCCTGGATGCGCACTGGGCAACGTTGCACCTGAACATTACGGCCTTCGATCTGCTGTACAGAAACCGGTTAGGTACGTTGCTGCTGAGTAATGCGGATGGCAGCAATTACATCTTCCGAACCAATATCGGAGATACCCGAAGCCGGGGTGTGGAAGCGCTTATAGAAGGACAACTCGTTCGTACGCAGCAGTTTCTGCTCAGCGGCTTTACATCGACGGCCTTCAACGATGCCCGCTACCTGAACGGTCGCGTCTCGGCCGGCTCCGAAAACCGAACGGTAACAGGGAATCAGGTCGAGTCGGCTCCGCGCTGGACCACCCGCAATGGCCTGACGGCCCGCTACCGAACGGCGAGCCTGACGCTGCAATACAGCTACGTAGCGCAAACGTTCTCCGATGCTCTGAATACGCCGGTTCCCTCAGCGAACGGGGCGGTCGGTCCGGTGCCTGCGTACGGCTTGTGGGATTTGAATGGCACCTGGCGCATCCGGCGTGGCCTGACCCTGCGCGGCAGTATTAACAACCTGCTCAACGAGCAATACTTCACCAAACGGCCCACGTTTTACCCCGGTCCCGGCGTATGGCCTTCCGACGGACGTAGTGCCGTGCTAACGGTTGGGTTAACCATCTGATCAATGTTAAAAATTGATTTCTATTACGCTTAATTACCTCACCCAACCTCTCCTCGAAGGAGAGGAGTTTTGGCCGGCAAGTTCTGCTCCTCCCCTTCGAGGGGAGGTTGGGAGGGGTACAAGAGGTAGCGTTTGAGAAAAGGGCAGAGAAAGTCCCAGTATCTGCTTTAGTATAAATCTCCCGTATAATCTGGCAGACTTAGCCAGGTTGTACGGGAGATTTTATTGATCCGGTTGTTAATGACAACGTATGCCAGCCATCGGCGTAGTGATACGAAACAGCCAGTTGATACGTATCACAAATCTGTTTGACAATGGCCAGCCCTAAGCCAACCGACTCATTCCCGTTCGCTTCTTTCCGGAATCGCTGGAACAGATTCATCGGGTCGGTGGCGAGTTCGGGGCCGGTGTTGCTCAGCCGTAGCTGATCGGCCGACGACTCAAGTTTAATGGCCCCCTCCGGCCGATTATGACGAATCGCGTTACTAACCAGATTCGTCAGCAGGCTCTCCGCCAGGAACGGCGGTAACTGGACCAGAAACGCTTCTCCGGGCATGACCGTAACAGTAATCTGCTTATGGAGCAGGACCTCATCCATATCGGCCAGTCGCTGAATCAACTCTGCCCGCAGATCAACCCGTTGCGTGTCGACAAACTGGCGATTCTCGATTTTGGCCAGTAACAACAACCCCTGGTTCAGGCGGGCCATCCGGCGCGACGCTTGGTAGATCCCATCAATCCAGTGCATTTGCGCCGTACTTAACTGCTCAGACTGAATGAGTTGCTCGACTTTGGCGTTGATTAAGGCCAGGGGCGTCTGCATTTCGTGGGAAGCATTTTCGGTGAACTCTTTCAGGCTCCGGTAATCCTGCTGCATTTTATCGGCCATCTTTTGCAGCACTTCGTTCAACTCGCTGAACTCGGTGATTTCCGAGTTTTCCAGCTGCAACGGTCTGCTCTCGCGCAGGTCGAACCCTTTGATGCGGGTCAGCGTACCGTAGAAAGGTTGCCAGATACGTCCCGACAGGCGGCTCTGGAACCAGAACGTGCCCAGCAGCAGCAGACCCAGAAAGAAAATCATGGTAATGGTAATTACCTCAATCAGCCGATACGTCTGAATCAGCGACTTACGAATGGCGACCCGGTGCATCGTGCCCTGGATAGGTACGTAAAACGTCAGTTGCCGAAACGGAATTACATTGTCGTCGTAGCGATTGCGAATAAGCGTATCGGTAAAGGTCTCTCCCGTCGAAGCCCGCTTGCCCACCGGTACCACCTCTATCTTATTTTCAACGAAATACGGACTGCTCGACCACGTATTATGGACCCGTACGTAGGCTTCAAAATCGCGCTTTTCGATGCGCAGGCGGGTTTCCACCTCGTCGTAGATCAGCAATCGACTGATCTGATAAAAGGCCATTGCCGTCAGCACGTAAACGACCAGCGAGAAGGCCAGATAGATTCGATTGGTTTTATTGAGCAGTTTCAAAGCGGACCGAATTTATACCCGATGCCATAAATTGATTGCACGTAATCGGCCGCTCCTTTTTCGATCAGCTTCCGGCGCAGGTTTTTGATGTGCGAATACACCATATCGAACGAATCGGCCGAGTCGATGTTGTCGCCCCACAGGTGCTCAGCAATAGACGCTTTCGTTAACGCTACGTCTACATTCGACAGAAAATAAAGCAGCAGGTCGTATTCCTTCCGCGAGAGCGTGGTCAGTTCGCCGTTTACGAAAACCTTGCGGGCGTGGGGGGCCACGGTGATTTCGCGAAAGTTAATCTCGGTATGGCCACCGAACTGCCGACGACGTAACAGCGACTTCACCCGCGCGTTTAGCTCCGAGAGATGAAACGGTTTCGTGAGGTAGTCGTCAGAGCCAATCTCCAAACCTTTCAGCTTATCTTCCAGGGCGTTGCGAGCTGAAATAATGATGACCCCCGTGGTCGCGATCAGTTGTTTCAGATTCTGAATCAGGTGCAGCCCGTCGCCATCGGGCAAGGTCAGATCGACAATCACGCAGTCATACGTGTACAGGTAAATGCGCTCGTCGGCTTCCCGAAAGGTTAGGGCGGTTTCGCAGACGTACCCTTCTTTACTCAGGTATTCAGTAATGCTTTCGGCCAGTCCGAGTTCATCTTCTACGACCAATATCTTCATAACGTACGGTCAAATGAACACGAAAGTAGCGCCTAATCTTGGAAATATTTGGGAGGTTTACCCCTGAGTTATCAGGCGCTTAACGAGACCGGTAATCGTCAATAATACCCTGCATGAGCCAGTTAGCCAGCGCCTGTCGGTTCGATGCGATCAGAAACCGGCGTTGATCCAGACTATTCTGGATGTTGCCCAACTCGATAAAAACCGTGGGCGGGTGGCTGTTTTTGACCACGTACAGCGAGTTGCGGGTTTTGACGTTCCCCGAGTAGGGCCGATCGGGCCGGAAACGTTTGTAGTTCGATTTAAACCGCTGGTGAATGTGTTTTGCCAGTCGTTTGCCTACTTTACTGCCACTGTGGTGGTAGAAGAAAACGTCGATCTTCTCCCCTTTTGTCCGGCTATCGACGTGAATCGTCACGAACCGACGATAAGCCGCTTTATGGCGGGCGTTGAGCTGATTAACCGCTGTAGTTGTCTGTTTCAGGCGGGCGTTCTGATCAAGCGGAATGGGCTGTCGGGGGTAAGCGACCTCGTCACGGTCTAACTTCAGTACGGCCTCGTTCCGGATACCGTCGTTCCGATCCTGCACAATCATGTAGACGCTCGCTCCCTGCTGTTTCAGGAGTTCAGCCAGTCGGATCGTTACGTCATACGCGTATTCGTCTTCGGGCAAGATGTGGCGTCCATACCGCCCAAGTGCTCCAGGATCGGGACCACCATGCCCCGATGCAAGGTAAAAAACGGTACCGCTCAGCGCTTTGCGGGATGACCGGGCTACGGCCGCACCAGCTTTTGCGGGTCGACTTTTTTTCTCTGCTTTATTCGTCCGCTTTGCCGCTGCCTTTCGGGCTGACGCCTTTACCGGTTTCTTACCTTTCTTGCGCCGTTTATCGGGGGTCTTGACCGCAGATTTTAGCGATGAAGGGCGGGAAAAATGGAGAGGTCGATTCGGCAGCGAACCAGTTTCCACGAGTGCACGGGCTGTATTTGCATACAGAATCAGGCAGATAAACGAAAAAAGAAGCGTTTGCAAAGGCTGGCCTTTTGGTACAAAAAACGAACGTTAACAGCCCGCAAAAGTACGGGTGAATGCAAAAGCCATCAAGCCGATGCCTAAGCTTATGCTCCATTCGCTAAAGCAAACGAGCCAGCCGATGCAGCAAACACCGATTGGCTCGTCCTTGCAGGAGTGCATCTACGTTACGCTAACGTAGCCTCCACGCTGATGGTCGTGTTGAACAGCTTCGAGATGGGACAGTTGTGTTCCGCATGATCAACCAGTTCGTCAAACTTCGCTTTATCGAGGCCCGGTACGCTGGCATTGAGCGTCAGTTTAGAACTGGTAATACCGCTGTCTTCCAGCGTAATGGCACATTTAACGTCCAGCGTATCGGCGGCAAAACCGGCCTGCTGAATATTGAACGCCAATTGCATGGCAAAACAACCCGCGTGGGCAGCCGCTACCAGCTCTTCGGGGTTTGTTCCAACGCCATCGGCAAAGCGGGTGTTAAAGGAGTATTGCGTTTCGTTGAGGACCGTGCTGGCGGTCGATACCGTTCCTTTACCATCTTTACCGGTTCCAGCCCAATGGGCCGAGGCAGTGCGTGTAATTTTCATGACGTTTATTTTAGATTTGTTTTTAAGAACGGGTCAAAGATAGGCTGAGCATCGCTTTCTGGTTTTCACCTATGTTAAAAAGCGTTTGTATACTGTTTAACCGGTATTTTATGTAATAGGATACTGACCATCAACCCGCCTGCTGAACGTTCCCTGTTTCAAGTCGCCCTTTTATCGAGTCAATTTAGCGTATGAGTTCGCCCGCCCATCTGATCTTACACCACCAGTTGAAGCAGTTTGCCCAACTGTCAGACAACGACCTTCAGGTAGCCGATGAATTCTGGCAGACCCGGGCCATTCCTAAACACGACCTGTTCAACTTCAGCAATTCCGTCTGTCGGCACGTTGGTTTTATCCTGAGCGGAATCTTTCGGGTGTATTACGTAGATCCTCGAACGGAACGGGAACACAACCTGTATTTTATTACCGAACATACCTTTCTGACATCTTTAAAAAGTTTATTGACACGTACCACCTGCCCGTACCTGATCGAAGCCCTGGAAGATGCCGAACTGCTGGTGATCGAGCACGACCGGCTACAGCAGTTGTACGAACAATCGCACGGCTGGGAACGGTTCGGTCGCCTATTAGCCGAACAGTATTTTCTTTTCAACCAGACGCGGTCAGAAAGTTTACTGACACAAACCGCCGAAGAACGATACGTGGATCTGCTGGAGCGGTCGCCCGATATACTGAATCGTGTTTCGCTGGGTCATATCGCGTCCTACCTGGGTATAAAAGGGCCATCGTTGAGCCGCATCAGAGCCCAGGTAGCGCATCGGTAACGAATAGGGCCGATCAATACCCTTCGTCCGTAACGAGGTAATAGTTTTTAGACCCGGCATCTGCTGTTGTGAGGGTCAGCCATTCGACGTGCGTATATACGTTGAACGGTACGACCTGGCAGTCTGTAACCACCTGCTGGTCAGCTTCCAGTTGCTGCCGGGCAAAGGCGATCGCTTCTTCTTTGGAATCGAAGCTGCCCAGCAGATCGCTCTGGTTGAAGTCAGGCTCCTGCTCAGGCAGTGTGCCGACTACATTCGAAATTGGGGAATCAACAGCACCTTCCGCGGCAGTCGCCGGGGCCGCATATAGCTCAATGGTCATCAGTTAAAACCGGTTCGTGTCTGTAGTTAACCGTTTTTGAGCCATTTTGATCGTCTATTTCAGAACATACAGAGTGTCTGCCCGAACCGATCACCGACCACCGGTTATGTCGATGAAGGTGCCCGTCGAGAACGAAGCTTCGTCGGAGAGCAGCCAGAGAATGGCCTGGGCCACTTCGTCGGGATACCCACCGCGTTTCATCGGTACGGTTTCTTTGATTCGGTCGACCCGGCCCGGTTCGCCACCGCTGGCGTGAATATCGGTGTAGATAAAGCCCGGCCGAACGGCGTTGACCCGGATGCCCTCGTCGGCTACCTCTTTGGAAAGACCCAGCGTGAAGGCGTCCATTGCGCCTTTGGAAGCGGCATAGTCGACATACTCGCCCGGCGAGCCGGTTCGGGCAGCAATGGAAGAGACATTCACAATAGCTCCGCCCGTACCACCGTGTCTGGTCGACATGCGTTTAATGGCTTCCCGGGAGCACAGAAAGCAGCTCACTACGTTGGTTGTCAGTATCCGCAGCAGCCGGTCGGCGCTCATGGCCTCCACACGCATCTGCGTTTCGAGCACCCCGACATTGTTGACCAGCGCCTGCAACAGACCGAATTCCTGCTCAACAGCTTCAAACAACGTAACGACTTCGGTTTCTACGGCGACGTCGGCGGCAAACGCAGCGGCTTTACCACCCTGTTGATTGATGGTATCGACAATACGTAGGGCGGCTGCTTCATTGTGCAGGTAGTTTACGGCAACCTGATAGCCTTTTTGGGCGGCCAGCAACGACGTAGCTGCGCCAATGCCACGACTGGCGCCGGTGATCAGTATCGTTTTGGTCATATATGTTGGTGAAAGTCATTTCGTCAAAGGGATTTCTCCATACAGATGCTTTCGGCGATCGTAACGTACGGGCCGTAGTTGGCGATACGCTGGTAGCCCAGCCGTTGATACAGGGCGATGGCTTCGGGTTGTTTATCGGCCAGTTCCAGCCGGGCGAACAAATATCCGTTTTCGGCGGCCCAGGTTTCCAACTCGGTAAGCATAAGCCGGGCAACGCCCAGCCTCCGGCTTTCGGGTCGCACATACATGCGCTTTATTTCGACGCGTCCGACTTCATCCAGCACTTTATAGCAGCCGCAGCCAACCGGCGTTTCGCCATCGAGCGCCAGCACAACCTGGGCATCAGCCGGGACGATGTTGTGCGGATCGAATTGCGCCTGCTGTTGACCATACCGATTCCGTAAGTCCGCATTTAATTCCTGAATCAAGGTCGTGAACCGATTATCGTCCGGCGTAGTACGTATAAGTTTAACCATACAGATTGGCCAGTAAAGTAATTACGTAACAGCTAATTAGCGAACTGGCGGCCTTACGTATGAAGTAATCAAATAAACCGTTTCTACCGAAAGCCGCTCGCTCGAAACGTTAAAGAAGGCACTTAATCTACTTACAATCAAGCCCTGTGGCATGAATAGCCCGTTCGGCCAGCAAACATTGTGGCAGGCCCTTAAGCGGAGGAAAGCCGGGAACCGTCCTGAATTAGCTACTTTTGCCATGCACTGCCTTACGTCTCACCCAAGCTCACACCGATGGCAATAAGTCCGCGATTGCGATACCTGTTTCTGTTTTCGTTACTTGTTCAACTTCTTTTCTGCATTACTCAGGTCGGTTATCTTCACCCCGACCAGCATTTTCAACTCATCGAGTTCTCGTCCTGGCAGTTGGGCGAGCCCAGTGGTGCCACCAGCGTCTGGGAACTGAACAGCCACATCCGGCCGACGCTGCAAGTGTATCTGTTCTCAGGATTTATTAAGCTTTGCCACTTTTGTTACGTATATGATGCCTACACGCAGTTGACGATAGTACGTATCCTGACCGGCCTGTTCAGTTTTACCCTGTTTAACGCACTCGCTCTGTATTATTTTAAGTCTGACAGAAAGCGGCTGTATCTGGTCCTGCTCTTGTTGAACGTATCCTGGTCGCTACCCTACGTCCGTACCTTGTTCAGTTCCGAGCTGGCTTCATCTATCGTGTTTTTCGGCGGCATTTTTCTGTACGAGCTAAGGAAAGAAACGTTTTGGGCCGTCCTGTTGACAGGCTTTCTGTTCAGCCTTGCCTTTTATTTCCGGTTCCAGATCGCGTTTGGGCTGGTTGGTTTTGGGCTATGGATGCTATTGATCGAGAAAAAATACACCCGCCTGCTACCGATGGCCATCGGTTTTGGATTGGGAATAGGCCTTAATATTTTCTTAGATTATCTTTTCTATCACCAATTCGTTTTTACCCCGTATGAATATTACCGGGTCAACATCACCGAAGGCAAAGCCGCGGAATTTGGCACATCGAGCTTCCTGAACTACGTCTTTATGCTCGCGCTGGTTATTGGTGCCCCCCCGCTCAGTATTTTTCTCTTCTACTACGCTGTAAAAGGAGCCATTAAAGAGTATCGCCAGCCGCTGGTATTGGCCGTATTAGTCTTTATTGTCGGTCACTGCCTGGTTGGTCATAAAGAAGAGCGGTTCCTGTTTCCGATCGTGAACGTCCTACCAATTCTAGCCGGCTGGGGCTTGCCGTCTTTCCTCCGGTATTATCAACAGGCAATCGCCCGGATTCGCAGTCTGTTAAACGGAGTGGTTTACTTTAGCGTGGGCCTCAACGTACTGGCGCTGGCTTTTTTAGCCCTGAATCCGTATTCGCAATCCATTGAGTTTTCGCGCAAGGTGACGAACACGTTCAGGGATACCTCGTCGACGGTTTACTGCCTGAAACGGACGCCCTTCGAAACCGAAAGCGGACTCCCGTTAACGTTCTATCGCCGGAACGCGCCGAATATCAAGCTCACTAAATTTCACGAAGCTGACTCGGCCCGCTATCTGAAAAAGGCCTGGCTCGCTACTACGTATAACGACGCGAAAGATAAGCTGCCGCTGCTCGATAGTCTGGGTTTCAAACCCCAGTTATATTCGTCCACTACGTTGTGGAAGCTCAATGAATTTCTTCAAAAACAGAACATAAACACCATCAACGAAATCTGGGTGCTGTACCGAAAAGAAGAGTAACCTGTGTTAGCTGTAGGCTACTGGTTTGGGTAATCGATTGACCAGCCAAAGACAGAACACCGCATTAAAGAGTAGGGTGAACGGAATTACAGACAGATTTTTGAAGAACAGAATCAATACCCATTCAGAAGCCTGAGCGGAGATAAGCTGACGCGCCTTAAGCGTGATGTACAAACAGGTCTCGTACGCAATGTGATCAATAAACGCATTCATCAGGAAAGCAAGGACCGAGAACACGCAGAGATTGACCAATATCGCCAGCCAGTTTTTGCGCATGGTTTGCAGGCTTAAACGCCAGCTCTGCTTACGGCGTTGTCGGTTGGTCACAAACCGAACCAAACGGGCAATTCCTGCCCTGATATTGGTCAACCCTAATGCATAAACGAAAAGGAGGATGCGGGCCGACTCGACGATTATTTCCAAACCGATGTTCAATTCGGAACTGATCGGTCCGAATGCGTTAAGCTGGATCGCCCGGCCAACAGCAGCGATAAATCCAAGGCCGAAAATGACCAGAAAATGATTCCTGAAAAAGGCGATGGTATACACTGTCCAATCCAGAGACTTGATGAGCCGGGTCGATAGTCGATTCATGATATAAGATTGATTTAGAATAGCTTACTTATATAAACCTGCCCATTTGGCCAATTATTGTCAACCTTACTTTTACCAGTGGCCAAAACAAAGCCGTCAATGGTTTATCCTGTTCGTTTACCCAACCTGACGGCCCATTAAAACCTAGATTATTCGGCTAGCGTACATTTTTCCCAAATGTTTCCAGAATTGACGTAGTGTTTTGCAGCCGTATCCGTGAGTCAGATCAAGTCCGGATACGTTGTATGGATGAAGCACTTACGATACGTACACCGAGTACGCTGGCAACCGGCCGCTGGTTTGCTGGCCCTGGGACTCGGCTTGCTGACGGAAGCATCAGCGCAGACTCTGACGCTAAATCAGGTAGTAGAGCAGAGCATTCGGCAGTACCCCTTTCTGCGCGCCAAGCAGGCCGAAATCAGCAGCGCCCAACGGCGGCTACAGGCCAGCCAGACCGAGTTACTGCCTATTGTGCAGGTGCAGGATCAGTACAACTACGCTACCAGCAATAGCCTGAACGGCTCGTTTTTCCCGAACGAAGCGATCAATATTTCAACTTCGGGCGGTGTGAGACCCGTGGCGGTTTCACAGGCCAGTTTCGGCAGCTTTACCAGTGCCTCCATCGAGTGGCGGGCCATTACGTTCGGACGGGTAAAAGCCAACGTTGGCATAGCCAAAGCCGAACTCCAGCGTAGTCAGGTCGACTACGAGAATGAGCTGTTTCAGCATCAGGTTCGCACGATTGATGCGTACCTGCTTTTGCTCATCAACCAGAAATTGGTTCAGATTCAGCAGAGCAACCTGGAACGGGCCGAAACCTTCAAGCGCGTGGTTGACTCGGGCGTCCGATCCGGCATGCGGGCGGGCGTCGATAGTGCGCTGGCTACGGCCGAAGCGGTTCGGGCCCGGCTACTGCTGCTCGAAAGTCAGCAGCGGGAGCAGGTTCAGCGCCTGCGTCTGTCGGAGTTGGCGGGTCAGCTTCAGAACAACATACAGGTTGATAGCCTGGGTTTTTACACCTCGCTACCCAACGGCGACGTTCGGGCCGATTCGCTGTCGCCCAATAACCCAACATTACGGTTATTCCAATCGCAGATTACCCTGTCGGCGGCTCGCAGCCTGGCGACGCAGCGATCGGGCATGCCCATCATTTCGCTGGTGGGTGTAGGTAATGCTCGGGGATCGGGTTTTTCCAATCAGGGGGATATGTTCCTGAACAATCAACTTAGCGGCTTCGGCTATCAGGTAGGCAACTACCTCGTTGGTATAGTAGCCCGCTGGAATCTGACAAACCTGCTACGCGCTCGTCATGATTACCACGCCGATCAGTTTCTGGTCGAGCGGTCGCGGCAGTTGTTTAACACGCAACGCCTGCAAATCACCCGGCAATATCAGGAAGCCGAAACCCAGTATCAGGTCGCACTGGAACAGGCCCGGCAGGCTCCGGTTCAGCTACGAGCAGCCCGGCAGGCCTATAACCAGGCTCGAACGCGCTATCAGAATGGCCTGACCGACCTGCCGACCCTGCTACAAAGCGTGGTGACACTCAACCGCGCCGAAGTAGACGGCTACGTAGCGACCAGCAACGTCTGGCGGTATCTGCTGCTAAAAGCGGCCGCTGAAGGCGACTTGTCTTTATTCCTGAATCAGATAAAGTAATGACAACCTGACTCCTTATTTGTCATGCAACAAATTATTCGTTCTGCCTTACGAAAACCCATTTCGGTTGTCGTTGGCGTAGTGGCTATCCTGTTTTTTTCGGTGATGTCGCTGTTCACAATTCCGGTCGATATTTTCCCGAACCTCGACTTACCAACGATCTACGTAGTACAGCCTTATGGTGGGATGGCTCCCGATCAGATGGACGGTTTTATCGCTACGCGCTACCAGGACCACTTTCTGTACGTATCGGGCATTCGCGATATTGACGTGAAAACTATTCAGGGATTGTCGCTCATCAAGCTGCAATTCTATCCGGGCACTGATATGGCACAGGCAGCCGCCGAAGTCGCCAACAACGTATCGCGGGCGAAGGCGTATATGCCCGAAGGTACGGTGCCGCCCCAGGTCGTTCGATTCGATGCCAGTTCAGTGCCGGTTGGGCAGTTGGTATTCGAAAGCCCGACCCGTTCGCTGAACGAAATCCAGGATTACGCTTCGTCGCGGGTGCGGCCAATGTTCTCTCGTATCGAAGGCGTATCCAGCCCTCCACCCTTCGGCGGTAACCAGCGCACGATCGTTGTTCGCGTCAATCCGCAACTCGTGCGCAGCTACCAGCTCACGCCCGAGGAAGTTATTAAAGCGATTGTTACGAACAACCAGCCCTCCCCCGCCGGAAACATTCGGATTGGCGATAAGACGCTGATGACGCCGGTGAACTCGCTGGTGAAGAAGCCGGAAGATTTTCTGAACATACCCATCCGCGTGGGTTCCGGACCGACGGTCTTCGTGCGTGACATCGGCACGGTAGAAGATGCCGCCGACGTAACGGTGAGTTATGCCCTCGTCAACGGTCGCCGGGCGGTATATATCCCCGTCGTCAAGAAGTCGGACGCGTCGACGCTGGACGTCGTGAACAACATTCGCAAGGCGATGCCGGAGCTGCAAAATGCCGTGCCGGAGGACGTAAAGATCTCATACGAGTTCGACCAGTCCGTTTACGTAACCAACTCGCTGAAAAGCCTGGTGACGGAAGGAATTCTGGGTGCCGTACTGACCGGTTTGATGGTCTTGCTCTTCCTGCGCGACTGGCGTAGTGTAATCATTGTGGTGTTGACCATCCCGATCTCGATTCTGTCGGCGGTGATTTTGCTCAATCTGTTCGGGCAAACCATCAACATCATGACCTTGTCGGGGCTGGCGCTGGCAATCGGGATTCTGGTCGACCAGGCGACGGTATCCATCGAAAACATTCACCAGCACCTGGAAATGGGCAAACCGAAACCCATAGCGATCTGGGATGCCTGTAAAGAGATTGTCTTCCCGGAATTTCTGATTCTACTGGCCATTCTGGCCGTATTCGCCCCAGCTTTTGTGATGAGTGGGGTACCCCGTTCGATGTTCCTGCCGCTGTCGTTGTCCGTGGGCTTTGCCATGATCGCGTCGTTCCTGCTCTCGCAGACGTTTGTGCCGGTGTTGGCGAACTGGCTGCTGAAAAGCCACCCGGCCCACGAAAGGGCGGAACACGAAGCACCGACGCTAGCCCTTGACAGCCGGGAGCGGCACATAATCGAGGATGAAGCCGCTCATCCGGCCGAAAACGCAAAAGGATTTGAGAAGTTTAAACAACGTTACTCGGCAGCGCTCGAAAAGGTGCTGAACCGTCGCGGCCTGGTTGTGGGTGGTTATCTTGTGGGTACCCTGGCGATCATTGTGCTGTGCTTTATGTTCATCGGCACGGACATTCTCCCGCATGGCAATAGCCATCAGTTCCAGATGCGGCTACGTATCCCCGACGGCACACGGGTGGAACGTACCGAACTAGCGACGCTTAAAGTGCTGGATATCATCAAGGAGTCCGTAGGGGCCGAGAATGTAGAAATCTCATCGGCCTATGTCGGCACAGTACCGTCCAGCTACGGTACGTCCAACATATTCGTGTTCAACAGCGGCCCGCATGAGGCTGTGTTGCAGGTGTCGCTGAACGAAGAACATCCGGTAAAAATGGATGACCTGAAAGAAGAGCTGCGGACACGTATTGCTAAAGCCTTACCGACTGCCAGCATCTCGTTCGAGCCCATTGAGCTGACCGAAAAAATCATGAGCCAGGGAGCCTCAACCCCTATTGAGGTAACGGTGGCCGCCAAAAATTTAGCCGAAGCCGGGCAATTTGCAAATAAGATTCGGGACCAGATGACGAAGATCGATTTCCTGCGCGATGTGCAGATCGCCCAACCGCTGGCGTATCCCGTTCTCAACGTAACGATGAACCGTGAACGGGCCGGGCAACTCGGTGTTACGTCTACTCAGGTAGCTCGTTCCCTGGTAGCCGCTACGTCGTCGAGTCGGTTCACGGACAAAAACCTTTGGCTCGATGAGTCGAAAGGCCTGGCGTATCAGGTGCAGGTGCAGATCCCGGAATACCAGATGAGCAGCGCCAACGACATTGGCAACATTCCACTCAAAAGTGGTGAAACGCGCCCGTTACTATCGGACGTGGCTACGTTTTCGGAGGGCAAAGCCCCCGGTGAATACGACCGGGCCGGCCCAAACCGGCTAGTAACGATCACCGCCAATCTGCAAAAGAAAGACCTCGGCTCCGCGCGCAAAGCGGTGGAACAGGCCATTAAAGAAGCCGGTGAGCCTCCCCGTGGTGTACTCGTGGAAATGGGCGGGCAGACGAACCTGCTCACCGATACACTGAGCAGCTTACAAACGGGTCTGATGGTGGCCATTGTGATCATCTTCCTGCTACTGGCGGCTAACTACCAATCCTTCAAACTGTCGCTGGTGATTTTGGCCGCGATTCCGGCGGTGGTAGCGGGTGCATTGCTGATGCTGCTGGCCTGTGGCGCTACGCTCAATCTGCAATCGTACATGGGGCTGATTATGTCGGTCGGCGTATCGGTGGCGAACGCCATTCTCATGGTGACCAATGCCGAGAACCTACGCTTGGAACTAGGCGATACGCGCCGGGCGGTGGTTATGGCGGCCAATAGCCGGATTCGCCCGATTCTGATGACCAGTATTGCCATGATTGCCGGGATGGTGCCAATGGCGTCCGGAATGGGAGAAGGTGGAGACCAGATTGCCCCACTTGGCCAGGCCGTAATTGGCGGATTGATTGCCTCTACCCTGGCGGCCCTGTTGATTCTGCCGTGTGTATTTACACAGTTCCAGACCAAAGCCGCCCTGCAATCCGTATCCCTAGACCCCGAAGATCCGGAAAGCAAGTTCTTTAAAAAGGAGACCCCTGATGTGCAAGCTGAACTAGTCGGCCACCCATAACTCACACTTCCCTAATCTATTGTGGCACTCTTTCACTCTTTGAATTTTCTATGAAATCATATCTGAAACTGCTCGGCCCTGCATCCCTTGCTGTTGGGCTGGCGTCCTGCTCGTCGGCCGTGAGCGACGATAAACCAGCCAAGAAAGAACCCGAAGTGCAGTCGGTCGCGGTGACCACGGTTCAGTCGATGCAACCCAGCAAACGGGTGACTCTGCCCGGCGAGTTGAAGCCCTGGAACCGGGTAAACATCTACGCCAAAGTGAAGGGTTACGTCCGCGACATCGCGGTGGATCGCGGCACATCTGTTCGCAAAGGGCAAGTATTGGCCAGGCTCGAAGCACCCGAAGTAATCGCTGAACTGAGCCAGGCGCAGGCCCAGATGCAGGCGCAGGAAGCAACGCTGGTTGAGCAAACAACCCGCGCCCGTGCCAGTCGGCTAACGTACCAGCGACTCGTGCAAACCGCTAAGATGGAAGGGGCTGTTTCGCTTAATGAACTCGACCAGGCGCACGCGCGGATGCAGGCCGATAGCGCGATGGTGGCCGTAGCGCGGGGAACCGTACAGGCCGCCCGGTCGAACTACCAGGCCAAAACTGAACTGCGGCAATACCTCACCATCACCGCCCCCTTCGATGGTGTCGTGATTGAGCGGAACATCAGTCCTGGCGCGCTGGTCGGCGCAGGCGATAGCGGCAAACCGCTGTTTGTACTCGAAGACAGCCGAACGCTACGCCTGACGGTGGCGATTCCGGAGAGCTTTGCCAACCAGCTACCCGCCAAAAGCGCGGTTTCCTTTACGGTCAACGCCATTCCGGAGCGTCGTTTCAACGCCCAACTGGCTCGCTCAGCCGAGAGCCTGATCGAAGCGAATCGAGCCATGATGGCCGAGTTCGATGTGAATAATGCGGGCCATGAGTTGAAAGCGGGGATGTACGCCGAAGTAACCTTACCCGTTGAGCGTTCGGCCAAAACGCTGTTTGTGCCTACGACCTCGGTCGTCAGTTCGAGCGAGAAGATGTTTGTAATCCGCGTTCGCGACAATCGGGCGCAGTGGGTACCCGTGCAAAAAGGGAACGTTGTCGATACCCTGGTTGAAGTATTCGGCGATCTGCAACCCGGCATAGCCATTGTGCGGACAGCCTCCGAAGAAATTCGCGACGGACAGGCGGTGGTGACCAGCCGCAAATAACACGTACACGTTCCTTTTATGACTTTCCTTATTCCAATCGAAATGTCGGGTTGGAATAAGGAAACTGACCTTCTTGAAATTACAGATAAAATGGCGGGGCTACGCGTCAGCAAAATACTGTTAATGTAACGTGAATTATGGATTATCCTCTGACCTCAAATGAACGACTTTTGCCATCCCGACGCAAGGAGGGATCTTCTGTCGCTGGAGTAAATATCAGCCTCTCCCGAAGATCCCTCCTTGCGTCGGGACGACAAGAGCTCCTAGTTATCTTTTTGATTTACAGTAGCTAACATCCATGATTCACGTTAATCCACTAGTCTAGTTACGCCTATAGTACTAATCACTTCTTTGAAATCTTAAGTAGTTCGCGTGTTTCGTCTCATTACGTAGTCATCTCAAGAAAATGTAGCGTCCTAAAATAAGTTTACATTTTTGAAGTGAATTTATTAGTTCATGCTTATAGTCCTACTATCCATTTACAGTATCTCAACTAAAAATTAG
>NZ_BAAGVY010000023.1:0-58306 GCF_054780635.1 Spirosoma knui | reverse complement strand
CACAGCGTCGGCGAAGTACTTCGTAGTCTGAGTGTTTGTATTTTGCCATACTAACAGCAAAATACAATTATTATAAGCTTATTCACGCATCAATAACTCCCAAATATTCATCATCAGTTGAACTATATAAAGAGAAAACCTAATGATTTTTCGGCGAATTAGTGCCTTCGGATAATAAGTGATATATACTAAAGCTCACTACAGGTATTAACCCATATACCAAAGCTTCAGTAAAATCAAAATCAGACTGAAAATAACTGCTTGTTCCTGGATAACTTGTAAAAGGCCAAAAATACGTACTATCACCTTGAACTATCATTGCTACTGTGAAAAGAAAGAAAAACCAGATTATACAAAAAGCAACTGCTTTTTTGTTATTTTTCATGAAATCACTCATATTAATTATTTTGATTGTAAAGAACATTAATTGTAGAAATATCATTAAATTCAATTCCTTCTACCAAAATTATTTCCGCTTTAACCCATTGTCGGCCAACCTCCTTCAACAAAGTTTCTGCTTCTTCAGCTAGGTATTTTAATTGATTTTTTTGTGGTGGCGCCCCTTCTCCTTTGTAATAGTATACACCAACATTGTTGGAATCAAAGTACACCCTAAGAGCATTGTAAGGGAAATGATCCGGCTTTGTTTGTCTAAATGCCATTTTTATACCAGTTAAAAAATACGCAAGAACCTACTCTAGGTACGTGAAGTTGACAGCATACATCTTCCGATTACAAAGTAATTACAAATTAAGTGTCACCTATAAGTATTCTACCTTCATGAATTATAGCTTGCCTGGCTATAAAGGAATTTGTTTAGCATAGTACTTCCAAATCGCAGTGATCCAAAGTGAATAAGCGGTAGATATAGCCAAAAGCCCTAACTCAAAAGTCGGGGCTTTTGGCTATATACACTTATGTATGCTCATAACTCGAACGTAATACCCTGCGCCAGGGGCATGGTGGTGCCGTAGTTGATGGTGTTGGTTTGTCGGCGCATGTAGGCTTTCCAGGCATCGGAGCCGGATTCACGGCCGCCACCTGTTTCTTTTTCGCCCCCAAACGCACCGCCTATTTCCGCACCAGACGTACCGATGTTGACGTTGGCAATGCCACAGTCGGAACCAACCATCGACAGGAAGCGCTCAGCCTCCCGCAGATTCAGCGTGAAAATGGCGGACGACAGACCCTGGGGCACGGCGTTCTGCTGCGCAATGGCGTCCTCTAACGTAGTGTACTTCAACAAATACAGAATTGGCGCGAACGTCTCCCGCTGCACTACCGGCCACTGGTTCTCGGCTTCGGCAATGCATGGCTTTACGTAACAGCCCGATTCAAACCCCAACCCATCTAGCACACCCGGCTCCACCACAAACCGCCCCCCCGCCTGCCTGATCTCGTCAACGGCCTGCTGGTAATTCCTGACCGCAGCCTGATCGATCAGCGGACCAACGTGGAAGGATTCATCCAGCGGATTGCCAATACGTAGCTGGGCGTAGGCTTTCGTGAGTCGATTCTTTACGTCGTCGTAAATACGTTCCTGCACAATCACCCGGCGGGTCGTGGTGCAGCGCTGCCCGGCCGTACCCACCGCCCCGAATACCATCGCCGGAATAGCCAGCTCCAGGTCGGCATGTTCCGAAACGATGATGGCGTTGTTACCGCCTAATTCCAGCAGACTCTTTCCCAGTCGACCGGCCACAGTTTCGGCAACCGCCTTCCCCATGCGCGTACTACCGGTAGCCGATACCAGCGCGATACGCGGGTCGCGGGCGAGCCATTCTCCCGCATCGCGCCCACCCGTAACCAGGCACGATACACCTTCGGGAATGTCGTTATTACGTAGTACGTCGCCAATAATCTGCTGACAGGCCAGGGCGGTCAGTGGCGTTTTTTCCGACGGTTTCCAGATGCAGACATCGCCACAGACCCAGGCAATCATGGCGTTCCACGACCAGACCGCTACGGGAAAATTAAAGGCTGAAATGATGCCGACGATCCCCAGCGGGTGCCACTGCTCGAGCATACGGTGGGCCGGACGTTCGGAGTGCATCGACAGGCCATACAACTGACGCGACTGCCCTACGGCAAAATCGCAGATGTCGATAATTTCCTGCACTTCGCCCAGACCTTCCTGTAGTGACTTACCCATTTCGTAGCTCACGAGTGTGCCTAGTTCGCGTTTGTAGCGCCGGAACTGATCGCCCATCTGCCGCACAATTTCACCCCGTCGCGGAGCCGGAACCTGCCGCCATTCGGCAAACGCGGCTTGCGCCGTTTCCACAACGCGGTCATAATCAGCCCGCGTCGATACGTGAACACGGGCAATCAACTGACCGTCGGCGGGTGAGTAGGAGTCAATTGTTTTTTTATCACCGGCCGATTCAAGCGGCCAGAACTGCTGACCGGTGCTGGTACCCGGTTTTACAGGTTGCGTTGGTAACGGAAGAATGGACTGCATATCGCCAAATTGAGGTTTGTTGAGAATCAGCAAATCTACCGGCTCAGCCGAAACTCTGCGCTTCTTATACTAAACTTTTTAGATAAAATGCGGTTAAACGAGGACAACTCAGTAGGCCACTAACGATACAACGTCATGAAAATCAAGCAAATTATTGTCCCACTAGCGCTACAGGTTGGCCTGTTTACAACAGTCAGCTGGGCGCAGACAACGCCACCCGGCACGGCAACGCCATCGAGTTACCCCATTGGTGCCGTAGCCCCAGATTCTGCATCCGGCGCAAAGGCATCCCGGAGTCAGAAACGAGCGATGAAACGCGAACAGAATCGTATGAAACAAAACGCACGGGGTACAAGTGCTTCCAGTACGTCCCCATCTGATGGTCAGTACCGAGAGAGTGCAACCAGCAATGGTACGGCCGTTAACAACAGCAATACAACGAATTATAACAGCAACAACGTCACCAATGCGCCAACGGGAGCGGGCAGTAACCCGAATGCTACGGCAACGCCAGGCGATAGCGGATCAGGTACCAGCGTTAGCACCTCGGGCACTACAACCCGAAGCGACATCAACAGCGGAGCCCCTAAAACTGGTACTGCCGCAGCCGTTACGGGTGCCCGCACGACCGAAGAACCTGCCGTTAAAGCGGGTACGACGGTACGTAACACAAGCATCGGCGACTTTATCGCGTCGTCGCCTAACTACGTAACGCTGCAAAACGCCCTGCAGTCGGCAGAGTTGGATCAAACGTTGAAGGGAACCGGTCCTTATACTTTGTTTGCCCCATCTAACAGTGCGTTCAAAAAGCTACCGGCCACCGTGCAGGGAGGTCTGCTGGAAGGCCGCAACCGCGACGCGTTGAAACAGTTGTTGTCGTATCATGTCGTGAATGGGATGGTGAGCGCAGCGGAGTTAACCCAGCAAATCAAAGCTGGCAATGGCAAAGCGCAGTTGAAAACGCTCGCGGGTACAACCTTAACGGCCCAACTCGGGTCTAACAATCGCGTTATGTTGACCGATGAGCAGGGTAACACCGCCACCGTTGAGGATACCGATCTAAAACAGATGAACGGCGTAGTACATGGTATAAGCAGTGTGCTGATGCCCAAGGGGGGCACTTCCGCTTTTCGTTAACCAACGAATTTGTTAACCAAGTAGACTGACACGTTGACGCTGTTTCTTCCGTACATGCAGCCCTTGTTCTAAACGGAGTGACCGATTGCGTGTTAGGCGCAAGTTACGGTCACTCCGAACTGGTTTATGAATTTCACGAAGTTATGTGTAGTATCGACTCCTCGTTATCTATCCAAATTGGGCGGCCATCGGGGTCGGCTTTTACTTCTTTGAATTTCTAGTATATTTGGCTCACTTAACACCGCCGTTTGCGTGAAACGCCAGTCTTCTCTAGTTTCGGAAAGTGTTCTGATCGAAAAGCTTCATCGGCGCGATCAACAGGCTTTTCAGTGGCTCTACGACCAATATTCACCCGCTCTTTACGGGGTTGTTCTGCGCATCGTCCGCGATGAAGAACAGGCCCAGGATCTGCTGCAGGATATTTTTGTTAAAATCTGGAAGAATCTGGATGCTTATGACTCCTCAAAAGGCCGTTTGTTTACCTGGATGCTCAATGTAGCCCGGAACACGGCTATCGATGCTTTACGCGCCCGCAAAACGCAACCCTCTGGTGCAATCCGAACCGACGAAGATAACGTACATATAGTTGACCGCCAGCATCACACTGAGCAACCCAACCCTGACCACATTGGCATTCAGGAAGTGGTTGGTCAGTTGAGGCCCGAACGGAAACAGCTAATTGATCTGGTTTATTTCGGAGGATACACCCACGAAGAGGCCGCCGAAGAGTTGAATCTGCCGCTGGGAACCGTAAAAACCCGGATTCGGGCCGCGTTGCAGGAGTTAAAGCAATTATTCAAATCATGAACGTAACAGAATATATAGCGTCTGGTATCTTAGAGTCCTACGTTATGGGAGCGGTGAGCGACCAAGAACGGCGGGAGGTCGAGTGCCTGTCGTCTATTTATCCTGACATACGGCACGAACTCGATCAGTTAGCAATAGCGCTCGAATCATATACTCAATTGTATAGCGTTGAGCCACCCGCATCCGTGAAAGAAAAGCTGTTGAAGCAACTCGACTTTCACGAGCCTGAGCAGACTGTTGTTCGGCCCATGCCAGTTAGTCTTCCTTCGTCCTCAACCTTCCGCACCACCTGGATGGTGGCGGCTTCGGTGGGATTATTGTTATTGATCTTCTCATTTTTCCTGCTTTCCCGACTGCGCAGCAGCCAGGAAACGCTGGCTACGCTTCGGACGGCCAACGGCTCGATGCAATCCGAGCTTCGTCAGATGCGCGATCGTCAGACCCAGACAGACCAGGCGCTGGCGCTGTTGAGTCAGCCCGGCACCCGTACTCTGGAATTGCACGGCAATGAAAAGGCACCCCAAGGCAACATGCTGGTCTTCTGGAACGCCCGTACGCACGAGGTAGCCGTTGAGGTTAAATCACTGCCTCCGCTGCCCGCAAACCAACAGTACCAGCTTTGGTCTCTAGTGGGCGGCAAGCCGGTAGATGCGGGTGTATTCGAAGCAAGCGCTGCCAATGCCTTGATTCAGCGGCTAAACCGACCGATCGACCACGCAGATGCGTTTGCGGTAACCATCGAAAAACGCGGTGGAAGCCCCACCCCTACGCTCTCGACCCTGCTAGCGATGGCTTCGGTCGACGCCTGAACGTAACCCCGATTTTTCTTGTTTTCATTACGTCGGCTGATCACTAAATAAAGCTGGTCAAATCTTCTGTATACGCTGGCAAATATGAATTGCCTGACCGATGTCATTAACATTCATTGAATTTTCTGAGACCAAACTATGAAACATACCCTGTTTTTGCTGTTGCCCGTCTGGTTAATTTCTGGTATTGCCTTGATGGGTGGCCGGCCTTCAACAGCGCCAGATCATGCTGTTGCTCCGTCAGAACGCATCACCGACGACACGCCCCCGAAGGGTCGGCGCGTGGTTAAAACCAATGCCGAGTGGAAGAAGATTTTGACCGCCGACCAATACGCTGTACTTCGCGAACATGGCACCGAACGGGCATTTACCAGCCCGCTGAACGATATTCATGAGCATGGCGTGTTTTACTGTGCCGGCTGTCGCAACCCGCTTTTCTCGTCAGATACTAAATTTAACTCGGGAACCGGCTGGCCAAGTTTCTACGCGCCGATCGCCAAGAATGCCGTTCGGGAAAACAGTGACAAATCCTACGGTATGGTACGCACCGAAGTTCTCTGCAATGTCTGCGGAGGTCACCTTGGTCATGTATTTGATGACGGTCCAAAACCGACGGGACTGCGCTACTGCATGAATGGCGTAGCAATGACCTTCGAGAAAAAATAGCAATGCGGATACGATTGAGAGGACCCTCCTGATCGTAAGTGGTTTTTACTTATTTTCTGTTGACCCAATCCGTATAATTTAAGAGCCGGGCAGTATACGCTGTCCGGCTTTTGTATATCAGATCGGCCGAAAATACGTTATATTTGACGCCCGGCGCATATTCGCCCGGTCAGTCAGCCAGGGGGCCATACCCATCAGGCTGATGCCACTGTGCTGATCACGGTGTTAACGTTGTATTCGCCGACAGTTAACTCCGCTGAGCAGTACCAGACGTAACGACTAAGATCTTGACTAAAAACGCATGAGTCAATACAGGGAGCGATTCCGCGCTGTCCGGCACGCTTTTGGAGCGTTTCGGCAACGAATCCGACAACGCCGAACGCAACTCGGCAGCGTTAGGCGCGGAGTTGGCCGACAAATCTATCGGCAAACCGCTCGAATCGCCGGTGAGGAACGCGTCAGTTCCTGGGCCCAGACGTACCAGCAGTACCGCAATCGTCTTCGCTCGTTTGTTCATCAGTACGTAGACCCCGAATCCTGGTACTACCCGTACCTCAAGAATGGCATTAAAGGTCTACTGTTTAGCTTGTTAGCTTTAGGCATTTATGTCTTTATTCTGAATAACAATTTCCTGTACCTAACCGGCGAAATGCCCAGCGTAGAGGAACTTCGTAATCCAAAACTCAATCAGTCTTCAGAAATTTACTCGCAGGATGGGGTAATGATTGGCAAGTTTTACGCGGAAAACCGAACGCCGATCAAGTACGAGAATATTCCAAAGCAGCTGATCAATGCGTTGATTGCGACCGAAGACGCCCGTTTCTACGAACACAATGGCGTTGATCCACGCGCCATCGGCCGGGCCGTCATTAACCTCGGCAGCGAAGGGGGCGGCTCAACCATCACGCAGCAGCTCGCCAAAAACCTGTTCAAAACTCGCCGTAAGAACAATTCCGGCCTGTTGAACCGAATTCCGTTCATTCGGAAAATCATCTATAAATCGAAGGAATGGCTTATGGCCATTAAACTGGAGCGCAACTTCTCGAAAGAAGAAATCATTACGTATTACTTCAATACCGTTGACTTCGGCAGTAATGCGTTCGGCTTAAAAACGGCGGCCCGGACGTTCTTCAACAAACTACCCGATAGTCTGAACATTCAGGAGGGGGCGGTACTCGTGGGTCTGCAAAAAGCAACCACGAACTACAATCCGCTGAAAAACCCCAAGCGGTCGAAAGAACGACGGAATGTGGTGTTAAGCCAGATGGCCAAGTATAAATTCCTGACGGCTGCTCAGGCTGATTCGATCAGCGCCTTACCGTTAGTCACCGAATTTACGCCCGAAAATCCGTACTCAGGTCCGGCCAGTTACCTGAAGAACGTAGTACAGGACTACGTTAAAAAATGGGGTGAAGAAAATGGCTACGACCTCTACACGGATGGTTTACGGATTGTAACGACTATCGACTCGCGGATGCAGACGTACGCCGAACAGGCTACCAGCGAGAAAATGAAGCAGCTTCAGCGGACATTTGATAACCACTGGCGCGGGCGTAACCCCTGGACCGACGAGGATGGCAACGAACTCCCCGGTTTTATTGATTCGGTTGCTCGTCGTACCGAACGCTATAAAACCCTGAGCCGCCGATTCTTACCACTTTACCCGGATTCGATCATGTACTACATGAAAAATGTCAAGTACAAGATGCGGGTGTTTAGCTGGACGAATAAGCGCGGCTACGATTCTACGCGCATGACGCCCTATGATTCAATTGCCTATTACAAGCACTTCCTGCAATCGGGTATGGTGGCGATGGACCCCCATACCGGCTATATCAGGGCCTGGGTCGGCGGTCTCAACTACGACTACTTTAAGTACGATCACGTTAAACAAGGTAAGCGACAGCCTGGATCAACGTTCAAACCCTTCGTATACACCGCAGCCATTGACGATAGCCTGGTAAACCTCAGCCCCTGCGACCGGATTCAGGATCGGCCATTCCGCAAAGAATACCGGGAGAACGGGGAAGATAAAGTTTGGGAACCCCGCAATTCAACCGGGTACTACTCCTACTCGAACATGACCCTGCGCCGGGCGCTGGCGCGGTCGGTTAACTCCATAACCGCCCAGTTGACTGACCGGGTTACGCCGGAACGCGTGGTCGAATACGCCCATCGTCTGGGCATTAAGAGTCGTCTGGATGCGGTTCCGTCCATTGGATTAGGGTCTTCGGACGTATCGCTTTATGAGTTGGTGGCGTCGTACTGCACCTTTGTTAACGACGGTGAAGCGATTGAACCGCTCATTGTACAACGTATCGAAGACCGCGATGGCAACGTAATCGAAACCTTTACGACGCAGCGTAAGCGGGCTATTAGCGCGGAAACCGCGTTTCTAATGCGCTACATGCTGCAGGGTGGCTTGCAGGAATCCGGTGGTACCTCCCAAAATCTGTGGTCGTTCAACCTGTTCAAGAACCGGCACGAAATGGGCGGTAAAACCGGAACAACCTCGAATAACTCCGACGGCTGGTTTGTGGGTGTATCGAACAACCTGGTGGTCGGGGCCTGGGTCGGTGGCGATGATCGGAGTATTCACTTCCGCTCAACGGACCTCGGCGAAGGGGCCAAAACAGCCCTGCCGATTGTCGGTACGTTCCTTGAAAAAGTATATGCCGACACTAAATTCAAAAACCTACAGGGTCCCTTTCCAAAACCGACGATTCCGATCAGCAAGGAATATTTAAACTGTGGTTATTCAGGCGATGAAGAAAGCAGCAGCGAATCGGATTCAACCGAAGTGTCGAGCGAAGTAGGTGATTCAACATTTGTTCCTACGGCACCGGCCCCAGATCCCACAACGCCCCCTGACACAACAAATACCCAGTAAATAATGGGTGCGGATATATAAAAAGCTCCTGGTCCGATAAACCAGGAGCTTTTTACGTTTTGTCTATTTGCCAGCGGCCTGTTTAATGGCCGCGACTTCAGCCGGATCGACCGGCGTTAGGTCCTGCTTAAATACTTCATGGAACCAGACGGATGGCTCACGGCCGTTGACATATGGCTTCTGCCAACTGTCCCAGGGCAGAAAGGTCTGCGTTTTTCCGGCCACAAAGCCCCAGTTAATCATACCTACTTTTGCTTTTTTCGCGATGGGCAAGTGCGTCTGAAACTTGCTGTTGACACCCCTGGCCATGTATTCCGTACAGATGACGGGACGACCCATTTTCTGTAATACCGGAATAACTGCTTCTAAATCCGTCGGCTTCGAGTACTGATGGAACGTAATAATGTCGGAGTTCTCAAACTGTGCCTTTTCCATCGGTGTCCACTTAGCCGGGTTGCCCCAGTCTTCGGGTCCCCGATAGATCCAGACGCCACACGTCAGCGGCTGGCTGGCACCGGCGGCTCTCGCCCACTGAAAAACCTGCGGCAATAGACTGGTTATTATGGCGATCTTCCGCTCCTTGGGCAATTCCGTTTTAATCGTATGGTTCTGCCCGTAGCTATTGTCATTCGCATTGTCGGGCTCATTCCAGATGTCCCAGGCCAAAATCCGCCGATCGTTTTTAAACGCACTCACCACACCCTTTACGTAGGCCTCCAACCGTGGGTACTGCGATACGTCCGACAAGGCATCAGCGCCGGGGCTTTGCAACCAGCCGGAATTATGGATTCCCGGAGTTGGCTCATGCTGTTTGCCCAGCTTCGGCAGCGGGTCCCAGCAGGAATCGAACAGAACGAGCATCGGCCGAATCTTGTGCTTCGCACAGATTGCCAGAAACTGATCGAGCCGTTTGGTGAAGCCGGTGGCATCCTGCCAGAGCAGATCGTGCAAAAACACGCGCATGGTGTTCATGCCAATGCTTTCGGCCAACGCCAATTCCTTATCAATAGCCTGCGGATCGAACGTATCGGCCTGAAACATTTCCAGCTCGTTAATCGCGTATGCGGGGGCGTAATTCGCTCCAATCAGGAATGGTTCTTTGGCGTACCAGGCATTGGCTTTAGCAGCCGACCAACGCCCATTTTGAGCGAAGGTATTCGGAATAATAAACGCAATGAGAAGCAGGCATAGCGCTGCACAGGATCGCAGTTGGGGTTTAGAAATCATAGATGAAAAACGTGAAATACGAACAAAACAACGAACGCCAGATTCGACGTAGCGGTACCAGGCGTCAACAAACTATGGACTGCAAATCAGAACTACTGAGCTAAGGCTTACTTGACAACCGAAAAGCGGTATTCTGTAGTCTGTCGATACGTTTGGCCCGGTTTCAGAATTGTATTTGGATAGGTTGGATGATTAGGCGCATCGGGATAGTGCTGGGCTTCGAGCGCGAAGGCTTCGCGGAAGTTGGTGGCTTTGCCATATTTTCCTATATCATTTCCTTTGAAAAAGTTACCGCCGTAAAACTGCAAAGCTGGTTCGGTGGTCAGAACTTCCATTTTAATACCCAACTTGTCGCCCGTTATTTCGGCTACCTTCGCCAGTCCATTTCCGCCCTTATTAAGGACCCAGTTGTGGTCGTATCCTCCACCAAAGGTTAACTGTTCGTTCTTCTCATCGACCCGTGCGCCAATCGCCGTGGGCTTCCGAAAATCGAATGGAGTCCCTGCTACGGAGGTCGGCTCTCCCTGCGGAATCAGCCCTTTATCCACAACCGAATACCGATCGGCGTTAATCATGAGCACGTGGTTGTTGATCGTTCCACTAGCCTCACCATTCAGGTTGAAGAAACCATGACTGGTCGGATTGTAGGGCGTAGCCTTATCCGTCGTCGCTGTATAATCGATTTTCAGCCCGCTATCATCGGTTAAGGTATACGTCACTTTCGTTGTTACGGTACCGGGAAACCCTCCTTCGCCATCTTTGGCTACATACGTTAATTCGAGGGTCTGGTCGTTCGTCTGGTTAGCGTCCCAAACCTGCGTATGAAAGCCCGTCGGGCCGCTGTGGAGTGTATTGCCGTTGTTGTTTAGTTCAAGTTGGTACGACTTACCATCGAGCATAAATTTTCCCTGCGCAATTCGATTACCGAACCGGCCAACGATGGGTCCGTAGAAAGGTTCATTCGCCTGCTCGTAGGCCTTGAGTGAAGTAAATCCTAGAGCTACGTCGGTTATTTTACCAGTTTTGTCGGGAACCAGCAGGCCAACGATACGAGCGCCATAGTTGGTGATTGCGACCTGAACGGTCTTATTTTTCAGTATATACAGCGCAGTTCGCTTGCCTTTAACCGTGCCTTCAAAGGCGGTCGGATCAGGCAGTTTCGCGGTTAGCATGGCTGTTGTATCCCCAGTTGCAACAGCAATTGAATCAGCGGCTTTCTGTTCGGTTTTATTGGCTTGCTTGCAGCCATTGAGACTAGCCAAAGCGGCCAGTCCGACCGAAAAAACAATAAATTTCAGCATTGACATGAAGGCGGTTAATAAACGGGTAACTAGACTGCTGACCGTTCGACCAGCGACTGATTAACTACGTAGCAGCAGCTTGTGTTATTCTTCGCCAGGAACTGGCATCGGCGTTTTAGGCATAGGCTTACCGAAGTTAGGTGATCCGTCGGCATTCCACGTAAACGGCTGAATGTGGGGTGCCCGCTTATTTCCGCATCCATCCGTCGCGGACGAATTGGCGTGATAAATCATCCAGTCTTGCCGACCGTCGGCAGAGCGAAAAAATCCTCCATGACCGGGTGCCCATACACCGTTTTCGGGTGCCTGTACAAACACCGGCTGCGGACTTTTTGTCCAGCTTTTTGGGTCAAGCAAATCGCCCCGCCCATTGTACGTAAGCAGGCCCAGGCAGTAATCCAGCCAGCAAGCATTGGCCGAATAGACAATAAACAGCTTACCATTATGCTGCAGGAATTGGGGGCCTTCGTTCACGTAAACTTTAGGGACCTCACCGTTACGTTGCCAGGCCTGAGGCACATCGCCGTGCATCTCCCAGGGCAGATCAGGTTTTGAGATTCGTACGCGATCGCCGTCCAGAGTCCAGGGATTTTTCAGCCGGGCCAGATAAATATCCTGCCGCCCGTTCGTGGTACCCTCCCACCCCGACCAAGCCGCATACAACTGCCCGTTATACTCCATCACCGACATATCGATTTCCCAGCGATCTGCTTTGTCCGCGACTTTTCCTTTTAGGGTCCATTCTCCCTGCATGGGGTCCGGGGATTCGTTTTCGATCACCCACACGCGATGCGACAGGTTGTTGAGCGAGTCGGCAGAAAAATACACGTACCAGTTTCCGTTGAACGAATGAATTTCGGGTGCCCATAAGTCCCTTGAATAGGCCTGTCCAGGTGGTGGTGTGTAGATGACCTTTTGTTCGGCGGTAGCCAGATCGGCCATATTCCGGGTTCGCCAGAGCGTCAGGTTTCTACCGGTCGTATTCATGTAGTAATACCAGCCATCTTTTTGCAATACCCACGGATCGGGACCTGATTCCTTAATGGGGTTTGTAAACAGCCGTTGTGCCCACAAAGCAGGGCTACCAATCAACCAGAAGAAAAGCAGGAAACGGATCATTCGATACGGCATACTACGCAGGATTGGGGAAGAGTAACGGATCAACAGTTACAAAACGTAAAGACTGAAACTATCAATTTTACCCTTATTTGGCCTCTTACAAGCTAAACAATCAAGTCAACAGAGCGGCTGTTACGTCCCCAAATACCGTTAACGGCTGCTCGTCGTGAACGTAGAAATGGTGTTGGGAGCGGGATCATCCGCCGATTTGGCTGGCGTTAAGCCAGGGGTGATCCGTTTGCCGCCAAAAAGCCGGTTGAACGAACGTGTGTAGAGAAAACTGAGCCCTCCACCAGTTGCAATGGTACTGTTGACGCTGTACTGACTCAGGATACTTTGCTGGTTCCGGTTATACACCTTGGCCCGGAACCGACCGTCGGACGTAATGAAATATTCGAGTGTCCACTCTCCCAGTAAACTAGCCGCATTATACTGACTTTGCCCGTACGTGAATCCACCATCGCGGCTAATCCGGAGCCGGTCGTTCAGCAGTCGATAAGAGAAACGCAGCTGCAAGTTATTGAGCAGATTTTCGTTTTGCGTGCCGCTGGTAAACCCACCGAACGAAACGCCGACATCCAGATTTTCATCCAGATTAGAAGCGACCCGGCTAATCTGATTCGACAACAGCTCACTCACGCTGTTGAACACGCCCGAGTTAACCTGGTTCTGATCGAAGAAGCTCGTCCCTTCCGAAAGCAGTTGGTTAAACAGCAGTACGCTGCTCACCTGCCGGGTCAGTTCCTGCTCATTACTTTGAATACGCGACTCAAACGCCGTTACTGCCTGCCGGAAATCCGACGAAGCCGGGTACTCTTTCACGTCCAGGTCGTAGCTGATTGCAGGTGAGGCCAGATCACCATTCAGCTTAATCAGCAAATCGACCGGGTACCGGCGCGACTGATCAGCCCGCGTGTTGGTGGTAGAGCCATTCATCGAGAGCAAAGGAGCCAGTGAGGTGTACTGCGTATAAGCCGCTGTTACGTCCAGCAGGGCTCCGTAAGGGTCACCAGTCCAGGTAATACGGCTGTTGGGGCGGATCTGGAAGCGTTTGTTGATGATATTCTGGAACGTAAAGGTGTAATCGCCTTTATCAATTTCGTAATTACCCGTCATCGTGAAGTCGCCTTTGGTGTCGACTTTCATAGCCAGACGTCCCTGCCCATACGCCTTGATAATATCACCGGTCTGGCGATCAAGCTGAATTTCGCAGTAGGCATCCGGAGTAATGTTAAAATTGAAATCCATCTGAATGCGTGACAGATCAATTTCGCCCAAGGTGTGATCGTTACGCTGATTGCCAGTCTGACTGGTCGGTTTGCCAGTAGCCACATCCGTCCGGTTTACGAATCGAATCTGATCGTCGGACGCTACCGTCGTGGCTCCGTCGAGCGGAATATAGATACGCGTTCCTTTATTGCTGGCGACGTTCGCCCGAATAATGAGGTTATCGATCGGCCCGGTCAGCTCGGCTTTACCGGTCACGAAGGCTTGGCCGTAGAACAGGTCATTATCTTTTACGGTTGTGTTCAGGATTCGGAAGTTTTTAAAATCGGCGTCGAAGCCAAACGTCAGATCGCGGAATCCGTTGTGATACACCCCCCCACGTACCAAAGCCGTATTGCCTTCCAGATCGCGAAGAGTCAACCGACGAGTAATAATCTCGTTCTCGCCGAAATAGATGTTATCATCAAACGTAAAGTCGGCTTTCAGGTAATCGAATCGGCCCCGGCCACCTTTTACCGCTACTTCGCCTTTCAGAACGGGCGCAGAGGGTGTTCCGGTGATGGCCACCGTACCACTGGTTACCCCACCCAGATTGGAAAACAACCCGGTTGTAAACGGCTCCAGAATCTTCAGGTCGGCACCGTTCAGATCCGCAGCCAGCGTCAGCGGGCTTTTCGGTTTCGTAGGTACGTAATTGCCCAACAGTTTCAGCACATCAACACCCTGCCGATTGATATTGGCCGTCGCATTCAGCCGCTGGGCTAGTTGATCCCATTC
The DNA here is from genome assembly GCF_054780635.1 of Spirosoma knui. Lineage (NCBI taxonomy): Bacteria > Pseudomonadati > Bacteroidota > Cytophagia > Cytophagales > Cytophagaceae > Spirosoma > Spirosoma knui. The sequence goes on along the minus strand of NZ_BAAGVY010000023.1, from coordinate 43,885 downwards.
CACCTGGCCCCGTACGTCCCCAATGAGCGCATCCTGGTACGATAACGCGCTGAGCGAAAGGGTGCTCTCTACGATTGGTGTTTGGTAGACATTCCGGACGGCGAGCGTGCCATTCAATGTACCGCCAAGCGTTGTACTTAAAACGGGATTCAGCGAAGCGAGCAAAAAGTTATTGGCTTCTATCGACAGCATTTCCAAAGAATCGGGCGACAGCTTACCCGACGCACGAATTAACTGATCCTGATTCCGTACTGATAAATTTCGGATGGTGTAGTCATCGCCCACCTTCCGGATCAAACTCTGCGGATTCAGGATCCAGTCACCATCCAGTACCCGCAGCTTCGATTCGCGGAAGGTTAAATCGATTGCGTCGCCTTTGAAGCGGAGTTCGCCCGTCAGATTCGCGTGATTCAGGCTGCCAGCCTGGTCGATGCTTCCGGTAAAATCGATGTGATCGACGTCCCACGACGCTTCAGCCTGCAAATTCCGGGTTGGGAACTGGGCGCTGAATGCCTGCCGTTGCGACGTAACAATTGCCGAAGCCAGCACCTCTTCGCCGTAGGTAAACTTAGACGTCGTCAGATCCAGATCACTCGGGCCAAATCCCAGGGTGCCGATACGTAACGAATCAGTTTTGGCATTAGCCGTCAGGAATGACGTATTATCGACCGTGAACCGACCTTCTATCCGGGTAGCCGGGGCGATATAAACGCTGGGGCTCAGGAAATTCAGGAGCGGACCGATGTTCTTGCTGATCAGTTGGTAGTCGATGCTATAGCGCTGACCAGCTCCCGCATATTGCTTTGCTGACCGATTTGCCTGTTGGCGTTTCCGATCGTAGTACGCACGCATACCAGCGGCATCACTGGCAAAATAAAGCTGGTATTCGCGGGCAAGCTGCGCCAGGTCGTCAATCGTACGCTGCGGCTGGAAATCGCCCTGAAGCCGGGTAGTCAGAAAGTCAGATTCGAGATCGAAATAGCGCTGGTTACCTACCGAATCCCGTCGCTCTACCGACGACACAACCGTGAGTTGGTCAATATCCAGGCTACGGCGATTTAGTGTGAGCGTAGCATTGCTAAAAGCTGCGTTTCCAACAATATCGTCGAGTTTACTACCTTCCAGCCTGACATCTAACTTTGTTTTGACAACCAAAGAGTCACGCAGGTAGCCCAGCGCCCGGAAATCGGCGTGCTGTATGGTACCCCGTAAATCGTAGCGGTCGCGAGGACCGGTCAGGTCAAATTCACCATCGAGGGCAAACGCCAGATTCGGGTCCCGAATGTCGACCTGCCCGTGAAAAAAAGCTTTCTGTAAGTTACCACGGGCGGTGATATTCTGATACTCGTAGCCCTGCCAGCCAAAGCGCCCAAACTGTCCGTCCAGATCGAGATTGGCCCGTTCTACATTCGTCCCCTGCCCGGTGATACGTCCCTGACCGTCTATTTTCCCGAACTGATCCGCCTGATCGATTAACTGACCCAGGTCAAGGTTTTCGGCCTGCAACGTAGCGGTATAGGTCGTTTGATCGGAGTTGGCGGCTAATTTCAGCGCCAGGTCACCCGTTACGTTCCCGATGCCCGTCTGGAATGTTCCTTTGGTCTTGAAGTTGTCAAAAGCTCCGGCAAAGGTGGCGTCGAACGCTACGGTTCCGAGCTTCTGAATGGTTTGGTTGAACGACGAATCGGGGTAATACTGACGGATGTCAGCCATGTTCACCACGGAAGGCGTAAACGCAAAGTCAACCGTCGTTTTGTCCATATCGGGCAGCCCTTTCCAGGCAATGTCGCCTTTCAACTGACTGCGACCGTTTGCGCCAAAGTGCAGATCCGTGTTGCTCAGCTTGAAATCGTTCACCGTACCGGCAAAGAGACCCGTAAGCAGCCAGGTTTCGTCTAAACCGCGCAGGTATTCCGAGAAGTAACCTAAGTCTTTCGAGCGGACTTCGCTGTCGCGAAAACGGGCGACCATCCGTACGCGGCTGTTAAAATCGCCAAATGCCGACGGTTTATCGTAGTAGAACGTCAGTTCGTTCCGAATGATGGAGTTGCCAATATGCGCGTATAGATTCGCCAGCTCCATTTTGGTATTGCAGTACAGAAACCGCGTATCGAGTTGCCGAATCTTAATGCGCGAATCCCTGTCAACACCCGTCAGACCTTTGATGTTCAAAGCAATCGTATCGCCCAGAATGAGCAGATTACTCACATCAGCGTTCAGGTGCTGCAACGTAAAGTGATCGTAGTCGAACCGCTTCCGGTCGTTCATCAGGGGCTCGCGGGGGTCGTAGAGCGTATAGGAGCCATCGGCCAACGTAACGCGAGCCACCGTAAACGGAACGTTCTGATTGGGGATGCTGGGTTTGGTTGGATCAGCGGTTAACTCTTCAATCCGAGCAATGAAATCATCCAGATTGGTATCGCCGTTCGCGGGATTTTTAACCATCTGAACATTGGGCTTGTACAGCACAACCTCGTCGAGATGGATGTTATGCGCTGACGAATCGATCAGGTTGCGCAGGTTATAATCCGCATCCAGGCGCCCCACCGTAATCATGGGGCGGCCTTGACGATCTTTAATGGTTATGCCTTCGAGCGTCAGCGAATCGAACCACTTGATGGAAACACCCTTGAGCGTAACAGGAAATAAAAGCTTATCGGAGAGCCATTTAGCGCCTTCCTGAGCCAGGCGCGTCTGCACTTCCGGAAGTTGCAGACTCAGCAAAATGCCCAACGTCAAACCGACTACCGTAAGACACAGGTAGAGCAGCGTTTTAAGGAATATTGCAAAAAACTGACGCATCCGGGGCGGAAATGCCTAATGTACAATGAATAACGGAAAACTAGCGCACCTTAGAGTTCTAAAAGAGGGAACGGTTTAAGAGCAACTTCCATTATACATTCTACAAGAATCATTATCCATTAGTTTTGTACGGTGAATATATTAGCTATTGAGTCTTCCTGTGATGAAACGTCGGCCGCTGTTTTAGCCAACGGTCATATCGTATCGAACGTGATTGCGACCCAATTAATTCACGAAAAATACGGGGGCGTCGTGCCGGAATTGGCCTCACGCGCGCACCAGCAACATATTCTGCCCGTGGTGGAGCGCGCCTTGGCGGACGCAAATTTATCCAAAAAGGAATTATCAGCCATTGCGTTTACGCGCGGCCCCGGCTTGTTGGGCTCATTGCTGGTCGGTACGTCGTTCGCTAAAGCACTGGCCCTGGGGCTCGGCATTCCGCTCATTGAGGTCAATCACATGCAGGCGCACGTATTGGCTCACTTCATCGACGATCGGAAGCCCGCCTTTCCCTTCCTGTGCTTGACCGTTAGCGGAGGCCATACGCAGATTGTGCGCGTGGATGGTCCGCTCGACATGACCGTGATTGGCCAAACGCAGGACGATGCCGTCGGCGAAGCATTCGACAAATCGGCTAAACTGCTGGGGCTTCCGTATCCCGGCGGTCCGCTTATCGACAAATACGCCAAAGAAGGCAATCCGCTGGCTTTTCGGTTTCCGATGGGTGAAATGCCGGAACTGAACTTCTCGTTCAGTGGCATCAAAACGGCGATTATGTATTTCCTGCGCGACAACACGAAGACCAACCCAGATTTCGTTGCGCAGAATCTGGCTGATATTTGCGCCAGCATCCAGCATACGCTGGTACAAATGCTGCTAACGAAGCTCAAACGAGCGGCTCGTGAGACAGGCATTCGGGAAATCGCCGTTGCGGGGGGCGTATCGGCCAACAGTGGCCTGCGCACTGCCATTACGCAGCTTGGCGAAGATCTTAACTGGAATGTATACATCCCCCGTTTTGAGTACTGTACCGACAATGCAGCGATGATTGCCATGGCCGCTCAGTTCAAATACGAGCAGGCCGACTTTACCGATCAGCGGGTAAGTCCCCTGCCCAGGATGGCGTTTTAACCCCCTATTCCGATTACTAACCATTTCTCGTAACGACGATGACAATTTCCGAGCTACGTATTTATCCCGTCAAATCACTCGGCGGCATTTCGGTTACCAAAGCCGTAGTGGAAGAAAAGGGGCTACAGTATGACCGGCGGTTTATGCTGGTCCAGCCCGGCCGCGGGGGCGACGATTCATGGACGTTTATGACCCAACGTACCAATCACCACATGGCCCTGATTGACGTAGCGATTGAGGGTGATACGTTACGGGTATGGCACCGGCATATGCCGGATGATGGGCTGGCACTTCCGCTTGCCGGACCAACTACCAACGACGGTGCCGTCTTGCGGGTTACGATCTGGGACAGTGTGGGCGTGCCAGCGGTGAGCGTTAGTTCGGCGGCCGATCGCTGGTTTACAAAAACGCTCGGTACCGACTGCCGACTGGTGTTTATGCCTCCTGCAACCCGCCGGGAAGTTGAGCCGGCTTACGCCCGCCAGCACGATGTCGTTAGTTTTGCCGACGGCTATCCGTTTCTGCTTATCGGCCAGGCTTCGCTGGATTATCTCAATCAGCGCCTACCCGTCGGTAGTTCGCAAATGAGCATGACCCGGTTTCGGCCGAATATTATTGTCAGTGGAACCCCACCCTACGACGAAGACGCCTGGGATCAGTTTCGCGTGGAGGATATGAAATTTTACGGCGTAAAACCCTGCGCTCGATGCGTCTTGACCACCATTGATCCGGCCACCGGTCAGAAAGGCAGTGAACCACTGAAGACCCTGGCTACGTATCGCCAATGGAAACACAAGATTCTGTTTGGTCAGAACGTATTACCCGACCTTAAGGCGCGTGGTGTTTTACGGGTCGGTCAGACGATCGAGGTTATTAGTCGCCGACAACCCTGGCTAATGGCTCCTGCACCGCTTGCCGCGAATCTGGCCAACCCCCAAAACCTATAAGCCTGTATACGGTTATCTGGCTACAATTTTGTCCACTATCTATTTTGCTTACACCACTACGTACCGCTTATTATTTGAGTTTCCCTGTCGTGATGGGTGCCGTACTGTCGAACCGGATGGCCGCGCGCTTATCAGACGTTGAGCCCATTCACTGGGCTACCCCCATCGTGCTGGCCTTGGCTGTCTTTATCATTTATACGGTCGATCGCCTGCTGGATATTCGGAAAGGCGTAGTACGTACCGCTCGACACACGTTTCATCGTCAGCACGCGGCATTACTCTGGCAAGTTGTAGCCGTTGCTGGTGTGCTGGCTGTAATTCTGGTGTTTTTCCTTCCGGGCAGCGTAGTCAAGTTTGGCATCCTGCTGGGTGGTGTTTGTGCGGCCTACGTGGGGGCCGTGTTTAAGCTCCCGGCCCGCCATCCGGCTCTGCTGCTCAAAGAGCCCCTGGTCGCTACGTTGTATTCAGCGGGTATCTGGGGCAGTGTTTGGGTACAACGGCCTTCAATACAGGGTATCGAGATCGCCGAATTTCTGATGTTTACCGGAATCGCCTTTCAAAATCTGCTTCTGTTTGCAGTTATGGAACAGCAGGAAGCCCCCACGCGGACTGAGCCTTCACTGGCCGTAGCCTGGGGGCAGGAACGAGCCGATGTTGTGCTGCGCGGGTTAACGTTTGCCATCGTTGCAACGGGGTTTGCGCTTTGTTTCTTTACCGAAGATCGTTTTGCGCAGCGGTCAGCCATTATGCTGGGACTAATGAGCCTGACCCTGTACGGCATTCAGCGCTATCCGGCTTATTTCATCAAGCATGAGCGCTACCGCTGGCTGGGCGACAGCGTATTCTGGATGCCCGCATTAGTACTGTAAGCGGGAATCGGCGCATACCGTAGTAGTTCTTGTTAATACAGACGTAGCGATGCACGCTCCAGGCACCGATTTTTGTGCCATGTATATCGAACATCTTGCGATTTGGGTACGTGATCTGGAACGGATGCGTACGTTCTACGAAACATACTTTGGAGCAACGGCTAACAACAAATATGTCAATGCCCAAAAGGGCTTTTCCTCGTATTTTCTGACGTTCCCGCAAAAAGGCGCCCGGCTGGAACTGATGCAAATGACCGGTATCCCCGATTCACAGAACGATGCTCTCACCCAGTTCACGGGCCTGATTCATTTTGCGGTTTCAGTGGGCAGCGAAGCCGCTGTGGATACGCTAACGGAGCGGTTGCGAATAGACGGATACCCAGTCGTTGGTGAACCCCGCCGAACGGGTGATGGCTATTACGAAAGCGTAATTCTTGACCCTGAGCAGAATCGAATTGAATTAGTAGCTTAACAGGGATTAAACTCTATCACTTCACAGCCATTGCTTTCGTTTGGCCATTCTCCTGTACGTCTCGCCGGTTCAAGATATCGAGGATGATCTCCGTCATGTACTCCCGCTTATTGAACACGATATCGTGCCGATTTTCGGGGAGCAGAAACTGCTTTACACGGGCATTGACCAGGTGTTCCTGCGCAAACGATACGTTGGTTGGATACACCAGTTCGTCACGCTGCCCATGAAGCATAGTAATACTAGCCCGAATTTTTGGCCAGTCTGGCAAAATAGCTTCCAGGGCTTCCCGGTGCGCCAGCTTCTCATCGTTCGCCAGACGTAACAACGTCGGAATTCCCCAACGTAACAAAGGCGTGTCAACCCAGTGACTGATTGGATACGTTCGCTCTAATCCCGGCCCCAGTGCCGACGAGACAAATACAACATGATTAACCCGACTCGGATTGTTCATGGCCAGCCGGGCCGACACCGACCCGCCATACGACGAGCCCACAACCATCAAATACGGTGCGTTCCGGTAACGGTTAATCAGCGGCTGAAGCAGTTCTGCCTGCCGGACGACCGATGTTTCGACCCGTCCGAAATCAGAATACCCATACCCTGGACGATCGACAGCTACTAACCGAGCCCGATTGAGCAGCATTGTATCTTTAAAAAACGCATTGAAGAACGATAATGAACTCGGCGCACCATGGACAAACAACACGACCGGCTTTTCATCGCCGGTAGACAGAGTATTCGAGCTAGGTTCGGTTTCCATAAACCGAATGGTCCGCTTATTTCCATCCTGATCGTCAACCTGATAATAATGGACCACAGGACGAATCGCCTGCCCACTAAACTCTTCGGCCAGTTCTTCATCGGTTTGCCGGGAATCAACGAACCAGGCTACGAGTAGCGTTCCCATAGCCAGCACAAGCAGCGAAAAAAATGCCCAGCGGAGGGCACGTAAAAACCGTTTCATAGCAGTGTCATGTATAGGTATAACTGCAAATCTGCGGCCAAAGGTTTTAAAATCTCCGAAAGCTGTGTAAGTGGCAAACATTTAGCCAGTCGTCCCGTTTGGTTGAGAAGACCAAAACCACAATACGTTATGAAAGAAAAAGCCGATGCCCCCGCCCAAATTAGCGAAATTGACCTCGACCGCCCTAACCCGGATACCCCCGGCGATACAGGCATCAGTTCGTTTGCTACGCGCGAAGAGACGTTACAGGCGCTCCAGGCCAATGATGCCGAGAAGATGACGCCGGACGAAGCGAATGAGTTAAGTACTGACGAAGGCAAGCAGGAATAACGACAAACTCCCGACCAGGAATCGACGTAGTACGTTCCTAGTCGGGAGTTTCGTTTACAGTAAAACTTCGTTTTCGACCGCCAGAAAATGCGTTAGTTCGCCCTGGTTGTTGTAGAGAGGGTCAATTTGTACCCGGCAGATATAGGGCTCTCCGCTTTTGCGGTAGTTCAACAGGTCCGCCTTGACCGAATCGGCCCGGCTGAGCGAATCCCGCACCAGCCTTACAGTCGACAGATCAGTCGCTGGGCCTTGCAGCATAGCAGGCGTTTGCCCCACCGCTTCAACGTGCGAATACCCCGTCATTGTCATAAAGCTGCGGCTGGTCCATAGAATCGTTTTGGCCAGGTCGGTCAGGACAAGTGTAGAGCCGGCATTTAGTTTTTTTACGTAGTTGTTCCGTTGCCGGCGCGACAAGTTCCAATCGAAAATGTCGCCAAGCTGGCGGAACAGATTCGCTTCTTTCCGCTGCGCCCGTTCCTGCGCCTGCCGAAGCATGAATATTTCATAACAGGCAACAGGGTATGGTCGGCAGCCATCCTGTTGGGACCGGCTATAAACCCGGTTCACCAGTTCAACGTATGACTCCGACGTAACCATAGTTTAGGGCGTTAAAGAGGAAAGGTACTGCTCATGATTCACAAAACCTAACCGCATAGTGTCAGGAAATAGACCCAGAGACTAAAAATTTTTGCTTCTCAAACCAGTTGATTTCCAAAGAAAAGCTTCGCTATCAGACGGAGATTACAAACTTTTTTTAGCGGGCCTCTTGTGTGTAACACCAAAACCGCCTACTTTTGTGCCACGATCAAGGAAAACAATAACGGTTGACCGGAAATCAAAAATGGTTCGGTAGTTCAGTTGGTTAGAATACCTGCCTGTCACGCAGGGGGTCGCGGGTTCGAGCCCCGTCCGGACCGCCAACAAAAAAAGCCTCGCAGTTAGCGGGGCTTTTTGCATTAAATCTGACCCGGATATGCCCCAAATCCGCGAACTGACTACGTATCTCGAAACGCTGGCTCCCCTAACGTATCAGGAATCTTACGATAACGCTGGCTTACTCGTTGGCGATCCTTCAACCGACATCACGGGCGTTCTGGTCACGCTCGATGCTACCGAAGCCGTAATCGACGAAGCCATTGCCAAAGGCTGTAACGTTGTGGTGGCTCACCACCCTATTGTCTTCAAAGGGTTAAAGAAGTTCACTGGGAAGAACTACGTAGAACGGGCGGTGATCAAAGCGATCAAAAACGACATAGCGCTGTATGCCGCCCATACCAACCTCGACAACGTAGCGGGTGGTGTGAATTTTACCATTGCTGCGAAAATTGGGCTCCATAACGTTCGGATCCTGGCACCTAAATCGCAGGTGCTCAGCAAGCTCGTTACGTTCGTGCCGGTTAGCCATACCCAACAGGTACTTGACGCTTTATACGCGGCTGGAGCGGGTCGGATCGGTAACTACAAAAATTGCAGCTTCCGCGTGGCGGGCACCGGTACGTATCAGGCTGGCGAGGGGGCCAACCCTACGCTGGGCGAGGTAGGCGAGTACCACGAAGAACCCGAGAATCGCCTTGAGGTGATCGTACCCACTCACCAGCAGGATCAGTTGCTCAACGCCCTCAGACAAGCGCATCCCTATGAAGAAGTAGCCTATTATCTGACCACTTTAACTAATCAGAACCAAGAAGTTGGCTCAGGAGCCGTAGGTGAATTACCGGAGCCTTTGGGCGGTCAGGCCTGGTTATCGCACCTCAAGCAGGCCATGAACCTGGATCTGATTCGCTATACCCCCCTGCCCGATCGACCCATACAGCGCGTGGCCGTTTGTGGTGGAGTTGGTAGTTTTTTGCTGCCCGATGCCATTCGGGCCGGAGCTGATGTCTTTGTGACGGCCGATTATAAGTACCACGAGTTTTTCGACGCAGACGGACGTATTGGAATCTGCGATATTGGCCATTATGAAAGTGAAGTCTTTACGAAAGAGTTGATTAGTCAGTATTTGGCGAAAAAATTCACTACTTTTGCGGTAATTTTGTCTGAAACGAACACAAATCCGGTTCGGTATTTTTAATAGTCAATGTATAGTGAATAATATACAATTTCTGAGGAGCTTTTAGGCCGATCAACTTGTTTATCTGTTCAGATACATTCAACCGCATCAGGCGGTCTCCATACATTATTATACATTAACTAACTTCCGAATGGAACTAACGATTGCGCAAAAATTAGACGCTCTTCTGAAACTGCAATCTCTTGATTCTCAATTAGACGAACTCATCAAAATTCGCGGTGGTCTGCCTGAAGAGGTGCGCGACCTGGAAGACGACATCGCCGGCTTCGAAACGCGGATTGGTAAGTTTCAAGCCGAAATCAAGACGCTTGAGGAAGAAATCGAACGCAATCGCGTGGCGAAGAAGGACGCCGAAAAGCTGATTACCAAGTACAAGGATCAGCAAATGAACGTTCGTAATAACCGCGAATTCGACGCTATATCGAAAGAGATTGAATTGCAATCGCTTGAAATTGAACTGGCGGATAAGCGGATCAACGAAGCTCAATTCCGGGTTCGTGGTAAAGAAGAAGAGATCAAAACCACGCAGAACGCTCTGAACGAGCGTAAGGAAGATCTTAAGGCAAAGAAACAGGAACTTGACCAGATCACGGCGGAGAGCCAGGAGGAGGAAAAAGCGATCATCGACCAGCGCGATGAACAGGCTACGACTATCGAATCGCGCCTTCTGAACTCGTACAACAAGATCCGGAGCAATGCGCTCAATGGCTTAGCCGTCGTAATGGTAAAACGGGGTGCTTGTGGCGGCTGCTTCAACGTAGTGCCTCCCCAGCGTCAGGCCGACATCAAAGACAAAAAGAAAATTATTGTCTGCGAACACTGCGGCCGGATTTTCGCCGATGTTGAAGGCGTCCCCGAACCTGCTCCAGTTGGCCGGGGCCGGTAAGCCAGCGCTTTTGAACAAATACATTTTATAAAAGGTCGTCAAATAGGCGACCTTTTATGCGTTTATCAGTGCGCAAAATCTGTCTGGAGATTCATGCTACGTTGCTTTGTCTTACTTCTGTTCACTTCTCAACTGGCGCTGGCGCAGGATTTTGCCTGGACGCCGGGGTTGCAACGCGCTTATGCCGACCTCCAGAAGCTAAAGGTTCAACCCGCCCGTCAGACCCTGACAACCGAACCCGCCAACGGCGTTCGTATTTTTCTGGATGATTACGTGGATATGCTGTCGCTTGTTACGTCCGATGATGACCGGGCCTTCGCCAAGCTAAGCAACCGGGAAGACGAACGGCTCGATGCACTCAAGAAATTAGACGCAAACTCCCCGTGGCAACGGGTTTTCATGGCGGAGGTCCGGCTGCATTGGGCCTTTGCAAAACTTAAATTTGGGAAGGAAATCAGTGCCAGTTGGGATGTGATTCGGGCCTATAAACTCTTGGTAGAGAATCAGAAGCGATTCCCGGATTTTCTACCCACTTATAAATCGCTCGGCACCCTGCACATCATGATTGGTTCAGTACCCGAGAATTATGTCTGGGTGGCAAATCTGCTTGGTCTGCGCGGCAGCGTTCGGCAAGGCCAGCAGGAGTTATTACGGGCTCAACAAGATCCGCTCTTCGGTCTGGAAGCACGACTGATCGATCTGATGGTACGGGCTTACGTGCTTAGTTTCACCGACGCGGACGGACGATCGTTAGAACGGTTAGTCGCTGATCATCCGGATAACCTACTACTCCATTTTTTCGGTGCCACCATTGAACAGAAAAATGGGCATAGTCAGCAGGCGCTTACTTATCTGACCACGCGTCCACTTGATCCGACATATCAGCCCTTGCCTATTATTGAAAACATTCTCGGCGACATTTACATACAAAAAGGTCAGTACGGTACAGCCACAGCACATTTTCAAAAATTCCTGGCTGTATATAAAGGACAGAATTTCATAAAAGACTCGTATTGCAAATTATTCCTGTGTAACTGGTTAGCCAATGAAGCCGACGCTAAATCACGGTTCTATTTAGAAAAAGTTGTATCCGCAGGAAGAACAACCGTTGAATCGGACAAGACGGCCCAGAAATTTGCTGAAGCGTATTTGAAACAGAGTACATCACCCAATCAAAAAGTGCTGATGCGAGCCCGACTAGCCTCCGACGGCGGATTCACGGACAGTGCACTCGCGTACCTCCGCCCCTACCCCGAAAGTAGGTTTTCGCTAACCGTTGAAAAAGCGGAATACAACTACCGAATGGGGCGCATTTACCAGCGCCGGAACGACGCTGACGCAGCTATTCCTTACCTAAGTCGCGCTTTAGCGTTAAGCGAAGCTGAACAACTTTCGTTTGGGGCAACAGCTGCTTTACAACTTGGCTACATTTACAAACAAAAAAACGACCGCCTTAAAGCACGGTCGTTTTTTCAGAAGGCACTCAGTTTTAAGCGTCACGAATATAAAAACAGCGTAGACAACAAAGCCAAAGCCGCTATGAGTCAGTTATAAAGTTATAGCGTCATATAGTTGTAGAGTTAACAAACTAACTACTTTCCAACTATATGACGCTATAACTTTATAACTATCTAATTCAGTTAGTCAAGAGCGGCTACGCCGGGGAGGACTTTACCTTCCATATATTCGAGCAGAGCACCACCACCAGTTGATACGTAGCTTACACGGTTGCCGTAGCCTGCCTGATTTACAGCCGAAGCCGAATCCCCACCGCCGATAAGCGAGAAAGCGCCGTTTTCTTCAGTAGCTTTCACAACGGCTTCCGCAATCGCGTTCGTTCCGGTCGCAAAATTCGGGAACTCAAATACGCCCATCGGACCGTTCCAGAGAATCGTTTTTGACTGTAACACTACGTCCGTAAACAGCTTGATGGTCTCTGGACCAATGTCCAGGCCCTCCCAACCGTCAGGAATTTCACCTTTGTTTACGGTCTGGCGATTGGCGTCATTCGAGAAATCGTCCGCGCAGACATTGTCGACGGGCATGTAAATTTTTACGCCTTTTTCTTCGGCTTTTTTCAACAGCTCCAGCGCTAAATCCTGCTTATCCGCTTCGAGCAGCGACTTACCAATCTGACCACCCTGCGCCTTAGTGAACGTATACGTCATACCTCCGCCGATAATCAGGTTATCGACGTTATCGAGTAGTTTCTCGATGATGAGAATTTTGTCAGAGATTTTGGCACCGCCCATAATAGCCGTAAATGGCCGTTCGGCGTCGTCAAGCACTTTTTTGGCGTTGTCTAACTCCGCCTGCATGACGTAACCCGCTACCCGGTCCGTAAAAAACTGCCCCATAACGGCCGTACTGGCGTGCGCACGGTGTGCTGTACCGAAGGCGTCGTTCACCCATACATCGCCAAGTTTCGATAGCTTTTCGGCAAACGCTACGTCTCCTTTTTCTTCTTCCTTGTAAAAACGAAGATTTTCGAGCAACAGGATTTCGCCGGGTTGCAGACTCGCGGCTAAGTCGGTAGCTGACTGGCCGATGCAGTCGTCAGCGAATTTCACCTCCCGCCCGAACGCTTCCTTCAAGGCCGGAATGATGTGTTTGAGCGAATATTTCTCTTCGGGTCCCCCCTTTGGCCGACCCAGGTGCGACATAAGAATAGCTGAGCCACCGTCATTGACAATTTTCATGACAGTTGGAATGGTGGCTTTAATGCGCGTATCGTCGGTGATGTTGTACTCTTTGTCGAGCGGAACGTTGAAGTCCACCCGAACGAGGGCTTTTTTACCAGCGAAGTTGTAGGAATCTACGGTTTTCATGCGACTGCGTATGGTCGTTGGTTTGCGAGGCCAAACTTAGCAGTTTTTCGGCAGACGCGGTTGGTGAAGTTTGCCTTTACTACTCACGGTGTAACCAGGCGCAGTGCTGTAAAACGAGCGATCTGATCAAAATCAGCGTCGTTATGCAAAATCGGTATGTTATGGAAGATAGCGTAGTGAGCAATCAGACAATCATTCGGCTTACGGATTGTTACGCCTTTTTTGCGAAGGAAACGATACAACTCAGCAGCGCCAATAGCCGCTTCGATAGGATCTAATGTAAGTATGGTATGGGCTAGCATACCTTCCTTGATCTGGCTGTATCGATTGTCGTCCCTTACACCCTGTAGTACTTCTTGCAAAATCGTTGGTGTAACATAAATGGGTTGATCGGCAATGGTGTATTCTACAATAGTACTAGTGTATGTATTCTTCACACCCCGAAACGCATCAACCCAAATGGATGTATCAACGATCATTGATCCCATTCATTTGGGGTTAAATCGGTTCTCATCTTTTCCAAATCACCATCCCACTCAACTTTCCCGAATAAAGACAGTAAGTTCTGACGAGCCTGTCGATTTATGTATTCTTGAAGAGCTAGCTCTACTATAGCTTTCTTTGTCTTCAGATGACTTAAGGCCATAGCTCTCTGAAGCAGTTGATCATCGATATCGATATTGGTCCGCATAGAGTCAAATTCGTTTATACACAAATATAACGAAATCTATACACATTAATACTGCCCTTCGCTGCCGCCACCGCCGAAGTTGCCTCCGCCAAAGCGTAGGTTATCCTTCGGTGTTTGTTGCGCTCCGGCCGTGGCCTGAATGGCACCTATTGTTTCAGCATTGACAAAAAAACTGTCGGGCGAGTCGTCATCAGGAGCATCCGTAAAACCGCTTCGTGGCTGACTAAAAAATCGAATACCGGCTACGGCTATACCAATCAGAGCGAGTCCGGAAACGGCCAGAAAAACATTGAGCGAGAGCCAGCCTACATATTCGTGTACTGTCGCTACGGCGGCCATGATTCCAATACTACCCAGAATGATCAGCATCCGGTTCTTCTTCGTAAAGCCTTGCCAGAGGTAAATCGTCGGGATTAGAAATGTCAGCAACCAGAACAGCCAGGGCAGGTTGATCTCAGGTGCGTCGGGCAAACCTGAACCCAACAATACTCCGTTCATTTCCCGAACTACATAATAGTTTCCACCAGCAGCTAACACGATTAGGGCAATCCACTGAATGAGGTTCACTGGATCGGCGTAGTAGGGTGAAACTACGAACCTATTGACAGATTGTCGGGTAATGGCGTACAGGATTCCTGATACACCCATCATCACAAATGGGAGTACATCTTTCCCCCACGTAACGTCCAGCAGGCTATCAAAAATAAAGGTATAGAACGTGGCTAAAGTCAGAAACGCGATTAATGTATCGCCATAGTACCACAGTATGAGGAGCAGCAACGGCAGTGTAAACAAACAATTGGCCCAGAGGGGTAACGTAGCAGGCAGAAACTGGTTGAACCCCATGGCTAAAAAGCCAGTGAGCGTAACCACAAACGCATTGTCGACACCGTTGCGGTATAGTGATCCGCGATTAATAATCAGATGGTTACCAACGACCAATGCCAATCCGAATATGAGATTGAACAATCCATACGTATGTCGGTCGTCGAGCCCACTCGATACAATGGTTGTCAGCAGCAGATACGTACCCAGAATTGCTACTGTCGTAAACAGGAAGAGACCAATCTCAATAAAACCATTAGTCCGTCGAAATTCGACGGGATACGTTTTGCGAACAACCGCCATTTGGTCATCCGTCAATAGTTGTTGCCGGTGCCACGGCTCGGCCTGGACTAACACGGCCCGGTTATAAATCCCTTGTTCGTTATAAGCTTTCATTGGCTGCGTTTCCTTTGGGCAGTTGTCTCATCAAGTAAGCGACCAGGCCAATGCCCGTCAGGATAAAATACCAGTAATAGGCACCATCATCCCATTGGGCTGCGTGCAGGTAATGAAAAAATATGTACGTAACGCCGATGTAGCCATATATTGCGCTCATCAGCAGAAACAGAAACGACCCTTCGCTGGACCGGTTCGCTTTCCGTTCGCGCCGGGCGTACCGATCGAGGGCGAAACAGGCGCCCGCCAACCCCACCGCAAACCATACCACCGACTCTTCGAAGTTGAACAGACCGCCCAGTAAGGCCACTAGCAACAGGTTTCCGGCAATGGATATATAAGTGAACGTGAAGTGTGCTTTAATACGGCGCTGTTCTAAGCCAAGCCCCACCCCGATCAGCACAAAAGCGAGCAGAATGGCTGAGAGAACGGTTCGCTGGTCGAAGAAATTCGTTTTAAAGTACAGTTCCAGCGGCCGAACCGTTACGCCAACCCAGGAAATCAGGGCCGTCAACGCCATACCGAGTATGCCCCGGTGATCAAACCGATACGCTAGTGGTAAAAAAAGCAGCGCAGGCAGTAGGGTCACCAGCCCATAGCGCGTACCAAATACGTTGTAGGCGTACTGCGCGTATCCTTCCAGCGTCAGGAACAACAGGCAGGCCATAATCAGGGCGTAATCGCCGAAAGTCGACCGACTCCTTGTCTGGTCAGGTGTCCAGGCCGGTCGGTTGCGCCAGGCGAAGATAAAGCAGGCCCCGCAGCCTACGGCCATAGCCAGCAGCAGCGCCCCATGACCGATCTGATCGAAGTTATCGTAAACCAGCAGCCCTAACCCGCCACTCAGCAACAGGATACCAATGTATAACGTCGAACGCAGTTCCCAATGCAGCGAAAACAGCTTCTGCTGCTCCGTCTGAGCAATTCGGTTCTGTTGGTCCAACGGTAGAATACCTTGTTTACTTAACTCGTTCAGGACATCGGTTGGGGACATAAACGGCAATTTTGGTGTTCTATTTATGCAGAGAAATCAACAAAAAGTTGTACAATATTGCGGTTTTACTCCGCCTTACCCATGATTGGACGTCAAAAGGCTTTACTCACCCCGCGCTACTACCTCGACAACTTCCGCTACGTGCTCGATTTTGTCAAACGCCTGTACGGTAGCCTGTTAAACGACGCTGAATGGACGTTCATCCGGCAGTTCGAAGCGCTTAGCCTCGACGCTCAGTGCTTGTACGTGCGGTTCAGCAACCGGAAAGGGTTCTTCTTTCGCATCAACAAGCTACAGTATAACGAAATTAACGACCTTCCGGCCGCAGTTGGCGAGTTATTGCTGGCCGGATTTATCGAACGACTCTCGGCGCATCATGAAATTATGGGCGAAGAAGCGCTGGGCATCTTTACAAAACCCGAACTTCTGGAGTTGTTGCCCCTGGAGCCCGAGGAGGTTCGTCCTTTGAACAAAGAGAAGAAAGAAGGCGTCGTTCGCTACGCGTTGCAGGAGTTGAACTTTGCCGAAGTGGTGACGAGTCTGACCACCCGCGAAACGGTTGTCAAGATGAACTTTGAAGCCGAAGGTATGATGATTAAATACCTCTTCTTCGGCAACCGGGGTAGCAACATGACCGAATTCGTCGTACGCGATCTGGGCATGGTTAACTTTGAGCGCTACGATGAAAGCAAGCTAACCGCTCGGTTCCGGTCCCGTAAAGAAGTCGAAGACAAGCTCCTGATTTCGCTTACGAACGAGGAGTTTTATGAGCTTAAAGAAGCTGAAACACCTGCCGAAGACATTTATAACTGGTTTCTCAACTGGAACGAAACCCGACCCGAATTAACCGAAATCGCCATTCCGGGTTACCAGCGGCTGGTTTGTAAGGTCGGAGCTTATCTGGAACGCCAGAAATTGCCCGAACAAGCGCTGGCTGTTTACGAGTTGTCGGACCGGGTACCCGCGCGCGAACGGCGCGTTCGGCTGTTGTATAAAAACGGATCAGTAGATGAAGCGCTCGCCCTCTGCGATGAGATTGCCGTAAATCCCTTGAACGCTGAGGAACGGTACTTTGCCAGTGACTTTCGGGAGAAGATTCTAAGTGCCGGGGCAAAAAAACGATCGCGAAAAGCGACCACTCGTTTTTTGTCGGATGCCGAAAGCCTCAACATTCCTGCAGCTTATCGCCATCACGTTGAAGCCGGGGTTATGAATCACTATCTGGAGCAGGGGTACGACGCAGCATTTACCGAAAATTATCCCTGGCGCGGGCTGTTCGGACTGGTATTCTGGGACATTATCTACGATGCGAACGTATCGGCGATTCACCATCCGCTGCAACGTGCACCGTCTGACTTTTACCTGCCCGATTTTTACCATAAGCGGGAAGAACTGCTCAGAAAAAGGCTTGTCGAACTTGAAACCAAAGATGATTGGCGACGCCATACCGGCCGGATGTTCAATGCTAAATACGGAATCACCAACGTACTGGTCGATTGGTCGGACGAGCTATTGACGTTGGTACACCGGATGATTGAACTAATGGACACCGAGCAGCTACGCCTGATCCTGCTGGAGATGGCACGTAACGTTCGCGAACATACCCGTGGTTTTCCTGACCTCCTGGTCTGGAACGAGCAAGGGTACTACGAGTTCGTTGAGGTCAAATCCCCAACCGACCACCTGGGTCCGCAACAGTTACACTGGCTGGAATTTTTCCAGACGATCGGCGTTCATGGCAGGGTCGTTCGGGTGATTTGGGAGTTGTAACTGATGAGATTCACCTTTCTTCGGTAGTTGCTGACGCTAGGCCCCGCCACGCGTCAGCCATTAACATCAATTCATACTAATTGCTACTGCGCCAGCCAACCGCCCGAAAACCCAGCTTTGATCAGGCCACGGCGAATGTGCGGATTTGTCTTCATTAGATTCCAGACAAAGTTCGAGCGTAGGTTCTCGGCCATAATAAGAATTGGTCCCTGATCGATACCCAGATAATCAATATCGAACCAGCCGTCTTTGGTTGAACCATTGGCGAAGGTGGATGGGTACCGATACGTTGGATTAAAGGCGTCGCGGAAGCCGTAGTTTCCATAGAGTTTGCTGCCGTATTTTGCTTTCATAGCTCGTAAGGCTGGCACGCAAATCTCCGGAGCAAAAGCCATTGACCCGCCAGCGGCCGTAGGAGCAATCGTGCCGTCGTCGACAATCTGTGTACTGGCTGCTCCGCGAGCGCGGTACGAAAAAAACTGCTTTCCGGTAACCGTTGTATCTTTTGGGCCGTCGCAGGCCGTAAGTCCCCAAATCGTTGGCCCATAATCCTGCCACTTCCCAGGATTGGCTATGCAATACGCCCGGTTGGCGTACGTCGCCCGACGCGAATTCTCAAAATAATCGATGCCTTTGCCGCGCATGTATTCATCCCGAATGCCCCGAAAGTCGATCCAGCAGTGCGAATATTGATGCCCAAACAGAGGATCAAAGTTGACGTGGGTCTGGTCGTAGAAAGTAGCCCAAGGGTATGACTTCGTCCAGGCCGACCACACTTCATTATCAACCGGATGCGTAGGCGAACCCAAGGCCAGTACGTAGAGCAGCATGGCTTCGTTATAGCCGGTCCAGTCGCTTTTAATAAATCCGGTTTCGGGGTGCCAGCCCATCGAAACAAACGGCCGGGATGCCGGACCGTTTTTACCCTGAATCCAGGTCCAGTCTACCCGATTGTAGATCTGGTCGGCCAGTTGTCGGATTTCGGTTTCAGCGGGTGTGTTCTGGTCAAAGTACGTTTGAGCGCTCAAGATTCCGCCTAGTAGCAAAGCTGTGTCAATAGTCGACAATTCCACCTGCTTAAATCGCTCACCCGTTTTCATATCCAGAAAGTGGTAGAAGAAGCCTTTGTAGCCCACAACACCCGTGGCCTTGTCCGACTGTGGAGCTTTCGCGAAAAAACGTAACGTTCGCAAGGTTCGGTCGGCGGCCTGTACGCGTGTGATATACCCCCGCTCAACCCCGATCAGATACGACGTCAGGCCGAAACCAACGGCGGCTATACTGGCAAATGAAGGAGTTGGCGCCCGATCAGGTACAAGTCCATTATCAGAATTTGTCATTTCCCAGAAATACCGAAACGTATCGCGTTGCAGACTGTCCAAGAACGTCTGATCCGAAGCAGATAAACCGGTTGGGGTTTGCCTTGCCGGTTGGGGCTGTGCTTTGGGCTCGCAACAAATTAGAAAAAGTGAGCAGGTGAGAAGAATCGTCAGGACCAGTTTCATACGCGAGAGTCAATAAAAACGGTGGTCAACGACCCATGCTGAGCCGTTGACCACCCGATATATCTACAACTAATACCCTGGATTTTGCGTCAGTTGGCCACCGCTCAACTGAATCTGCGGTTGCGGAATCGGGAATACTTCGTGCTTTCCGGCCACAAAGTTCTTTCCATGCGCCCGAAGCACTTCAGCAGCCCGCCCTTGACGTACTAGGTCAAAATACCGGTCGTGTTCAAAAGCCAGCTCCGCACGACGTTCGCGCCAGATTGCCTGCCGTAACGTAGTCTGATCGGTTGCCGTTACGTTCGGTAATACGCCCGTCTGAGCGCCCCTGGCCCGCGCCCGAACTAAATTCAGCGAGGTGACCGCTTTGGCAGACTGCCCTAATTCATTGGCCGCTTCGGCGTTCATGAGCAGTACTTCGGCGTAACGTAACACCCGGATGTTTTTGTTGGTCTCCCACGTATTGCCGTTATACGTTTCTTTCGTCCGGCTCACGTAGGCTTTGTAGTTGTACCTCGGATTTTCAACGTCTGCGCTGACAACCTGTCCATCCCAGAGGGTATCGCCCCGCTCAATGATTGTAGCGCTCCTGCGCGTATCGCCTGCTTCATAAAAACGAGACAAATCTTCGGTGGGCGTATTGAAGCCCCAACCCCAGCCGGTGGTACCACCCCGCGCACCCTGCGATTCAAAATACCCCTGAACACCCCGGTTTGGCGTAGTACCACGGCCCTGGATTTCAAAAACCGATTCGGGTCCGTTCTCCGACGATTCACGCCAGAGTTCAGCATAATTCGGCAACAACGAATACTGCCCCGACGTAATGATTTCGTCGGTTAGCTGCTGCACGACATTCCATTTTTTCTGGTACATCGAGACTTTAGCCAGCAAGGCTTTTGCTGCGCCTTTCGAAGCCCGGCCGAGGTCATTCGCATTGTACTGCGATTTTTCGGGCAGACTAGCCACGGCGGTTTGCAAGTCAGCTTCAATCAGGGCGTAGACCTGTTCCCGCGTAGCCCGAACCCGCCCCAGCTGAATGTCCGTTTGATTGGTCGGGTCGACAACTTTGGTGATCAGCGGAACGCCCCCGAAACAACGTACCAGATTGAAATAAAAGTAAGCACGCAGAAAACTAGCTTCGCCAATGAGCCGGTTCTTCAACGTATCGTTGATCGTCAGCGAAGGCAGGTTCTGCAAGGCCTGATTCGCGCGTGCGACCCCTTCGTACTGCCCGGTCCAGACTTCGTTGAACGACAGGCTCGATGGTGTAAACGTAAAGTTATCCAGTTGATCTTTATCGGTTCCCGTATCGCCCGGTGAGCTTCCTTTGTCGGCATCATCGGAGGTCATACTGGTGACTCCATTCCAGGAAAAGGAATGAAAATTCCAGTCGAGCATTTTAGCGTATACGGCATTGACCAGGCTAGTGGCCGCATCCGTATTGCTCGAAAAAAAGTCGGTTGGCGTCTGCTGTCCCTGTGGGGGCACATCCAGAAACTTCTGCGAACAACCGCTGGCCAGCATTAAGCTGCCAACAAACAGGTAGGTAATTGCTTTATGAAACGTTTTCATGTTGAGTCGTTCGATTAAAATCCAATGTTTAAACCAGCCAGATACGCCGACGTAACGGGGTACGTGCTTAGCTCGATACCCGCGTTGAGCGGGTTACTGCCCGGCAACTCCGGTGTGTAGCCAGAGAAGGCTTTGATGGTTACCGCATTTTGGGCCGTAACGTAGAAACGCACCCGATTCAGCTTGATCCGCGACGTAACGTCTTTGGGCAGCGTATAACCCAGCGTAATGTTGTTTATGCGGAAAAACGAGCCTGATTCAATGTAATACGTCGACGAAATGGGAACGGCATTACTGGCGCGGGGCTCGGTGTTGCTGGGATTCGTAGAAGTCCAGCGGTTGGCGCGGGAGGCTTCGATGTTTTCGTTACCAAAACGCTGCGCCTTCTTTCCGTTGTAAACTTTGTTTCCAAAATTGGCGTACCAGTCGGTCGAGAAATCGAATGCCCGGTAGGTCAACCCGCCGTTTACGCCGAAATACAGTTTAGGCTGGTATGAACCGACAAATACCCGGTCGTTATCGTCAATGATGCCATCACCGTTCTGGTCGACATACCGGAAATCGCCGGGCTTCGTGCCTTCGATACGGGGCGCTGCATTGATCTGATCCTGGCTCTGGAAAATGCCGTTTGTTTGCCACACCCAGAAGCTGCCAACCGGTTGCCCGATAGCCGTTCGGGTTGTGTACTGCCCGTTTCCAATACCGCCTTCGTTAATAGGCAAACCGCCCTGTACGTCTTCCAGTCGGTTTCGGTTGATGGTTACGTTGGCCCCGACATTGTACTGAAAATCAGCGCTCGGACTGTTTCGCCAACTTAGAGCAGCTTCGAAGCCCCGGTTCCGGACACTGGCGGCATTGGTCAGGAAAGAAGCGTCAGCGTCCCCAAATATGGCATCAATTGGCCGCGTGAACAGCGCATCGCGTGTCAGCTTGTTATAATACGCGACTTCGCCGGTCAGTCGGTTGTTGGCCAGCGCAAACTCTAAACCGATATCCGTACCCGTCGTTACTTCCCAGTGCAAGTTCGGGTCGATCAGGTTCGTGATGGTACGTCCCTGCTGCAAGGTCTGATTAGGTCCCAACGCATAATCCTGTCCACTGGCAATGGTGTACAAAAATGCGCTCGGGTCGATGCGGTCGTTACCGGTCTTACCCCAACTCACGCGGGCTTTCAGGACATCAAACGGGGTTTTGTTTTTTAGAAACGATTCCTCACTCAGTACCCAGCCGACACCGATCGATGGAAAAAATCCCCAGCGGTTATTCGCCGGAAACTTGCTCGATCCGTCGTAACGGGCTGTAGCCGTCAGGAGGTAGCGATCGGCGAAGTTGTAGTTTACCCGGCCGATGTACGACTGGCGGGTTTGAATACTGCCCGTTTCGCTATTGGTTGCCGACGAGGCATTACCAGTGTTCAGGTAAAAATAATTTGACTGGGGTGGCACGTCCTGCCGTCCGCCCGTTAAGACGTTATCCTGGAACCGCTCAGCTACGTAACCCGCCAGCACTTTTACGTTATGTCGTTCCGCAAACGTATTGGCATATTCGGCGGTGTTGGTCCAAATCCAGCGCGTGTTGTTCACCCGGCCCGACGTCAACGCACTCGTCTGGTTAAACTGGTTGGCCGATACGCGGTACACCGGATTGTAGTTAAACGACCGGTTCATGTTCGACTCAATGCCGAAGTTCGACAGCAGCGTTACCTTTTTGAGTACGGTCAGGTTGCCGTAAAACGAACCTTGCAGCCGTAATCCACGCGACTTATAGTTCGTGTAATCCAGTTGAGCTACCGGGTTAGCGACGTTGTTGCGCGAGGTGAACCCATACGTACCATCTGGGTTGCGAGCGGGTACCGTTGGTGCCTGCTTGTAGGCATTCGTAAAGGCCGAAAAGATGCCCGAACTGTTCGGAATGGCCGGATCGTTTGCACTCGACAGGTTTGAGTTGTCGTTTGCCAGACTAAGGTTGTGGCCCAGTTTTAACACCGGCGATAAGGTGTATTCGTTGTTCAGACGTAGCGTCAGCCGGTTGTACTCAGTGCCTTGGAGAATCCCCTTCTCACTGAAATAACCTGCGCTGAACAGGTACGTCGTTTTGTCGGTGCCTCCGCTTACCGACAGCGCGTGGTTATGCTGAAAGCCGGTCCGGGTAATGGCCTTAAACCAGTCCGTATTGGCTGTAATCGCACTCGGGTCGAACGGCAAGGCTGCATTCGGATCATCGTAGCGAACGGCTTCGTTGTTATACTGCGCAAACAACTGCGCGTCGGCCAGTTGTACCCGATTCGTCGGCGTGCGAATCCCTACGTAGCCATCGTACGTAACACTAGGCGCGCCCGTCCGACCGCGTTTGGTCGTAATCAACACAACACCATTGGCAGCTCGCACGCCATAAATAGCCGTTGCCGACGCATCTTTCAGCACATCGACCGACGTAATGTCTGACGTATTGATGTTCCGGATGTCTTCGGTAATGATTCCGTCGACAACATATAACGGATCAGCACCGCCCAGCAACGTACCGGTTCCGCGTATGCGCACAGTAGGAGCCTGTCCCGGAGCCCCTGAGTTGATGATCTGAACACCGGCAACCTTGCTTTGCAGCGCCTGCGTCGCCGACAATACCGGCTGACGAACCAGCTCCTCCCCTTTCACCTGAGCCACGGCACCCGTTACGTCTATTTTTCGTTGAGTACCGTAGCCGACCACTAACACTTCCGTCAGCGAGCGGGCGTCGGAGGCCAACTGAACATTCAACTGCGACCGGCCGTTAAGGTTTTGCTCCTGCGTGGTCATGCCCACCATCGAGAAAACAAGGGTTGCGTTGTTGTCCGCAACCGATAGCGAGTAGTTACCGTTCGCATCGGTAACCGTGCCCGTTGTGGTGCCTTTGATCAGCACACTAACACCGGGTAATACAGAGTTATCGCCTTGGTCGGTGACTCGCCCTGTAACCGTCAGGTTCTGAGCCTGACACAGGTTTGAGATGGCCAGACAGGCCATTATAAGTACGTAGCCTAACTTTTTCATACGTGAGTATTAGTTTGAATCTATCGGACAAATATACCTTTAAGCAAAAATTAATACAATTGTTACCCGGCATAATGCCAAGTGACTGACTGGTTACTTACTCAGCAACGATTTTCCCCATACGCAGAAACACCGGAAACTGCACAATCCGCTCCTCAGTAGACCATCTGACAGCCAGTTGCTCTTGCAGGGCCTTTACCGGATCTTCTTCATTTTCGTGGATATATTGCCGAACAGCCGACCACGTTCGCAGGTAATTCAGAAACCGATCAAGCGGCCAGGTACGCTGCACCGTAAACTCACCCCATCGTACGTCGGCAAACGGAAAGGGCAGCGTTTTATAACCATCGTCGATGTATTTGCGCTGGGGGTCCCAGTACGGCCCAACCCGGTTGCGGTAAAAATCGAGCAGGGCCGGATCGAGATCAACTCCAATCTGCGCCAGTCCGTACCCCCACTCAGCAATGACCGCCCCCGGCTTAGCCACCCGACGAACTTCCCGATGAAACGCCCGGACATCGAACCAGTGGAGCGCCTGCGCAACCGTGATCAGATCGAACGTAGCGTCGGCAAAGGGCGTTTGCTCCGCCGGACTGACCTGGTACCGTATGTGGTCGTGTGGCGTAGCGCGGGCCAGTTGGTTCTCGCTGATGTCGGTAGCCTCCACAATTGGAAAGAAATCGGCCAGCGACCGGGCAACCTGTCCGTTACCCGTCGCGCAGTCCCAGGCCCGTTGTCGCTCGGGAACATCGGCCAGGATAAACTCGTATAACTCCGTGGGGTAGTCGATGCGGTACTGCGCATACAGATCAGCATGTCCGGAAAAACGATCAATTGGTGTCATCAGTCTACAATTACAAGAAAATCAAAAATCAGTTAAAATGGCCTTTCGGGACTATTTACAGCGAACAGGCTGTTCGTGTGTGGACCAATCCTGGCAAAATTATTCCTGCGTATTAAACTATTTAGGGAAAGAATTGTCGAACAATTGTTATAGTGATAATCACAGTGCTATTGTGTATGTGCAGGCGATAGTCGCTTCGATCGACGAGGACGAAAGTCTAGAATAAGAAAAAGCAAAGTCGAAATTGGCTTATCGCCCGAAACGTCTATTTTTGTGAGGTTCACTACAACCTGTGGTTCAGTTTTACTAAACAATTGCTTACCTAATTCACATGAAAAAACCGTTTGGCTTTTTAATCGCTGCGGCATCGTTAGTCCTGGCTTCTTTCAACGCTAACGCACAGGCTCCAACGGCCGACATTCCGGCGGATATGAATGCTTTGATGAGCAAATACACATGCATTGCCTGCCACCGCCCTAATCAGCGCTTAGTTGGCCCGGCCTATGTAGATGTAGCTAAGAAGAAGTATTCGAACGAAGAAATCGTTAACCTCATTTATAATCCAGTGCCTAGCCACTGGCCAGGTTATCCGCCAATGGCACCGATGAAGCAGGTGCCGAAAGAAGACGCTATGAAACTGGCGGTCTGGATTAACTCGCTGGACAAAACCCCTGCGAAAAAAGCGAGCACCAGCAAAAGCAAATCCAAGAAATCGTAATCCGCTTTCCTGGTTCGATAATCTGAAAAACAAAAACGCTCCAACCCGTCACGGGCTGGAGCGTTTTTGCGTTAAACGGCTCAGGGTACGAACTGACCAGACTACGGTGGCCTCAGGCTGATACAGGGAATCTCGTATATTTAGTAGGTAGCGGTCATAGCAAGCTATTCGGCAAACCATTCGCAACTGATTTTAATCGTGAGCAGAAACAGATGATTAAGCAGTATTCGGTTCTTATATGCGTATCGACTTCTGTGGTTTTGCTATTTATTTCCGTCTTTCTTTATCCGGGCGGCTCAATCCTTGACAGTAACTCCACTGGGTTTGACTGGTCGAAAAATTTTATAAGCAATTTGTTCGCAGCAAAAGCGATAAATGGTCAGGAAAACCCTTCCAGAATTTGGGCAATCATTGGCATCGCTTTCCACTCGGTTGGTTACGGTGTTTTTTTCACCAACACGTCAAAAAAAATAGCTCACCCACATGCAGCCCCTGTTCTCTACTACGTAGGTGTGTCGAATATATTCTTTACGTTCTTAATCGCTACGCCCCTGCATGATCTAATGGTAATCGTTTCAGGGACTTTGTCGATGGTTGGCTTCTTTTACATTACCGTATTCACACGCAGGACAAAACTTCGTGTACTCAGATTCTGCTGTATTCTTTGCTTATTGATTTTTTACTATACTTTTTTCTTATACGGATTCGGCAATTGGGGCTTGCTGGCAATCATGCAGAAAGTTTCCTTTATCAGTTCAACCCTGTTAGTTCTAGGAATAGAGTATTTCACCAAAGTAGAAGACTTCCAACAGATCACACTCCACAGACAGAAATTATAAGTAAGGTGCTGATGCTGCATCGTGGCAAGTTTGCGGATCTGCTACAGGGTGCAAAATGTATGAGTAAGTCTCTCCAATGGTGCGAATTGACAAACATTATGTGTGAGCATTTACAACCCTTGGAGAACTATCTGAAAACTAAGGGCATTTCAGAAACCTTTCGTGGAAAGGCATGGTCTGACCACTGTAGAGAGTGGGTCTACTTCGATTGCGTATTGGAAACAGAACGGTTGAGGGCAAAACTTCAGCTTCCTTCTTTTGTGACGACACACGAAAACACAGATTTAAAGTCTGGAACGGAATTGGGGCTGGTTTGTACCAAATGTAATGACGCAATTATGGGGCTGCATCCAACCCTCTCTTCGTCGACCAAAAAGGTAGTGGTGGATTAAATCCCTGCTGGGAACATCGGTTTTGCATCAGATAGGCTGACGAACATGGACGAAACAGATGATTTCATTGAAGCAATGTATCTTTATACAAGGCTGAACATTCTTTGAATACTCCATGAACGCCAAGCCCCGAATCGAAATACGTTCTGCTTCTCTCGCTATGCTTGTTCAGCGTTCCTGCCTGATTGTGCTATTGCTGATGGGCGGTCTGTTCAGCTACGCCCAGTCACCATCCAATCCAACCGATACCAGTTACGTCAACGAACTGCTGCGAAAGGCCGAAGCCATTGAGACCCGGCAGAGCCAGACCGCGCTGGTAACGTATCAGAAAGCGTATCAGCTTGCCGAAAAAATTGGCTATACGAAAGGCTATTTCGACAGCGTCCGGCTCCTGGCTTATCTGCTCAATAACCTCGGCCGACATACCGAAGCGTACGCCGTTGCCCAAAAAGCTCTCCAGCTTGCCAAAAAAGATACCTCCCGACGTAACCTGAGCATCAGCTACTTTGCGTTGGCGAACACAAGCCTACACGCGGGTCAGTTGAAGCAGGCTGTTCCTTACTACCAGCAGGCGGCCTATTACATGAAGCAGATCGGTAAGCTAAAAAACGTAGCCGTCATCAACCAGAATTTGGGATATATCTACGAGCAGCAGCGCTTGTTTCCCCAGGCGCTGGTCTATTACCAACGGTCGCTGGCCTTTAACCTCACCGATTCAGCCGACCGGCGATCCATTGCCATCGATTACTTCAGCATTGCTAATGTGCTCAGCAAGCAAAATAAAACCAGCGAATCCCGGCGCTACTACCAGAAGGCCGAACACTGGATTGACGCCAACAATGACCTTGATTTCGTCATTAACTTATACAACAACATGGGTTACGACTACAGCGCCGAAGCCCGTTATGATTCGGCACTGTATTACCAGCGTCGAGCCCTGCAACTAAGCCGACAGGTAGGCAACCCGCGCCACGAACTTCACATGCTCATGGCGCTGGCGCAGACGAACAGTCGCATGAAACGGTTTCGGGAAGCTAAAGCCTTATTGGATCAATCGTATAAGCTGGCGGTAACGAGCCAGTCGGGGTTGACCGAACTACGTAACATCTACCGCGAATACGCCGTAGCGACGAACGCACTACGCGACTACCGAGCCGCGGCACAGTGGCTCGATAAGTATATCGGCGTGGACGATTCTCTCGATAACCAGGAAACAAAGGCACTATTGCAGGATTACGAACTTCAACTGAAACGAACGGAATCCCGACAGAAGCTGCTCGAAAAACAGCGCCAGATCGACCAGCTCGAAGCCGATCGAAAGCGGCAGAACCTGTGGCTGCTGGTGGCTATTCTAACCGCCGGGCTGGTTGCTCTGGGAGCTGTATTGGGTTACCTTTACTATCGGCAGCGACAGCGATCAGCCGCCAATGCGCTGTTAGCGGCCGAACGCGAACGCGAACTAGCCGTCGTTCAGTCGGAACTACAGGGGCAGCAAAAAGAGCGGTTGCGCATCTCAAAAGAGATGCACGACGACCTCGGAGCGTCACTGACGGCGATTGGCCTGCTCAGCGAAGTGGTAAAAACCCGGATGGGAACAGCCACCTCACCGGAGGTAGAAAAAATTTCGGTGATTTCGGCGGAAATGGTGACCAGCATGAACGAAATTATCTGGTCGCTCAATACCCGGAACGATAGTCTGAATGGGCTGATTGCCTATACCCGAGCCTACGCCAGTGAGTTCATCGAAAACACCTCGCTTAGCCTACGGACCGAAGTGGCCGAATCGCCCCACGAGATTTCTATACGGGGCGCTGACCGCCGGAATGTGTTTCTGACGGTTAAGGAAGCGTTGAATAATGTAGTGAAACACGCGCAGGCTACGCAGGTGATGCTACGTATCCAGCCCGACGCGGAGCAGTTGACCATTCAGGTATGCGACAACGGTCGTGGTTTCGAACCCAGTGAACTGCCCGGTAACCGCAACGGCCTTACCAACATGCAGAATCGGATGGCCGAGTCGGGCGGGCACTGCCATATTGTATCGACGCCGAGTGGTACCTGCGTCGAAATTGTGTACCCGTACCCGTCGGTACCCGTGCGTAAAATACCGCAAATGTAGTATGGCGTAACCCAGAAAATTCGCTGAATATTGCCTGATGAAACTCCCCATAACCGTTGCCATCGTTGAGGATCAGGAAGCGATCCGGCAGTCACTGGCCATTCTGATTGACGGAGCAGAGGGCTTTTCCTGTCAAGCCACCTTCGAAACGGCCGAAGCTGCGCTGGCCGAGCTGCCCAGCCACTGCGTCAACGTAGTACTGATGGACATCAACTTACCGGGTATGAACGGGATCGAATGCGTTCGCCAGCTCAAGTCCCTGTGTCCTCAGACGCAGTTCATGATGTGTACCATGTACGACGAAGACGAAACTGTTTTCGACGCCCTGAAAGCAGGCGCTAATGCTTATATTCTTAAGCGCAGCCCTCCCCACAAGCTCCTGGAAGCCATTACCGAACTTCACGAAGGCGGAGCGCCCATGAGCAGTACCATCGCCCGCAAAATTGCCAGTTCGTTTCATGTACGTTCGTCGCAGCCGGATGAGTTAATTGTATTGACGCCCCGCGAACGGGAAATTCTGGATCGGCTGGCCAAGGGATTCAGCCACAAGGAAGTAGCTGAAGAACTCTTTGTTAGCCCGACCACGGTACGCAAGCACATCTTCAATATTTACGAAAAGTTACAGGTACACTCCAAAGTCGAAGCGGTGAACAAGTACCTGGGTCGCCGGTAGGCAGGTGCTACTACGAGATCGTATCTTCCTCTTCTCACACCAACAGAGGAGCTAGGTGTAAGAAGCAAACAAAATTCAACACGTAACATTCATCGGATTCAGCTCGAAAAACTGCCAATAACGACCGCTAAAAATCATACAAATGACGTATTGATGAGCGGCATACAGCCCGGTAGTTTTGCCTCAGCGATTGACGGTAATCGCCTGTAAACCAACGCTGATCCATGAAAACGCTTTTTCTCCTTCTCGTTGTAACGTTCACGATCACAGCCTGTAAGAAAGATGCCGACGACGTTAAACCCCAGGGCACGGCGGGGGCAGTTATTGGTACGTATACGCTGAGTTCCTTCCGGTACCAGACCCAGGATGACGAACTGAACATTCCTACCCTACCCGTCGTCCAGAACGGCAAAAAGACATATCACGGTACGGTTGAATTGACCGAATCGACGGATCCCAACAAAGCCCAGATGACGCTACAGTTGACCTTTGATAGCAAGGCCCTTGACGCTATTGACTTTGAAGAGATTGACGTAGAGAAAAACGGGTCACGGTATGAACTGGTATACGATGGTGAAACCCTCGCCACCATCAGCGGCAACACGCTCAAATTTGACGTGCAGACGCAGGAAGCCCGAATGGCATTTACGGCGAGCCGATGAGAACGTATCAACTCGTTTGGGTACTAACTGGCCTGCTGGTACTGGGCCAGCTAACCCTAGCCGTTGGTCAGGCCAACGATAAGCTAGTCTACCTGGGCGCTAATCTGCTGGCGGGTATCGGTCGATACAATGGCATCAAGTACGGAGCCGGGGTTAGCGGCCGGTTTCAATACCCACTTACGACCAACGTAGCCCTAACCGCCAAAGTGGGCCTGGAGGTGTACCGGGTCAGCAGCGCGTTTCTGGTTCCGAACTCGTACTTGGGTTATGGCTATAGTCCCATCTCAGGCTTTGGCTTCAATACGTTGTATTACAACTTCTATTCGTACGAATCCGTAGCCATGGGTCTTGCCATACCGATTTGTTTCGGGCCGCGGGTCTACCTGAACGACCGGGCTCACGTTGATCTGAACGTCGGAGTCGATATTGCCGCTAACGCCAGTATGGTGTCTTCGTTGCACGTCGAGCCGAGCGCTGGTTACCTGCTTCCCCTACCGAACGGTGGCAAACTAGATCTGAACGCCGGGTATTTCACCAGCTTTGCCAAGGGCAGCGGAGTATTTACCATTGGTGCGGCCTTCGGTCTCTCCCTAAAGAACAACTAAGTACGATCATGAACCAAACGCATAATCGTCGGCTTAATACCCTGCTCGTCGGGTGGCTACTTGGTCTGAGCACGCTTTTTTCGGGACGCTGTCTCGCACAGGACAATCAGCAGGTATTATTTGCAGGCATTACGCCCGGTTTAGGTATCGGCCTCTATAATGGGGTCGGACTAAGTGGTGGTCTGGACATACGGTACCAGCGTCCGTGGCGTGACCAATGGGCATTTACGGCCAAAACGGGTCTGGAAGTACTCCTGATTAAAGGCCGTTACGCCGAGCAGTTCCGAAAAACCTATCAAACCAGCGCCGGGCTAAGTATACCCGCCACCGTAGGTATTCGGCGGTATTGGTTGAAAGGAATACATACCGACCTAAACGTCGGAGTCGATGTGGGCATCAGTACCATCACCGTGACGGCTTTTCGATTCGAGCCGATGGTTGGTATGATGATCCCCCTTTCGACGGGTGGTTACTTGGATATTGGTTCGAGCGTGACCACGAATTTTGAACTCGGCAGCGGCATTTACGCCTTTACGTTCGCCTACGGCTTACCCCTGCACTAACTATTGTTAACGTAACATCGCCCGATAAGCGCATAAAAAAGCCACGCCGAACGTAGCGTGGCTTTTTTATGATTCTATATCTGTACGTTACGGTTCTTGTGGAGTTCGCAGCGCCCGCTGCCGGACGACTTCATACAACACCACGCCCGTAGCCACCGATACGTTGAGTGAGCCCACCGCACCCAGTAACGGAATCTTAACATGATTGTCCGCCATACGTAACAACTCCGGCGAGATTCCGTCTTCTTCCGATCCCATCACAACGGCAATCGGTCCCGATAAGTCGGTTGTTCGCTCGTATAGGTCACGATTCGATTTTTCAGTACAGGCAACGACTGTAATACCGGAGTCCTGTAAGTATTTTATGGTTTCGGTCAGATCGGGCTCCCGGCAAACGGATATGTGGTTCAGCGCCCCCGACGATGTTTTCATGGCATCGGAGTTAATGGCAGCCGCGCCCCGCCCCGGAATCACGATGCACTGTACACCAGTACATTCGGCGGTACGGGCAATGGCGCCGAAATTTCGGACGTCCGTAATCCGGTCCAGCAGCAGGAAAAACGGTGTTTCGCCCCGCTCAAATACGTCGGCCACCACATTCGACAGCTTCACGTACTGAATGGCCGATACCAGGCAAACGACGCCTTGGTGGTTTTTGCGGGTTAATCGGTCTAGTTTCTCGACCGGTACGCGCTGAATGGTTACCCGGTTCTGAAAGGCAAGATTCTGAATATCGGGGTTGCTTAACCCTTTCTCCATATACAGCTTGTCAATCTGCTGATCGGACCGCAGGGTCTCGATAACGGACTGAATGCCAAACACCATTTCGTCGGGCTGAGGCCGAAATTGCGGGCGTGCGCCACCCGGTCTGGATTGATTTCGTTGATGACTGGGGCGATTTACTCGCGGATTGCGCCGGTTCTCCATGCTTCGACTATCGGGTACCAAATTGGCTGATACTCAATATAGCGTACCAGTTCGTAGTGATCCTCGACAAATTGATTTGGTTTTTTGGTAAACGTAAAATTAATCTCTGAGACATTCGCCCGGCGGTTATACACCCACACTTCCCGTTCGCGGTTGCGTTGCACCCGGTCGGGCGGACCGAGCACGATGTAAATCATGCCCTTGTCGGTTTTCCAGCCTTCTTTATACGACGTGAACAGCCGGTTTGCTTCTTCCACGCGGTCGAAATACGCTTTTAACGTTTTCCGGGCGACTTCTTCATTGCCTGACATCAGGCTGAGCCAGTATCGGTCAAACGCCTTTTTTGTATCCTGCGCCTGATTCAGTTCGTTGATCTCGCTGCTCGTACTCATGTACAGCACCGGCTTGATCAGCTTTTCGGGGCGCGTCAGTTTCGGGAATCGCTTATCCGTAACCACCAGTCCAATACCAGCGGCATCGGCGGTATCTTCCATAAAATAGTACAGGCCTTCTTTGGGCAGCACGAAGGGTTTGTTAGTGCTGATGGTCAGCGTGGTATCGACGTTCAGCGACTTGGGCGTTGGCCGGGACGAGGTGTTCATCGGCGACGAAGCCGCGTCGAAATCGTGCTTATAGTGAAACCCGTACAACGGCTTGCTGGTGCCATTCACATCGCGGATCATCACCGTATCGCCCGCGTTTACGTAATTGCGGAGCTGCGGCTGCTGGCCGGTCTTATCAAACAGGGTAAACCGATCGCTCAACTTCGGCGCTCTGAACCGCAGCGACAAATCGTTACGTGCCTTTGTGCCCGTATTGATCTCGGTAATCTCGGTCAGGAGAACCGCATTCACTGCATCTTTAGGACGCTTTACGTCGAAGGTAAGGGTCAACTGATCGCCATCCCGCCGTACGTTCTGCGCAGATAAGGGCACAGTTCCGTACCCAAGTCGCTCGCGGTTGTTGTAGTCGGGATACATGACATAGGCAATCTGAAAGTGTTCGCTGAACTGAGCCGGATCGAGCAGCGGGTCGCCGGTGGGCGTGCGGGCCGTCAGGTTCATATACACGCGAACATTGGTGGTGTCAGTTGCCAGAAATTTCCCTTTGATAGACGTAACGGTCCATTCGCTGGCCGACTTCGACGAGGTGGTCACCGTCGACGTCGCTACTGGCCCCTCCGATGATCTGGCAGACGTAGCTGACCGCGTATCGTCGCGGGTTTCGGGTTTTTGGACCTGGTTACGCTGCGCTTCCGTGCGGGCATCATAAGCCGCATTGATGCGGGCCTGCTGCGCTTTTTTACTGGACGAACAGGCCGATAGGAAAACAATAAGTAATAAAGCAGACAGTATACGCATAAACAACGGCAATCTCAGGCGTTTTTAAGATAACCTATTCTGAACAAGTTTTGACCCATTGCTGGTAAGCTCATTGGCTTGTTTTACCCGCAACCGATCACTGTTCGTTTATAACGAAAAAACAACAACGTTCGAGTTATCCGGGCGGTTCATTTTTCTTTGCCTCCGCAAAAGAGTAATTTTACGGTACGAATTGCAAGCGTATGTACAAAACCACTGAAATCACCTCAGCCGAAATCGCGTCCGACAATCCCGTTCACCAACGGCTTTTGTTTCCCTACGTCGAAGCGGCTGCCCTCGTCAACGGCAACGTACTCGAAATAGGCTGCGGCTGGGGCCGTGGTTTAGAGCTGCTGACCAAAGCTGCTGACCAGTACACGGGCATCGACAAGAACCAGGAGCTGATTGCCGCTTTACAGGCTGAGTATCCAAAATCGACGTTTATAGCCGCCAATATTCCCCCTCTCGCGGGTCTGGCCGATAATACGTTCGATTATATTGTTACGTTCCAGGTGATTGAGCACATCGAGAACGATGATCTGTTCATTAAGGAAGCGCACCGCGTTCTGAAGCCGGGTGGCAAACTGTTGCTGACAACCGTTAACAAGCAGTTTTCGCTGACGCGCAATCCCTGGCACGTTCGCGAGTACTACGCCGACGGTCTGAAATCGCTGATCACCAACTATTTCTCATCTATCGAGACGCGGGGTATTCACGGCAACGACAAGGTGATGATGTATTACGAGCAGAACAAAGAGTCAGTTCGTAAATTGACGCGCTTCGACATTTTTAATCTGCAGTACCGCCTGCCCCGCCGACTACTGCAAGTACCGTATGACCTGATGAATCGGCTGAACCGGAACCGCCTGCTTCAGGCGGATGGACTCGCGGCCCAGATTAATTACACGGATTACCTCGTCAGCAACGACCCGGCTGGCAGTCTGGACTTCTTTTATATTGCCACCAAGTAGGTGCTCAATTCTTAGTTGATCATCAACCGTGGCCCGAAGCTAGCTTCGGGCCACGGTTCGTTAAGAAGGGACTAAGCCGATAGTTACGGAGTGACCTTTAGCTTCCTCGCTATGGGCAAAATAGCAGCAGTGCACACCCACGGCTTCGATGCGCTGGAGAATCTCACGCGTTTTGGGTTGGTTTTGCCGATGCACCTGACGGATGTACACGCAATGAATCTGCTTCGGGAAGTGCTCTACTACCGACGCATAAATGGTCGGGTCCTCCTGCGTGTCGTCGCCGAGTAAAATAACCTGCTGATCCGGAAACGCTTCGACAATCCGCACAATGCGCGAAAACTTGGTCATGTGTTTATTCTGACCGGTTTTCAGGACCTGTCCCAGTCGTTTCAGTTGACTGAGCATGAACACTCCATTGGGCAGTTGATTCTTCAGCGAGAAGTCCAGTATATAATCGTACAGATTCCATTCGCTGCTCGATACGTAGAAGAACGGGTTCGTCATCGTTGGACCGCTGTCGGCCTGGGCCAGCAGTTGGTAGTGAGCCACTACACCTTCGAACGGTTGTCGGCTGTGCGCGTTCTGCGTCAATAAAACCATCAATCGTTTCGCAATGGTAGCTGAATGCGACACGAGAAACGTATCGTCAATATCGGAGATACAGATGAACTGAGTTGGGTCGGGCACCAGAACTTGCCCTTCTCCCCTTGCCAATACAGTTTCCGTGGCCAATGTCTGGCTGATTAACGATGCCGTTACCGGATGCCAGCCTGGTGCCAGTGGATTCGTGACCGGCACCTCCACGCGAAAGTAGCCATCGGCATCGGCCTGGGTATCGGCTTCATAACCTGCTACGTTGATCCGGACTAAAGCATGCGGATGGGGAGCCACCAGAAAAAGCCGCAGAACGCCGAGCAGATTAATAATTGCACTATCGCGGTAGTTTTTGCGGGGCAGTGCCGACCGTCTGAACACCGTCCCCTGCACCGTCAGCCGCGCATCATTCCCGTAGCCCCGATACAGCTTTACGGTTGGTTCATCGGTCAGGCGCAGCCAATACCGGAGCCGACGAGTCAGTCTGGCTTTCAGGCTTAGGTTTTGTGTAGCGGTTGATGTAGGTTGCAGCGTATCCATAGCCAATGCTCGATTCGTGCTCTTAATAACACATAAATCGCCGGTAAGTTGATCTTTTTATTTGCTATCAATCCTGTTTCTGGTGGCCGGGACAAGTCCGTTTGGGTAGAAAACATCCAAACGTATTTCGCGAACCAGCCGCATACCGCCCACCTATTTTACCTCAACGGCAAAACTGACGATGCGCTGATCCGGGAACACATCGATCGTCATCGGCCAGACTGTGTAGTGGCGGTAGGTGGTGATGGAACCATTAAATGCGTGGCAACCCAACTGCTGGGCACTGACATTACTTTGGGCGTGCTGCCCGCTGGCTCTGCGAACGGCATGGCCCGCGAACTGGGTATTCCGGCCGACGTAACGGAGAGTTTGGCTGTCCTGGTCAACGGCACGTCGAAACCCATTGATGTAATTCAGGTGAACGACGGCGACATCTGCCTCCATCTGAGCGACATTGGCCTCAACGCCCACCTAGTAAAGTATTACGCGCAAAATAATTTCAGGGGTAAGTTCGGTTACCTGCGCAGCGTAATCAACGTATTACAAAAACGGCGGCTACTCCGCGTGGAAATCCAAATCGGTGAGGAGTGCGTGCAGCGGGCCGCCCTGATGATTGTTCTGGCGAATGCGCGTATGTACGGTACCGGTGCCATCATTAACCCTGATGGTGATCTTTCCGACGGTCAGTTTGAGGTCGTTATTTTTCGGCGGTTAGTGTTCTGGGAAATTCTGAAATTATTCTGGCGTTATAAGCCGTTCGATCCAAAAAAGATCGAAATTTTACCCGCAACATCGGTTACGATTGAAACGCACCGGAAGGCTTACTTTCAGGTTGATGGCGAGTACCGGGGCCGCATCACAAAACTTAAGGCCAGAATTCAGTCCAAAGCATTAACGATCATGGTGCCCCAGGACGTAACGCCTTAAGCTAGTTGCTCAAGCCGCACGCGCTCGGGTTTCGAATACAGATTAAACCGCTCGTTCCGCACAAAACCGGCCAGGGTAATCTGGGCTTCGTGTGCCATCTGTACGGCCAGACTCGACGGTGCTCCGACTGCGGCCAGGAACGGAACGCCAGCCCGCCAGCTTTTCTGTACCAGCTCCACGCCGATCCGGCCACTCAGCAAGATACCCGCGCTATGGAGCGGTAACCAGTTTTGCCAGAAAGCCGCTCCTATCAGCTTGTCCAGCGCGTTGTGCCGACCGATGTCTTCCCGAACGAGCAAGAGTTTGCCGCTTTCGTCGAACAGAGCAGCCGCGTGAATACCGCCGGTATAGGCAAAGGCACGCTGGGTTTCCCGAACCCGCTCAGGCAACTGATGCAGTACGGCTGGTTCAAGCGTAAACTCAGAGTATATCGGGCCTTCTGCGTGCGCCATCGCGGCTTCAATGGTGGTTTTGCCGCACAGTCCACAACTCGCCGACGTAACGGTGTTCCGTTCCAGCCGGGTCCAATCTACCACTACGTCAGGCTGAAGCTCCACCCGAATGACATTGCCCTCTTTGGCCGATTCCTGCACGCAATGCCGACAAGAAACAATATCGGACGGCGACTGAATGATGCCTTCGGCGAACAAAAAGCCCATAGCCAGTTCTTCGTCGTGACCCGGTGTACGCATCGTAACGGATACCGGCCGTTGCTGGCGGTCGCCGACTGGTCCGTAGCCCAACCGAATTTCCAGTGGCTCTTCAACGGCCAGCAGGTCGGGGGATTCGGTCTGGTTTTCGCCGGTTACTTTCTGAATAACGACAGGAGCGACAAGGGCCATAAAAACACAATGGTTGATAAGTGAATCTCACTTATCAACCATTGTGACCGTCAAAAAGATTACGGTTCTGATTAAAAACTAATGGAAGCTGCCGCCTTGACAACGAACCGATCGACCGGTATGCCGTTACGTCCCGTATCCAGATACGTTAAGCGGTGAATGCCCTGGATGCGGAAGATTTTAAAGATATTGTCGATACCATAACCGAGTTCAACATAAGGCGTAGCGCTGTTAAGTGAGCCAAAATGAATCGGTTTAAACCCATCGGGCAGCGGCTTGAAGGTTTCGACGGCTTTGTTCTCGCGCGACATACTCCCCCAGAGTACGTCCGCATTGGCGACCAGCCGCCAGTTCAACTTACGAATACCGGGTAGCCGGTTAAACAGCAATCCTTCGAATTTGTGCTGAATGTGAACCGCAACGAACCGATCGCTTACAAACTCGTAAAACTGCATCCGGTTGAACGTATTGGTGGTCAGCAAGGGCGTTGGGTTACCGATGTGCGGAAACAACAGCGGAGCTGGCAACGTGGATGGGGTGAATCCGGCCGACAGCAGGTACGACATGCGCCCGAGTGGACCAAGCCGGAAGGTTTGCTGCGCCCGCGCCGTAATCCGATCGTAGTTGTAATCACTGCCAATCGAACGGGAGCCGTGCGTGTACCGGATCGTCAGCACGGGTGCTCGCTTGGTGCCGAGTGTGATGCGCTCGTTGCCGTCCATGATGTATTTTTCTTTGCGCGACAGCCGGGCTTCAACCGACCAGTAGGCATCCAGTATCTCGGATTTTAACGGCGATTGATCTTCCATCTCCGGGTGAACCCGGTAGTGAAACGGAAACAGCGGATCGAAACTGCGGCTTCCCAACGTAGCGGTAATCAGAACACCTTTTATCGGCTCAGTCCGGAAGAACGCTTCTTTCTGCAGGTTACGATAGGCACCTCGGTACTTACCGAAACGGCTTAGGGCGTAAAACATCCGGTTTCCTCCGATCAGCTCGGGCGTTAATCCCAACCGCTCCAGATCGTTCGCCATGCGCACTCCAATCATGGTCCAGCGCCGACGCGAGACGATATAATCGATCTCAGCACCGTACTTGAATTGCTGGTCAAGCGTGCCGTACGCTACGTATCCACGTAACACCCAGGTTCGGCTTAGTTGCTCGTTCGTGCGGAAACCGATGCGCGTACGTAACCCTTCTACGGTATTATAGGCAAACAGATACGGGTACGGACCAATGTCAAACCCACCGACTTTGTAGAAGCCCGTAACGGCAATCTGACCAATGGCCTCAGCTGCCCGTACTACAGGCACCTTCCGTAGCGAGTCAATTAACGTACGTGCCTTTTTATCTTCTTTGCTGAGGGAGTCCGTTCCGGCTAACGTTTGCTGCACAGTCTGCCAATAGGCATCGTTTGCGGTGGCGACCGTATCGTGTTGCTCAATGGGCTGGTCGTAGAAGCCAACTGGTTTGGGTCGATTGACAACTACGTTACTATTATGCAAGGTCACCTTGGCACGCATTCCCAGCGACTGCTTCCCCACACCCGTTAAGTCGGCGGTCAGGCGTAGGCTCGTTGGTAGCCAGCCGGTAGTTGCTCCCGAGCCCGAAGCGGTATCGAGTGTCGGCTCCAGTTCCTGTTCAATCACCAGCCGCCGAACGTAGTTGAGGTTAGCTCCGCTCCCAATGTTGGCTTCAATCTGGCACAGGGCAAACGAAGTCGTATCGATCCAGGCCTTACCCGTGAACGCCAGATCCTCGGGTCGCTTGGGCTCGAACTGAATCTCGTAACAGATTCGGTCGCCAATCTGCGTAGTGTCGGCCAGAAAGAACTCGTACCAGTTTTTCCAGTTATCGCCGATGGGCGACGCAAAGTCTTTACCCAGAATAGGAATGTAATTATCGTAAAAATTCTGACTGACCAGGCTTGTACCACCCAACAACTGAGAACTCAGGCCAGCGTCGTCGACAGCTACGCCTTTAATCCGTGTTTTCTTAACCTCTTCGCGTCGGCGTTGGGGATTATCCCGAAAGTAGTAGCGTGACACCGATTCAGACGCTAGCATGGGCACTAGCCGATGCCCCTGATCGTCCACCAGCGAATCATAGCGGCTCATGGCTTCATTGATCCGTTTAATCAGTGGGTTCCGACGGACTTTATCCGATACGTGGCTTAAGGCGATCTCTGTTTTTACGTAGCTGTCACACTCGTAGGCTGACAACCGGTTACGGTCGTTGAGCAGCCGGTTTTTGCGAACCTGACGTAACACTTTAAACGCTGGATTTTCGCCCGCCCGAACCACCACTTCCTGCAAGGAATTCCCGGCGGCAACCAGCTTAAAGTCGATGGCCTGCGAAATCCGTTCGCGGTCGATGACCCGGCGTAAAGTTGCGTAGCCCAGCGAACTAACCGCCAGCGAATCAGACAAATTTTTTGTCGTCAGAGAATATCGGCCTTTCTCGTCGGTCAACGTCCCGACTCGACGACCGGTGAGCGCAACGCTGGCAAACGGCACAGGTTCGCCAGTTTGGGCGTCCGTCACCATTCCGGTTACCGTATAAACAGTTTGCGCCCGAACCGAGGTACCAATAGTTGCTAAAACTACCCATAACAACCCAAACGCTACTCGATGTAAAAATGTCTTCATGCCAAATTAGATGGTTGGCGAAATTACGCAATCCTACGTGATTTGTAACCATCTATGTCGGCTGACTTGCACGGAATTAATCCTGAATTGTAATAAATTGGAACTCAACTGTATAGTACTTTCTACTCAACCAACCAGATCCGATCGGCATCGGCCCCTTGTTCCGTCCATTCCACCAGCACCCGTTGCGATTGCAGGGTATTTACGCGTTTGCCTGTGTAATCAGGCTTAATTGGCAGATCGCGATTATACCGGCGATCAATTAAAACCAGGAGTTCAACCTTGCGGGGGCGACCAAATGCGGTCATGGCATCGAGCGCGGCCCGAACCATACGTCCTGTAGCCAGCACATCATCGACCAGAATCACCCGCTTATCTTCAATGATGAATGGTACGTGGGTTGTATTCGGCCGTAGGGGAGTATTCCGCCGTTTAAAATCATCGCGGTAGAAGGTGGCGTCCAGATAACCCAGTGGCACCGTATAGCCCAGCGCACGGTTCAGTTCGCGCCCCACTCGCTCGGCGAAATAGATACCCCGGGGTTGCATTCCCAGGATAACAGTATCCGAGAAATTCTGATGCTCTTCGATAAGTTGCTGAGCCAGCCGACTGATAACGATTTCAAGCAGTGGGCTGGCTAAAATCAGGCGTTGTTGATTCATAAAGTAAAAGTACGTTTTCAGTTTTCAGTTTTGCGCTGCGGGCTTACTTTTTTGGCTGAACACTTTCGCTGAACTTTGCCGTTACGTATAAAAACGAAAATTAACGCACTACGAACTGTGAAATTTTTACTGGTTGGCCTCGGCAACATCGGCCCCGAGTACGCACTTACCCGACACAACGCTGGCTTTATGGTACTCGATCGGCTGGCCGCGCAATACGCATTCGACTTCAGCATGACGCGCTTAGCCTACACGGCAAAATGGCAGCACAAAGGCAAGCAGATTCTTCTGGTGAAACCAACGACCTATATGAACCTGAGCGGACGGGCAGTTCTGTATTATATGAAGCAGGAGAACATTCCGGTTGAGAATTTGCTCGTGATCACCGACGATAAAGATTTACCCTTCGGAAAACTTCGGCTAAAACCCAAAGGCTCAGCGGGTGGACACAACGGATTACGTAACATTGACGAAGTGCTGAACACCCAGGAATACGCCCGACTTCGGGTTGGTATCGGTAATAATTTTTCCAAAGGACGACAAGTTGACTTCGTTTTGGGGCAGTTTCCGGAGGATGAATTAATTCAATTACCGGACTATCTGGACCGCGCTGGTGACGCAGCCCTCAGTTTTTGTACTATGGGCATACAGATGGCTATGAATAATTACAACCAATGATATAATTTTTTAAAGAATTTTGCATTTTTCCGTAACAAATATTTATAGCAACAAAAGAGCCACTGACACAAATAATATTTTTACAAATTTATTTATACATCTAATTTATAATTAAATTAACCATTTAACCGCATTTTATTCAGAATAATATTTTGTCTTGATCGTTGAGTACACTTGTATTCTGCAAACTTCGTAGTACATTTGTGCGTTCAATAATTGAAAACAAAATAGAACAAAACAATGAAATCGCGTGTTATCTTTGCGTCGTTGATTCTTGGATTAGGATTAGTGACATTCGGAGCAACCGCGGCTACCACCACCAACACTGATGATAGCCCGGCAGCCAACAAGCCGGCAAGTGCTATGCTTGTTAACGGTTCAGAAAAGCAGTTCGCTGCTTACGTTGAGCAATACGTTATCAAGTCGAAACACAACACCAACTGGCAAAACTTTATGAGTGTTGTTTCGTTGTACAACCAGAGTCCGGCGAATGTGCTGCAACTTACCGCCACCGACCGGGCCAAATTCAACGAAGCCGCTGTCCAGGTAAATAACGTACTGGCAAAGCAGAAATCAGCCGAAGCCAACCGTTGGATGACGCAGGCCAATCATACGGCTCGCATGATTAACTTCCTCTGGGATGTTGATCGGTCAAACAGCGAATCGCTTGACAACCAGTAGTTTAAAATAAATACTGATTTAGTCAAGTATTTGGAACAGAAAAGGGTAAAAGTTAGTTTTTCATGTAGAAAAGGTTAAGGGTTTAGGAATAGTCAGTATAAGGTTCTCCGCTCAGATCGGGGAACCTTATCTTTTTTAGGCCTATCTAATACGTTAAAGTAAGTCAGCGAACCGCCCAATAAAATTGTCTGACCGTTATTTAACGTCGGGAAGCTCTGAAGGGTCTACTAATAAATAGCCAGGATTTATACAGGCTCCGTGCCAACGGACGCCGAAGTGTAAGTGGGGACCGGTTACCCGCCCCGTTTCTCCAACGACACCGATCTTCTCTCCTTTTTTAACCGTTTGATTCGGCTTTACTGTATAACTTTTCAGGTGAAAGTATTCGGTTATCAGGCCGCTACCATGGTCTATAAATACGGCATTACCGCTATAAAATAGGTTCGCAGCCAGCACCACCCGTCCGTTACCAGCGCTCAGCACCGATTTTCCCGCAGTTACGGGATAGTCCTGACCCGTATGCCGGTCGCGAGGTTGCCCGTCAAACGTACGGCAGGCTCCAAAATTCCCCTCGCCTTTGGGTAATGGGTCAGCGGGTTTACCAATGGGCAAATCAAAGACAGCAGGACGCACATCCGCTTTATACGCAATGATTGGATTCACGACAGCAGCTTCCTTAACGGCCCTGGCCTGATTCTGCGCTGATACGTTTACGTACTCCTTCTTGGGAAAATCTTTAATATCCTCTTGTTTACAAGGTTTCCCTGTGACAGTTAGCTTTGCACTTTCGAGCTTACCACCCGTCGTCCGGCGTGAGATTGTGTACGTTCCCGCTTTCATATCCATATCGATGGGGTAATAGCAGGTACCGTTGACTGCCGCCCAGGCACGCTTCTCGAAACTGCACCGCAGGCAATTTCCGGCCCAGCGGGCGACTTCGCCCTGCGCTGCACTTACAGATTTTGACGACGTAGTACTCTCGGTTTTGGCCGATTGCGCGAACGTAGTTAAGGACGTAGCAAAACAGAGAAT
The DNA here is from genome assembly GCF_054780635.1 of Spirosoma knui. Classification (NCBI taxonomy): domain Bacteria; kingdom Pseudomonadati; phylum Bacteroidota; class Cytophagia; order Cytophagales; family Cytophagaceae; genus Spirosoma; species Spirosoma knui. Next base: position 522 of record NZ_BAAGVY010000023.1, on the reverse strand, counting down.
AACCGGTAAGAATAAGGTTTTCATGGTAAGTTGAGGCTAGATGTTGGTTGAATCGTGTAGACTTAACTGGAATACTCCTTATCCGGTTTTCCGAAATCAGCCCACAAAAAAAGCCAGCCCTTAAAGTGGGACTGGCTTTCACGTTTTCCAGACGTAAATACCCATAGAAGATTTTTTATTCACTCATACTGTAAACCTCTATGGAACATAATTTACGGTACCCGCAGTGGTTTTGCAGTTCTAAATGCAAACAGCTGGATGGCTAAGCTGAGCTGTTTGTATCTCCACTTTCAGTAGCTCATTACGGCTTAACGACCTTTACGCTCAGCCGCCGGGGAGCCACTCGTCAGCACCGCTTATAGTCTGTAATACATACCGCCTGAATTATGACTTTGCACGTCCTAGTCAACAAACTGCTCTGTCTTAGAGACTGTCTAAAATTAAAATCGTCGGATCATAATGCGAATCATGGCCAGTTGAATCATCGCTTCCGATACTTTTACTGACCGTTCATAATCCACA
>NZ_BAAGVY010000022.1:0-68181 GCF_054780635.1 Spirosoma knui | reverse complement strand
CCAACTGATTTTTAGTTGAGATACTGTAAACAGATAGTAGGACTATAAGCATGAACTAATAAATTCACTTCGAAACTGTAAACTTATTTTAGGACGCCACATAAAAGTGAGACATTGATTAATGAGACAGCAATTTGAGATAGTAGCCATCTTCTGTGAACATTATTGTCCGCATTGACAGGTTGTCATAAAAAAACGGGCGTTTTAAGTGGCACAATCTATTCTCACTATCACGTGTCTTAAATTAATCTTAAAAAGTATAACCAAAGTCGTACGTTTGTCAAATATCATACCTATTACAAACTTTTAGACTCATTTTATCATGGAAAAACTTTCATTACTGGCCCGTGTTCAAGCAAAACCTGGCCAAGAAGCTACGGTCGAGAACTTTCTGAAAGAAGCCCTGGCCCTAGCTCAACAGGAACAGGGTACCCTTCGTTGGTATGCCTTCAAGATCAATGAGAATACGTTTGGTATTTTCGACACCTTTGCCAGCGAAGAGGGTCGACAAGCCCACCTGAGCGGTGAAATTGCGAAAGCGTTGCTGGCTAATGCTGATACTCTACTGAGTATGCCCCCTGTGATAGAACAGCTTGAATTACTTGCCGTTAAATAACAGATATAACAGGGTAGTGACTTTCATACTTTGGGTAGTAAAAGATGAAAGTCACTACCCTGTTACAAATCAAGCGACTTTTATTTTACTCTCAAAATACGCTCCCATGTGAGACGAAGGGGCGCTCATGTGTCTGCTTTAAAAATGGGGCGTTTTAAGAACCTAAAATTTGCTAGCGACTTAGGCCCGTCTCCTTTTCCTGATTCCCAAACGCCCTGTCTCTTAAGGGATAATAATACCAGCTACTGTCGCTGGACGGGAACCGCTTCCATCAGTAGGGTAAAAGCTTTTTTCATGCCCCGGCCTAAAAAACGTTCCCCTTTGTAGTGACCCAGCCGAACTACGACCAACTCATGAGTAGGAAGGATATGGATGTATTGACCACCCGCTCCGCTCATGTAATACGTTCCTTTGGGCATGAAAGGTAGAGCCTCCCCATAAATCGCAAAAAAACCACCATACATGGAGCGTCCATCGGCGACCCAGGCCGGAGCCAGCGTACTGACAAACTTCACAAACCCTTCCGCCAGCAGCCGCTCGCCATTCCAGACCCCGTCCTGCAGGTACAGATTGCCAATCCGTGCCCAGTCACGGGCCGAGGAAAGTTCGTAGCCCTGCGTGAGAAAATTGCCATAAGGGTCGGTTTCCAGTACCATGGTGCGTACCCCAATCTTGTCAAATAAGGCCCGTTGCGGAAAGCTGTGGTAAGGCTGTTTCAACCGCTCGATGCCTAGACGGTTGAGGTAGTTGATCAACACCACATCACTATTGCGATAGCGACCCACCGTATTGGGCGCCCACTGCTGAGGCAAACTAGCCGCATACTCGAATGAATTGACCCCACCAGTATACAGATATAGATGGTCGGGATAGCCTAGGGAGGGGTTATAATCCGGATCTTGGGGCGCCCGACACCGTAAGCCACTCGACATGTTCAGCAGATTCCGGATACGGATCTGTTGTCGGGGATCGCCTTTGGCTTGCCATTGGGGAATGGGAGCTGGCTGATCAAGCGTATAGATCCCTCGTTGTATCAGAACGCCCATCAAGGTAGCACTCAAACTTTTGCCCGTCGACCAGCTTTCCAGGGGCGTATCTTTAGTGATGCCCTCCCCGTAGCCTTCAGCAATGATGCGTCCTTTGTAGGTGACCACAAAGGCGGCTGTCTGGGCTTGAGGATCTTCAAAAACGGCCTTCAAAGCCTGAGCTACTTTAGCCGTATCCAGTTCGGCTGGCAGGGGCGTGGAGGGTAGCACATCACCCATAGGCCAGGGGGTTTTAGCTGGATCGGGGAGATTACGGCTTACCTTGACGGGATTGAAAGAAAGCGTTTTTTTGCCTTCAGCTAGACAGACGCATCCCTGATCACCCGTATAGATGGCTGTGCGCACGACACCGTTTGGCAGGGTGATTGAGACGGATTTTCGCTGGTAGTCCACCACCGGCTTGCTTACCAGGGCGCGGGCTTCGTAGGGACTGGTGAAATAGCCAACATTCTCGGCGGCAAACTCGGGTTTGAGTCCGGTGATGAAGACGGCTGAACACATGATTTTGGCGTATCCCGCCGTCTGGTGGGACAGCGAATCACCTGGAGGAGCCAGATAAGGAGGCTGGTTTTTGAGTTGAAGTTCGAGTCCCCGGCGTATCAATTGATCTTGGGGGTTGGGCTTGTTCTGGGCATGGGTAGCCAGGTGCAAGCTAAGTAGTAGAGCTAAAGGCAGGTAAAATTTAGTCACTAGCTGAGGGATTGGGTTAATTGAAGAGGAAGTAAATCAGAACCAAAGGGAACGATGGTTTCAAAAATAAAAGAAAAGAAATTATGGTTCTATCTGGTTTGAGACAAAACCTATCAAGTATGAGACAAGTAACGGTGGGTAAGGCGTGGAAATGTAGAGCCCACTAACAATCTCCAGACCAATCTCATTAAAAGCTCCTAACTGAGACAGGCATTGTTCTCTAAATTAGAAGCGTACTGTTAACTTAAAGCTATATAACAAAATAGCATGGACGGAACCCATTTCCCTTGTCGGGAAAATATAAGTGGCAAGCTGAACAACTTGCTAAGGTGACATGTTTCACTTATGTTTGTGACATAGTTCTCTTAGTATATGGCTACTTCAACTCAACAAGTCTCAAGCCTGACTCGATCCTCACCGTTTGGCGTGATTGACTCATCACGACAGGGCATGCTACGTGCGCAAGTCGATGAGGTCGCGGCTTTAGTCGGACTTACTGATCGGGAAATGGCCTATGCCCTCAATATGACCCCACGTAATCTACATCGGCTGAAAGCTGAGCAACGTGTACGTGTGGATGCTTCGGAACGGCTTCTGCTCCTCAAGAACCTGTTGGTACATGCGCTAGATACCTTCGAAGGACGAAAAACCACCGTCTTGCATTGGTTACGAACCCCCATACGGGAATTAGCCAATCAATCCCCACTTCAATTACTGGATACGGTAACCGGCTTTGGGCTGGCGGATGATGTATTAGGCCGGTTAGATTATGGGTTACCCGCCTAGCTTTTTCTGATGAGTCTTCTGTACCGTATCATTCGGGATAAGTATCGGCATACACCGCTTTCTACAGAAGGAAGCCGCTTGTTTGGGGGGCGCTGGAACCCCAAAGGGGTCGGTGTACTTTATGTCACCTCAACCCCTGAACTGGGTCTGGTCGAAACCTTAGCTCATGCGCCCTCGGTCCGTTATGAAGACTTACCCACTTACTGGGTATTTTCGGTGGAGGTTCCAGATGATATTCGTTACATTAGTCGAGATGAACTGCCAGAATACTGGCAGGAACAAACTTATGAGCGTACTCAGGAATGGCTCAAAGACTGGTTAGCAGACCCAGATCGACTTGGAGTAGCCATTCCATCGGTGCTGGTCCCCCTGTCCTACAATGTGTTGTTACATCCTGCCCATCCATTGTTCGATCAAATTAGAGTAATCAGTCAAGAGATTCAGCCTTTGGATCATCGGCTTTGGCGTGCCTAGTCAACCCAAAAGTCCATTTATAAACGGCAAACAAATTGAGATCGATTCATGCGTATCTAAAACAGCTCCGTCCTGTTCAATATAAGCGTATAGCCTTTAACCATTACCGATTTTGTTTCTAAGAGGCTTCTGCTCAGGGTAGAGTGATTGTTTACACACTTCTGAAAAGGGTAAAAAAAGACATTTTTTGAGTCAACGCAACTGACAGACTCTTAGCTGCATTTTCCTGGAACAAGGACAAGTCCGTAAATTGTTAGTCAAGCCTGTCCATACTAGTTCTCTATTGCAGCCCATGGACAGCTGCCGTTAATTCAGAAGCACTCGCCCTTTATTGAGATAATACTATGTTAGTTGGCTATGCCCGCGTTTCCACACAAGATCAAAACTTAGCTCTTCAATTAGATGACCTCAAAAAAGCAGGTTGTCACAAAATCTTTCAGGAAAAAGTGTCATCGGTTAAAGCACGCCCACAGCTGCAGAAGCTACTAGAGATTGTTCGGGAAGGTGACACGATCTTCGTTTGGAAGCTCGACCGTTTGGGCAGATCGCTCAAAGAACTCTTCACGCTGATCAATGACTTTCAAGCTAGAGAAATTGGTTTCCGTAGCCTAAATGACGCTATTGATACTACTACGGCACAGGGTCGTTTAGTATTTAATCTGTTTGCTTCACTAGCTGAATTTGAACGGGATTTAATCCGCGAGCGTACCTTAGCTGGTTTGGCCGCAGCGCGGGCTAGAGGCCGAATAGGCGGCCGCCCGAAGGGACTCTCTGCCGAAGCCCAAGTAAAGGCCCGAGCCGTAAAGACAATGTACGCTCTTAAAACTCATACGATTTTAGAGATTGGTCAGTTATTTCACCTAAGCCGAGCGACGGTTTATCGTTACTTAGCTTGGCAGGAAATAAAATAACGGTTGCTTCATAAAATGGGCGCTTCGGGAGACATTGCCGTAACGACACTTTCTGTATCAACATTCTTTCGTTTACCAATCAAACAGTTTCCCCTGATTGGGTGTCAATAACTAGACAGGCACTAGCTAGGCTCAATAGATAAGAGGCCTGTATAACTGACTTTGTCCAATCGCCAGCTTGTTTAATCATTGACGTGATATGAAACCACTTTTTGCCTGCTTTCTGCTGGTTTTATCCCCATTCAAGACTGTCGCTCAGACCATCTCCCGAAAAGTCTTCATCATTAAAGACGTGAATATCATTGCGATGACTTCACCCAATAAAGTGGTCTACCAAGCTACAATCGTCATCAACAATGGGCACATTGAATCGATAAACGGGGCCATTCCTAAACATGCTCAGATCATTAATGGAACGGGCAAATGGTTGATACCCGGACTCATCGATATACACGTGCACCCACCAACCGATTTTTCGTTGCATCCCGGTAGGCCCACCCAGCCCCCTAGCTTTACCTTCAATACCCAGGACCTGATGACGCCCTTTGTTACTAATGGCGTAACGACAATCGTTAACCTAAATGCCAACATAGAAGCCTTTTGTCAACGAAAGGAAATTCAGAAAGGCTATGTGACAGGCCCCCGTATGGCCATGGCTGCGCTGATTAATGGGGGTGTGGGACCTGGCCGAAGGGCGAATACGGCAGAAGAGGGGCGTCAAGCCGTTCAAGATGCCAAAAATGAGGGCTACGAATTGATCAAACTCTACTCTCAACTGAGCATCGAAACGTTTCTCGCCATCATCGATGAAGCCAACAAACTGGGCTTAAAGACCGTCGGCCATATACCCAATGCCTTTCAAGGAAAACTCGACCAAGCCTTTGTTCCCCACTTTGACATGGTAGCCCATGCCGAAGAATTTTCAAAGCACGCCAAGGATTTTAGTGCGCAGGAGGCTGAGCGATTTGCCAGGCTGGCCAAGCAAAACGGCACCTGGTTTTCGCCTACCTTAATCGCCATGGTTCGTATCGCTGAGCAGGTCCGTTCGCTGGATAGTTTAATTGCCCTGCCTACGCTTCAGTACGTGCATCCGCTGCTACAAAGCAAATGGGTAACAGCTAATAATTACAACAAGAATGCTAGCCCGGAACGAGCCGCTTATTTGGGTAAGCTGGTCAAGTTTCATTTTCAATTAGTGCGAGCCTTCCAGGCAATGGGTGTGCCAATCGTTGCCGGAACGGACGCTGGCGTTTCCGGGGTGGTATGGGGGTTTTCATTGCATGATGAATTAGAGCTATTGGCCCAAGCTGGGTTGACACCGGAAGACGTGTTAGCTTCCGCTACTCGGCTACCGGCGACTTGGCTGGGGATGGACAGCGAAGTGGGCACTATAGAGGTGGGGAAATTGGCTGACCTGGTTTTACTGGAGGCCAATCCGCTGGAGACCATCATGAATACCCGAAAGATTTCAGGTGTCTTCGTCAATGGTCAGTGGTTAGCGGGGGCGAAACTAAAGGCGATGCTCGCTGAACTGGCGAACCGGAATCTTGCCTCGAAAGGTCAATACGATTGGCAGCAGCTAATGGGCAAATAAAGCCTTAGTTATCCAAGTAGCGTCAGTCCATTATTCCTAACTATGTGCTGAATAATCTCAAAATACCCTCCTCCCTGAGACACAGGGGCCGTTCATTTATCCGCTTCTTAGTACGGGCGTTCTGGGAGATCAATAAGACTTGCCTGGACGTACATAAAATAACAAAGTCAGGCTATACGCACTAGTGTACTATAACCTGGCTTTGTATACGTCCGCTGATTAGTCGTTGAGCCGATCCGACCAAATCTGGGTGTAAGTAACGGGTCTGAACTCGATGGCCATCGCTGCGGCCTGTTTGATGTGCGTTAAGGCAAGTTCATCCTTGAGGGCATTCTGATAATCTTCCACAGTGGCCCATTGCGCATAGTTGGTTACCGTACGCCCATCATCACCCACATGTAGATTCGCTGAAATGTAGCCTGGAAGTTTACTCATTACCTGCTGAGTGGCTTCCTTCAAAACCTCAAACAGAGCCATCTGCTTTTGGGGTTCGACGGTAAATACATTAATCAGCGTACAGTACCGTTGGGCGTTATCAATTGTGGTCATCATAGGAACAAAGTTGGTTTGTGAGGGGTGTAAGGCTACTGAATCAGCAGACAACCCAGCAGCGGTAAGGTCTACTGTCTATTCTAACGATCGGTAGCATTGGCGTCGATAAGCGCCACCACCGATGAATTGAAGGCGCTCAGTTGGGGGCCTAGTTGGTGAAAAAACGCTGAATCAGCCGTTTCTACACTGATGATCGCTTTTTGTAGAACGGCTTCTCCTTCTGGGGTCAGTCGAATCGTCTTCGCTCGGGTATCGGTTGGGTGCTCATGGCGCGTGATGAACTGCTTGGCTTCCAGCGTCCTGAGTACCTTTGACACCATCATCGTGTCGGCATTTCCTTGATGAGCGATATCGACCTGGGTCACTTGGTCACTGTCTCTGGATAGCCACGCTAGGGCACAAAGCAGTACGAACTGGGTATGGGTCAGGTCCAAGGGATCCAATACCTGCTTTTGCTTCCGTTGCCAAAGCATGGTCAGTTGGCCCAACAGGTAGCCCGGGCTATCTTGGGGATTGTTAAACTGAAACTCAATTCGTTGCACCATCGCCTTTAGAAAGCATCTGGGAAGAAATTAAAGCAAAGTCATGCTGGTCAATCTCGAGCAGCCCATGCCGGAACGGATATCCCCAGTTTTTCTTGTCGGGAATGCAATTCAGCTCGGCAAGTAAGGGTTTGATTGACACATCCTCACTGGGCAAAACGGCAATGGTCCGTCTTGCCGGACAGAAGTCGGGGGACACCTGGACCTGAACGATTTCCTCATCCATCACTCTGCCTATACCCGTAAATTGCTGGCACACCTGGGACCCTACCACTGTCTGCTTTCCTGAATAGAAGATAATTAAATCATCTTTATGCATTTGCTTCAAGGGCGATGCCTTACCGTGGCAGCTTTGGGCGATCCCCTCTTTAAGGGCCCGTTTAACATGGTCTTTGGCGGCCACGACGATCCAGTATCTGGTCAACTCGCTCATCGGGGTTCAATCGTTTCTAGAAAGGTGATGTTGTAGCCGTCGGGGTCTTTAGCCGTGAGCGTTTTACCGAAGGGGGTTTGCTGGATGGGCCCTACTAGGGTCACCTGCTTGGCGGCTAACTGCGCTTGTAAATCCTCGATCTGCCCATCGAGCCGGCGACCCAATCATACTCAATCAGGTAGAAGTCCTCTGGAGAGCCGAACAGCTTCAGTTTTTGAAAGCGCGTGATTCGTTGCTTTCCAGCCTGAGCGGGGCTTTCGACTCCATGGACGGACAACTGAAATGTTTGTCTTAGCTGCCGAATAAAGGCAGCCGTATCCCGAATGGTGGGAAAGTCGGCTAACCCGGTAAACGCTTGGGTCGCTTTAGCAGGTGGTGGGGAAAGCTTGGTCTCTTTTTCGAGAGACCTTGGATTGCCGGCACAATTCCAACTTATCCAACCGATTAGCATCAACCCAATAGATGCCTTCATAGCAAAATCAACAAAGTGGACGGACCAATCCCTGGAATGGATTGCAGGTTGGCAAAAAGGTCCTTGTCATAGTTCTTTACCTGCTGCTACATCCGTTTCTCCAGGGCATCAATCTCTTTCTCGAGCAGGTTGATCACTTTTTGGAGGGACTCATTGCCCAGGAAGCTCTGGAAAGGCAGTTGTTCAAAGGCTTGCTGCTGATTGCGCAGTGCCGTTCGCTGCTTGATCAGCTGATCCGCAAGCGTCATCTCCTGGCCGATCTGCCAAAGGTGCTCGGGTCCCGGCTGCCAAAGCGATGGGGTTTCCTTCTCGCCGTACTGGGCAATTAGGATCGCTTCGGCGGGGCCGCCCCGGCGATGCTGTATTCCCTGCTTGGCACCTGTCCAGGCGGACACCGCAGTTGAATAAGGTTTCGTCGTATCGGTGGCTTCAGGACGTGCTGGCTAAAATAAACAATCCATTTTAGGAGGGCAGGTTTAGTGATCTGTTACCTAGCCGCCGGAACACTTAAATTCAGCAGATTAGGGAAGTTTAGGTTTGCTCAACCTTTTTTGGTTAACGAACGGTTACCAGAAATTTACTGTAGGTGCTATGTGAAGGTTTCTGTTGCCAACCTAGGTGAAGACCAGCAAGCAATTGGCCACTAACGCCCCACTATTTGCTTTCGATGGGTCACTCCCCAACTCGCCAAATCCTTAATAATAGGTTGCAGGGTTTTACCATGTGCTGTGAGCTCATATTGTACAGTAATAGGTGACGTATCGAGAATTGTTCGTGTGATCAGCTGGTTTATTTCCAATTCCTTTAATTCTTTGCTCAACATCCTGGTGGAGATGCCAGTAACATCATTTAAAATATCTGTAAACCGTCTTTGATTAAAACAGCAGAGTGATGAGATAATTGCGACTTTCCATTTCCCGTTCAGCACATCCATAGCGTCCTGAACTGACTTCATAATTTGCCTGCGTTTGTCTTGAGAATTATCTGTTGCATTCATGAGATGTTACTTTGTTACACCGATGTTACTGTTACTTTTAATTACAAACTTACTAACAGTAATAAAAGCAACCTAGCTTTGCACTGGTAAATAATTAAAATCTTCAAAATGAGTTTTACAGAAAAGAATGTACTAATTTGTGGTGGAACTACCGGTATTGGTTTCGCCACCGCCCAAGCGTTCATCAATGCAGGAGCAAATGTTTGGATAACCGGTAGAGGTGAAGAAAATCTGAATAAGGCTGCTGCAAAGATCAATAGTCCCAAATTAAAAACCATTGTCGCCGACACCTCAAGTCTGGCAGGTATCACCACTTTAGGAAATGCTGTCAAGGAAAGTAAGGCAACTATCAATGTCTTACTTTTAAACTCGGCGATTGCTGGCATTTCCCCATTTGATCAGACTACTGAAGCAGACTTCGATGCTCAGTTCAACACCAATGTTAAAGGCCATTTCTTTACGTTGCAGAAACTACTGCCTTATCTGGCAGATGGTTCATCGGTGGTATTTACTTCCTCAGCTTCAGCAACAACCGCTGGTTTAAATACCAGCGTTTATTCGGCTACAAAAGCGGCTATAAACAAAATTGCAAAGGTTGCCGCAAACGAACTCGCCGGAAGGAAGATCAGGGTCAATGTGATTAGCCCTGGCCCGATTGGCACGGAACTGCTATTATCTGTGCCAGAGGAAGTTTTGAAGCATTTTGCCTCATCTACAGCACTACAAAGATTAGGTCAACCAGACGAGATAGCGAAAGCCGTATTGTTTTTATCTTCGGACGATGCCGGCTTTATCACTGGCACAGAACTTCTCGTAGACGGAGGATTAACTAATTACGCCTACAAGTAAAACAACCTTGTTGAAACGAAAGCGGCAATTGTCGCTTTCGTTTCAAAACGAGTTTAAAAAGTGATTGTAAAGCAGGACTGGACCTGCTACCTTTTACTGGACACGGTCCCCCGGGACAAAAAAGCGAAGTAACAGCTAGAAAAGTAACAAGACTAATCTCGTAAAACGCTCTTTTCGTAATACCGCACTTATTGAAAGCGTTTGACCTTCTTAAGTTAAGTGACGGATTTTACGCAGGGCCGCCTGAACGGTCGGCCGCGGCCGTACGAACCGGCAAACGTCACAAAGCCGCCACTCATTACTGACGAGTGGCGGCTTTGTTAAATAGAAATCCAACTTTATACCTTTAGTTTCTCTACGTTCTTGTAGCTGATGGCGATCGCTTCCAGAGGTGGGCGTTTACAAACGTCCTGCTCCACGAAGTAATGGGTCATACCCGCCGTTTTTTTAGCGTCGAAAATCCGCTGGAAGTCAACCGAGCCGGTGCCTACTTCGGCAAATTCGCGTTCGGGCGTTTTAGCGATGTCTTTGATGTGCCAGAGCGGGAACCGGCCGGGGTGTTTCTTGAACAAGGCCACGGGATCCTGACCCGCGATGATTGCCCAGTACAAATCCAGTTCCAATTGAACGAGCTTCGGATCAGTACCTTTCAATAAGACATCGTACGGAATTTGACCGTCGACTTCCTTAAACTCGAAATCGTGGTTGTGGTACACGAACTGGATTCCGGCCGATTTACACACCTCGGCCGATTTGTTGAATAAATCAGCAAACTGCTTGTAATCATCGAGCTTGGTACGTTCCTGCGGGAAAAGGTACGCACAAACCATGTATTTCTGACCGATCGAGGCTGCATCGTCAACGGCGCGTTTCCAGTCGTTCTTCAGCGTTCCTTTTCCGGTTACCACTACGTTACCGGTTGTGTAGTGACCACTGGGCGACGACAACCCAAGATCTTTTAACAAAGCCGCATAGTCTTTCGGCGACTTACCGAAGAACTTACCGTCGGCATAGCCAAACGACTCCACTTCTTTGTAGCCAATATCAGCTACTTTTTTCAGGGTTCCGTCGGGATCTTTACCCATTGCTTCGCGTAGGGTATACAGCTGTAAGCCAACCTTTTTGGACGAAGCGGCAAACGCATTGACCGAAGGCAGTAAAGCAGCCGACGTAGCTAAGGCACTGATTTTTAGGAAATCCTGGCGGGTCATTTTTCTGGAGTTATTCATGAGATTAGTAAGCGGGTTTAATCGACGTCACCTAATAAAGCACGTGCGATTTGAATTCTTGCTACACAAAGTAAGTATAAAAAAACAAGGTCACCCACATAGGCAGGCGACCTTGTATCAATTGGATACATTAAGGTTTAAACCAATCCTTTCTTAATACCCTTCACCGCGTAGTCAGCCGCGCGGGCCGTCAGGGCCATGTACGTCAGCGAGGGGTTCTGCGTAGACGTCGAGGTCATGCAGGCTCCATCCGTCACAAACACGTTCTTCACCGCGTGCAGCTGATTCCACTTGTTCAGCACGGAGGTTTTAGGATCTTTACCCATCCGGGCACCGCCCATCTCGTGAATATCCAGGCCGGGGTTCCGTTTGTCGTCACGCACCCGGATGTTGGTAAAGCCAGCCGCCGTGAACATTTCGGTCATCTGCTCCTGATAGTCCTTCACCATCTTGTCGTCGTTGTCGTCGTACTCAATGGATATTTTCAACTGCGGAATGCCGAACGGATCTTTCAGCGACTGATCCAGGACTAGGTAGTTGGTTTCTTTCGGGATGGTTTCGCCCATCATGTGCGAGCCAACGTGCCAGCCGCCCAGCGTAGGGTTTAACAGACTATTTTTCAGATCAGCTCCGATGCCATCCTGATTGGAGCGCGATTGACGACCGGCCGAGAAACCAGCGGCATAGCCCCGCAAGAAGTCCGTTTCCTGTTTGAACACATTCCGGAATCGGGGGATGTATGGGCTGTTGGGGCGACGTCCATCGGTGGTTGAGTCCAGATTCCCGTCGTATTGCGCCGAGATACCAGCCCGATAATTATGGAACGCTACGTATTTACCCAGCACCCCACTGTCGTTGCCGAGACCGTTCGGGAACCGGTTTGAGGTAGAGTTCAACAAGACCAGATTTGAGTTCAATGCGGCCGCGTTCAGGAAGATGATGCGAGCGTAGAACTCCTTCATCTGCTTCGTTTCGCTGTCGACAATCCGTACCCCGGTTGCTCGGCCTTTGGTTTCGTCGTAAATAATCGAATGAACGACCGAGTTCGGGCGCAGGGTCATCTTACCCGTTTTGGCCGCCCAGGGAATCGTTGATGAGTTACTGCTGAAGTAGCCACCGAATGGGCAACCGCGTTCGCAGATGGTGCGGTGCTGGCACTGGGCGCGGCCTTGCTGGGTATGAATGGGTTGCGGCTTTGTAATGTGAGCGGCCCGACCCATGATCACATAGCGGTCTTTGTAGCGATCGGATACCGCTTTCTGAAAATGCTTTTCCACACAGTTCCACTCATGGGGGGGCAGGAACTCGCCGTCGGGCAGGGTAGCCAGCCCATCTTTGTTGCCGGTGATCCCGGCGAATCGTTCCACGTAGCTGTACCAGGGCGCAATATCGGCGTACCGGATCGGCCAGTCGACGGAGAAGCCATCACGGGCGGGACCTTCGAAATCGAAGTCGCTCCAGCGCTGCGTCTGCCGGGCCCACATCAGCGACTTCCCCCCTACCTGGTAGCCCCGAATCCAGTCGAACGGTTTTTCCTGAACGTAGGGGTGTTCAGCGTCTTTTACGAAGAACTGCTCGGTACCTTCGTAAAACGCATAGCACTTGCTGATGATGGGGTTAGCCTCGCGCACTTCCCGGCGTAACTGGTTCCGGTGTTCAAACTCCCACGGCTGCATCATCGTGGTTGGGTAATCCGTTACGTGCCGAACGTCGCGGCCGCGCTCCAGCACGAGCGTCCGCAGACCTTTACCAGTTAATTCTTTTGCGGCCCAGCCGCCACTGATCCCCGAGCCGATCACAATGGCGTCGTAGGTATTCTGGGCCTGGGCGTCTATATTCAGGTATGCCATAATCGGAAGTAATCATTACTTAGCCATTGGTCATTAGACAGTCATTCGTTGTAAACGATTCATGACGACTAACGGCAAATGTCAATGAACGACGTCTATTTTGTTTGGGAAATCGCCTTGGAAGGAACAGGTACACAGCCGTAGTAATGGCCGGGCATAAATTGGTAGTGCGTCAGATTGGTCATTACGTACTCCGAGCTCATGTAGCCCCGAATGGTCAGCCCTTTCACCAGTCCGTAAAAATCTTTCTGCGCCGAATCGGTTGATTGGGCAAGTTGAGTCAGAAGCGCCGTACGCTGCGTTACGTCGCCTTCGGCAAAGGGCTTACCGAACGTTTTTCTGGCCAGTTCATCGGTGGTAGTCAGGCCGTTCCGAAGCGCATCCTGCGCCTTCGCGTCGTAGCAATCCGCGACCATTTTCTGAATGAACTGGTGAACGTTCAGAGCCTTAGCGCCTGGTGTATCGGTGGCCGGAATGATCGTTTCGGCGATGTCGGCGAGCAGCGTATCTTGACCAGGGGAGAGAAACGGATCGGCGGAGCGAACTGTTTCGGCGGTCCAGCCAGATGCCCAGGCGGGCAGGCTGATTAGTCCGCCAACCGCTACAGCCATTGTTTTTAACGCATTACGTCTTTCCACAAACTTGTATCTAGAATTCTGTTTATTCTTTCAAAGATACAACAGTGGGCCACGAAATTATATAGGGTTTTCCCTTAATCTTTCAAGTCGCTACTACTATTGTGCTATAATTCGTTTTTTAGCGTTTTAATACGTGCGGAGTCTAACCGGAGTCATTTCTCAGGCCAGTGGTACGGTTCGGCTCATCGGCCGGGCGGGTCAGCGTCGCAGCGTATCTTTTTTGGGTTTGCCTACCGGTATGCCAACGCCGAAGGCGCGGGGGTCACTGGGCGGAGCCGTTCTGACTTTCCCTTTGCGCTGGGCAGGCTGCGCTGCCGGTACGGCGTTCGGACGGGGCGACGATTGCATCAGCGCCCCTGGCGAAGAGACCGGCGAATCGATGCCTGGAATCAAGACCTGCGTCTGGGCAGGACCCTGGGTTTGTTTGGTCGAATCGTTCTGGGCGAAACAGACGGATGTATACAGACTGGCAAGAAGAAACAGGAACGGGCGCATACCGGTTGAGTTTATAGTTGGACGGCGTATTGCCTCATCAATACGTTCTCTATAGTCAACCATTTACCAGAAGCAAAGTTTGTGATACATGCTACCCAGAACCAGTATATCAGACCAGCGAGGCCTGTCGGTTATGGGTATCAGAAACAGGTCCGTCGGCGTGTTAGCGGCCGGAGTCTTAACTTATCATTATAATGAAACTGTTAGTCGTTGAAGATGAGCCGAAAACCTTACAAGCCATTCAGCAGGGTTTAGAAGAAAGTCGGTTTGATGTAGATATTGCCTACGACGGCCTGATCGCCAAGCGGCTGGCCCTTAAGAACAATTACGCGGCCATTATCACCGACGTTATCTTACCCGGCCTGAACGGCTACGAACTGTGCCGACAGCTGCGGGCCGCGGGCGTAACGACGCCGATCCTGTTGTTAACGGCCCTCGGCGAAAGCGACGACCGAATTGTGGGTTTCGATTCAGGGGCTGACCAGTACCTGACCAAGCCATTTCAGTTTGCCGAACTCCTGGCCCGCATCCGTTCCCTGACCAAACGTGGAATGCAGGTGTCCATGACCTCTCAGACGCTGCGCTACAGCGATCTGGAAATGAACCTGGACACGAAAAGTGTTACCCGGGCCGGGCAGGTCGTTGAATTGACCGCCCGCGAGTTTGCCCTGCTGGAATACCTCCTGCGCAATCAGGGACGGGTTTTATCGAAGCCCGAAATTGCCGAACACGTCTGGGACATTAATTTCGATACAGGTACCAACGTCGTTGAAGTCTACATTAACTACCTCCGCAAAAAAGTGGACAAAGACTTTCCGACGAAACTAATCCATACGCTGTTTGGCATGGGCTACGTGCTGAAAGAAGAGTAACCATACAGCCCCGCTTCTTCGATCTATGACCATCCGCTCACGGTTAACGTTACGGTTTACGGGCCTGGTGTCGGCTATCCTCGCGTTGACCTTCGCCAGTATTTACGGCTTCTGCTGGTATTACATCTCCTCGGATTTTTACCATCGGCTCGACCGAAAAGCGCATACCTACGGCGAACTCTTCCTACGGCAACGGATGGAACCTCAACTGCTGCGAAGAATGAGCCGCTTACGGAAAGATCAACTGCCCGATCAAAAAATAACCGTATATAACATTCGGAACACGCCCATTTTTACCACCAACGATGCCATAACGCTTGGTATGCCCGCCCGCGAACTGGATGCAGTCCGGCGTAAGGAGCTACGCGATTTCAGGTGGCAGCGGTACTACGTATCCGGCATTCGCTATAAATTGCCCACTGGTACCTACGTAGTGATTGCCAGCGCCCGGAACGTATATGGCGATGAATTTCTGCGCACCCTGCTCGTTACGTTTGGGCTGCTCTTTCTGGCGATCTGTGCGATCGTAGCCTTTGCCGGGCGGCTCTACGCCGGTGACGCCTTGCAACCGATGCAACAAATCGAAGAACAGTTGAGTGACATTTTTCCGCGTACGTTACACGAGCGGCTGCGCGTCAGTGAGGAGAACGACGAGATCAGCCGGTTATCGGCGACCATCAACCGACTCCTCGACCGCATTGAAGAGTCGTTTCGGTTGCAGCGCATGTTCGTGGCCAACGTATCGCACGAGTTGAAAAACCCGCTCACCCAGATCAGTTCGCAGTTGGAGGTAAGCCTGCTTAACCGTCGCGAACCCGAATCGTACCAGCAGACGATTCGCTCGGTCCTCGAAGATGTAGGCAATTTGTCGACCCTGACGCGTGAACTCCTTCAGCTCTCCCAGGTCAACGCAGCCGATGCTGCGGGCCTGCTGACGGATCTGGTGCGTTTAGACGAGATTGTTTGGGATGTTCGCGATGAGATAAATACCATCAATCCCCGCTATACCGTAAAGGTTGACCTCGGTGAGCTGCCCGACGATTTCGACCAGTTGACAGTACCCGGCAATGGGGCCTTGCTCCGAACTGCCCTGAAAAACCTGACCGAGAACGCCTGCAAGTTTTCGTCCGACAGTCAGGCGTTCATTGACGTTACGTTCGAGGATAAAGTGGCCTGCATCAGCGTCCGTAACAACGGCGAGTCGATTCCAGCCGAAGATTTGCCTTACATTTTTGAACCCTTCTACCGGTCCCGGCAAACCGCCGACGTCCGGGGCTATGGCGTGGGGCTTTCGCTGGTCAAGCAAATTATCCGCCTGCACCAGGGTCGACTCACTGTCAGTTCGTCGGCGAATGAGCCAACAATATTTCGGATTGAACTACCGCGCAGCGACCTATTTTAAGCAAATTCTAAGCCGCTCCTTAGGCGTATCTAAGCACTCAGGCCTAGTTTTGAACCATGGCACAACTCATTGATAAACCTGAACATAGCGAGCCCTCTTCACGGTCTCAGTCCTCCCGGCGTCCCGATTATTTGCTATGGCTCATGGCTGGCTTGTTCCTACTGGCTGTGCTCATCGGCTTACTGACGGATGTCCCTTCTATGCTGTGGTAAGTTCGACAGCGACATACGTACTAGTAGTCTATTCATCGAATTTCAGCCACGATTTCTGCTTTCGACAGCCCAAAAAAGACCCTCTTCGAACGGGCTGCCCTAGTCAGCAAATCCGTTTAAAGAAGGTCTTTCAGCTATTCGATTCCCTTGTTAATTCCAGCCGCCACCCAATGCCCGGTACGTATTCACCATGGCATTCAGTTGCTGCATTTTCGTTTCGACGAGATCGAACCGTGATTCTAGCGCGTCGCGTTGCGTTAACAGAACTTCCATATAATCCGCCCGGGCCGATTTGAACAGCGTATTCGAAATGTTTGTCGACTGAATCAGGGCGTCCACCTGCCGGGCTTTTAGATCATAGCTCTTTTGCAGGTTGTTGATGCTGGCCAACTGGTTGGCTACTTCGATGTAAGCGTTTAATATGGTCCGTTCGTAGTTATAAACCGCCTGAATCTGCCGGGCATTGGCACTGTAATACAGTGACTTGATCGCATTCCGGTTGACCAGCGGCCGGGTTAAGCCCCCAATCAACGAATACAGAAAAGATTCGGGCGTTAACAACTGGACAGGATTATACGAGTTAAATCCGACGGCGGCAGAAAGGTCCAGCGAAGGCAGGAAGTTGGCCCGAGCCACCTGCACGTCCAGCCTGGCGGCTTCCAGGTCGCGTTCGGCCCGCCGGATGTCAGGCCGGTTCTGCAACAGTTGCGAGGGAATACCGGCGTGCATGGCTTCGGGCACTAACGCATTGAAATCCTGCGAACTCCGTTGAACGCGTTGCGGAAAGCGACCCACCAGGAAATTGATTCGGTTTTCCGTTTCGGTGATTCGCTGCTGAATGTCGTATTGAAGGCTTTGGGTACGTAACACCTGCGCTTCAAACCGACGTACCGCCAGTTCTGTCACTTTAGCCGATTCCTTCTCGATCCGAACGATGGATAAGGCATTGGTCTGAATGTCAATATTCTTTCTGACAATATCCAGTTGCGTATCGAGTCCCAGCAGTTCGTAATAGGAATTAGCGATTTCGGCAACCAGGTTCGTGACCGTGAAGTTCCGTCCCTCGATGCTGGACAGATACCGGACTGCCGCAGCTCGTTTTGCGTTGTGCAGCTTATTCCAGATATCGACCTGCCAGGATACGCGGGCGGCCAGCAAAAAATCGGGTAGTGGATTTGGGAAACGCTTACCGGGTGCGATCTCCGTACTTTCTTCAATCGCCCCTGGCCGCGTATACCGGCCAACCTTGTCGACGCCCGCGCCCGCTTCCAGATTTACAAACGGCAGGTACTCCCCGGTCCGGGCTCTGATTTCGTTTTGGGCGACCTGAATCTCCTGCAACGTAATGTTCAGCTCCTGGTTGTTGCTTAGGGCCGTATCGATCAGGGCAGCCAGGTATGGATCAGTGAAAAATTCCCGCCACTTAAGTTTACCCGAGTTAACGGTATCCTGAACTGCGTTATAACTTGTAGGAACGGTTCGGTTCTCGGTCCGTCCAACCAATGCCGGGGTTTTGCATGACGTTATGGCGAACGTCATGCAGGCAATCGGTACAACGACGCGGCCCAGTCCTATTGATATGAGTTTTCTAAACATGGTTCGTACTTTCTTCTTCGATTACGGGAAACGTATCTAACTGGTGAACCAGATTGTCGGACAGCGAATCATCTTCTTCGTCTTGGATCATCTTCCGACCATCGGCCAACGTACCAAAGATGTAGTACAGGCCGGGGATGATGATGACCCCGAAAATGGTACCGAACAGCATGCCTCCCAGCGCAGACGCGCCGATCGTACGGTTCCCAATGGCACCGGCCCCCGTGGCAATAATCAACGGGATCAGACCGGCCACGAAGGCGAATGAAGTCATCAGAATCGGACGGAAACGAACTTTCGCGCCTTCGATGGCCGCATTCAGAATCGTTTCGCCCTGCTGTCGCTTCTGCACGGCAAACTCGACGATCAAGACGGCGTTTTTACCCAACAGACCAACCAGCATGATGAGCCCGATCTGAGCGTAGATGTTGTTTTCCAGCCCCATCATCTTGAGCACCAGGAACGAACCAAATACCCCTACTGGCAGGGAGAACACCACGGCCAGCGGAATGATAAAGCTTTCGTACTGAGCGGCCAGCACAAAGTACACGAAGGCCAAGACAATCAGGAACACGTAAAGAGCTTCATTCCCCCGGCCCGCTTCGTCGTAGGAAAGACCCTCGAAAGCGATGTCATATCCTTTCGGCAACGTCTTGGCAGCCACTTCCCGTACGGCCTGGATGGCATCGGCCGTGGTATAGCCTTTAGCCGGAAGCCCCTGAATGGCCGCCGAATTATACAGGTTGAAGCGGGTAATTTCGTTGGGTCCCTGCCCTTTCTTCAACTTCATGAAGGCCGAATACGGCACCATTTCTCCTTCATCATTTTTCACAAACAGCTTTAGCAGATCAGAGGGAAGCCGTCTGAAGCTAGGATCAGACTGTACGTATACCTTAAAGAACTGGTTATACTTGATAAACCCTTGTTCGTACGTACTACCGATCATGATGTTGAGGTTATCCATCGCCTTTCCGATCGATACGCCTTTTTGCATGGCCAGCTTATTGTCGATCTCCAGTTCGTACTGCGGATAGTTCGCGGCAAAGAAGGTAAACAAGCCCGTAAGCTCTTTCCGCTTGCCCAGATTATCCATGAACTCCTTGTTGATTTTATCGAACTCCCGGTAGTCCGTGTCGGTTGTTTTGTCCAACAAACGCATGGAGAACCCACCCGACGTACCAAAGCCGGGGATGGCTGGTGGTTCAAAATACTCAACGGTAGCGCCCAGATTTTTCGACTTTTCCTCCAGCTCTTCCATGATCTCCTTCACATTATGATCGCGTTCCGACCAGGGTTTCAGGTTGATGAGACACGTACCGGCATTGGAGCCCCGACCTTCCGTCATGATCTCGTAACCGGCCAGCGAAGAGACCGATTCAATGCCGGGCACCTCTTCACATATCCGCTGAAGTCGGCGAGACACTTCGTTAGTTTTTTCGAGCGTAGAGCCCGGTGGCGTTTGAATAATGGCGTAAATCGTGCTCTGGTCTTCATTCGGAATAAAGCCCGCTGGCAGTATTTTATTCACCAATACGGTTCCCAGACAGAAAGCGATCAGGATGGCGAACGTAACGAAGCGTCGGCTAACGATTATTTTCAACAGCCCTACGTAGCGACCCGTCATTTTATCGAATCCCCGGTTGAAACTGTCGAGCGCTTTGGTGAGCAGGTTCTTCTTCCGGGCGTGTCCATGGTGGTTTTTCAGCAGCATGGCGCACAACACGGGCGTAAGCGTCAAAGCGATCAGGGCCGAAATCACAATGGAACTGGCCATGGTGATGGAGAACTGCCGATAGAACGTACCGACCGGCCCCGACATAAATGAGATCGGCAGGAACACCGATACCATGACGGCGGTGATGGCGATAATGGCCCCGCTGATCTCACCCAGCACTTTCTTAACCGCGCCGAAGGGTGTCAGATGCGGCTCTTCTTCCATCTTGGCGTGCACGGCTTCCACCACCACAATGGCGTCATCGACCACGATACCAATGGCCAGTACGAGGGCGAAGAGCGTAATCAGGTTGATGGATATTCCGAAGAACTGAATCACAAAAAACGCTCCGATCAGGGATACCGGAACCGCCAGGATCGGGATCAGCGTAGACCGCCAGTCGCCCAGGAAGATGAACACCACAAAGGCTACGAGGATGAACGCATCGCGCAGCGTATGGATTACCTGCTCGATCGACGCATCCAGGAACTGAGACACGTCATAGCTGATTTTGTAATCAACGCCCGGCGGAAAAGAGCCTTTCATGACTTCAAGCTTCTTTTTCACTTCGGCAATAACGTCACTAGCATTACTGCCGTAGTTCTGCCGTAAGACAATAGCGGCCGACGCATGACCATCCAGGTTGGAATAGATATCAAAGAATTCGCTGCCTAATTCAACCTTGGCAATATCCCTCAGGTGTATGCTTTCCCCGGCTGAGTTTGCCCGGATAATAATCCCTTCGTATTCTTCGGGCTTGTTATACCGGCCTTTATAGGTAAGTACGTACTCCAGCGACTGAGCCGCGATACCGGAGCTTTGACCGATCCGACCGGGCCGACCGATGATACTCTGTTCCCCGATGGCTTTCATCACCTCTTCGGTGGAGATGTTATAGGCCCGCATGCGCTCGGGATTTAACCAGATCCGCATGGCATAGCGCCGACTACCCAAGATCTGCGCCCGGGCTACCCCTTTGGTCCGCTGGATCTCCGGGATCATTTTCACCGTAGCGTAGTTGAACAGAAATTTTTCGTCAATGCTCTTTTCCTTCGAATAGAGGTTGACATACATCAACATACTGGGCTGAACTGGTGTAATGATAACCCCTTCGCGCTGAACCAGTTCGGGCAGCAGCGGCATTACCTGGTCCACCCTGGTCTTTACCCTGATAACGGCGTCGTTGGGGTCAGTACCGGGCTCAAATATGATACGGAGGGTTGCTTCACCGGCGCTGGTGGCATCGGTCGCGATGTAGCGCATATCCTGAACCCCGTTGATCGCCTGTTCCAGCGTAATCAGCGTGGATTTAACCAGTACGTCGGCACTGGAACCGGGATACGCAATGAATATATTGACCGTGGTGGGGGCAATATCGGGGAACTGTGAGATCGGCAACCGGGTGATAGCCAGTATTCCCACAAAGACGATCATGACCGATATTACGATAGCGAATACGGGTCTGCGTATGAATTTACTGAACATATATACTGCTGTTTCGGCGCGGGATTTCCGCACGGTGGTTCAACCGCGCCGTCCGATGTTTAGATGATTAACTTATTCGGCGTATAGACTCAGATGCGAGACAACATCCTCAGGCTGAACGAATTTGGCGTGTATCTTTTCGTTTTCTTTCACCTGCCGTAAGCCTTCCAGCAGAATTCGATCGTTTTTACTAAGCCCGCTTTTCACGACGAAAATGTGGGGCATTTCGGCTGCAATGCTGATCTCTCTCGACCGGATTACGTTGTTCTTGTCCACTACGTACACGTACTTCTTTTCCAGCACTTCGAAAGTGGCTTTCTGCGGAATAATCAAAGCATGTTTAAGCGGTACCGTCATCCGGACGTTACCTGTTTCGCCGTGACGCAGGAGACCTTTCGGATTCGGGAACGTAGCCCGGAAGGCGATGTTCCCGGTTTCGTTGTTGAAATCAGCCTCAATGGTTTGTACGATGCCGGGATATGGGAACAGTTCGTTATTCGCCATCATCAGGTTCACGTGCGTCTGGTTATCTTTCTGGGTGCGCGTTTTGAAGTCGAGGTATTCGGCTTCCGGTACGTTGAAATACACCCACATTTTGCTGTTGTCCGACAGTGTCGTCAGCAGATCGCCTTCGTCGACCAGACTACCCAACCGAACCTGGAAGTGATCCATGATACCGCTGAACGGGGCCCGTATCTGGGTAAACTGCAAATGCGTTTTAGCCAGCGAGACCTCAGCGTTTGCCTTGTCGAACTTGGCCTTCGCCAGCGCCAGTTCATTTTTGGATACGATGTTGCTATCGGCCAGGCGTTTCGTGTTCTGATATTCGATACCCACGTAGTTGGCTTCTGCCTGCGATTTTTGCAGCTCAGCATTGTAGACTACAGGCATGATCTGAAACATCAGTTGTCCTTTCTGAACATACTGGCCTTCGTCCACAAAAATCTTTTGCAGGTAGCCCTTTTCTAAAGCCCTTACTTCAATGTGCTGAATGGAATGGACTTGAGACACATACTCTTTAACCGCCGTTGTATCTTTTATCAACGGACTCGTAACCTGGAACTGGACCTCTTCTTCTTTCTGTTCTTCGGCCTTCGTTGAGCAGCCAATGTTGCCCGCTAGGGCACATACGCTCAGGAGGATGAGGATTCTATTCATAAGAATCTTAAGTGACATGGCTTGATTATAAGGGGTTTGTACTGTTGGATATTATTATTTTGAAGCGGTACGCTGAACGGTGACTTCCTGACCAGGAGGAGCGTTAGGTGCCTGCTCCAATCGATAGATTACACTGTCCTTCTGTAGATTAGCCCGTTGGCAATCCGAAAGCTGCTGTTGCCAGACCATATTATCTACGGTATGGCCTGAACTGCTTAGATCAAATTCATAAATGCTTCGCTGGTGGCTTTGCTCATACAGCAGAAAGCCATTGAACACTAGCGAGAGCGCCAGTGCGAGTCCAAAACTGTAAAGCAAAATCGAGGGAAAATACCGACGTTGCATAGCTTGTATTTGTGTTTAGTGATACAAAACAAGCCGGTGACATTAGAACCGTATGAGAGGAAAATTAGAAGATATTAGAAACGTACTAAGTGTGTAGAGCACTAAAGCGTTTTAACTAACCAATCACTTAATATAATACAATAATTTATCCGAATAGCTTAATGTGCTATGTGTTGAGTGTGCCTAGGAGCAAAAAGCGCCTGTTGTTCTGGCCTCATGCATTGTGGCCTTCCGGACAACACGTTCTGTTAAGATCAGGAGGGATAGGTACTGAGGTTAGTATGAAAATGGCCTGTGACTAAATCAGGTAAGTTCTTTAACCGAAACATAGCCTGTGTTGTACCCTTCCCAACCTCCCCTCGAAGGGGAAGAGTTTTCTTGCAAGCTAGTTTAGTTCTGCTCCTCCCCTTCGAGGGGAGGTCGGGAGGGGTACAACAGCGCTTGAGCAAGGGAGCATAAGAAGCTCCCAATACTTACCTCGAACGAGTATTAATGTATTGTAATAAATCTGCCCGCTTAACGGTGCCAAATGGCACCGTTAAGCGGGCAGCTAATCTTTTGCAAGTTGACCTGTATGCCAGCGCGTTATGTCAAACGAATGACTCTGTGGAAAAGGGCCTCAGCTTTCTCAGGGATTGGGTTTATAACATGCCACTGCGGTACAGCGTAAGATTTGGCAGCTTAGAAACTGGCTTCAAGGCCAATGTTTCCAGCGGTTGTCACGCCCAGTCTTACGGCTTGCAAGCCCGAAGTGGGTCGATTCGACAAGACGCTGGCATTGTAGACATTAATTGATTTGGCCGTTAATCCGTTTGAAATTTCGATCAGACACAAGCCGCTAACTAACAAGCCTACGCCACCCAGCAACGCAGGCAAACTCCGGCTGGTATACGCAACCAGTACGTCCGGAGGGCTTGGGTTAGCGGGCGTACCAACCCCTCTGGCATAGGCAGTTTTTTGGGTACCTTTCAGAGCTATATAACTGACAACTATCCCAGATACGCCCAACAGGGGCCCGATTGGCTTCAGTAACTGCCCCCGTTGGTAGAATGCCTGAGCCTGACTATTCTCACTTAGCAATTGACTAATGGAACGTCGACTCAACCGGTTACCGTGCTGAATGACCGCCGTCGAGAAAAAACTCCGTTTCGTCCAGAGGGAATCCGGCTCACTATACGAATCTGTTCGAACTGACCGTGTTATGTTCCCTTCGGCACCAGCCCGTATCTCCGCTAATACAGGCCGTGAACTAAATTGCCCGCAAACCGTAGTCGGCAAGAGCGCTGATCCGGCCAAAAGCAGCAACAGGGTACGTATAATTAGTTCACGAAATACGGGCATGAATGAAACAACGATTAAAAATTCCGACTCGCGAGCAGACTGATACCAACAGTTTGTTTGAGAACCCCGGCTCCATCGTAGCCAATAGTAGCCGTCAGTCGATTTTCCTTGATGGTAAACATAAGCTGCTGCTGAATAGACAACTGGGTATAGCTTAACGACGTACTGTAGTTCCCTAAATTATTGCTGAGCGAAATTCGGGTCAGCAGATCAAGCGCTCCGTACCGGCTTTGGACGCCCAGCGTGAGCGCATTGACGCGGTTGTTAACGATGTAATGAGGATTTTTAGCCAGATTCTGGGGTAAGCCAGTGGTATAGTTAAGTGGCATAATAAACGGCGTACCGATCGTCTGGCGTTTATACACCCAACCATCAATGTACCGGCCATTATTGAAATAATCTTCGTACCCCCGCAGTTGGGGCGTCCCACCCGCCCTTCCCGATGGAAGGGGCCCGCCCTGATTCGACGTATGCAGGTATTCGAGCACAATCCGCTGAATGCCCTGCTTCGCCTGTTTGCGAGTCAGGGATAAACCGGTCAGGCCGTCGGCAATGTTGTTGAGATAAAATAAAGCGCCTGCTTCGTAAATCGACTGCCGATAGATGAACCAGTGGTTTTGCTCGTCTTCGTAGTCAATTCCCAGGTCGAAGGTGCCCAGGTGATTTCCAACCCGGTTTCCGCCTTCGGCCGAGGCTGCGTTATTGCTGATGGTCAGCGTATCGAGTTCATAGAGCGACTTACCCGTAACCACAAACACGTACGACTGCCAGTCTGATCCAAACTGGGTGATCCGTACGCCACTGTCAAACCGGGGATACAATACAGTGCCCCCCCACTGCACCTGGTGGTTAAAACCGGCCTGAATCTTGATGCGCCAGTCGGGTTTGCCAATTCGCACGTAGAAGCTTTTCTGGTGCAGGTAATAATTGGCCACTGAATCCGACCGCCCAAACCAGCCATGCGCGTAATTGCCCCGAATGGCAAGCAGGCCATTTTTGAGTATCGGTGTATAGGTCGGGATAGAAAGCTGTAGTTTCGGCATCGGCAGGGCATTCCCCGACCAGATATACGAACCCGCGCTCAATGCGGAATCGGCAAGCCCGAAGACTTCGCGCCGTCGGCCCGCGTAAAATTCAAAAGCGCCGTAGCAAACCTTGCCGTAAGCCTCCGAGAGCAAAAACTGATTTGTTGCCCCTGCGTTTAATACGCCCCGAACTCCGTACCCATACGAGATTTTTTTGTCAGCTAGCGGGGCAAAATTGCCAGTTGCCTGAGCCCGCACGGTAAACCCCGGCGACTCCAGCGGAACCTCGCCGTATTGATTGGAACGTACCCAAAATGGATTAGTCTCCGCCGTTGCCAGAAACAGGCCAGCCTCTACGCGATACTGCGTCTTATTGCCGATAGTCTGTGCGTTTCCGTCCAGGCTGCCCAGCACAAGACCAACGGAAATTAACAAAATCCGGTAACAAATCTGATTAACCCTCAACGCTCAAAACTAACTAGGTGTGTAAACAGACGAATGCTTTACTGCTCTACCACAAACCGTGCCTTACTGCCCTATACCGGCAGTAATTCTAGGAATTAAGAACGTAGTGGTTTTCCTAATTTATCGATAAGAGTTCTGCCTGTATCGACGGAAATACTCACCCCCAGTGATTCGATACGTAACACCAGCTTTTTACCTTGTTGTGCTACAACCTGACCTTCCTGCTCCATAAACAAGCCGGAACCAATACGTACCTTATCCGATACGTTGTACTGCTGAACCTGAATGGCCTGGTGGTCAAAATCGTTGAGAAGTTTTTTGATTACGTCGATCTCCTCTTCCCTGACGATGGCCGGCTTTTGCAGCCAATAGAGGTACCCTACTACCCCAGCCACGCCAAACACCCGGTTGCGGTCTTTTTCATCGACATGCACGAAACAGTACGATCTGAACAGCGGCTTTTCTATCAGCTTCGTCCGGTCCGACCATTTCCGCTTCTCCTTTATAATAGGGCAATACACAGTTACGTTTCGCTGCCGAAGACCCTCCGCCACGCGCTTCTCTGTATTTGACTTCGTGTATAGTACAAACCAAGGCATAGTAATATCAGCTTGCAGGTAAAGTGTATAAAAAAACACCAAATTTATAATATGCATGTATTATAAACTAGAAGATACCTACGAAGAATTTAACTAAACCGATTGGATAAGGATATCAATAATTTTTCGAGCGGCCTGCCCATCGCCGTACAAAGCCGGAAACATTACGTTATCAGCCTGGTAATAAGCCACAAACCCCGCCACAATCTTGTCTGGATCGGCGTCGCAGAGCTTGGCAGCTCCCTGCGCCACGAGTTCGACCCATTCTGTTTCGGCCCGCAGAACCAAACAGTATTTGTTAAAGAAATATGCTTCTTTTTGCACGCCCCCCGAATCGGTTATTACTAGTTTGGCGTGTTGCTCCAGACAGATCATATCCAGAAACGAGACGGGTGACAGAAGTACAATCGCCGGATTTGATAGAATGCTCTGGTAAAGCTTCGGTTCCAGGTGGGCCGCCATCTGCTTTGCAGTGCGCGGATGGACTGGTATCACCAGTTTGGCCCCATAGCTGGTAGTCAGGAGCTGTAGAGCCGTAAAAATGGCGTTCAACCGATCAGCCTGATCTGTATTCGCATTTCGATGGATGGTTACCAGTACGTAGCGGTTCGGCTCAAGTTGGTTTTCGTGCAGAATGGTCGATTGTTCAGCGGCTATTGCTGAAAAGTACAGGCTATTGTCATACATGACGTCACCGACCTGAAATAGCCCCGGATTATCGACCGTATAGGGCGGCTGCGCATCGATACGAAACCCTTCGCTAAGCAAATTGGTGTAGCCCGTTTGTGTGGGGGTGAACAAAAACGTGGAAACATGATCCGCCAGAATCCGATTTATTTCTTCCGGCATCTGCTTGTTAAACGAGCGTAACCCCGCTTCAACGTGCACGATGGGAACGTGCAGTTTGGCGGCTGCAATGGCCCCCGCAAGCGTCGAATTTGTGTCGCCGTAAATAATAAGGCAATCAGGCTTTTCGGCCTGAATAACCTCTTCGATACCGATAATCATGCGGGCCGTTTGAACACCGTGGCTATCGGAGCCAACCTGAAGATTATAGTCAGGTTCGGGGAGGTGTAGCTCACTAAAAAATACCGCCGACATGGACGGGTCGTAATGCTGCCCCGTATGAACGATTACTTCTCGAACACAATCGGCATACTCGTTTTTTATGACTCTACTGATCGCGGCCGATTTAATGATCTGTGGTCGGGCGCCGATAATGGTGAGCAGTTTGAGCACGGGATCGGTGGTTGATGAGCTACACTAGAGTTACGGATACACTTTTCTGAATTTCAATTCCAGCGATTCAAAAAGCTGGAACGGGGTGTGCATCGTTTTCGTGTAGACAGAATGAGCGGTATTTACAGTCTCAAACAGAGCGGCCCGCGTAAAATCTTCGGTGATCGCCATGGGCCGTATAAATTCGAGAAATAAGCCCATCTCCCGTAACGTATCGATAAGATCGGTAAGATTCGGAATCCGATACAGGTACTCCCTGCGGATCGATTCGGTGTACGTCTGCTGCACGGCCCGCTTATCGTCTTCCAGAATGGGCACCAGAAAAAAGTCTTTTATATACACGGACCCGCCGGGTTTAAGCACGGTTGTCACCGCGTTTAGCACGGCACCAACGTCGTTGGCATAGCCTAGCGTTTCCAGAAAAAAAACCAGATCAAAGTTGCCGGGTGGATACAGTTCCGCCAGATTGGCGTAATCCGCTTTCGATACGTAAATCGACTGCTCAAGCTGGTTCTCCGCTACGTATTGCCGGGCCTTCCGAACCTGAACGTCACTAATGGTAATGGCTTCAAGGGTGATTTTATGGAGTTTCGCCAGGCCCACCGCCGGGCCACAAACCCCACAACCCGCATCCAGCAGGTGCATCCCATCGCGAATGCCCATACTGTTCGCAAAATAAGCGATCAGATCATCATCGGAAGCCGGGCGGGCCGACTGAATTATTTTTCCGTATGTCTTCAGGTACGAATCGGTTTCCTGATCATAGTAAGCTTCCACTTCGTTCGTAACAGGCGCAGCGATCGACGGGTAAATAGGCTTCTTCGGCCTCAACCGGTTTATTCTTCCGGAAACCACGCGTATCGTTTTCCTGATCAACCGGCGGGCGAGGTTACCGATTGTCGTTTGTTTCAGTAAACTGGTTAGTTGGAGGGCTAGGGTACGCATACGGGCTTGTTCAGTCAATTATCAGGCCGGATTTTATGGAAACAGGCCAATCTCTACTAGTGGCCCGGTCTTCCGTAAATAAAAAAACAGGTTACTTTTGTTTCACGTCTGCCTACCTGATGTTTATGTCCCATCCCCAACTGCCTATTCGTAAGCGCATCCTACAGCGTAGCCAAGGGGCTATTTCGGTTGCGCGCGCTGGGGAATGGTGGGGGTATAAGATGGCACCTTTGCTGGCTGTTGGTTACGCTACCGTGGGGGTGCTAAATCAGCCGCTCTGGCCATTAATTACGGACTTTCTGCTGCTGGTTCTGGCCCTGACGATCGGAGCGGTATACGTCAGCGTACTCAACGACTGGACCGATCGGACGGATGACCGAATGGCGGGAAAAAGGAACCGACTGGTCGATAAGTCGCTGCTGTTCGTGCAAGTCCTGTTAGGGCTCTGCCTGGCAGCCGGCCTTGGATTCACGCTTTATTTCTGGCGGTTAACTCCCTTGAGTGGACTGCTGTATCTGGGCAGCTGGGTCGCGTATTCGCTTTACTCGCTCGCTCCGTTCCGGCTCAAAATACGGGGTCTGGCGGGCGTTTTGGCCGATGCCCTGGGGGCTCATGTGTTTCCGCAACTGCTGATCGTCTCGCTAGTCGAGCACTGGGCGAACCAGCCCGTACCGCTGACCTGGTGGCTAGCCGTTTGCAGTTGGTCAATAGCCTGCGGCATTCGGAATATTCTTAAACATCAGTTGGGGGATGCGTCCGCTGACAATCGAGCTGGCGTGCGGACCCTCGTGAGCCGGTGGGGGTGGCACCGGTCTCATCGGCTGGGAGCCTGGGTTGCGTTTCCGGTGGAGGTGCTTGCCTTTGGGGTGATGCTGGCAGAGCTGGGGCAGGCAATGCCCGTTCTGTTCCTGGTCTTTTATGGGGGGCTGGAAGCATTACGTGTTCGCTTCTGGCGACTGTGGCCGGTTATCCTCGACCCCAACCAGCGGATCGTGTTCGATGAGTATTACAGCATCTTTTTCCCCGTAGCCCTGCTGCTTACGCAATGCCTGCGGTATCCGGCGGATGTCGCGGTTTTGGTGCTGCACAGCCTGCTTTTCGGGCCACATGCGCTGGCTACCGCCCGCGAAGCGAAGCGTTTGCTGACAACCCTTCGGAATGTGGTTTCCCGCCAGTTCAACTAATGCAAACCGGTACCCGATACGGGTCTAGAAGGTCAGTTGTTTTTTGAGGAATGGACGAGCCCGAACCCATATTTTTTTGAGAATTCGGCGGCTCATCGGCGCTGGGGCCATGCTCAGACCGATGACAACGTGCTTCACCACCTGAATCAATGGCGCTCCCCGCCTTCGGCTCATGGACGCATATTTGAGATGGTGAAACCCGATCCGTTTGCAGAAGATGGCCCGTTCGGTGGGCTGTAGCAGGTGTTGAAACCGTTTGAGAAGCAGTTTTTCGTCGTGAAACCCTAATTCCTGGGCTACCTGGGCCGCATCCCGCTGGTCGTAAATGTTGCTGTCGTGGATGTGTTTGTACCAATTCTGGGTCAGTGTGAAGGCCACCTTGCAGGGCCGGGTCAGCACCATGTCCAACAACAGACACCAGTCATCGGCAATGAGCATGGTTTCGTTCCAGGCCAGTGGCATCGTTTTTCGGCGCATGACCATGGACGAAGAAATGGCCGGGCAGGATTCGATCATGAGGTGGCGAGCCTGATCTGGTTTCAGCAGCCACCAGTTCTCGTCGGACTGGGTGCAGTAGCGCTGCCGACCATCGGGCTGCCTCAGAAAATTCATGCAGGCATCATTGCCCAGGCTGTTTAGGTAATTTGAAAATACGAAGTCTAACTCGTGTTTTTGCAGCATGGCGATGCTTTCGGCCAAAAAGTTCGGGTACCATTCATCGTCGGAGTCGAGCGAGGCAACGTACTCACCCCGGCTGTGGCGTAACCCGGTATTGCGGGCGGCCCCCTGCCCCTGGCGTTCCTGGTAATGATACGTTACGTCACTAACCTTACTTATTCGCTGACGAGTATCATCCGTCGATCCGTCATCGACAACGATCAGTTCCCAACTAGTGTACGTCTGCCTCCTGACACTTCGGATGGCCCGTTCGATGAGATCTGCCCGATTATAAGTCGGAATAATAATCGAGACGAGCGGCTGGTCCGCAATCACGTTAGGATCGGCCGGAGGATTCAGTTCGCGGGTTAAATCGAGTATCTGCTCCGTAAACTGTTGCAGGGCGTTGGGTTGGGTTACGGCGCGGATGTGCCGAGCAGCTTCTCTCCCCAGCGCTGGCCATTCGGTCCGTTGGGTCCAGGCCCGTTCGAGGGCGTCGTCAAGTGCAGTATCGGATGGAGTAACCGCCAGAAAACCCGTTACGTTGTCGACCAGCACTTCGGCAATGCCGCCCGCGCTGGCCGCAATGGCCGGACGTCCGCACAGCATCGCTTCAACGAGGGCCAGCGGTAACCCTTCGCTACGTGAGGGCAGGATTAGGGCGTGATGCGTTTGCCAGATAGTGGCCGGATCAGCCACCTGCCCCGCAAACTGAACCCGGTCCGTTACGTTCAGAAAACGAGCCATCTCCTCCAGAGCGACGCGGTTAGGTCCTTCGCCAAACAACGTAACGTAAAGAGACCGCGACCGCCATTTGTCCTGAGCCAGCACCCGCAGCAGCATATCCTGCCCTTTTTCGAGGATAAACAAGCGCGCTACACAGGCCAGACGGACTGCGCCGTCCATTGCCGGGAACGTATCGTTGGGGGCAACCGCATACGGTACGTTTACCGGATTGAGAATAACTTTAGCATTCGGCAAGGGCAGGGCCAGTTGAAGGCGGGTCAGGTCGAGATTGTGCTGGGAAACGAAGAAAGCGCAGGCAGCAGCCTGGTACGCCTGCTGATACCGTAACCGCTCGCTGTCCGGCGGGTATAGGGCGTCAACCGCTTTCTGGGCAATGATGACGAAGGGCGTATTAATGCGTCGACACAGGTCGGCGAAGGCCATTCCGTCGAAGTTGCTACCCTGGGCGATTAGGGTCAGGTGCGGTTGAATCGCCCGCAGATTGTGATCGAGGGTTTGGAGGGTCCAGTCCGTTTCGGCCGACAAGCTTTCCGGCAGAGGTGACAGGTGGTAAAGATCGGTAACGATGCAGCCTGCCGCCCGCAAACCGATTATGCGTGGGTGCTGCGCGTTTACTTTTGTCTTGAAGACGAATACCCGGTGGCCAGCCTCAGCCAGCAACTGCGCACTGCCGCCCCATAACTCCTCACTGCCTCCCCAGTCTTCCGGACACGAACTGATGATTACAAATCTAAAACACTGATTAACCGGATTGTGCTGATGGGTACTGGGTTGATTCAAAACGTTGAGAGCCTTATTGGATAAAGATATATTGCTACCGGATCGATGCAGGCCGATAAACGTATGGCGAAACGGCGGCCGATGATTCATTATTTCGGTATTCATGGGTGTATACGTAGCACAAGTTCTTCCGCTAGGCTTTGACGAAAAAAAGCGTTTTCACTACGTTCTTGACGTTCTGAGAAACGACCTCTTCCAGCCAGACGAACGGGTCATCGCTCCAGCGCTGGGGATGAAACGTAAACATGATCTGCTTCGGCAGGCGCTGCGTTCGGGCCGCCCCGATAATGTCGTCCGTCTGGCGAAACACCAGATCAAAACCCGAATTTACCTTATCCCGAACGCTGACCGCCCCGCCATCCCATCGGCGCCCGGTATCGGTTAGGTATAATATGTTTGCGAAATCAAGATCGAAATACGGTTCGCCGATCACGCCAAAATCGCGGTAGTTATACGTTTTCCAAAGGTCCCTGGAATCGAACCGCGACATCGGACTGCCGTGCATACAGATCGTAACAACCGGGGTCAGGCGACGAAGAGCAGTCAGATTTTTCTCGAAATCCCGAATCGCGAGTGTTACATCGCCTTTGCAGGTTGTCAGGCATTCGTAGTGGTAGCCAATTTCATGCCCCAACGCAGCAATTTTCCGAATAATTGATTCGTCCCAACTCTGTGGTACGGCCCTGAAATAGTAAACTCCCCGCACCCCCATCGCCCGTTGCAGTTCGGCAAACCGGAGGGCAAATTCGGGTCGCCGGTCAACATCGTGCCGCAGAATGACCGCTTTCGGACAGGCATCGCTCAGAAAGTCGGCGAAGGTTTGAAACGAGTACTTCGCTTCGCCCAAGCATGCCAGTAAAGCCTGGTATTTCTTCAGCGTAAAATCCATCAAAGCGACTGGAAGAACGGTATGGACTTACTCCGTCGGCAAATCAGGAGATCGACTGCTGAGCCACAGGCGGGGCATCTGATCTGGAACGCTCGGGGTAGTGAGTAACAAACGCAACCAGAAAGGCAGTCAGATCAACCTTATCCGTCAGCATCGCAGCCCGTCGGCGGCTCCACTCCGCTTTCAGGTCGGGCGTTTCCAGCATTTGTTTCAGGCGAGCGAGCATCTGGTCAAAATCGGGCGGCAGAAAGGCGTAACAAAGTTCGTAGCGCTGTTCGAGTTCGTTGGGTATCGACAGGCGACCCGCAAAGGTGTTCAGCTTAACAGCGGGTGTACCCAGTACCGCGGCTTCCGAAGTCATAGTCTGGCTGTCGCCGACGAACAACGTAGCGTAGTACATGAGCGAATGAATTTTCTCGGGGGCAACCGGCAGTCGGTATAGCTCCAGTTCCGGATCAATGGCACGCTCCGTGGTGATAAAGACTTTACCGTGCGGTTTCAGCAGCGCGATCAGCGCCCGCTTTTGCTGTATCGACAGTCCGGTCGCCCCTTCGTCGTGGTGCGCCTTGAAGGCATTGAATCGGAGCACAAAAAAAGGCTCGTCCAGAGAAACCCCTGCCTCGTCCAGTACAGCGGGGTCAGGCACAAACCGATTCGGGTGCAGATAGGCTAGTTCATGAAAGCTGGGGTGGCTGATGTGATTGGCTCCCCGCTGCTCGTAAGCCAGGGCGCTGGGCGTCAGAATCACATCCGCCCGCGCAACAAAGCGAGCAAATAACGGGGTAACCGCTACGTCATCGTCGTCCAGGCAAATGGATTTCATGCTGGTCAGCTTCGACACCAGGGGCAGCACCATCGACACGCCAATGCCCAACCCGATCCGTTTCGTAACAACCAGCCGCAACACGCGCAACAGATGAAAAAACTCGGCGATGAATTTGCTCATCATCCCATCTTTCTTACGGCCAACGGGCGTGAACGGGATTTCGTAATGGGTGAGCAGGTCAACAATTGACGGCACCTGCTTAGCCGTAACAAACACCTCGTAGCCTGCCGCCTGCATCTCGCCAATAAAATGCCGGAACAAATGGACGTGAGCTGGGTGATTGATATCGACCAGTATCCGTTTCGGTTTCATGAAAAAGAAGGCGATTCCTGCTTGACCAGGTTGCTGTTTGCAAATCGGGCGAGCGATTCGTCAATGCTAGATAGGTCGTCTTGGGTCAGTGCATCATGGCAGGGAATCGTAACAATCTGTTCGGCCAGCCGGTCAAACGTTGGGCAGTCTCCACGCTGGTAGCCGAACTGAGCCGCCCACAACGGCGCGTACTGGAAATGTTTCCCGGCAGCGATACCGCTCTCAACGAGGTGATCGAACAGGGCATCCCGCGACTCGGTTACGCAAACCAGTGCGAAACAGCCGCTGTCCGGACCCTGATTTTGGACAAATCGGAACGTAGCGTTGTGTTTGCGAATAATCGCCAGCGCGTTTCGTCGCTGCTTTGCAAAGGCGGCTTCAACCCGATCGGTGTTCGACCGTAGCCACCACTGCACGACCCTGGGCATCGCGTTTCCCAGGTCAGCCTGGTTGTCCGGCTGCTTTCCTCTGTTCATCAAACGAGTCTTGAAAAGTCGGTACATCAACTCGTACCCCGCTCTCGAATACAACAGGGAGTTGATCAGTTGGCGGCCGATGAAAGCCAGCTCACCAGGCATCGGGATCGGTTTAAACTGACGTACCTGTTCGCTGACTGACGGAACGTATTGCCGGTTGTTGACAACCAGCAGCCCTCCCCCGCCGAGGGCCGGAAATTTGCCGAGACCAAACGAAAAAACGGCCATGTCAACGAAATTGCCGACCGGTACACCTTCGTAACGGGTGCCAAAAGCGTGGGCGCAATCTTCGATAACCGGTATGTTTTGGGTTAGCGCCCTGATCTGTTCGATGTTGGCCACCCTACCGAACGTGTACGTAACAATAAGCGCATCCAGGTGAGTGACCTTACGGACTAAATCGTTGATATCCAGCGTGAGCGTTTCATCAACATCAACAAAGACCGGCCTGAAACCAGCCGCCTGAATGGCGTTCATCACCGATGAGCAGGTGTAGGGCTGAACGCCGATGCGAGCACCGGGCTTGAGCTGCAGCGCCCCTAGCGCGTACGTCATTCCGGCTCTGGCGCTGCGGACCTCATAGGTCGCTGCCGCCGGAAATAAAGGCACATACAGTGGAGTCCCCGGCAATTCGTCTGCCCACAAAGCCTCCACTGCCCCCCAGGCATCGCGAATCGAAAATGACGTAGTAAAGCGCGGAATCATTAGAAAAACCGTTGCCACAGCCTGAACGCACTGGTAACTAGGGCGAACAGCTGGGGATACGTAGTACGTTCGTATCGGCCGTGGTTCACCAGCGCTCCGCCAAACTGCTTTTTGTAATCACGCACCCCGTAGGGCACTCCGGGTTTGCCAGCCCCGCCGAAGTCGAACTGCGTAAACCCGTTTTCCTTGGCCCACAGCAGTACCCACCACGGCAGCAGATCATTGGGGTATTTGTTATAATGCTGGCGGTAGGCACCCGCGTAGTAATCGAATAGCCAGTTCCCATGCGCTAGGCAAAGCATACAACCGATGATTTCGCCCTGCCAGCTTACCGTAAAGACCTGTAACCCCGAATAAGCATCGGCCTGCTGGTGCAACGCTTCAAAATGGCTAAAATCCGGCAGGGGTAACTTCGCTCGTTCATACACTTCTTTCAGGATGGCATAACTGGCCCTCAGCGCGGGGAGCGAATCTTGTCTTTCGACGATGCAGCCTTCTTTCTCAGCCCGTCGGATCTGGTTACGCCGTTTCGTCGATACGTCCTGCCAAAGCGCAGTCTCGGACCGGTTCAGATCGACAATAAGGGTTAGGTGTTCTTCGTAGCAAAAGCCATACCGCCTGAACTGATCCCGGTAGACAGACGTATCGACCAGATTCCGGACCTGCGTGTACATGACGTTCGGGCCAGTGTTCTGGTAGTGACGAAGCAGGCCGTCCGCTACCGCCGAGACCTGGTTTCGGACCACCGGCCCTCCCCAGATCAGGATTCGGCTCGTCAGGAAATCCGCTACCGGCAGGGCAATTTGTCTTTGTCTGAAATAAAGTAACACGCCTGTAATGGCCCCGTCCTGCCAGGCAATGACGTAGTACGGCCTGAGCTTCTTCGATGCATGGCAAACGTTGAAAAAAGCGGGCGATTGAAAATAATGAAAGCCAGGACAGGTTTCCAGAAAGGCCGAAATCTGCGTTTCCAGCTCAGACGTTAGCTCCGTTAGGGTGCTATACTGGTAGGATTCGCCCATCGCCCGCCTAGAAACTGCCCAAACTGCCTTATCGGTATTCATTGCCCCTTTCTCCATTACCCCTTGGCTTCGATTATGTCGTTAGCTGAAACCGACATGGGCGTGAAGGCATAAACTCGTTTGATAAGCGGCCGAAACCGCTTGACCAGCCCAAAAATCAGGGCGTAATCCGACGGATAGTCGAACGGACTCTTAACGGGTGCCGACCAGATGCGTTGAAATTCGTCCGGAGACAAGGCCAGCTTCTTGGTAATGTACGCCCGTAGTTGTTCTCCTTCGCTGTCCGTTATGGGGGGGTGCGCTAACTGCGCCAGCGCTTCCTCCCGGCTGATGACCTGATTCAGCACCTGGGCCGACAGCGTGATTTTTCGTTTGTCGATGCCGAATTTTTGGGGCAGCCAGTACGTCATCGCGAACTTGGTGAACAGGTTTTCGTGGTGGTGTCCACCGTAGTCTTTCCAGTCATAGCGATCCATCAGAACCTTGCGGGCCTCCTGCTTGGTATAGTCAAGGTAATAGTATGGGCGAATGTCTTGTATGCCCTTCACCAGACCGGCGTAAATCAGCCGGGGCAGGGTCAGCAGGGGATAAGTTTTCAGGGGAACGGGCACGCCAAACTTCCGGTGAATAAACCGCAGTTGTTTTGCATCAGCGTAGGTCCACTCTTTCGGCTGCTTCCCCTCCGACCGAAAATCATTACCCCGCAGAATGTATTGAATGCCTTCTGAGCGCGCCACCTTGTACATCGTTGCTTTGATGGCCAGGTCCGTGGGCGCATCGATCCAGGGCAACCCCGCTTTCATGTACGCCCGCAGTAAATCCTGTATTTCTTCGTAGTCGATTACGTAGGTTTCCAGATCAACGCCCAGTGCCGACGTTACGTTGAAGATGTTCTGCACGGCAATTTCGCTGCTGAAGCCGTTGTCGAGGTTAACGGCCAGCGGCCGCAGCCCGTATTGCTTTGCTAAGTGGATTAAATACGAACTATCGACACCGCCACTGACGCCCAGAACGCAGTCATACCGCTTACCCTTACCGGCGGCCTTCATGACCCGCACCCGTTCAGCCCAGTCGGCCTGTCCGGTTGCGCCCCGTGGGTAATCGGACATGAGTTTCTCCTGCAAGACACAGAAGTTCGACACGCCCCGTTCGTCGAACGAAATTCCGGGAATGGTTTCGTCCCAGACTCCTTTTGCGCAAACGCTCATGATGGGCTAAACAAGGTTTGTAACGTATCGTTGCCGGGGTAATTGACCAGCACGGCCTTGCGGGGACCATGATAGACGAAGAGCGAACCGGCAGCCGCAGCCGAGGCATAAGCCGTTTGCGTAGCCGCTTTCAGATCGGCCAGCGAACCCGCTCCGCCAACCGCAATCACGGGTATCTCGACGGCAGCCGCCAGCGTCTGAATCAACGGTAGATCGTACCCCTGCATCATCCCATCGTGGTCAATGGACGTTACCAGCAGTTCACCGGCACCGTTGGCGGCCAGTTGCTGCGCCCACTGAACCGGATCGAGCCCCGTCGACCGGCTGCCTCCTTCCGCGTACACGCGTTTCCGGCCAAGCAGATTTTTCCTGACGTCGATAGCAGCCACGATGGTTGAATTGCCGAATTCGTCGGCGGCTTCTTTAATAAAGGCAGGGTTCTGGATGGCGGCTGAGTTGATGATCACCTTTTCGGCACCCGCGTTGATACACGCTTTAATCTGCTGTATCGTCTGGATACCTCCGCCCACAGCAACGGGCATGTTCGCTTCGTCGCCAACCGCCCGCACTACGTCCAGGTCGATGAAGCGGTTCTGGCTCGTAGCCAGAATGTCGAGCAGCACCAGTTCATCGGCTTTGCGGTCGTTGAAAATCCGAACGGCATTGATCGGATCACCGATGTAGGTGTAGTTTTTAAACCGGACCGATTTAACCAATCCCTTGTTTCTAAGCAGTAAAAGCGGAATAACGCGCGGTCTGAACATCTGGGATAAAGCCCTAACAAC
This sequence comes from Spirosoma knui, assembly GCF_054780635.1. Taxonomy (NCBI): domain Bacteria; kingdom Pseudomonadati; phylum Bacteroidota; class Cytophagia; order Cytophagales; family Cytophagaceae; genus Spirosoma; species Spirosoma knui. The sequence goes on along the minus strand of NZ_BAAGVY010000022.1, from coordinate 30,018 downwards.
TCATAAGCAAATGATCCGCTTACAGATCGACAAAATTTCGGATCAGCTGCTCACCCAGATCGTGACTCTTTTCGGGGTGAAACTGCGTACCCACTATGTTCCCTTTCTGAATGACCGACGCAAAAGGCGTTTCGTAGGTCGTTTGCGTTACTACATCCTGCGGGTTGTGGCAGACAACGTAATACGAGTGGGCGAAGTAAAACGAAGCCGCATCGGCGATGTTGGCAAACAAGGCAGACGGTTTGGTCGGCTCGGCCGTGTTCCAGCCAATGTGCGGTACTTTGTGGGTCAGCTTGTCGCTCACCCGAAACCGAACGACGTCGGCGTCGAACCAGCCCAGGCCCTCGGCGTTTCCTTCTTCGCTATGACGGGCCATGAGCTGCATACCCAGACAAATGCCCAGTATAGGCGTTTGATCAATGAGCACCGCTTTGTTCAGCGCATCCCAAATGCCCGATTCTTTTAATCTTCTCACGCCACTGGCAAAATGCCCGACGCCCGGCAGAACCAGTTTACCCGCCGTTGCAATGACCCGCGGGTCCGACGACACCCGAACCCGCCCATGAACCCGCTCGAATTTTTTCTCGACCGAGCGCAGGTTTCCCGCCCCGTAGTCGATAATGACCAGGTCAGAAGGCTCGTGATCAGCGCTGGTAATAGACATCGCGAATTTGCTGGGCAATGTGTTGATTATCAAACCGGGCGATATGGTCGCGTGACTGTATGGGACCTGTATACGCCAGGGCGTTACGTATACCAGCCGCTACGGCCTCCGGCTCGTGGGTAGTGACGTAGCAGCCCGCGATGCCCTGCATGACCAGCCAGGCATCGCCGACATCCGTCGACACCACCGGGCAGTTGCAGGCTAACGCTTCTTTCAAAAACTGCGAAGATCCTTCCGAAAACGACGTAATCAGGGCGAGATCGACGGCCGTCAACAGAAACGCTACGTCTTCGCGCGTGTAATTTTTCAGTTCCAGCAACTCAATCGAAGCGTCATCCAGTTGGTCAATGGCTTGTTTCGCCAGCTTATAATTTTTAACCGGGTTGGCGAAGTCCGACGAAAACAGAATATACGTTTTGTCGGGAGATAGCCCGAATCGCTGACGGCTTTGTGGTTTCGACCTCGGTCTGAACAACGAAAAGTTAACCCCGCAGGGAATCACATGACTCGTTTTAGGGCTGGCGTAGATCGCTTTTTGTCTCAGATACGGGCTGACATAAATTGTGCTTCGGCTTAACAGCTCCGCCAGCAGCGACAGGAATCTCAGCCGGGCGTCGTTGATGTCCGAGCCGTGAAATGTAGACACCACCGGCACGCGCCGTTGCAGATTCGCCAGCAGCGACGCTAGGCCAACGTGCGCATGAATCAGGTCGTAACGTCCACGCGTCAGTTGTCGCTTTAATTGCGGGAAGCACTTCAGATACCCCCGTACCCCTTTGCCGGTGATAAAAAAGTAATCGAATGCAAGGTTGGCATCCACAGCTTTCAGGGCTTCGACCTGATCGTAGATAAACGCCTGATGTTTCTGCACATCGAAATCAGGCCGATTACCGCTGCAAACGATTAAGATACGCATACGCCCCTACGAGCGACCAGCCAGTTTAAACCAGTTCCAGCCTATCACCAGCAGCCCGATCAGGATCAGATAAGGAACGTAGTAGCGTCGGTTCTGCTGGTTCATCTGCGACACACCGTAGGACGCCAGCACGAGCAGGAACGGAACCAGGGGCAGGTGAAAGCGCTCCGACAGGGCAAACCCGCTGGACGCTAACACGAACACATAGGAAAAGATAACGGCCAGCAGCAAGACGTGTCCTTTCAGCTGTTTTCGTTTGTAGAGGATAAACAAGGCCACAAACACAAAGAAGGCATATACATTCCGGGTAAAGTAAGCGCCCCCGAGCATCATCGTATTTTGCTGGTCGTAGATATAAACCAAAGTGGGAAACGGAGCCATGAGCATAAACGGCAGAAATACCCCTCTCGATCCGTGGTGCGCCAGTTTGTTGGCCCCTTCCCGCACCGAAAAACTCCACATCTGCTTGCTCTGGCTCTGATCGCTGGCGTGCAGGTACTCGGTAATGTTGTCGCCAACGGGCGTAATGACAATCAGCAGCGACGCCACGGCCAGCACCATGAGCAGGCTGACGCGTCGGCTGAGGATCGACACCTGCCGGGAGGTCAGCAACGTAGCCAGCCCCAGCGAGCCGATCAGGCAGGCCGCCAGAACGGTTCGGAACAGAAACAGCAGCGCCCCGATCAGAAAAAGATGGCTCAGATCACCCGCTTTTATTTTGCGATTCCGGATCAGCTTATCGCCCAGATACACGAACCAGACGGTCAGGAACACCATTTCGGTTTCTTTGACGTGCAGGCCACAGTAATAGATCAGATTCGGCACCAGCATCGCCATTATACCCGCCATCCGTCCGGTACTTTCGCCGAAGTTGTTCTTGCCGATTTTATAGACCAGCAGGCAGGTCAGGCTCCCCAACAGCACCTTGATCAGGCGCGGAATCAGGACGTAATCCCCAAAGGCGTAATACAGAACTCCGAGGTAGGTCGGGTACCCCAGATCGGAATAGTTCTTGCCAATGTAGGCGACGTAAACCGGCCATTTATTGTCTTTCAACAGACCCGCCAGCCAGATGGCTTCGTTGTGGTAGCCCAGCGAGTCTGCGCTCTGGAACTCAAAGGGCTGCCCCGTAGTGAACTGGTAATAGAAATAGCTGAACACAACCCAGGCCAGGCGGATAGCAAAGGCCACTTTCGTGAGCCGCTTCGTGAACGTAAGCGTCGATAAGTCCGCCCAGCGCACGGACAAGGTCGAAGACAGCCGAAAGAAAAAAATGACCTCAACGAGGTTGAAAACCAGGGACGGTATAGGGATAATCCGATGAAAAAAAAGCACGATCGTCAGAACCGTTATCGCCACAAACGCCGTAATGCCTTTACGGGTGAAATAGCGCGGAACGTGCGTGACGAGACTATAGGCTTCGCTGTTCATGAAATGCGTTTTACGAGCCGGCGTTTGGCCCGGACGAGGAACTTGGTCAGAGCAACGCCCAGCAGCCGCCGAACGATGAACTTCTTAAGCTTATGCCGGACGGGCTGCCAGGACCCTTCAAAATGGTGAATGCAGTACGTATGCTCCGTCAGAATGATCTCGCCCGCTCTGGTTTTGGGGCAGAAATAGTCCTTCGGAAAGATGTGCATACAGCCGTTGTAGACCTGATACGTATTGTTCAGGGCGAAGCCGTTGGCCTGCATCGATCGGGAAATGATTTCAACGTTAGTGGTGTAATTAATTGACTGGTCTTGGTTCAGGAAAGGCCGGTCGAAATAGTAATCAAGCTGTTCTTTCGCCCAGGGGTTATGCTGCTCAGTCGCCATAATACCGGTCGGTATCTCGGTATCGCTCTCAAAACCGGAAAAGCCAGGCAGATGGAGCAACGGATCAAGGCTTTTCAGCACTTCCACATCCGTGTCCATGTAAATGCCCCCGACATGATACAGGGCATAAAGCCGTACGTAGTCCGTGACGAAGGCAAATTTCCGGGCTTCGTAGGCCTGCTTTACGTACAGCACCTGCTGGACATCGAAACTATCTTCATTCCAAAGCCGAAGTTCATAATCGGGCAGAAACTTTTTCCAGGATTCCAGGCAAGACGTTGCGCTGGCGGGCATCTTCCCCCGGCCAAACCAGCAGTAATGAATAATTTTAGGAATCACGTTGGAATACGATCCTGGAAATAGGCCACGATCTTTGCGGAGGCTGTACCGTCGCCAAAGGGGTTACGCGCCGTAGCCATCTTTGCGAACGCAGATGGATCATCGAGCAGCAGACGGGCTGCGTCTGTAATCCGGTCAGGATCGGTACCCACGATTTTAACCGTACCGGCATCCACCGCTTCGGGCCGCTCGGTGGCATCGCGCATGACCAGCACCGGTTTTCCCAAGCTCGGCGCTTCTTCCTGAATGCCACCGCTATCGGTCAGGATCAGATACGAGGTTTTCATCAGGTACACAAAAGCCAGATAATCCAGTGGCTTGATAAGAAAAATGTTCTCCGTGGGCTGCGCACCCAGGGTTTGGCGAACCGTTTGCTGGACCACAGGATTTAGGTGAACAGGATACACAAAATCGGTGTCGGGATAGCGTGTGGCTAGGGCCTTAAGCGCGCAGCATATATTCCGCATTCCCTGACCGAAATTTTCGCGCCGGTGCCCGGTAATGAGCACCAGCCGTTTTTCCCGCTTGAGCCGACCGGCATCATAACCCGCCTGCCGAATGGTTTCCAGCAGTCCGGATTCGATTGTATTGTCGGCATCAATCCGCCGGACGATCGTTTGAAGGGCGTCAATAACCGTATTGCCCGTAACGATGATCTGCTGCGGCTGAATACCTTCCTTCAACAGATTATGCTGTGCCTGTTGGGTGGGCGCAAAGTGATAGGTAGCCATCCGACTGGTGAGCTCACGATACGTTTCCTCCGGCCAGGGGCTGTTGCGATTGCCGGTTCGCAGCCCGGCTTCAATGTGCGCTACGTCTATTTTTTGGTAGAATGCCGCCAAAGCTGCGGTTATCGACGTAACGGTGTCTCCGTGTACAAACACCAGGTCTGGCTTACTAGCGGTCAGCACATCGCGCATACGAACCAGAATACAGGCTGTCATCTCCGTCAGATCCTGGCCGTCTTTCATGATTGCCAGATCATAATCGGGCGTGATCGCGAACAGGTCCAGCACCGGTGCCAGCATTTCTTTGTGTTGCCCCGTCACGCAGATTATCAGCTCGAAGCGCGATGGATACCTTCGGAACTCCTGAATGAGCGGACCCAATTTGATTCCTTCGGGCCGGGTACCAAACACAAACAGAAGTCGGGTTTTCATGTATAGAATATTGTTACCGACCTAGACTGGCCAGGATTCGTTTGGCCGCAGCCCCTAGTTGTCTGGCCTGAAAATAGGCTTGTACCCACTTTTTGGGCAATCGGTATAGCAGCCGAAACCGAACAGGTTGCTCAGAAAAATTCACTTGCCGAAGTACCTGCGCTACCGATTCGGTATATTGACCCGCCAGATAATACGGAAGCATCGATCGAACGCGAAGCCCATCGGTGAGTTTTTTCAACACCGGCAATGTCTCCTCGGTCTGCCGGAGAAAAGACAGATTAAACGTAACGTGAGCCTGTGGCGGGTATAGGTGAGTTTCGCCAGTAGCGCGGTTGGCAACATCCTGATTCGAATACGCCAGCGCCTTGTTTACATAGGCTACCCGCCCATACAGCGCCAGCCGAATCCATAAATCAAAATCTTCACCCATACGTAATGCCGTTTTGAAACCGCCCACTGCCTCAAACGCCATTTTGCGAACTACTACGAACGAACAGTTAATGGGCACGCAAAACCTGGATGCGTACAACGCTACGTAGTCGATGTAGCCAGCCGTGAAACCAGGCGCCAATCCTTTGTCCTCGATCCGGTTCTGACCGTATTTGACGTAATAATAATTGCTGCCATACAGCACCGCATCAGGAAAGTCGGTGATCAGGGCGTGCAATTCTTTTAAAAAATCCGGGTGCCACCAATCGTCGGCATCCAGAAACGCCAGCAGCGGGTACTGGGCTACCGAAGCGCCCCGGTTTCGAGCCGCCGATACGCCCGCGTTCGGCTGGCTGATTACGGTCAGCCGCCGGTCGTTGACAGCCGCCAGTCGTTGTTCGCTCCCGTCGGTTGACCCATCGTTGATGACAATAAGCTCAAACCGCGAAAAGGTCTGCTGGAGTACGGATGCCACGGCGGTTTCGATGTGATCGGCTTTGTTATAAAGCGGAATAATTACCGAAAACATGCGAGGTTGAAGCGAACCCGGTTTGAGCGGTTATACCGTAACGTCTTTGAGCAGATAGCGCACAACGGCCGCGGGCTGCACATACGCATCGTAATACGTCCTGCTTTGCTGTTCAAGATTTTGCCGATACGTTGTATCGGTCAGCAGCCGCTGAACAGCGTCCTGAATCTGCTCAACCGATCCATCCACAACATGAATGTGTTTTCCATGCTCCAGCGGAACCGGCAGTTCATTATGGAATGGAGTCGATATAATGGCTTTACCCAGCGCCAGGTATTCCGCTAATTTCCAGCCATGACACAAATCCCAGGCGGGTGTATTGAACACAACAACCGACTGCTGCGTTTTTCGCAGGTACTCGTTCTTAGGCATCCATTTTTCGAGTATATACTCCTGAAAAACCGGATTCTCATTCTTCTTCTGGCTGTAGACAAACCCAATTTCCGAACGAATAGATGAAAGCGCCGAAACCGCCTTATAAAAGTTAAGGCGCATGTAATTAACGGTTTTATCCGTATCGATCCATTCATTGCTGAACCAGAGCGTATTGATCGAAAATACGTAATCAGTCGAAGGCGGAGTTGGCTGATAACGGCTTACCGGAAGGTGCCGAAGCTGTTTGACGTAACCCGACAAAAAGCGTTTAAGGGCAACTGGCTTGGGCTTAACCTGCGCGTAATTCCGGAAGGCCGTCAAAATTGTTTCAGACAAACTCCAGATACGGATACCAAAAGACGGTGTCATATTGATGATTTTTTCACCTATCCCCGCTGGCAAAAAGGAAGCTCTGAAATTCACTTTCCCGTAATGCGTGCACCAGCTATACAACTCCTGATTTATGTAAGGGCTATCGTTATAATCGACGCTGAATCGCAGTTGTTTCTCAACGTCTTTTATAACAAAATTTAAATTATCGGCATTGCTGGCATCCAGAAAATAACGACTGTCAAACGAAACGTTTCGTTTCTCAAAAAGGCGATAAAGTCCTTCCAGGTAAAAAGCACTGTACTCGATATTGCAACGCGGATCAACGAATACCTTCGCCATACGTCAACTGGCTCAGCATTTCTATCAGTTCTTTCTCGTCATCTGCGTGGCAAAACACGTAATCATTCGAGAAATAACTGTCTTTCGACCAAAGCTGTATCCGGATCTCGTCAACTCGTTCAACATTCCGGATATGTGTGTGATCGTGGTGGACCCGGAATATGCGGTAGTCGAGCGTTTCCAGCAGCTTACACAGGCAGGTGGCCCGGTCCTGCGTAAACGCGAGCACGTCCGGGCCGTAACTGTCCAATACCTCGCAGATAATGAAGGGATGAGCGCTGTCAATAGCGTTTCGCATACCGGTTAGGACGTCCAGCTCTGCGCCCTCAACGTCTATTTTTACGACCGATACAGCCATTTTCAGGTCTAGTTCATCGAAGGCAATACAGTCGACCGCAACGCGTTCGCTGAAATAACCGGGTCTGAGGTTCGCTACAATCGAAGCGGCTGCATCCGTTGCCTCGTTCAGCGCTAACTCAACCTGCTCACGTTGATCGGAAAGTGCGTAGTTGTGAATCGTACAGTTCGCATAGTGATTTAACGCGATCAAATCCGTTACGTACTCAGCGCAAACCGCATTGGGCTCGAAACCAATATAGGGCCTACCCGGATCAACAGCTTTTACTTTAAGTAACGTCTGCCCGATATTAACGCCAACGTCAACAAAAAGTCCTCGCTTTTTTGGCAGAAAAAGACGGAACAACGTGAGCAAAAAATCTTCGTCGAGAAACAAATTTGGGTAGCCGACTCCGTTACGTATCGGTAGTTTTATTTTCTGTTTAGTAAATACGACAGGAACGTTGACTGCGATGCGGTGAAGTAAGTTCAACTTTTTTAAAAGCCGAAAAACAAGAATAATAAAATCCTGAATCACGTCCTTTCAGCGGTTAAGAAAGCTGTGCAATTACACAGACATCCTCGTTTGGGCGATTGTGGGTGAAAGGAATATTCGCCAGTTCATCGGTCAGTGCGAGCTCGCGAATGGCTTTGAATTTTTTCGTTCGTTCCAGTTGGTAGATTAATCCTTCAGCGTCATAACACCACTCGTGCCGTTCGTGCTGCACACTATGCGTAAAGACGGAAAAATAAAAACTGTTCGGGCTGTCTTTTTTTATTCGATTCAACGCCCAATCATAATTATTCCGAATCTGGTCGGTTAAATAAAAACCTATGTATTTCCGCAAATCGGGTACAGAAATCAAAATGTATCCGTCAGGATTCAGCAGATTAGCACAATTCTTCAGGGCAATTAGCCCATCTTCCGGCGAGAAATGTTCAAATACGTGCTGCATACGTATTAAGTCAAATTTACCCAGTTGAGCAAACTCCTCCTCGGTCGCGTGGACAATATCCAGCCGATAATACGTGCCTTTTTTATCGACCAGGCTTTTGGGAAATAAATCGACGTAAACAAAGTTCTCTTCAAACGTACCTCCGCAGCCTATTTCCAGCCATTTCGTTTTCCGTTCGTGGATCAATTTCTCCCGTAATCCTTTGTTGGCTCTTGCCCGCAAAAAATCGGTTTTATCCTGTAATTCAGGGTAGGTTTCTTCCAGTTGCGCCGTTTGATACGTCCTCAATTTTTTCTTGGAAATCAGGATAAACCCTAATTTATCAAGCAACGCAGCGATGAACTTTTTCATGGTCGGCGAACGCGGTTTAACGGTGTTGCGCTACGTAACGATCGAACCGGACAACGAGCCGGTACAGATTCAGGATAAAGAACCAGAAGCCGGGCAGTTTTTTCAGCGTTCTGACGATAACCAGATCCTGGGCAAATTCGCGGTAATCAGCCCCGATACTTTCGGGCAGGACAGCCGCCAGCACCTGCTCCCGCTCCTGTTTATCAAGCGCTTTTTGGGTACTGCTGATGCCCTGACTATCGAACCACACCACATTGATGTCTTTGTAGACGACGCACTCGTTATGAAGTCCAACGGCGATGAGATAAAATTTCCAGTCGGACACGATTTTCAGCGTTTCGTCGTAGAGACCGTAGCGGTCGAAAAGCGATCTTTTTATATAAGCTGGCGCGTGAAACAGCGTAGAAACGTACAGATCAAACAAGGTAATCGGCCGACCCGCGTAACTTTTCTCGACCCGATCCACGCCGTTGTACCGCCTTAGTTTATTGCCGTATAGAATGCTGCATGTCGCGGGTATATCTGCCAGCATACGCCCGGTAACACCAGGATCGACGAGGTAATCGCCCGAATTCAGAAACTGGCAGTATTCGCCTTTAGCGCGTACTATACCTTTGTTCATGGCCTGATAAATGCCGCTATCCGGTTCACTGATCCAGTAGTCGATCCTATCGGCGAACCGTTTGATTACGTCTCTGCTCCCATCGGTTGACCCCCCATCGATCACGATGTACTCAAAATCAGCGCTTTGCTGATTGACCACGCTGTCAATCGTTTTCGCCAACCCCTGGGCGTTGTTATAATTTACCGTAATGATCGACAGTTTCGGCATGGAGATTCCGACGGTAAAGGGTCTTGATGAGGTCTACGATGCGGTCGATTTCGGCGAACGACAGCTCGTAAAACAGCGGCAGCCGGACAAGACAATCAGCATAGTGATCGGCGAATGGTAAGTCCCGCCCGTCGTGCTTGTCCTGATAATAGCGGCTTCGGTGCAGACTCAGGTAATGAAATACGGCCAGGATGCTTTCCTGTTTCAGCGACTCAATCAGCCTAGAACGCTCGGCGGTATTCGGGCAAACCAGATAGAACAGGTGGGCGTTGTTACGGGCGTAATCAGGAATAACCGGCAGGCGAAACGCCCCTTCACCGGCTAGCGGCTCCAGCGCCTGGTAGTAATAGTTCCAGAGCGCCAGGCGTCGCTCCTGAATCTTATCCAGCGTTTCGAGCTGCGCGTACAGAAACGCCGAAACAATCTCCGAGGGTAAAAACGAGGAGCCCGTATCCACCCAGCCGTATTTATCGACCTCGCCCCGGAAAAATTCACTTCGGTTGGTGCCTTTTTCCCAGATGATCTCGGCCCGTTTGAACATCCGCTCGTCATTGACGACCAGCATACCGCCTTCCCCCGAGATAATATTTTTGGTTTCATGGAAGGAAAAAGCCGCCAGATGCCCGATTGAGCCCAGCGGTCGGCCCTTGTAATAACTATCAATGGCCTGCGCGGCATCTTCGATAACCAGCAGGTTTTTTCGATTCGCCAGGTCCATTAACGGGTCCATGTCGCAGGCGACACCCGCGTAATGCACCGGAACGATGGCTTTGGTGCGGGGCGTTATCAGCGATTCGAGATGGGTTACGTCCAGATTCGGATTTTCCGGACTGCTATCGGCAAAGACGATCGTAGCGCCCTGACGCACGAAAGCAAGCGCGGTCGACACGAACGTATAAGAAGGGACGATTACTTCGTCGCCCGGCTGAATATCCGCCAGGATAGCCGCCATTTCCAGCGCATCTGTGCAGGAGGTCGTCAGCAGAACTTTGGGAAAAGCGTATCGGGTCTGGAAAAATTCGTGGCAGCGCTGCGTGAAGATCCCATTCCCCGAAATTTTGCCGGACCTCACCGCGTCAACGATGTACTGCGTCTCGTTACCCGACAGATACGGTTTATTGAACGGAATGGCGTAGGTCGTCATAGCCAGATATGGTACACGTTCGTCTCGTCGCTGACGGCAAATCCGTTTCGTTCGTAGAACCGACAGGCAATCGTATTCCTTTTTTGAGTGGCTACCTCCAGCCGAATCGCCGACGTTGCCTGCAACTCATGTTTGACGTAGTTGAGCAGGGCGCTGCCAATACCCCGCCCCCGTTGGGCTTCGTCAGTAGCGATCAGTCCAATAGACGCAATTGGCGGTTGTTTGCTTTCGGTGACGAACCCGCTAATCACCTCATCCACTACGTATACGAACGTATCGTCGGCCGCCTGGCCCGATAAACTGTTATCAACCCAGCGACGATATAGCGCTCTGAACTTCTCTTCGCCAATCGCTGGATCAACCCTGAATCGGGAATACTCGCCACTTTGATACGCCAGCTCATACAACTGCGCTACGTTATCAGCAACTGAGAACCTTCGGATAGGCCATACTGGCGCTGGAACTACCGATCGACCTAACGGGTAACTGTATATGACCTTCGTATCAACCAGCCTGATCGTATACGAACTGGCAATAGCCTGCCCCGGAATACCGTCCTTGTCGGTGAACATATACAGCAGTTTAACCCCTTGCTGGCTTGCCCGTTCCAGAACCGTTGCCAGTCTGGTTTCGTCGTAAGGATACAGATCGATCCGGCCGACGGTATACCCAAAGAAACGGGTGTCCCAGGAAAGAGGCTGTAGCTCAGGCGTCATAGTGCTTGCATAAACGTTGTTAACTGATTGCGAAAAACCGCTTTACCAAAGGTTTTTTCGGCGAAATTCCGGCAGTTCGCGGCCATACGTTCGTACTGCTCTTCCGGGAGATTCAATACGAATTTAAGACCCCGCACCAGGTCAGCGACATTGCCCAGTCGCGCGTTGTAACCGGTTTCGCCCGTTATTACCAGATCCTGAGCGACGCCTGTGTTAAAGGCCACCACCGGCGTGCCGCACATCAGCGCCTGATTGACCATCATGGGTCCAGAGTCCTCCAGCGACGGGCAGACAAACACATCAGCGGCCTGATACGCCCGGATAAGTTCCGGTTCAGTCAGATAACCCACCTGCTTTATGGGAAAGCCATCCAGGGGCAGTGAACAGTCACCGGCGATCAGTAAGCAGACTGCATCCGGTTGTAAAACAGAAATCGCCTGGATCAGCAGCGCCATTCCTTTTCGTTTTTCCTGTACCGCCGAAGCGCCGAAAAAAATAACCCGCTTATCGGCAGGCAGCGAAAAATAATCCCTTGCCGACTGCCGGTCTCCCTCCACAAATCGTGTTTCGTCGACAAAGCCGATCCATTTTAAAACTTCTTTGTCCCGATAAAGAGCGGATTGCGTGGCCCGGTTAAAATCACTGTCCGAAAACGCCACCGCTTTGGACGACGTGGGCAGGTAGTTCAGCTTATACGCTAAGTTCTCCGACGCCAGTTGTTTGTCGGCCTCAGCCAGAATAGCCGGACAGTCGGCGCAGGCCTGTTTAAACCCCTGGCAATCCCAGGGGTAATGGCAGCCCCCCGTCAACGGAGCATTGTCGACCAGAAAGCAATAGATCTGAGCACCAGTCAGTTCGAACAATTCCCTCAGCGTATGGGTATTGATAAAATCCGTGATCCAATACGTAATGATGACATCCGGTTTCGCCGGAATTTGCGCCAGTATTTTTTGGGCCGAGACGGTTGTACACTGTTCGTGCCGGTTGTAGAAATAATAGTCGTGGGCAAACCGAGCGTCGGAGAACCGCTTTTTATTCAGGCTGCGCTTCAGCTTACCTGCTACGTTCTCATACGGAGCATTGTTGTACACAATCGCCTGACTCGACTTGTTCTTCGACTCTTTGACGAGCAGATACGACCGCAGGCCACTCTCTTTTAAGAGCGCATCAAACTCAACCGCAAATGCACCGGCCCCGCTATAGTCCATGGCGGATAAGTTCAGTACAGTTTTTGGATTGGTTTGCATAGTCGGGCGCTACGTAGCCAGCAGGCGGATGCTTTTTAAGAGCAGTTTTTTCCAGAGCGGCCGTTTGGCGGGGTTCACAAATCGCTCGAAAACCACCCAGTCGAATAAGCGGTCAATCTTTACGGCTGCATGCGTTAATGGGAACGAAATCGGGAAAACAGGCAGGTTCGCCAGCAAATCATCTTCGTTGAACGAATGGGTGGCCTCAGCCGTAAAGCCGATGTTGGAAATTAGATTGACCGACGGCACAATTGTGCAGCCACCGTTGGTCCAGCGGGCAAACAGCCACTGAAAGTCCCACACGTCACTCGGCTGCGTTTTCTGATACGTTATAAACTGAGCTACGTACTGATCGGCGTGCTGGTCATTAGCCAGGGTCGTCCGTATCTGGTTTTGTACCGGCAGCGTATCAGCACCGCCCAGTTCGTAATCAAACGCCTGCCAGGCCCTGCGCCACGAAGCCCAGCCCAGGCTGTGCCCCATGTACGAAAAAAAATAGGACTGCCGGGACGGAAACCAGGATTTCATAGCGTTGGTACCCGTAATCATGTACACGCGCGGGTCGGCAGCATATCGCTCCAGCAATTGCTGGCAGAATCCAAAAAAGCTTAGTTCGGGCAGGCAGTCATCTTCCAGCACAATACCGGCGTCCACGTGCGCAAAAAACCAGGTAATGGCTTCGGCCGGACCCCGCCCGCAACCCCGGTTTTCGGTTCTGAACAACGTCCGAAGCTCGCAGTCCCAGTCAATCTGCGTTTCGATGATCGCCCGGGTCGCCCGGCATCGTTCGGCATCGGGGGGATGGTTGGGCCTTGGCCCATCGGCCGCCACAAACAGGTTTTGGGGCTTTATCTGCCGAATTCGGTTGAACGTCTGCTGCGTTATCGATGGCCGGTTGAACACCATAAGCAGAATGGGCGTCGTGAACATCAACGGTGGCTCAGTGATCGATTGCAGCTATCTACCAGCGAATCAATGTAGTCGAGTTTGTCTTCGTATAAAGCATACACTCGCTTGATATTCACTTCGTCCTGCCGATGGTGCAACTCGTTATTCCAGATTCGCATCCCACCGGTTCCCAATCCGCCAATCTTAAACTTGGCCGGGTAGTGCCCAACGCGCAGGCCAAGTGTCCAGGCCCGGAGACAAACTTCGGCATCGTCCCACTGAAAAGGAGCAAACTGGGGGTCAAAATCACGCAGTACGTTGATGAATACGTCACGCCGGAGCCACATCGGTGCCCGATCTACGTACTGAATATAGGTTAGACCCGGTGCCGACTCGCTATCCTTACTCAGTTCTATTTTGAATGAGTTGGCCCGGTATACCTTGTTGTTTTCCTGAATGAAAGGCCCTCTTGTACCGGTGCTATCGTAGGGCACAGGTCGCAGCCGCGCTCCATCCCGACCGCCCAGAATAACCAGCAGATCGTCCTGCTCAAAGCAGTTCAGGGCTCCATTTACCCACTCGGTCGTCTCAAAATCATCGTCGTCCTGCAGCAGCACTACGTATTTCCCTCGGGCGAAATACAAGGCCCTTCCGTAAGTTATTATTTCGTACAGGTCATTGCAGCGCAGCAAAAATTCATTGGCATTACTGAGAAATTTAGTGAGCCGAAGGGTATGCTCGAATTCCGAGCCATCGTCGATGACGAGTATCTCGCTGCGCTGAATTGTTCTTAATTTATTGACCAGATAAATGACGTTTTCCGACTTGTTATGCGACTGTATGACAAAACTTATTTGTGGGGTATGATCGTAGTTTTTCGCCAGCCAGCCGGTATAGGTTTTTTGTTCGTATCGTTTAGCGAATACGAGTTTCTTTTTAAGGAAAGGAGCTATACGTTTTATCAACTGCATTCGGCCGAATTGCTAGGTTTTATCGTTTACTGGCCTAAAGTAGGCAACCGCCTTCGTAATATTTTTTGAAATCTTATACAGGACTTTCAGCACTGCATACAAGTATTTTCTTGATTTCAGCCAGTCAAAATACACCAGCTCCTGCTTTTCTACCGCCCAATCCTGATAATCCTGAACTACACGCTCCGGAAAATACTCGCGCAGAATAAGCGGTATTTCGCTGGGCCGATCCGGATGCTGCTCGATGCTGCTGGATATACCATCGAGATTGTAATCGGCAACCAGGACATCGAGCGCGGCTGTCGAACAATTCCCCACGATCACGCTGCGAATCCAGAAGGCATAATCCGAATGAATGCGGTATTTCTCGTCGTAGCACCCAAATTGTGTGAATAGCGCCGTTTTGATAAAGGTGGCCTGGTGCGGCAAGGTATTACCAATAAACGACTTCAAAGTGAGCGTTTCGGGTAACTTAGTGACGTAAACCTGCTCGTTGCCTTTCGAAACCCGGCAGCGGCCGATCAGCAAATCGGCCGTTTGCTTTACGCAAAACACTTTTCCCAGCACAGAACCGTCAATTAACCAGTCGCCCGAATTCAAAAACAGGCAATACGTTCCTTTGGCCCGGCGTATGCCCTTATTCATGGCGTGGTAGATGCCCTGATCTTTTTCGGAAACCCAATACGTAAGCTGATTGGAATACGTTTCGATGAGTTGAACGCTGCCATCTTCCGATGCGCCGTCGATAATCAGAAATTCAAACGCTTTGAAGGATTGGTTCAAGACACTTCGAATGGTGGTCTCCAACCCGGTTTTGTTGTTTAGATTGATGGTGATGATGGACAGTACGACCGGATTCATCGAAAAAAATAACCGTCAACCTGTAGTAACTCGCCGGTTTCGTAATGGCGATGGCCACCCTGAATAAGTTTCAGTGCATATCCCTCTTGCTTCAAGACGTAGATCATTTCGGGCATCAGCGTTTCCTGTTCGTAGAGCGGCTGAAGCGACAGTTCCAGTTGAAACCCTTTGATCCGATCGAGCGACTGAACGCAGCCTTTGATCACCTGACGTTCAAACCCCTGTGTATCGATCTTTACGTACAGGTTCTGATGGGGACGGCAATACTGGTCAACAATTGAATCAACCGTCTGCACGCGAACGGTTTCCGTACCGACATAAACCGCGTTGGCTTCACTCTCCACGTGCAGCGGAAGAATGTTCAGCAACGAGCTGCTATACGAGTTTCGGGACACGTTGATCTCGGCCATTCCGTTGTAATCGCCGATGGCGGTATGGACCGTTTGCCAGGACGGGTAAGCCAGTGCCGTGCGTTGAAGCTGCTCGTAAGCCTCCGACAGGGGCTCAAACGACACGATGGGCGCAGCAAATCCCAGTTTCCGAACCAGTTTACCGAATTGGCCCGTGTTCGCGCCCACATCGAAGATCACGTCAATATTGGCTGACCGCATCAGATCCAGCCACTCCCGAACGGTCGGGTCAGCGGGTAAATGCACAATGTCATGCCCGAAATACTGAGCAATCTTTTTTATAAATCCTTTCACTGCCGACGCCGTATCATTCTAAGCACAAAGCGTTTCAGCCGCCTTACAAATACCCCTGCTTTGATAACCTGGTTACGTTCCAGAAAGCGGTAGACGGCGCTCTCCCGACTGGACAGCCATTGGCTTCGTTCGGTTTCGAGGGCTTCCAACCGCTCGAAATCAGCCAGAAACAGGGGGTAGCGCTGTTGCAGAATCAGTCGCTGTTCCTGCCGGGGCAGGTTGTTTGTGGCCGGGTCACAACTGATGCCATCCATGTTAAAATAAGCGATCACGCCGGGGAAGTGCACGTACGAGCAATGGTGTTCCAACAGCGCTTCCACGAAAAACAGCCAGTCCGAAGCAATTTTCAGCTGCTCGTTATACAGCCCGACCGACCCAAACAAACGTCGTCGGATGAAGGTAGCCTGATGCGGCAGCGTCCCCCGAAACAGGGTTCGGGCCGTAATATTTGCGGGCGAGGTCACGTGCCACCGGATTTCCTGCTTCTGATTGTCGTAGAAATAAACGTCACCAGCCACAATATCCGCCTGCGGACGGCTGGCGAATACCTCTTCCAGCACCGTCGGCGTAGCAAGCCAGTCGCCCGAGTTCAAAAACAGGCAGTACTCACCCGTTGCCTGCCGGATGCCCTTATTCATGGCGTGGTAGATGCCCCGATCCCGTTCCGATACCGAGTACGTAACGTGACTCGAAAACTGTTCGATAACCTTTCGGCTGGCATCGGTCGACCCACCGTCGATGATGATGTACTCAAAATCCCGGAACGTTTGGCTGATAACGCTTTGCCCCGTTTTTTTGAGGCCTACCGCGTTGTTCAGGTTTATCGTAATGATCGAAAGCGGTATCACATCGGGTTATATCGGATCACTTTCTTGACCACGCGTTTAAACTTCTTGAACTGACTATCGACATCGGCCTGTCCGAACAGCATACGCTGGATAAACAGATCGGCTTCGTAGTGCCTCTCAATCCGGTCTGGATGCGTAAAAGGACTCGCCAGTTCATGGGTTGGTACGTTGGCAAAATAGCTGTCCGGGTTCTGTGAGTGCGTAGCGCACGGGCCATACCCAATGTTGGACACCAGGTTAGCTTTCGGAATTACGGCCAGCTGGTTCCGGGTCATGCAGAGATAGTGAAACTGGAAATCCCACATGTCATCGGGTTTGTTGCGGTACAGCCAGTCGAAGTGGTTCAGCCACCACCGCGAATACGGCTTCTCGGCAAACAGATATTTATTTAGTTTCTTCTTGTCGATTCGAGGCCAGTTGGAAAGCGTATAGTCGAAGCCTTCCCAGCTCCGTTTCCAGGTTGCCCACCCATTCGAACTCGGGAAAACCGAGAAGTAATAAGCTGCCTCAATGGGCATGGGCTGCACCAGCTGAAAGTTATTCCCGGAGATCATGGACACCTGCCGATTATCCCGATACGTTTCGAGCAAGTCGGCGCAGAATCGAAAAAAGGTGGCGTTGGGCAGGCAATCATCTTCCAGAATAATGCCTTCGTCTACGTGTTCAAAAAACCAGCTTATCGCTTCCGACGGCCCCCGCCCGCAGCCCCTGTTTTCGTCCCGGAATAAGGTTTTCAGTTCGCATGGCCAGTCTACGTGGTCCAGTACCCATTTCCGGACCAGCTGGCATCGTTCCGCTTCGCCTTCTTTACCGGGTCGTGGTCCGTCGGCGGCAATAAACATACGCGCCGGTTTCTGGCTACGGATTGCGTTAAAGACTCGTTGCGTTTCGTCTGGCTTATTAAAAATGATAAACAATACGCTGATTTCCATTACGTATCCGTACAGGGCGTTTACCCCTTATCCGCGTAGTATAAGTTGTTGACGGTATTAGCGACACGCTCGTAATTAACCTGACCTAAATACGTGTCTAACGCGGCTTTGTTCTTCAATTGCAGCGATTCGACAACGATTAAGCGGGGTCGATACAGAGACCAGTCATTCGACCGAAGTACGTCCAGCTCGAAGCCTTCGACATCTAGAGACAGGAAGTCTATCGATTGGTTGGCTGGCAGGAACTCCGCCAGAACAGACTGTAGGGTCCGCATTTTTACCACTTTCTTTTGAACAAGCGTATAGCCTTTCGCGACCATTTCGGCGGCAAACTCCTCGGAGAACGTATTGATACCGGTCTGACTAAATATGTGGTACGTTGCTGTGCTCTCCCGTTCGGCCAAACCTGTTTCTACATTTATATCGCGCGGCCGTACTTCATTAAACGCGGCCATACTACCTGGCATGGCGTCCAGGTTAATTCCCCGCCAGCCTTGCAGATAAAATTTATAGGTATTTGAATAGTTAATCGGATGATACGCGCCAATATCCAGATAAAACCCTGTATCGAGTCCGTAAAAATATTGGGCAAGTATTTGGTCTTCGCCTTCCTGCGAAAAACCCGTACGTAAGTACTTGTAATACGAATGCTCATTGAGCATTTCCTGCCGGATAAACTCTTTATACCCCGCTGGAATGCCGGCATAAATAAGCTTTTTCAGGGTTGCTGTGATACGTCCCATTATCCTTTAACTCAGATTGATCAATCCCCCGTCCGGGAAAGAATAAACGTATCCGCCTTCATTCACATACCCTTCGCAATCGACCACTAGACCGCGCGGTATGGCCATAAAAACAGCCTTCAGCGGCTCCACGAACAGAAAGTTGACGTAAAACCGTCCTTTGTTCATTCGGGCCGGAAGCTGTATGGTTTTACGGACCTCAAACGCTCCGGCAGGGCTGGTTTTCAGGGTTCCGAGCGAGAAATCGGGGTTATAAATCGCAAAAGGAACGTCATGCTCATCGACGAAAACCGCTTCAAAACAAAGGGGCAGCGGTTGGGCTAAATTACCTTTGATCGTAACGTCGAGCGTAGCGCTTTTCCCCGAGATACTGATGTAATCGGCGGGCGAGCCATTGACCCGGATTTCCGAAATGGACAGGCCCGGGTGCAGGGTGGCAATCTTCTCAATAATTTGCGAGCCGCTCGAATTCGGATCAGCGAAATAATGCGCTATGGCGCTGGCGGTTGTTCCTTCAAAGGCGAAACGCCCCTTATTGAGTACAATGCCTCGCGTGCATAAATTTTTCACAGCTGCCATATTATGGCTCACAAACAGCACGGTTCTTCCCTCGTGCTGGCTCACGGCTTTCATCTTGCCGATGGCTTTTTTCTGAAACTCCGCATCCCCAACGGCCAGCACTTCATCGACGACCAGAATTTCGGGTTCCAGGTGGGCAGCTACGGCAAATCCCAGCCGGACGGTCATGCCGCTGGAATAGCGTTTAACGGGCGTATCGATGTAGCGCTCGCAACCCGAAAAGTCGATTATTTCATCGAGTTTAGCCTTGATTTCCCGTTTTCTCATGCCCAGTATGGCCCCGTTCAGGAATATATTTTCCCGCCCGGTCAACTCCGGATGAAAGCCCGTACCAACTTCGAGCAGGCTACCAATACGGCCATTAAAGTCGATTCGGCCCGTAGTGGGTCCGGTCACTTTCGAAAGAATTTTAAGCAGTGTCGACTTACCGGCTCCGTTTCTGCCGATTATGCCCAGCACCTCGCCGGGCATTACGTCGAAATTGATGTCTTTAAGCGCCCAGACGTATTGACCTGTGCCTTTGGTAGCCGGATCATTAGGCTCGCCAATTTTTAGCAGGGGGTCTTCTTTCCCTAAAAAACGGTGCAGCCACCGTTGTGCATCGTCGCGGATCGTTCCCGTCCCCACCGTGCCTAAGCGGTACTGCTTGGAAAGATTTTCTATTTTAACAACGGGCCTCATGGGTGGTACCAGCGGGCGTCACCGGGCGTCTCGGTAAAAACCCTGCTCAAGCCCCTCCCCTCTAAGGTGCAGCCCGTCGATCCGTTTGCTGGCGCAGGGCAACGGGTGATCGAAACACTGATCGGACTCAATTGGATAGTAGCACTTGATTTTGTTGTCGACGAGAAAATAAGCAAACTGGTTCTGCCGGGGTATTTCCAGCGGATATGGCAGCAGGAATCGGTGGCCGATCTGTTTCGTAAAATGCCAAGGATGAAACCAGTTATCTTTCAAAAAGAGGCAGGTAATCACCAGGCCAAATGCATAAAACCCATACTTACTGATCGTGTCTTTGGCGTTCAGTGACTGAACGGATACAAGAAGGAGTGCGGCAAAGAAAGCGGCTCCGTATCGAAGACTCGGCGCATTTATGCCCATGAATGCAATGCCTGCGATGGATACGCCCAACGCCACTACGTAATAGCGAGGTAATGAGCGCCTGTTACTGAACAGGCGTATCGCAACTACGAGTAGAGCCAGTACACTACTCGCGATCATGATCAGATCGACCCCGCTCTGATTGTCTAACCAGCCCTGTAACCCAGAATGTCCCGAATCGCCATGGGGAACGTAATAGGCACGAATGGCTTGTTGAAGCTGAGTAACGTCGGGCTTTGGCAATTTCCAGTCGGGCGAAAACAAATCGATGGCCGGAAACGGGAACAATAGCCAGCCGGTAAGCATGACATTTTTCGCCAGCCAGGGAAAGACGATAAAGCCGCAGATGAGTAGTGTAGTCAGCGCTTGTTTTTTACGGCTCCAGAAATAGGTCATCCCGAGCAAATAAAAAACGACAAGCAGAACAGGCGCGGTCGATAGCTTTAGTGTAATTGCGTAAACCGACAAAACAATGATGGAAAAGATTGTATCGCTGTTTCTGTTTATATCAACGATAGAGCCTAGAACAATAACCATCAGTACAAACACCAACGTATCGGTTGATGGCGTGGAGACATGGGGCCAGAAATTCTGGATTAAATAATACAGGATAAAGACGTAACTACTTGCCAGTACGTAATTAGCCAACTTGATTGACCAGCTAACCTTTTCAAAAATATACAGCGAGTAATACGTAATGATTGTAAAATTTATCGGGTAGATAGGCTGTGAAAACAAATTGTAAAAAGCCGCATTTAGCGAGAAACTATTAAAATTATAACCCAGAAAATTATTCAGATGAACCAGACCGGGTACTGTTTTATGCTCGGCGGTCCATTTTATAACCGGGATATGATACAACCCAGCGTCATAATGAAGCGAAGGGCTGTATAAGGATTGAAAAAAAGTAATTCCGATGAATACAAACAACAGGAACGCCAGCACCGGATTCGTTCGTACGCGCGTCACCAACTGCCTGCTTAGGGTGCGGTAGTATTGGCGTACATAGTCTGCATTAAGCAGCCCTACGCCCGAAACGAGTGCGATAAACGCGAACGTAACGGTATTGGTGATGGGATACGCAATCGATACGAGCGTAAAAAAGGCGTTGGATACCGCTAATCCAAGCAAAAAATCATGGAAACATGACGTGTTCCAGGCCGCAATTTTTTTAACAATAGATCCGATACTTATGAAACAAAGGCTGCACCCCATGAACCCCACGAGCTGAGCTACCATTACACCGTGTCCATAAAGTTTTTTTCGGTTCGGTTGAAGACCGCCAAACCAAGCAGAAACACGACCAGCGCGAACCCCGCCGAATACAATACCAGCAAACTGGAAAAGGCTCCCGTTCCCAGAAAGCTATACCGAAAAGCCTCAATAACACCGGTCATTGGATTGAGCAGCATAACCAACTTGTATTTTGCCGGTACCGCCGACAGGGGTAGAATGACGGGCGTGGCATACATCAGGAGCTGTACGCCAAACTCAACCAGGTAGTACAAATCCCGGTAGCGGGTCGTCATGGCCGAGACCAGCATCCCCAATCCCAGCCCCATAAATCCCATGATGATCACCAGCACGGGTACCAGCAGCAGCGTTGTATTCGGCTGTAAAGCCTGTCCGCTAAGGCTGTAGTACGCATAGATGGCCAAAAAGAGAAAAAGACCGATCCCGAACTGTATCAGATTGCTAACCACAACCGATAAGGGCATCACGGCTCTTGGAAAGTACACTTTGCCGAACAGGGCCGCATTCGCCGTGAATGTAGTCGACGTAGCACGGAGGCAGTTCGCAAAATAATTCCAGGCCGTTACGCCGGACAGATAGAACAGGATGGGCGGGGTGCCGTCGGTAGACAGACGCGCCATCCCACTAAACACAACCGCCAGAACGACCGTCTGGAAAAGGGGCTGGATAAAAAACCAGACGGGGCCCAGGATCGTCTGCTTGTACTTGGCCACAAAGTCACGGCGGACGAGCAGGATGAGCAAATCGCGATACTGCCAGATTTCGCCCAGCCGCAGGTCGAACAGGTTGTTCTGTGGCGTAATCGAGTGCGTATACGTAGCCTGTTCGTCGGACACCGTATTATTCGCTTCGGAGAGAATTTACCGGTTCGTTGCCCTGCACCATCGGGTGGTAATCGCCGGTCAGGGGACTGAGCCGGGCATTCCGGATCTGGTGAACAACCTCAATCGACGGGTAAGCCTCGGCTAATCCGAAGCCTTGTCCAGTCAGAATGCGCTCGTAACTCTGCGTGTGTAGGTCCGTAAATCCGTCGCTGAACTCAATCTCCTCCCCTTCGATACGTAGCGATCGGTACGTCTGCTTGTTTTTCAGCCTGACAACTTCGGGAAGCGTAGCGTAATCCGTACTCAGAAACCACCGAACGCGGGCGTTTTCCAGTTCCAGATACCCCGCGGCCCGGTTGGTCTCATGCACATGCACCAGGTTTTGCCGTACGTTGCCAAATAACCAGATCAGTACGTCGAAAAAATGAACTCCAATGTTCGTGGCGATACCACCCGATTTAGCCGTATCGCCTTTCCAGCTCGTATTATACCAGCGCCCCCGCGACGTAATGTACACTAGATCAATGTCATACACTTTGGTGGGGCATTTGCCGATCCGTTCTTTCAGCGCGACCAGACTCGGATGTAGCCGGAGCTGCAGAATATTGTTGACCGTTTTACCGGTCTCCTGTTCAATTTCGCGCAGCCCATCAATATTCCAGGGATTCAGCACCAGCGGTTTTTCGCAGATCACATCGGCCTGATTGCGCAGACCAAACCGAATATGAGCGTCGTGCAGGTAATTGGGACTACAGATGCTGACGTAATCGACGCCTTGTTTCTGCCGCCGGAGCTTATCGATGCAGCGATCAAACCGCTCGTATTCAATAAAAAAATCGGCTTCCGGAAAATAGCTGTCCATGATGCCGACCGAATCAGATTTATCGAAAGCGGCTACGAGCGTATTGCCCGTATCCCGAATCGCCCTCAGGTGTCGCGGAGCTACGTAGCCAGCCACCCCTATTAACGCAAATCGTTTCATACGTGAGTACGTAAAGTTCAGTTCATCTGTTGCCGACGTAGCATCCTGCCCAGGTCTAAGCCGGCTCAGAAAAGTGGTGTCACGTTGTTCTCAGCCAACTGGTAGTGCTGGCCGCTTTCCGGACAAACGGCCCGACCCTGGGAATCGAATGTCAGCCGGTGCCCGAACTGGCTCATCCATCCCTGCTGACGACCCGGATTGCCAACGATCAGGGCGTACGGCGGTACCGGTTTGGTGACGACCGATCCCGCGCCGATAAAGGCGTATTCACCGATGTCGTTTCCGCAGATGATGGTGGCATTCGCGCCGATCGTGGCCCCTTTCCCAACGTGGGTTTTCTGGTACTGATCTTTTCGGTTAATGGCAGACCGGGGGTTGACGACGTTGGTAAAGACCATCGACGGGCCCAGAAATACGTCGTCGTCGCAGGTAACCCCGGTATAAATCGATACGTTATTCTGCACTTTAACATTACTCCCCAGCACCACACCGGGCGATATGACCACGTTCTGACCGATGTTGCAGTCAGTGCCAATCACGCAGCCGGGCATAATATGCGAAAAGTGCCAGACCCGGGTTCCTTCGCCAAGTTGACTGCCTTCGTCAACGACGGCCGTTGGGTGGATGGAAACGGGTTCGGCCATGCTACTGAAAATAATCGGCAATCGTCTCGGTGATGTAGTCAATCTGGTTTTCCGACAGTTCGGTATGCATGGGCAGCGAAAGCACCCGCTGGCATAACTCACGGGTCACGGCCAGATCACCAACTACCCTACCCTGGTTTTGATACGCCTTCTGCGCGGGAACCGGGATGGGATAATACACCATGCTCGGAATGCCTCTCTGGTGGAGGTGTTCTTTCAAGCGGTCGCGTTGGCCAGCCGGTACTTTTACTGTGTACTGATGGAAAACGTGCGTCGAATAGGTAGTCCGATATGGAATCTCGATGGCATCGATCTCCTTTAATCGTTCGTCATACAGCGCGGCTGCCAGTTGCCGGGCCTGCGTATACGCAGGCAGGTGCGGAAGCTTCGCGATCAGAATAGCCGCCTGTAACGTATCGAGTCGCGAGTTCATCCCGACAACTTCGTGCTGATACTTCCGCGACTGGCCGTGATTGGCAAGTAATCTCACCTGACGTTCCAGGTCCTCACACT
Organism: Spirosoma knui; assembly: GCF_054780635.1. Classification (NCBI taxonomy): domain Bacteria; kingdom Pseudomonadati; phylum Bacteroidota; class Cytophagia; order Cytophagales; family Cytophagaceae; genus Spirosoma; species Spirosoma knui. The sequence continues at coordinate 5,691 of NZ_BAAGVY010000022.1, read as the reverse complement.
GGGTCAGAACGGCGCCCCCGTCGCCGAAGCAGCCCAGATTTTTGGACGGAAAAAACGAAGTGATGCCCATCGCGCCCATTGCCCCGGCGGCAACCACCGTCTCATCGTCAAAACGAACCGCTGCGCCAATCGCCTGCGCTGCGTCTTCAATAACCCGAACGTGATGGCGTTGGCAGATAGACAGAATACGTGCCATATCAGCACACTGACCAAACAAATGCACCGGCACGACCAGTTTTGTGTTGGGCGTAATGGCTCGCTCGATCTGCTCCGGAATAATGGTAAACGTTTGCGGGTCGACATCCACCATAACCGGCGTCAGACCCAGTAGCGCAATCACCTCCGCCACGGCAATATAGGTAAACGCCGGAATAATGACTTCGTCCCCTGGCTTCAGGTTGAGCGCCATCATGGCCAATTGCAGGGCGTCGGTGCCATTGCCGCAGGAAACCACATGTTCGATTGACAAAAAAGCCGCCAACTGGCTCTCAAACTGGCCTACCTGTGGCCCTTTTACGAAAGCAGCTGAGTCGATACAGGCCTGAATAGCCCCATCGACAGCCGCTTTTATGTTCAGGTACTGACCTTTCAAGTCAACCATCTGAATGGCCGACACGCCCTGATCCTGAAATTTCCTGGCCAGCATCGGCTTACTTACTACGGGCTTTCCTGAACAGGATATTAGTCAGAATTCGCATCAGGTAGCGAAAGTCCGTGGCTAGTGGAGCCGCTTCGTAAGCCGCCAGATACGTTAACTCAGACTGCACAATCTCGTCGAACGTCTCGGGAAGGTCGGCGTAAAAGGGCGGCAGCAGCCCCGGTTTGTGCTTGATCCGAATCGCCTGTGCGGAGGCCGGGTACAGACTAAAGTAATGGTCGGTAAGGGGCCGTATGCCGATCAGTTTCACGTCGCCCCGCAGCAGATTATACAGCATGGGAATCTCGTCGAGCCAGTATTTACGGATCACCCTCCCGCCCGTGATTACCCTGAAATCGTCTTTAAACTTGCCGCCCCGGTCAAGCCCGTTGGTTTCGTGCAGATAGGCCTGTACGTATTCCGCGTACGGATGCATCGTGCGCAGTTTATACACGTAAATGGGTTTGGCGTACTGGCCCAGGCGCTTCATTTTCAACATGAATCCTTCGCTGGGAACAGCACTCTCCTGACTGGGATCATGACTCAGGTTGTGTTTTACGATAAGCGTTGTCTCATGGGTTTTCTCGCAGATGTCGATCACCTTCAGGCCCTTAAAAATAAGCCGTCCCAGAATTTCCGCTTTCGACACGTCGGGGACAATATTTAGCCGCTTAAATAGCCTGCGCAACCTCTTCAGCTTGGGCAGTACCCGCTTTAACAGAAAATAAAGCGGGTAATACAGGGTAAAAAACGACGCATTGAACCGGCTGTTCAGGCTGGACTTTACGTTCTCCGCCGTAACCAGGCTAAACGCAAAATATTGATGTTCAGCCAATCGGTTGCGTACCCGCTCGAACACGAGATTGGGGTCTCCAAGTTGCGTTACGGTAGTCTGGAGAAAAATATGTTTCCCGGATAAAGCCCAGTCATTGTTCAGTATTGTATCCAGATCAACCACTTCCCAGGTCGTAGCCGGTGCGTAGTTGAGTAAAAAATCCGGAAGTTTATCGACTGCCGGTTCATAATCGACGTAGTCGCTGTACAAAGCGCTACGTACCAATTCAGTAGATAAAGGCAGATTCATGGAAGCCATCCCTAGTTTGTTCGCTACCCCCGATTGGTAGCTAGTGCGCTGATCGGAGGCAATGCTGAGCGCGTGAGAATTCGCCAGTCCCGGATTGGGGGACGTAGCATCAGCTATGCCGACCGCCGAAAAGTCGACCGAGAAATTTGTTCTTAACCGAACCGGTCCCGTAGTATCCGTCCGGGCCGTACTCATAGCCGTAGCCGTAATCAGGTGAAGTCTTGTAATTGACGGCGTTGAAAATGATGTTTACCGACTTGAATATCTTTTGATTGTTCAGGTCAGCAATGTGGTTCAGGTACACTTTAGGCGTCTTTTCGTGCCGGACCAGATAGAAACAGATGTCACTGTAGGGAGCCAGAATCGAGGCATCGGCAACGAGGCTGAACGGGGGCGTATCGAGCAGAATAAAATCGTAACTGAGCCTGTATTCGTCGATAAGATTCCGGGTGCGGATCGAAGACAGCAACTCCGACGGATTGGCCGGAATGGGACCACTGGGCGCAACAAAGACGTTGTCAATCGACGTAGACTGGACAATATCCTGCGCATTGACGCTGCCAATCAGGTAGTCCGATATGCCGATATGGTTGCTGACGTTCAGGTACTGATTGATTTTCGGCTTTCGTAAATCTACCCCCAGAATAAGCACTTGCTTGTTGAGAGCCGCCAGCGATATGGCAATGTTCAGCGTCAGAAAGCTCTTTCCTTCGTTCGCCGTCGAGGACGTAATCAGGATCGTGCGACCGCCCGTGTGGTGATAATCGCTTAACAGGTATTGCAGGTTGGACCGAATGGTCCGGATCTGCTCGCTCACAAAGCTTTTGTTCCGAACGTCGATAATCGTACCGGACTGCTTGGGGTTGATGCCCACCTCGCCAAAAACTTTCAGCCCGCTCTTGCGTTCGATTTCTTTCTTCGACTGCACAGTCGTAGTGACCAGGTTCCTGATTGTAATCAGGAAGATGGGCAGCAGCAGTCCGATCAGGCCCGCAGCCAGAAACACATTCTGCCGGTTGGGTCGTATCTGACCACCCGAGGGGTAGGGCGTATTCACGACCCGGCTATCCGTCACCGTCGACGCGTAGGATAAGGCGGTTTCCTCGCGCTTCTGCAACAGCATCAGGTACAGATTTTCTTTAATCCCGGCCTGTCGTTTTATTTCGACCAGTTCCCGCTCCTTGGTGGGCACCGACAGAATCGACGCTTCCAGCCGCTTTTTGGTCGCCAATAAGCTGTTTTTTGTAACCAGGAGGTTGTTACGCTGATTGGTCAGGTTTTCTTTGATAGCCTGCTTTACGTTATTCATCTGCGACCGAACCGTCTCCAGATAGGGATTGCCCGGATGAACGCTCTGCGCCAGTTTACTCCGTTCAATTTCCAGATCCAGCAACTGCGTTACGTAGGCATTCAGGACCGGATCGTTCACCATCAGGGTTGCGGGCGCGACATTGGTGAGTTTAGCTCCGTTCACGTAGCGTTCGATACTTTCCAGTACGTTGAGCTGAATATCAACTTCGTTGAGCTTGGCGTTATTCTGCTCTTCTTCTTTCAGAAACAAGGTCGTTTCGGAGCTTAAATCGGTGATGCCTTTAGCCCGGCGGTACTTTTCGACGTTCTGTTCAACGGTTCCCAGTTCCGACGTAACCAGCCTCAGCCGTTCTTCAATAAACCTTAGCGTATTGGTAGCTTCGCGGTTTTTATCCTCCAGCGAAGCAAACGCATACTCGTCCAGCAGTTTAGATAAGATGGCCTTGCCTTTGTCGATCAGCGCCGTTTCGATACTCACTGACAGAAACGAACTGTATTCGTTAAGCCGACTGATGGCGATACTGCCAATTAGCATATCGATCATGGCCTCGCGGCTGGCAAAAGTTACTTTCGTGCGGGTATTAACCACCCGTTTTTTAGGGTCTTTCCGGATTATCCGGAAGTTGCCATATTTTGACGCGACCGGTGCCCCATATTCGAAAACGCCGATGCTATTTTCTTCAGCGTCCAGGAGCTGATACGTAGTGCCGCCCTTCCCGACAACAAACATCGGATTTCCGTAGGCGTAACCGGTAACCTCCCTGGCGATAAGCGTTATCGGCGAGTCGTCGTATAACTCGATATCGCGGCTGGGCGACTCGGTCCAGTACGAAACGGTCAGGTTCAGTTCGTCGACGACTTTTCCCAGCAATGGCATGGAGGTCAGCAGCACAATCTCGTTCTCGATCCGTTTGTTGGCCGTGGCCGTAAAGTCTTCGACAATATCATTTGCCTTTCTGGGCGATTGCTCATCCTTGATCAGCAGGGTGGCGAATACTTTATAGATTGGCGTGACTCGTTCGAGGTAAAAATGAGCTCCCACAAGGCTGACGGCGATGGTCAGCACAAACCAGTACCAGTAGCGCAGGTAACTGAATAAATACTTCAGGATGTCGAAATCGGTATCCTGATCTTCCGCTAAAAAAATGTCGTTGTTGGTGTTCATGCTACTCAGCGACTTTCTACAGTCGTGACCCTAAGAAAATAAGGGAGGCAATTGATGTTACCAGACCTAAATAAATCGTAACCTTCTGGAGACCAGAGCTCAACGGCTGGGGTGGAATGACTTTATCTTTGGTGGGCTCGACGTACACGACGTCGCCGTGCTGGATATAGAAGTAGGGCGACTTAAATACGTCCAGGCTGCGCATGTTCAGTTTACCAATTTCGCGCACGCCATTCCGATTCCTGATTACGGTAATGCTGTCGCGTTTCGCGTACTCCGTCAGATCGCCACAGGCTGCCAGAACGTCAAGAATAGTGGTTTCGTCATCCAGCAGGTTGAAGCTGCCTACCTGTCTCACCTCCCCCAGCACGGAGTATTTATGGTTCATAAACCGGACATTCACCGACGGATGAACGATCGTTTTTTCAAGGTCGGTCCGGAGTTTAGCTTCGGCCAGTTCCAGGGTTAGCCCTTCCAGCTTCTGGCGGCCAATGATAGGCATCGAAATATACCCCGCCGAGTCAACGCGGTAGCCCAGGGGTTGGTTACCGCTCCCCGCGCTTCCGCCCGAAAACGTAGAAACCGGCAGTTGGTTAACGTTAGCAAAATTTAGAATCTCGTTAGACTCTTTGTTGAGCGTACTGACAATCACCCCAAGAATGTCCCCCTTTTGAATTCTGGAAACCCGTGGCACGGCCGTTTCTATCAATTTTGGGTAGGATTGGCTTCTGCTTCGGAAGTACTCAAACTGGGTTGGTTTTACCGTAGTACAAGCCGAAAACTGAATGACCGCAAGCAGCGCGATGACCAGGTTGGCAATCTGCCGGGGTCGCCCTGAGTCGCGCCGTGTACAGACTCGATTTGAAGTAGACGATCTGGTCGAGCGAAAAACGTAACAGTTCGATTTCATGTCCGCAACCCGCTTCATGAACGCCAGGAAATGCCTATGATTAGGCCACCGATTTACTTGATTTTTCATGGCTTCGCCCCTTCAGTCCCATTTTGCAGAACATCCAAGCCAAAAAATACGTGTACAGGAGCGCGATCCGGTTTAGACTCCCTCTACAGATTTGTTAGCACAGCATATATTGTGCCTACAAATCAATTGTGTTGGTCGATGCACCGTTGTCGGGCATCAAATCTGTGCTACTTGAGTAGCGGATCAATCGCATTAAAAAAGAGGAGTAGGAATTGGTCACCAATCACCGCCTAAGCAACTGGAACCTAAAACGGTAACTAGCTATATATCAGACAGTATTACTAATTAGTAACACATCTTGACTATAAATGTAAGTTAGAATACATATCGATAACACAAAATTTATTGAAGCGTACAAAAATAAACTAAAATACGCTTCCTTCAATCGTTTAGATTTACATAAGAATTTATTTTGTTTAGAGACTGTCTAAAAATGGTGTTGCCAATACAGTAAGGAGCCAGTAAGTTGGTAGAAACAAAGAACCACCAATGTATTCTACCAATCTGACCGACTC
>NZ_BAAGVY010000021.1:0-77543 GCF_054780635.1 Spirosoma knui | reverse complement strand
CGCAACAAGATTGTCTTGCGCATTTTCGCCTGTGTTCGGGAAGACCGCAATTATGACGAAAACTTTTCTTTCCCCTTTGTTTAAATCATAGAAATCGATCCGATCTAATTCGGCCTGTTTGAGTTCCTTTTTCAGCCGCGCTATTTCGTACTGTTTCTGGCTCATTTGGGCTCGGCTGACGGCTGGAGTGCCTTGAGTAACCGCTCGTTCTTTACGCCACCGGGTTAGAATTTGTGGGGTTATTCCCAACTCTTCAGCGGTTAGTTTCAGGGAGCCTTTAGCTACTGATAGCTCTACAGCCATCTTTTTGAATTCATCGTCGTACTGTCTCCTGGTTTTCATGGTACACTAAGTTAGATCGAGCTTAACTTAATGTCCAGTCAAATGTAGCAGCTCCAGATAGTAGATGGTGTAAATATAAAGAGGCTATATGAAAACGTAAGTGGAGTTATGTCTCAGATTGACGGTTTACTTTGTTGGTTGAGCGTTTGAACAGAAGCTGCGCCGGATGCGTGGTGTGGCATCAAAAAAAGCGTTCGATCTCCCGCGCAATCAATACCTCGGGAAGAAGTAAGTAGTGACGCTTACCGCTTATACTATAAGTAATTCAATTTGTTATAAAGATTATACATTTGCTTACATTTTACTTGAAGTACACTAATCTGTTCATTTTAGTAACCTCTTTTTTGTTCGTTTATGCGAAGCCTTTACCTGTCTTCTTCGGGATTATTTTGCTAGGGGTATTGTCTGTACCGGCTCAGGCTCAAACGCCTGTCGTCTCGGGTACACTCTATCTCGCTTACGGGTGATGCCAATAGCAACGGCTAGGTCAACCCGAGTGACCAACTTTCCTACACGGCCGTCATTACCAACACGGGCTCCGGTACGGCGACGGGTGTCAACCTGACCCTGCCCGCACCGACAAACACGACGCTGGTCCCCGGCAGCCTGAAAACTTCTCTGCTGGCCCGACGCGTATACCACCCTAATCTCGGGTGCTCTCTCCGCTTCGTCCGTACTTAACAACGACTTTGGCCTACCCTCCAAAACCGTCACCGCTTTCGGCCCCCCAGCCTCTCCGACCAGCGTAGTGGCCAACGGCTCCAACTCGGCTACTACCGAACAGGGCGGCAGCGTAGTGATGAACACCGATGGTACGTTCACCTATACCCCCACGGGTAATTTTGTCGGTTACGACCGATTTAGTTATACGGCTGCTACCGCTACCCCTCCTCCGGACGCGGCCACCGTCACCGTCGGGGTGGGCACCCCCATTACGGCTGTAGCAAACACGTACATTATCACCGGCAACGTGACCAATAGCCAATCCACCACCGCTACGGGGCTGCTAGGCAACGATACGGGTGATCAGCCAACCGTCACGGCCATCAACGGCCAACGTAGGCGTAGCGGTTACCACCGCTCAGAGTGGTACGATGACGGTGGCCGCCAACGGTACGTTTGTTTACAGCCCACCGGCGGGCTACACGGGCACCGACAGCTTTACGTGACAGCTAACAACGGGCTCAATATGCCGTCCAGTGCGATTGTCACGCTGACGATTCAGGAAATGATCTGGTTCGTCCAGAGTGGGGCACCGGCCGGTGGGACCGGTACGTTAGCCAGGCCCTTCAACTCGCTTAACGCCTTCCAGACCGTCAACAACGGCAATGGCAACAATCCGGCAGCTGGCGATAACATCTTTGTCTACTCGGGCACCTACGCCAGTACATCTACACCGTTGATACTGTTAAACAACCAGAAACTGATTGGGCAGGGCGCTACGGCCCCGCTAGCCAATATTGCAGGCATCACTCCTGCACCGGGAAGCGCGGCTTTACCCAGCACGAGTGGGGCGGCCCCTGTGTTGACTAATTCGGCCATCAGCGTGGTTCAACTGGGCCAGAATAACCTCTTGCGGGGGTTAGCCATTGGTACTAGCAGTGTCGTTTCGCTGACGGGCACTAGCTTTAGTACACTCAACGTAAGTGAAACCTCCATCAGCAACACAGCCTCGGCGTTGGGCTTGAACGGTGGCACGGTGAGCGGTAGTTTTTCGTCCATTACCTCGACAGGGGGCGTTTTTAACATTCAACTCACAGATGTAGGTGGGAATCTGGCTATCAATGGAGGTAGCCTGAGCGGAGACTCCTCGAACGGTTTCCGTGTGGCAGCGGGTACAGTGAGCCTGACCTATGCGGGAAACATGACCTACTCAGTCAACGCGAACATGATAGATATTTCAAGTCACTCGAGTGGCCCCCTTATCTTCAGTGGTACGTTGAATGCTACCAATGGCAACGGACTTAACTTCGACAATGCCGATGGTACATACAACTTTACGGGCACCACGCAGCGATGAGACGTCAGCAGGAGGAACTAGAAGCGGCTAACCGGAAACTCCAACAGGAACGGGATGCAGCACTACATTCTATTCGAAGCAAGCGATTACTGGAAACTGGCTTTACCGAAAGTAGTGGCAACTACTTCCACCCTTCCGCTAATGTCTATCACAATTACTTGGTGACTATCAGCGATGAGAAGTTCGACGCGCTAATCGATTACGCCATTGCGTATAACAATCGAGTCGAAGAGCAAAGGCTTCAGGCCGAAGCGGAGGAGGCTCAACGTATCAAAGACGAAGCTGAATCGAAAGTACGTCGGCTTTGAGTTAAATCCGGACTATGTCGCTTTGGCGAACCGAAAATTAGAACATGAGCTAGAACCATTAACCACACGTTTCAATCAGTAACATGATTCACCACTACCACACCATGCACGGCAACTCCCTAGTTGTATTCATCGCTGGCCTGATCTGCCTGCTGGTTGTTCAATTCATTCGTGGCCCGGTTACGTATCGACGCGATGGAGCTGGTTCAGTCGCTGGCTTCTGCGTCGGACTGCTGCTGATCATTCGAATGCTGGTACGTAAATCCCTAAGAAGAATATGGACATCGACGCAACGCAGTCGGCCTAACGCCTGAGTCATGTCCCGCCAGTACGCCTGTAAGACTAAGCTGGAACTGACAACCACGAAAGGCGAGCCGCATCTGATCAAGTTCAACAGTGACTTCGGCGGCTTTGATATAACACTCAAACCCATTGATCGCCCGGCAACGCTGAAAGGTCTGGTTAAGCTGATCTTACGTAGACGTAAGCCGTCCGAGCAATACGTGGCCGAATTAAACGGGGTGAAGGTAATCGAGTACGAGGAACGGTTATCCTTCCGGCAAGCCATGTCTAACATCAAATACAAAACGATGGCACAAAAACTTACTGAGAACTGGGAGCCTTACGAGGGTGATTATGACAAGCAACCGTATGCGATACGTCTAAAGGACGGCCGCGAGATCGAATGGGCCTGGCCAAACGCTAACTTCTTTATACCTGACAAGTCGAGCGAGTCGATTCCCCTAAGTGAAGTAACGCACGCGAAGAAAGGAAGAGACTTCTGCCTGTATGAAGATTAACCCCACAGCCCGGCCACTTTTCGCCGGGCTTTTTTGTTCAGCTTATATCCTCATCAATCGGGGGCATTTAGGAAGTAACTTTGCGCTTTGTTGTACTATTGTTTTACTAGCCGTTACTCTCTATCGTCTAACTAACTGATAATCTGTCTATACACGCAATTTATTATCTGTTTGGTTGAAGGGGTAAGGAATTCAGGAAGTAATATTGATTTTTTCATTATGCAAACGGTGACCCACCGGCAGTTATTTTTTCAGCACGTAGCCCAGACCTCCGATTTCCCTTTAGCGTTGGAAATTGACCGGGCCGAAGGTGTGTATATTTACTCGACGGTTGATTCGATAGATTCGCCTAAGCAGTATATGGATCTTATTTCGGGCATTGGGGTCAGTAATGTTGGCCACCGACACCCACGTGTGCTCGACGCTATTCAGAACCAGCTCGACAAATACCTACACCTGATGGTATATGGCGAATACGTGCAGACACCCCAGACCCAACTAGCTCACGCCCTGGCGCAAACGCTGCCGGACGGTCTCGATACGGTGTATTTCACCAACTCGGGTACCGAAGCCGTTGAAGGAGCCATGAAACTGGCGAAACGCTATACGGGCCGCACCGAGATTGTCAGTTGCTTTAACGCTTACCACGGCTCAACGCAGGGCGCCCTATCGCTCTCTGGCGACGAAAATTTCAAGCGCAACTACCGTCCGCTCCTTCCGGGTGTTCGGCATATTCGCTTTCAGAACGAGGATGATATTCGTCAGATCACCACCCAGACAGCCGCTGTCGTGATGGAGGTTATTGGTGGCGAAGCGGGAGTTCGCGTACCGGAGGCAGCGTACTTACAGGCCGTTCGCCAACGCTGTACGGAGGTTGGGGCCCTCTTGGTTTTTGACGAGATCCAAACCGGATTTGGCCGAACGGGTACGTTCTGGGCCTTCGAAGGTTTTGGGCGGTCCGGCGATCCGGTTGTTCCCGACGTAGTATTATGCGCGAAAGGCATGGGTGGCGGTATGCCGATTGGGGCCTTCATCAGTTCAGCTGATATAATGAGCGTATTTCGGACCAACCCGGTTCTGGGTCACATCACTACGTTCGGTGGGCACCCCGTGTCGTGTGCGGCCTCGCTGGCAACCCTACAGGTTATTCAGGACGAGAAACTGCACGAGAAAGCGGAAGCCAAAGGGCAGTTGTTCAAAACGCTGCTTAAGCATCCAGACATTAAGGAGATACGCGGCAAAGGATTGATGCTGGCGGTAGAATTCGAATCGTTCGATGTATTAAAACCCATTATCGACCGCGCCATCGAGAGCGGTCAATCCAGCCCGGAGCAATTCAGCCTGGGTCTCTCCAGACCGGGTCCATCCAGATCGGGCATCATTACCGATTGGTTTCTATTCTGCAATAACTCTATGCGCATTGCCCCACCACTGATTATTACGGACGAGCAAATCCATGAAGCTTGCGCGGTGATTCTGGAGGCTATTGATGTCGTAGTGGCTTCAAAAAGTACGTACTGAGCTGTTTATAATTCCGTCAAGGCAGATGCTGCGAGCTTCCTAGGCTGGCACCCTAAACGCTACTGTACCCCTCCGTCCTCCCCTCGAAGGGGAGGAGCAGAACCCGCCAATTCAAACTCCTCCCCTTCGAGGGGAGGACGGGAGGGGTAATTAAGGGCAAACCGGTATTACACGTAGAAACCAGAAAAGTTTCTGTCACTCCCACCTAGAGCCGGAATGCCGGAAACCCCAGGCTTGGACGCTGAACTTCTTTTACATGGATAGCTAGTTTACCTCTATCCTATCCTGCGTTGACTAAGGAAATAGTACGGATAGCGTTCCGACTAACAAGGCAATACTGAATATAATAAGTAGGCCGATCAACACAGTTTTTAATAGACTGCCCGGCTTTTTAGGGGACTGATTTGTCATTAGACAGATTACAATTTTGTCATTAGACAGATTACAATGGAATGTTGCCGTGTTTTTTCTTGGGCATGGTAGCTACTTTGTTCTCCAGCATTGTAAACGCACGAATCAGCTTCTGGCGGGTCTGATCGGGCATGATTACTTCATCGATATAGCCCCGGTGGGCAGCCCGGTAGGGGTTGGCAAACTTTTCGGTATACTCCTGTACTTTTTCCTGTAGCTTCGCCTGTGGGTCTTCGGCTTCTGCAATTTCCCGTTTGAAAATGATTTCGGCGGCTCCGCTCGCGCCCATCACCGCAATTTCGGCCGACGGCCAGGCGTAGTTCATATCGGCGCCAATGTGCTTGGAGTTCATTACGTCGTAAGCCCCACCGTACGCTTTACGCGTGATGACCGTCACTCGCGGAACGGTGGCTTCACAAAAGGCGTACAGCAGCTTGGCACCGTTCGTAATGATGCCGTTCCACTCCTGATCGGTGCCTGGTAAGAAGCCCGGTACGTCTTCCAGCACTAACAACGGTACGTTAAAACTGTCGCAGAAACGTACAAACCGGGCGGCTTTCGTACTCGCGTGGATGTCGAGTACACCCGCCAGAACCGCTGGCTGGTTCCCCACTACCCCGATGCTACGTCCGCCAATCCGGGCGAAACCAACGACTATGTTCTCGGCGAAGTTCTTATGCACCTCCAGAAACGAGTCCGCATCCACGAGTTCTTCGATCACCTCGCGCATGTCGTACGGCTGGTTCGGATTGTCAGGAATAAGGCTGTTTAGCGCTGGGCGGGCCTCATCCGTCGGCTCGTACGGCATCATCGGCGCATCTTCCTCGCAATTCTGTGGGATATAACTCAACAACTGCTTAATGTGCTGAATACAGGCCAGTTCGTTCTCGCAGGCGAAGTGCGTTACGCCCGACTTCGTGCTGTGTGTACTGGCTCCGCCCAGTTCTTCAGCCGTAACAGTTTCGTGCGTAACGGTTTTCACGACGTTCGGTCCAGTCACGAACATATAGCTCGTGTTCTCGACCATGAAAATAAAGTCGGTAATGGCCGGGCTATAAACCGCGCCCCCCGCACAAGGTCCCATAATGGCCGACAGTTGCGGGATAACACCCGACGCTCGGGTATTGCGGTAAAAAATATCAGCATAACCCGCCAGCGATAAGACTCCCTCCTGAATTCGGGCTCCGCCCGAGTCGTTCAGTCCAATGATAGGTGCGCCGTTCTGCATGGCCAGGTCCATCACCTTGCAGATTTTCTCGGCGTGCGTTTCGGATAGGGCTCCACCAAACACGGTGAAATCCTGCGCAAATACATACACCAGCCGTCCGTCAATCGTCCCGTACCCGGTTACGACGCCATCCCCAAGGTAGTGTTCTTTGTCTAAGCCAAAGTCGCGGGTGCGGTGCATGACAAACTTGCCAATTTCTTCAAACGACCCCTCATCAACCAGCAAGGCAATGCGTTCGCGGGCGGTCAGTTTACCTTTGGCATGTTGTGCATCGATGCGTTTCTGGCCGCCCCCCAGTTCAGCTTCGGCATTTTTTTTAGCCAGTAATTCGGGTTTCGACGGTTTGTCTAAGTTTGGATGTGACGTATCGGGACGGGTTTCCGGTTGCATGAGATTCGTTTGTTGATACCAGTGCTGGCAAAGTTAATTTTTCTTTATGATTCAAACGGGTTCGAATGGTTTTGTATCATTGTTTCAGACTAACATTTACCGAAGCGCCGTTATGATGCGTTTGTTCTCTCTTTTCTGCCTTTGTCTGTCTGCTACGTCTGTACTAGCGCAGGATTCTACCATAACTTATCAACGACCAGCCCGCTTTATTCTGAAAGTAGTTCCACTGGCTTTGCTGGATGCCGACCCAACCTGGTCTGGTGCCGCAGAAATACGAACGGGTCAGCGCACGTCGGTTCAGGCGGAGTTTGGTTACGGACGTCCCGGCTGGAACAATCCAGGCTTTTCATTCCAACATGCGGGTACCTGGCGTATTAAAGCCGAATGGCGTGTTTACACGGGTCGTTACCGTACGAATCTCCCGAAGAACATTCGCATTCGGACTACTTATCCGCTGGGTAATTATTTCGCGTTCGAAGCCTATACCAAACTGCTCAACGTCTGGCACAACTGGAGTGATTTACCAAGTCGAAACCCGACAATACCCGCTGAAGTACGTCCTCAATACCAGACGCTTATTCGACGAAACAGCTTAAGTCTCAGCATTAAATTTGGACGACAATTTGGCTGGACGACCACGCCCCAACAAGGTCAAGCGCGGGTCTTGTGCGACGTATACGCGGGTCTTGGCCTCCGATTGCTTAATCAGGACAACAGTGGCAATTGGTCCGAACCGGGTTATACGGAAAGCTTTACCGGCATGTTTAATCGCTTTAATGCGAATGGACTGCGGGTAGCTCCCCACGTATCGGCCGGGGTTAAACTGGGGTTTGCGCTATGACCAACGATACCGGTTTCGTTTGGGTTTACTTCGCTGGTTGAGGTTTGTGAGGCCGGTGTTTCGGTGCCACGTAAAATTGGTGTTTCTTTGCACTGAACTGCGCCCATTCCGCTTGATAGTCCGTTACCTTTTACTTCTCCTCGCCCTGCTGCCTGCCACGGCAGCCGTGGCTCAACCGCTGGGTGGGCAGCGGGTATTTTCGTTTCTGGACCTACCCACACACGCCCGGGTAGCTGCCCTGGGCGGACAGGTCGCCACCGCCATTCAGCCGGATGGCGCGTATCATCTGAACAACCCTGCCCTCTCGGATTCAATCCATAACAATCAATTGGCCATCAGCCTGATGCCTTATCTGGCAGCGGCCAAATATTACACCCTGCAATACGGGCTACCGATTCAATCGGGCGGCAAATGGGCTTTGGGACTGCAGTACCTCAGCTACGGGCAGTTTACCTTGACCGACCCGGCCGGTAACTCACTGGGTACGTTCACCGCCAACGATTACGCCTTAAGCCTCAGTCACGCCCGTACGGAAGGCAATTTTACGCTCGGTGCTACCGTAAAAGCCGTTGGGTCCGCCATTGAGACGTATTCAGCAGTTGGTGTGCTGGCTGATTTTGGCGGTATATGGCGGCATCCCAAAACTGGTCTGACGTTCGGGCTGGTCGCTAAAAACGTGGGGTATCTGTTCAAAAACTATGGCCCCGCCGACGCTGATCTTCCCTTCGATTTGCAGGCTGGCGTTACGTTGAAACCCCAATACGCCCCTATTCGACTCACGCTGACGGCCCACCACCTGCAACGCTTCGACACAAGTTATAATGACCCAAACCTGACTGTCCGTTACGACCTCAATGGTAATCCGATTCCGCAGTCGGTAGGTGTCGCGGAGAAGATAGCCCGGCATATCAGCGTTGGTGCCGAGTTGCTCATCAGCCGGAATGTGCATCTGCTGGTCGGGTATAATCACCAGAAGCGGCAGGAAGGTCGACTCACTACGTTTGGCGGAGCCGCCGGTATTTCGTTCGGAGCGTCGGTGCAGGCAAAAGGGTTTCAGTTAACGTATGGTCGATTCTCGGCCGTGCCCACTGCGGGTACCAGTCAGTTGTCGCTGCGCATCGATTTAGACAAGCTGATGCACTAGCTTTGTGATTTGAACTTTCTTTCGCTGGCCATTACGTAATGGCCAGCATATTTATCTGACTATGACTCCAGTTCTTCAAGCGAAGGCCGCCCGCATAAAATTAGTGTTAACCGACTGCGACGGCGTTCTGACCGACGCGGGTGTGTATTACGGCGAATCAGGCGAAATTTTCAAGCGTTTCAACATCCGCGACGGCATGGGCGTAGTCCGGCTGCGCGAGATGTTCGGCATTGAAACCGGGATCGTTACGGGCGAAACCTCGCCTTCGGTGGTGACGAGAGCCGCAAAACTAAAGATCACGGAACTGCACCTGGGGGCTAGTGATAAACTTTCGCTGCTGAAGGGAATCCTGACCCGTAAAGGGTTGGACGCTTCTGAAGTGGCATTTATTGGCGACGACGTAAACGACCTGGAGATTTTACAGGCGGTGGGCTTCTCGGCCTGCCCCGCCGACGCAACGCGATACAATAAAGCGGTGGTTGATTATTGCTGCGAGGCCAATGGTGGTCAGGGCTGCTTCCGAGAACTGGCTGAGTTTATCATCGACGCAAAACAGGCCCTAACCGATCAGTCAGTTACGTCTACTCCACCAAACGAAGGCCATTTAGGGTAAAGCGTACGTTGGGGCATCTGCTGACGAACGATAACACTCTCTTACTTTTTGAGAGTAATTAAGGATTAGACTTGCAAAACCCTCATTCTACTGACACATCTACCTTTCAATAGGATAATGTGGAAGGGTTTTGCTAATAATCGCTTGGCTGAAGTCGATTAATTGTTGATTATCAGCATTACGTAAGGCGTCGCCAATAAAACTAATCAATTAGTTTTATAACTAAAAAATAAGTTATAGATTTGATTGTCGTCAGCTTCTGTCCCTGACTCGTGACAATCATGATAACTAACTACGTCAAAATCGCCTGGCGAAACCTGCTTAAATACAAAGGCATTTCATTCATTATGGTTTTTGGGCTGGCATCCAGCATGGCGGCTTATCTGATTATTATTCAGTACATTATTTCCGAATTTAGCTATGACAACTTCCATGCAAAGGCGGACGACATTTATCGCATTCGATTAGATGACTATAAAAATAATGTTCTGTCAAATAGCAGTGCCATCAGTTATTATGCCGCGGGACCAGCCATAAAAGACGCCTTGCCTGAGGTTGACAACTTCGTTCGACTACACCGGGCCGATGGTATGATTAGCTACCAGAAGAAAACAGGCGAGTTGGTCAGTTATCATGAGAAAAAAGCGTTCTATGCTGATTCTTCCTTCTTCAATGTCTTTTCGGTGCCATTGTTACGTACTTCTGCGAATCAAGTGCTCCGACGACCCGAATCGGTCGTAATATCCGAATCAATGGCCAAGAAGTACTTTGGCCAGGACAATCCACTGGGTAAAATCATTCAGTTAAGTACCGAATGGGAAGGAGGCAACTACGTAGTCGAAGGCGTTTTTGCTGACTTTCCTTATAATAGTCATATCCATATCGACTTTCTGTTCTCTATTCAAAAGTTACTCAAGAATCAGCAATTCATATATGGAGGTTGGTACTGGACCAACTTTTACACCTATTTGCTGCTTAAACCCGGCAGTTCGCCTAAGGCGTTTGAAACTCAGTTTGCCGATATCATTCAACAGCACTTAGGTAGTCAGTTAAAGAAATACAATTTGCAACAACGCTTCGTACTGCAACCCCTACGTAGTATCCACCTTCATTCACGCATAGTCTCTGAAGTTGAAGCAAACGGCAAAATTGAAATCGTGTATGGGTTGCTGTTAATTGCCTTTTTTATCCTGGCTATCGGCTGGCTAAATTATATTAACCTCTCTACCGCAAAGGGAATTGAACGGGCCAAAGAGGTGGGCATACGAAAGGCATTAGGCTCGCAAAAAAGGCAACTCATCGGCCAGTTTCTGTTCGAATCCCTTACCATCAACGCCCTATCTGTTCTTCTGGCTGCGGGGCTTTTTTTAGTAGCACTAGCTTTCTTCGACAGCTGGGTTCATACCAGTATTGGGTTTAATGTGGTTCAACAACCCTTGTTCTGGGTGGCCGCTGTCTCTATTTTTCTGATAGGATTTGTCTTATCCGGGTTCTATCCCGCTTTTATCCTGTCCTCATTTAACCCCATCGCCGTATTGAAAGGCCGTCTGTCAAAACAGATTGGTGGCGAATCGTTTCGTAAAGCGTTGGTGGTATTTCAGTTTACAGCTTCGATCGGCTTAGTCATTGCCACTTTGGTTATCAATCAGCAGATCAAGTTTATGCAAACCCAGGATTTGGGCATTCACATCGACCAAAAGCTAATTGTCAAAGCCCCCAAAGTGTTACGGACGAATAGCTTCACGAATGACATTGACTATTTCAAGGATCGGTTAGCAACCAGTAGTAGCGTTAAGCAAGTGACAGCCTCTTCCGAGGTTCCTGGACAAGAAATTTTCTGGACCAATGATTTCCAGCGGTATCCTGACCCGACGAGCAATTATAAACGCTGTAGTCTCCTGGCGGTCGACGAAGATTACATCTCCACCTATGGAATTGAACTACTGGCAGGTCGGGATTTTTACAAAGATCTGGCCCGTGATAATGATGCTATTATCATCAATCAAACCGCTTTACGTGCTTTTGGCTTTACTACACCTCAGGACGCGATCAACCAACAGCTTGCCGATGGGGGGCATCCCCCTAAAACCGTTATTGGCGTGGTAAAAGACTTCCATCAGCAATCACTGGCCACATCCAACCGGCCTATCATTTTGCAGCACCTGCCCTGGGAAAGTGACTACCTGACGATTCAATTGGGCGGCACCAATTTGAGTAATTCTATGGCAACCGTTCAAAAAGCTTTCCAGGAGGCTTTTCCGTCTAATGCATTCGAGTCTTTTTTCTTGGATACTCACTTCCAACAGCAGTATCAATCTGACGAAGTCTTGGCGAACTTATTGAGTTGGTTTTCTTTCTTAGCCATTGGCATTGCCAGTTTAGGACTGTTGGGGTTGGCCATGTTCACAACGGCAAACCGCACTAAGGAGATTGGTATACGTAAAGTGATGGGGGCCAGTGTTGGTAACGTGATTGTGTTGTTATCGAAAGACTTTTTAAAGCTGGTTATAATCGCAATTCTCCTGGCTTCTCCCATAGCTTGGTACGTTATGGATCGGTGGTTGCAAGAATTCGCCTACAAGACGACTCTTTCATGGTGGATCTTTGCTTTAGCGGCTATACTGGCAGTTAGTATCGCCCTGTTAACGGTAAGTTTTCACAGTATTAAGACGGCTCTTATGAACCCAACAACGTCGTTGAAAAGCGAATAGCCTGTTTTGTTCGTGATATTTCCCTGCACGAAGAGATTACCAAAGGCATTTGTTCTTTCAAAAACTAAACTCTCGCCGGAGTATTGCTCGCTTCGGTCAATCTACCCAATACGTTTACAAATGCCAGATTAATTGGGTTTGTATACCCAACTGATAGGACCGATACGTACCGAATTGATCCGAATTCGTCTCGATCGGTCTGTTCAGCCGGTAACTTCCGGTTGGCTGGATGAGTAAAGACCATCTGGAGTTAATCTGATAATCAATGCCCGCTCCGACAAGAGCGCTCGTTTTGATGCCTACCCTGTTAGCAGTCATTGACTCATTAGAGAACAACATACCGGCCGAAACATAGGGAGCTAAACGGCTTTGGGATAACCGATAACCAATCTGCACGGGCAATTGTACATAATTGTTGGTCTGCCGTTGATTTAAGGCCCGGTACGTTTGAGCGTAGGTATATTGTACATCGTCGGCTAAGCGGGCATACAGCAGTCCAATGGATACTCGCCATTGCGGATGGAACGCATAATAGGCAGTCACCCCGAATAAGGAGCCGCGGGATGTTGTATTGAAACGCATCACCTCTTCGCTGTTCCTGCTCAGGCGAAATTCTTCACGGCCGTATACACCGACATAGGTTGGCGCAAGCGCGAATCGCCTTTGGGCAAATCCAGCTGCTATAGCGAAGAAAAAGGCTAGACAGGTAAAAAGAGTCTTCATATGGTATAGCGTCAGTATTTACTGTTTCGAAACAAGATTGTTACGACTACTCTATAAACTGATTTCTACTCAAAATATTGGAATACTCCAC
The DNA here is from genome assembly GCF_054780635.1 of Spirosoma knui. Lineage (NCBI taxonomy): Bacteria > Pseudomonadati > Bacteroidota > Cytophagia > Cytophagales > Cytophagaceae > Spirosoma > Spirosoma knui. Next base: position 64,400 of record NZ_BAAGVY010000021.1, on the reverse strand, counting down.
CGTTATTTATCCCGCGCATCAGGCTGTTAACCAAAGTGTTACTGGACTCCAGCTTGGTTTCTTAAAAATTATTTCTGTATTTCCTGTAACCTTCGTTACGTCGGTCGGTTACCAGTCCCAAATACGCTAAACCCTTCCTTACCCGGTTGACCTCGCTAACAGATAACGCACTTATGCTCCAGGTAAAAGCGGGCGATCTGGACAAGATGGGCTTGCTCTTCGAGCGGTATCACAAGCCTTTGTTTGGCTTCCTGTTCCACATGACGAGGCAGCGGGAAGCCAGTGAAGACTTGGTGCAGACGGTGTTTTACCGGATGCTGAAGTACCGCCATACCTTCACCGGCGACGGTGAGTTCAGGAGCTGGATGTATCACCTGGCTCGTAACGTCCTGGCTGACTTTGTGCAGAAGAACAAGCAATCGGCCTATCATGACGATATAGCCAGCGTGGCCGAACGGATTGGTGGCGGAGCAACCGCCGATGAGCTACTTCAGCAGCAACAGGAAGCGGATTTATTGCAGGATGCCCTGGCCAGGCTCAGTTCCGACAACCGCGAAGTGCTGATATTGAGTCGGTTCCAGGAGTTGAAGTATGAGGAAATTGCCCGGATTCTGAATACAACCGAAGGAGCCGTGAAAGTGCGGGTGCACCGGGCCATGACCGCTTTAAAGAACATTTATCTCAGAATTGAACATGGAAGCAAAGCCCATAAACTGTGAAAATGCCCGAGAGCAGTTTACTGACTGGCTCGGCAACCAGATGCCCGATGTAGCGCGCGCTACGTTGGAAACGCACGTCATGCAATGCGCGGGCTGCCAGCAGGAGCTGCACACGTTTAGTCAGTTGTGGCGGCAGATGGGCGACGTGACGGTACCTGAGCCCAGCGACACCATGCGGGTGCGGTTTCATACGATGCTCGATACGTATAAAGACAGTGTTGAAACTGAGCAGCGGAAATCGATGGGCGGGTTTATGGCCCAACTGCGGGAATTCTTTATGCCACAGCCTGCCCTTCGACTGGCGTATAGACTGGTGTTAATCTGCCTGGGTGTAGTTGGTGGGTATTGGCTGCATCGGCAGGACAGCCCGGCGATGGCGTACCAGCAGCAGATTGATACGTTGTCGGGTCAGGTAAGAGAGATGCGCCAGATGATGCTGCTCTCGCTACTGGAAAACCCGTCGGCTTCCGAGCGGCTGCGGGCAGTGAGCTACACCAGCGAGATCAATCAGGTAGACGACCACGTAGCCGAAGCTTTGTTAACTACGCTGAATAACGATCCGAATGTGAACGTGCGACTGGTTACGCTGGAAGCGCTGGCAAAACTGGCCAAAGACCCCAAAGTACGCGAAGGGTTAGTGCAATCCATTACCCGACAGGACTCGCCCCTGGTTCAGTCGGCCTTAGCCGACGTCATGGTGAAACTTCAGGAGAAGCGGTCCATCAAACAGCTCCGGCGACTGCTTAATGAAGAAAACCTGAATGATCTGGTGAAAAGTAAAATTCAGCAGAGTATCAAAGAATTGTCGTAAAACCCTAAATCAAAACACATCATGAACCGGTTCATCATCCCCTGTCTGGTGGGAGTAGTGGTCGCTTGTGCCCAATCCCCGGCAACTGCTCAGAAATTTGAAGAACATATTGCCAAAGAATTTACGGTGTCGAACACCACCGGAGGCAGTACACTGGCCATCTACAACATCAACGGCTTCATTAAAGTCGAAGGGTACTCGGGCAACAAAGTCGTGCTGGAAGTCGACAAGGAAATATCGGCCAAGAACAGTGCAGATTTGGAAACGGGCAAAAAAGAGTTTCAGCTTCAGTTCGAGCAGAAAGGCGACAGCATCATTGCCTATATCGCTGAGCCGTTTGACTCCCGACCGAATCGCGGACGGCAGGATCGTAATCACCGCATCGACTACAATTTTAATCTGGACTTTACGGTAAAAGTCCCGAATCAGATGAACCTCTGCGTATCGACAATCAACCACGGTAACGTAACGGTCAACAATGTTACGGGGCAGCTCAAGGTCAACAATATCAACGGTGCCATCACGCTAACAAATGCCAAAGGAGCCACCGAGGCCCGGACTATAAACGGGGATGTCGACATCAATTACCTGGCAAGTCCGCCCGAAAAGTCATCGTATTATACGCTAAACGGAAACATCCGGGTTACTTACCCGGCCAATCTCTCCGCCGACCTGCACTTTAAGAGCTTCCAGGGCGCGTTTTACACCGACTTTCCAAACGCCGAGGTTTTGCCAACGCAGGTCGTTAAGAATCAGGAGCGCCGGGGCGACAAGACCGTCTATAAATTAAATAAAGACACCTCTGTTCGTATCGGCAGTGGTGGAAAGGACCTCTGGTTCGAAACGTTTAACGGCAACATCTACATAAAAAAGCAATCCTGAAGATTATGAATACAACAAAACTGCAAACAGCCGGTCTGATCCTGCTTGCCAGCCTTTGGGCCGCGCCTTTAGCTGCCCAGAGCGACGGAAAAGAACAGTTAACCGTTCCATTAAGTGACCCGTCAAAACCCGGTTTTCTGACCGTTGGCCTGGTGAACGGCTCCATTCACGTAGTAGGGTATACGGGTAAAGACGTAGTGATCGAAGCCGTATCAACGGCTTCGCGCCGACAAAAAGAAGGGAACATAGAGGTTACGGCCAACGGCATGAAACGCATTGCGAATACCAACTCAATGGAGGTTAAAGCTGAAGAGAAAGACAACCGCGTTCATATTTCGTCGGACTCCTGGAAGCGCCCAATCGATCTGACCATTAAGGTTCCTCAGCGTTTCTCGATGAAAGTAAATACGGTGAATCAGGGCGATATAACAATCGACAACGTAACGGGTGAGTTGGAAGTGACGAACGTGAACGGGGCTATTACGCTAACAAACATCTCGGGCTCAGCCGTAGCTAATACCGTTAATGGCGGATTAAAAGCGACGTTCAAAAACGTGGATTCCAAAACACCAATGGCGTTTTCAACCCTGAACGGGAATGTAGACGTAACGCTGCCTGCGAACGCCAAAGCAGCCGTAAAGATCAAGTCCGATCAGGGCGATGTTTTCAGTGATTTTGACATTGACATCGATAAAAGCCAGCCTAAAGTGAACCGAACAAGCCAGTCAGGCATGTACCGGGTAAGCGTTGACGACTGGGTGCAGGGCAAAATTAACGGAGGTGGCCCGGAAATTATGATGAAAAACATGCACGGCAACGTCTACGTCCGAAAAGCGAAGTAAGCTCAGGTTCGCGCCTGGCGCTGGTCATCTGTACAAATGATGACCAGCGCTTTCGGCTGTATGAGGAGCCACCAGAAACCTTTTTTGGGCATCATTGGCACATTTTGTCGTTTCTGGTGTTTCTTTGAGTGGAGTGCACAAGCCACTCTATTTTACGAATGATTGAACTGAAAGACCTTACTCCCCGGCAGATTGTTGCCGAACTGGATCAATACATTATCGGCCAGCACGACGCGAAACGTAACGTAGCCATTGCCTTACGAAATCGCTGGCGCCGGATGAACAGCGCGGCCGATATGCAGCGCGAGATAACTCCCAACAATATCCTGATGATTGGTGCTACGGGCGTCGGCAAAACCGAAATTGCCCGTCGGCTGGCTAAAATTGCCGATGCCCCGTTCATTAAAGTGGAAGCCTCCAAATTCACGGAAGTGGGTTACGTTGGCCGCGACGTCGAGAGCATGGTTCGTGACCTCGTGGAGCAGTCGGTGAACATGGTGCGGGCCGCCAAGAAAGAAGCTGTGAAAGTACGGGCCGCCCAACTCGTTGAAGACGCCATTCTGGATATCCTGATTCCGCCCGTTAAACCCGCCACGAACCCGCATCTGGGCTTCGACAACGGCCAGCAGGACCCCGATGCCGAACTGAATGAACGGACTCGGGAGCGTTTCCGCGACAAGATTCGGTCGGGCGAAATGGATGATCGAAAAATCGAGATCGACGTACAGCAGGCCCAAACGCCAAACATCGGTGTTATGGGCGGCTCAGTGGATGATCTTTCGATGATGAACATTCAGGAGATGATCAGCGGCATGATGCCGAAACGGGGTAAAAAACGAAAGGTAACGATTGCCGAAGCCCGAACGATTCTGCTGGAGGAAGAAGCCGCCAAGCTGATCGATATGGACGAGGTAAAAGAAGAAGCCATCCGCAAAGCCGAAGATGCCGGTATTATTTTCATCGACGAGATCGACAAAGTAGCGTCGTCCCGTTCGGGTAATGGCGGTGGCGGTCCCGACGTGAGCCGGGAAGGTGTTCAGCGCGATCTGTTGCCGATTGTCGAAGGCAGTGCCGTCAACACCAAATATGGGGTCATTCATACTGATCACATCCTGTTCATTGCGGCTGGCGCTTTTCACGTAGCCAAGCCAAGTGATCTGATTCCCGAGCTTCAGGGCCGTTTCCCGATTCGGGTCGAGTTGCAAAGCCTGTCGGAAGATGATTTCTATCAGATTTTAAAGGAGCCTAAAAACGCGCTGACCAAGCAGTACGAAGCGATGCTTCAGGCTGAAGGTGTCGAGCTTACGTTTCAGGACGAGGCCCTGCGCGAACTGGCCCGTATTGCCTATGAGGTGAATAGCGAAGTCGAGAATATCGGTGCCCGGCGGCTGCAAACGGTCCTGAGCCACCTGATGAACGACTTTATGTTCGACATCCCCGACTCCATTGGCCCTAACGCGCACGTAGTGGTTACGAAAGAATTGGTCGGCGAGAAGCTGAACGGTCTGGTCAAAAACCGCGACCTGAGCCAGTTCATTCTTTAATCGACGAAACGTTTAGCTTTCTGCCTTATCTTGGTCAATGAGTTGCTGACGCGCGTCCCCATAACGACGAACCGTGCGTCAGCAACTCATTAATCAACGATCTCCCTGAACTCGCCAATCACCTTAATAACCTGCTCAATGGCCCGATCGGTATCGCTGCGCTTGCGGTCAGGTGGGTCGAAGCGATTAAAGGGGCGCAATTCCAGCACAAAGGTTTCGTCAATACGTTCCCTGTCGATGGGTGTGTACAGTTTATGGGCACTAACCTGAATAGGAAGCAAACCGTGCCGGTCTTTGAAACGGGTCAAGACGTATTGTAACAGGCGTTCGACCTCCTCATTTGTCATATTAAGCGCGGGGACAAACCGCACCTCAGCCCGATTTCGATCCACAAGTGTCTGCTCCTCGGGTCTGAAATGCCCTTCGCAGCTCGAAAACGTCTGCACCAGCCCGGTTGCGTTCAGCGCGTCTACTAAGGGACGTATCTGAGGTTCAATGTCATTCATGTCCGGATTGCATCATCACCTTGCGTCTGCTCTTCTGCCAGAGCCACCCCAGATACAACGTTGCCACAACAGCCAGGGCACCCGAAACGGCAAACGAGGCATCCCAACCTGCCTTGCCGACTACGTGATTCAATAACCAGCCCGACGCTACGGCCCCCAGTCCAATACCGGCTTCCAGCGCAATGTACATGGTAGCCATCGCCCGCCCGCGGGTCGCTTCGTCGCTTAAGTCAGCCGTCCAGGCCTGTACCGTTGGCGAGTTCATTCCCCACGACATCCCATACACAATGGCCGACGCCCAGAACCACACTGGCGAATCGGTAACGACCAGCATTGCCATAGAAACAGCCAGCACGGCGGTGGAGATGAACAAAACCGGCAGGCGACCGTGCCGGTCAGACGAGCGGCTGAACGTTAGCCGAACCACAAGCGAGGCAACGGTATACACCGTAAAAAACAGGCCCCGGTTCGCGATGCCCAGCGAGGTGCTTAAGCTGGAAATAACGGTTAACACAACCCCCGACGAAAACGACTGCAACAGCAGGACGATAAACGGCGGTAGAGCCTGTTTGTCGAAGATTTCTTCTTTGGTCAGTTTTAAGAGACCGAACCGAAACGGCTGCGTATTGCCCAGGGTTTCGGGCATCCGGAGCAGAATGCCGATGGACAGCAGCGCAAAGGCCGACGAGGTCCAGAACATAACGTTCATGGAGAAATCATCAGCTAACCAACTGCCAATGGCCGGTCCCAGCGACATACCCATAGCCGTAAATAGGCCCAACATGCCCATCGCTTCGCCCCTACGCGTAGCTGGTACTACGTCCGCTACGTACGCGGCCGTGGCGGTGGGCTTTGTACCCGTCGAAAATCCGTGAACCAGCCGAAGCGTTAAAAAACCCCATACCGTAATCAGGTACGGATACAGCAGACCGCAGATAAAACACACCAGCGAACCAAACGCCATGACCGGCACGCGGCCAATGGTATCGGTGAGCTTCCCGCTGAAGGGGCGGGAAACACCCGCGGTAAACGTGAATAAGGCGATAATGAGTCCGATGTATTCACGGCCGCCGAGCCCGGTCAGGTAGTCGGGCAGTTCGGGAATCATCATGGAAAAACTCGCTGAAAACAGGAAGTTACTGACGCAGAGCAACCAAAAGGAAAGCGTGTACAGAGAAGGACCGTCGGCAACACGGCGAATAAAAAACGGGCGAACTACCAAAACAACTCGATTTAGTTCGCCCAAATTTACCTCTTTTTCGCCAAACGCCGGGTGTTCTTATCTAGTGGCCACTTACGTAGTCAGTTGGCACGACCTGGTACTATATGTTATGTATGAGCTACGGGCGTATTGCGTCAATGCAACCCACAAAGGCGAATATACGCAATGTAGTTGCGTATATTTACGAGTTGTGCGTCATGCGCTGCAACTCCAAAAAACGTCAAGGACAGACAATAACGATTAGATGACAACTACAGTGAAATTCAGAGATTGGACTTTTGAAGTTGACAAGGAAGAGACTAAGAAAGCTTATCGGGACATCTCTTGTAGCGGAGCAGACACTTGTGGTTGTAATGACTGCAAAAACTATGTTGCTTATCGTGACAAGGTTTTTCCTAAAGAAATAATTGATTTATTCAGCAACTTGGGAGTTGACTTCAGAAAGGAAGTTGAAATCACGGCTTGGGAGACGCTACCCAATGGACGTCATCACATTGGCGGCTGGTTCCATTTCAAGGGGCGAGTTTTGACAGGTAAGAATTATCGTGTTCCACTTCTATCAGGAGGACACACTTTTGACTTGACACCGATAACAGACAATTTTGCTATTGGCTTTGCGGAAGGAAACGACCTGACTTTTTTTGAGGACAAAACGGGTTTGGTGCAAGTGGAGTTTGACACAAACATTCCGTGGGTAATTGACAAATCATTTGAAACTGTGTAAATGCACTAATAACAAGCACGAACGCACAACAGCAGTTTTGCAATAGGCTGGCAGACGGCACGCAGCATCAACATTTGGTTCGCTTATCATCAGCAGTTCCAGCGTGACCGAACGCTATTGAACAAGAGAATATATTTTGTACTTTGGTTTTTCAATCGGCTTCAGTTTCGGGCTGACGAATATAAATCCCGGCACAGCAGCAAGCCCTTTCGTTGGGCGCAAGCAACTGTCCTGAACAAGGCTGTGATCAAAGGATACTTGGTAATGGATGACTGCTTAAATTTGAAAAACAAAAACAAGCACTTTGGACAACATCATTTTATATAGTAAGCTGGCGACACTGCCTGATGATCTCAAGGCCGAGGTCTCAGACTTCGTTGACTTTTTGGCAGCCAAACGAAAAAAGCTTCAAAACAGGAAAAAGCCGACCTTCGGCAGTGGCAAGGGAATGTTCGTTATAAAGCCTGACTTTGACGAGCCTTTAGAAGATTTCAATGAATATATGCACTGATGCAGCGGATTCTCCTGGACACACATGCACTCATTTGGTTCATCAACGGTGATGCAGAACTGTCACAAGTTGCAAGAGCAGCCATCGAAGCAGACGGTGCCCTTACTTTTGTTAGCATTGCTTCTTTGTGGGAAATAGCCATCAAGATCAGCTTGGGAAAGCTTGAGCTAAAAACATCATTCCATCAAATAAGCAAACAAATCGAGGAGAATGGGTTTGAAATTTTGCCTATCACTTTTGGGGATACATTGACACTTTCTACAATGCATTTCCACCATAGAGATCCTTTCGATAGAATCATCATTGCCCAAAGCTTCAACAATGGTCTGACTATTATCTCCAAAGACACATACTTTGGCAGCTACAATGCAAAAGTTATCTGGTAAACAGGCCTGCGCCCAACATCGGCTTGCCGCAATACGGGCTGACACACAATAGCTGAAAGCCATATCTTTATTTTACACTAGTTCTAGGCTAGACCGCAGTGCGCTGATTTCCGTACATGCGGCAGGCCGTGAGCGTTGTGTGCTATGTAACTCGACAACAACTAAATACTTAGGCCAAATCTGACGAAATAAAATACTTGCTAAGTTTTTGTTCCGTGGCATTTTTCTTTAGTTGCCGCGATGGGTCAAACTTAACCGCTTTGACATCTCATCCAGACGCAGATTCGTTAACACAAGTATTTATCTCCGCCTGGAATAAAGACTACTCACATGACCGAGACGAATAAAGCAATTTTAGAAAAGGCGAACGCGGCTATCACAAAGGGCGACAATGAGGGGTTTCTGGCTCATTGCACCGAGGACACTAGGTGGGTTTTTGTCGGCGATATAACCCTGGAAGGGAAGGAAGCGGTTCGGCAGTGGATGGCAACAGCGTACGTTGAGCCGCCAAAATTCAGGGTCGAGAACTTGATTGCTGAGGGTGATTTCGTTACCGCGCTTGGCCAGATCAGCCTGAAGGATGAAACCGGAGAAATAGCCGACTATCTGTACTGCGACGTTTGGCGATTCCGCGATGGTAAGATGGCCGAACTGAAAGCGTTTGTCATTAAACCTTAATTAAGGCGGTTAATGTAGTTATTTCGGATTTCTTTTTCCGCGTGACGTTTGTCATCGCGACGCTAGGACCGGGCCGCCGGGATGACAAACGTCGCTCATTTGAGACTAGATTACCCCCGACTCAAATTCACGGGTGCTTATTTCGGTTCGGGGGTTTCGTTGCCGCCCTCGACCACAAAGCGCCACTGGCCGTTGCGCTGGCGTTTCCAGACGGTCACATACGTACCGTATTGCGTCGAGCGTTTGCCCGCTTCGTCGCGGTTCGTCAGCATCCACTGTCCAAATGTATAGCCCAGTTCACCCGACAGGGCCGCATCGGCTTTGAGGGGTTGCCAGGTCAGTATGGCTCCATCGCGCGGCATACGGGCCATTTGCGCCCGTAGCGAATCGAAGCCAATCGCCGGGGGTGCTCCATCATTTAATTTTATCGCGTCGTCAGCCGCGTAGGTCGTAAATGCCTTCGCCATGCCTTGTTTTTCGGAGAGTACGCTGAAATTATAATCCGCTTCCCGGATTTCGTCGATCGCTTTCTGACGCGCGGCTGCGGCCGGATTCATGGCTCGTGGGTTCTCAACCCGGGATCGGCAGGAGCTGATCAGCGCCAGGATACCTAAAATTGATGCGATGTACTTCATTATGGGTAGATTAATTGGTTATGATTTGGCGTAAATTTGCGCGCTGATTCCTGAATGCAGGCTTTGGTTTACGGTTACAGTTCACCTATCCAAAATCGTACCGAAATCGTTGCCCACGCCTGAAACCAGTGCTGCCATTGGGAAATCGTAACTCATTCCTTGCTATGTCGCGTAACCTTAAAATCGGTCTCTTTCTCACCGCATCCATCCTGCTCACTACGTTCACCTTTTACTTCTGGCAGGTCTTTAAAAGCCCAAACCTCCAGACTAGAGAGGGTGACGGAACCTTTGCCCTGCTTATTCCGAAAGGCTCTACGTTTGAGTCGGTTATGGATACGTTAAAAACCCATAAGGTCATTAACGATGAGCTGTCGTTCCGGTTTCTGGCCAAAATGATGAAGTACCCGGAGCGGGTAAAAGAAGGGCGCTACGAGATTCGGCCGCGCATGGGCAACCGCGAAGCGCTGGTTAAATTACGGAGCGGCAGCCAGGACGCCATGCCCGTTACGTTCAACAACATCCGCCAGAAAAGTGACCTCATCCAACGCCTGGGTAGTAAGTTTGAGTTTGGCCCCGAAGCGCTGGGCAAACTGCTGAACGATCCGGCAACGTGCCAGTCATTTGGTTTCGACACCACCACCATCGTCTGCCTGTTCCTGCCCAATACGTATGAATTTTTCTGGACGATCAAGCCCGAAGCGTTCCTGGAGCGGATGGGTAAAGAATACAAAAAGTTCTGGACGCCCGAACGTCAGGCCAAAGCGAAAGCACTGGGACTGAGCCAGACGCAGGCGCAGGTGCTAGCCTCGATTGTGGCCGCCGAAACCAACAAACGCGACGAGCAGCCCCGCGTGGCCGGTGTGTACCTGAATCGCCTGAAACAGGGTATTAAACTCGAAGCCGATCCAACGGTCATCTTCGCGCTGCGCGACTTTAGCATCCGGCGGCTGCTGAATAAGCAACTGACGGTCGACTCGCCCTACAATACGTATCGGTACGCCGGTTTACCGCCGGGTCCGATCAACCTGCCCGCTCCGGCAACGATTGATGCGGTGCTGAACGCCGAGCAACACGATTACCTGTATTTCGTAGTCAACGCCAGCTTCAACGGCTACCATACGTTCTCGAAAACGCTGTCGGAGCACCTGGCCAACGCCCGCCTGTACCAACAGGCGCTGACCCGGATGAAGATTATGAAATAAAAGGAGCAAGAGGAGGAAAGGGACAAAAGTCTTCTGGACTAGCCCTTTCTTTCCTTATTCCCCCTTCCCTAGTATGCTGACTTACGACGTAACAAATATTCGGGTTCGGTACTACGATACCGACCAGATGGGCATTGTGTATTACGGCAACTACGCCCGTTTCTATGAGATTGGCCGGGTAGAAGCCATTCGGCACCTGGGCATCAATTATAAAGACCTGGAAGCGCGCGGCATTTCGATGCCGGTCTACGACCTAACGTCGCGCTTTATCCGGCCGGCTAAGTACGACGACCTGCTCACGATTCGGGTTACGATTCCGCAGCTCCCCAAAACCCGGTTCATGTTTTCCTACGAGATTTTCAATCAGGACGGTCAACTGCTGAATACGGGACAGACGACGCTGGTTTTTCTTCGATCCGATACGGGTCGCCCCTGCTCAGCACCCGATGACCTGGTGGCCGCGGCCAAACCTTTTTTTGACTCGTAGGTTAGAAAATTAGCCGGAGGACCACCAATTAAGTCGTGAAACAACCAGACTGACTGGCGGCCACTCCAACCTACTACTTCACTGACTCGGATAGGTTATGTTCGAAAAACTCATGAGCTTCGGTGCGATGCGTAACGTTCGGGCGTGGCTGCTTACGCATAACGCATTCAGTACGCAGAAAAGCTGGTATCATTTTCTAAACGACGTAATCGATAAGTTTGCCGAGAACGACACCAGCGAACGGGCGGCTTCGGTCTCATACAGCCTGATTCTAGCCGTTTTCCCGACGGTGATTTTCTTGTTCACCCTGATTCCCTACTTCCCGATCGATCACCTTCAGGATCAGATCATGGGCTTTTTCCGGCGTGCACTTCCTGGCGATACGTTCAGCTCTGTAGACACAACCATCCGGGACATTATCAGTCGGCCGCGCGGGGGTGTGCTGTCGTTTGGCTTTCTGCTGGCCTTGTATTCGGCCACGAGCGGCCTGGTTGCCCTGATGAACGCGTTTAACTCCAGCCACGAATCGGCCGACCGCCGGGGTTTCTTTAAAATCCGCGGCATTGCCATTGCGCTGACAATCACCCTCGCCTTTGCCCTCATTCTTGCCGTGGTCGTCCTGATTATCGGCGGAGTTGTCAGTGACTACCTGTTGCAGTTTGGCATCCTGAACAACGTAGTGTTCGTTAACCTGCTGGCCGTAGCTCGTTACTTGCTCGTATTCGCAGTATTCGTCGCGGCAGTTTCCGTCATTTATAAATACGGCCCCGACGTGGATATGAAGTGGGCGTTTGTTACCCCCGGTTCGGTCATTTCCTCCCTGCTGATCGTTTTAACCACGCTGGGTTTCTCCTATTACGTATCCAACTTCGGCTCTTACAACAAAGTCTACGGGTCCATCGGTACGCTCATCGCCCTGATGATCTGGATCAACCTGATTGCGTTATTGCTCATTATGGGATTTGAGATGAATGTCGCGCTGTACGATCTGGAGGGAAAAAAGCACCCACGCGAGCCAAAGAAAACAACAAACGCCACCTCTAAGACATGAAGTGGCGTTTGCAAACCCTAACCCATAAATGTAGTATACACAGCCTGACAAACGTACCGCGCTTGGCACGTACCAGACTGCGTTTAATTACTATTGGGTAAAAACCGTGCCAACTTCATATTGTATACGGTTTGTTGAATAGCTTTTTTCCGTTTGCTCAAAAACCAGTCAATTCGGTAACAACCAGTTTGTAATTTTAGGCGTACAACAAACCCCATAGGCCGATCGGCTTCATGTTCCGAGAGGAGCATATCTTACTGCATGGTTTCCGTTACTGGTCAGTCGAATCCCCTTCCGATGAGTCCCTACCTCAATGGGATCAAGCCTTGGGTGAGCGTTATCTGTACGTGTTATAACCATGACCGTTACGTCCGGCAGGCCCTTCAATCGGTCGTCGAGCAGGATTACCCAAACGTCGAGCTTATTGTGATCGACAATGGCAGTCAGGACCAGTCGGCCCTGACTATCGCCGGGTTTAGTCAACAGCACCCATCCGTTCAATTTATTCAGAACCCGGTGAACGTTGGCCTGAACAAAGCCTTCAATCAGGGATTAGCCTTAGCCAGCGGTCGGTACGTAATCGATCTGGCGGCCGACGACGTATTGCTGCCGGGTCGAATTGCGAAACAGGTTGCTTTATTCGAGCGCTTGTCGGGTCCCTATGCCGTCGTATTTTCGAATGCCGCCTACATCGATGAGCACAACCGGCAAACGGCGTATCATTACGAAGTAGATCAACGGGGACGGGCTCGCTGCAAGGTCCCGTCGGGCGATGTGTTTCAGCCCATTTTATCGTCTTATTTCATTTGTACACCGACCATGATGATGCGCCGGGACGTTCTGAATGAATTGGGTGGCTACGATGAAACACTGGCCTACGAAGATTTTGACTTTTGGGTTCGCTCTTCCCGGCTCTATCATTACGCCTATCTGGATGAAGTTTTAACCCTTAAACGACGGTTAGCCAATTCGCTGTCGACCCAGGTAGTGCTGCCCGACAATACGTTGTTAAGTTCTACCCTCGTCGTTTGCCAGAAAGCTTTCGAGCGGTGCACCACCCCCGCTGAATACAAAGCCCTCGCCAGACGAATCCGTACGTTTATCCGGAAAGCTTTTTACGCCGAACAGTTCGATCTGGCCTTGAAATTCGGCCAGCTTCTCCAGCACATCGAACAATCGGACCTGGTCACGAACGTCATTCTGGCCCTGAGCTACGTTCGCCCGCCGGTCAATGGCCTTTATCGCCAGTACCTCAAACTGAGCCGTATCCGCCAGCCGCTGTGATCATCGGCCACGCTCATTTAAAACACCCGACACGGTTTATAGTTAGACGTTTGTACGACCTAACGTCGGTTAACTTTCGTCGCCATGCCTGCCGAATTCCTTAAATTGTACCCTAAAAACCCCGACCCGCGTCGAATTGAGCACGTTGTGCGGGCGCTTCGGGACGGAGCCGTCATTATTTACCCAACCGATACCATTTACGGAATGGGCTGTGACATCCACAATACCCGTGCGGTTGAGCGAGTGGCCCGCATCAAAGGCATTAAACCCGCCAAAAACGATTTCTCGTTTATCTGTTATGACCTGAGCCATATCGCCGACTACGCCCGGGTGGGCAATCAGGCATTCAAGCTCATGAAAAAGGTGCTGCCGGGTCCGTACACGTTCCTGCTCGAAGCTAGTGGTAACGTACCCAAGCTGTTGAACACCAGCAAAAAAACGGTTGGTATTCGCGTCCCTGACCACGATATACCCCGGCAGATTGTGCACGAACTCGGCAATCCGATTATCACAACGTCGATCCGCGATGAGGATGAGGTGATTGAGTATTCGACCGATCCCGAACTGATTTTTGAGAAGTTTCAGCACCAGGTCGACATCGTGATCGACGGCGGGTATGGCGGTAATGTTCCCTCGACAATCGTTGATGCCACCAGCGACGAATTTTCGATCATCCGTCAGGGGCTGGGCGAATTAGTGTTTTGAAAAGTTGACGTAACATTCTATACTTGCATCGTAGGGTTAACGCTCCTTCATCACGGAGTTTAACCCTTTTTTTTATGAATTAACCTTTTCATCCCTACAGTATGCGTTTGTCATTGGCCGTTGTCTCCCTATTGGCCCTGAGTCAGCTCACCGGCTGTTCGTCAACAGAATCGAAACAAGAGAGTACGTCAAAAAACGGTAAGCTCACCACCGAAGCATCTGCCGAACCAAGTTCGGCCACATCCGCGGATGCTGCCGCCAAAACCGATTCTTCGGAAGCCCCATCCATCAGTTCGACCCGAACCGTAAGCACCGGCGATTCAACGCTCGACTCGCTGACGTATGCCCCTACCGAAGCGATTCTCCCCAAAAAACGCATCTTCGCTTATTACGGTAACCCGCACTCCAAAAAAATGGGCATTCTGGGTAAATATCCTAAAGAGGATATGCTACGTCGGTTAGATGAAGAAATTAAGAACTGGGAAAAAGCTGATCCCAAAACCCCTATTCAGCCCGCCCTGCACCTGGTCGCTACCTCAGCCCAGGGCGCGCCCGGCAAAGACGGAGGCTACCGGATGCGGATGTCCGACAAAACCATTAAGAAGGTTATCAAGTGGGGCAATGAGCACAAAGCTATCGTGTTCCTCGACATTCAGCGGGGGCATGCTCCACTGGGTCCGGAGTTGGCCTATATGGAGAAATACCTTAAACTTCCGTTCGTCCACCTCGGTATCGATCCTGAATTCTCGATGGTAACCGGTGCCCGGCCGGGCACGAAAATCGGTAGTTACGATGCGGCCGACATCAACCAGACGGTCGCGTTCTTAAGCCGCGTCGTTCGGGAAAACAAGCTGCCGCCCAAGGTTTTGGTAGTTCACCGCTTTACGCAGGGCATGGTCAAAAATTACAAGAATATCAAGCTCGACCCGAACGTTCAGATCGTCATGAACATGGACGGTTGGGGACCGCCGGTACTGAAGAAAGATTCGTACCACGACTATATTCAGAAAGAGCCCGTTCAGTACACCGGCTTTAAGCTGTTCTACGATAACGATTTCCGCAAACCGGGCTCACGCATCATGACCCCATCGGAGGTACTGGCACTCACGCCAATACCCATGTACATTCAATATCAGTAAATAGAACAGATGTAAGTCCAAGTCTGGATTTATATGTCTATCAGTGAATACGACGCCAGCGGTAGGGGCATTACGGAAGCGACGAAAAGCGTTGCCGTAACGCCCCTACCGCTGGTGATTTGTTTCCGGCCAGAAACGCGACCACATGCTGAAGATTCAATGCCGGATAAGCCGTATGCTGGCTGGTAACGAGTGGTTTTGCGATAACTCCGTCGCGCTGGCTTACGTCGAAATGGGACGGAATAAGCGCTATGCCCTTACCCACCTGCACAAAATCGGCTAACAGTTCCAGCGAGCTCACTTCCTGAGCGATGGTACGTTCGAATCCCGCCTGTCGACAAAGTGCTTCCACCGCTTCGTAAACCGGATTTAACGGAGCGGGTATCTCCACCCAAAATTCGCTGGCTAATTGCGCGAGTGTCAGATCGGTTTCATGACGTAACGGATGATGCCGGGGTAGCAGCACGGCTATATTGCCTTGGGTGAACGGCACAGCCGCCAGTTGCGGATACTGTAGGGGCAGGATGGTTAAACCCAAATCAATTTCGTTGTCCAGCAACGCTTGCTGAACGCTTAAAAACGATGGCAGTTCAACTAATTTAACTCTAGCCTGGGGCAGTCGCTCCGACAGTAGATTCATTACGTTCATAATTCGGCTCCGGAGCAGCGTTTTGAACACCCCCATTCGAATCGGGCCTTCCTGACCCGCCTGCCGGGTGGCGTCGATCGCCTGCTGACTTAACTGCAAAATATGCCGGGCTTTACGAAGCAGTACTTTACCGGCCTCTGTCAGTTCTACTTTCCGCTGGATGGTACGGCGGCTTCGGACAAACAAGTCAACGCCTAGTTCTTCTTCCAGAAGCTGAATCTGCTGGCTTAAAGCGGGTTGCGAGACAAATAGCCGACTAGCTGCTTTTCGATAGTGAAGTTCCTGAGCAATCTCAACGAAGTAGCGAAGCTGACGCAATTCCATACCTTGTGATAAGTAAAACTTATCACAAGGTAAGAAAATACGATTGGATTCTATCCGCAGCTTTCTATCTTTTTGCAGATGAACACAGTCTGGTGCAGACTTGTGACTCTATATCCTATCAGCGAACACATGCGGGTTCTTATCATCGGGGGTGGTATTGGCGGATTAACAACGGCGCTAAGTCTGCATAAGGCAGGAATCAGCGTCTGCGTGTACGAATCGGTAAGTCAGCTGAAACCGCTGGGAGTCGGCATCAATCTGTTGCCCCACAGCGTGCGGGTGCTGACTAACCTGGGGCTAACCGAGCGCCTGGCCCAGATTGCTGTAGAAACCCAGGATCTCCGCTATTACAACAAACACGGCCAGCTCTTCTGGGAAGAGCCACGGGGACGACATGCGGGCTATCACTGGCCGCAGTATTCAGTACATCGGGGTAATTTTCAACAGCTTCTCTACGATCAGGTTCGGCAGGTTATCGGACCGGATGCCGTTCGGCCCGGCCACCATCTGGCTTCGTTCGAGCAAACATCCGAAGGCGTAACTGCTACGTTCATCAACCGGCCAACGGGCGAAGTTGTCGGAACCGATACGGCCGATGTCTTGATTGGATGTGATGGAATTCACTCGGTTGTACGTCGGCAGCTCTATCCGAGCGAGGCAGGCCCTTGTTTTTCAGGAAATGTGCTGTATCGAGGCACAACGCTGATGCCGCCTTTCCTAACGGGCCGTTCGATGGTGATGATTGGTCATTTGAAGCAAAAGATGGTGGTATATCCCATTCAGGAGCCAGACACATCGGGGCGTCAACTCGTCAACTGGGTGGCCAATCTTCGGGAGTCGGATGCGGACGTAATGACCGAACGCGACTGGAATCGGCAGGCGGATCAGGAACGGCTGGTCCGCATGTATCAGCGCTGGACATTCGACTGGCTCGACGTACCCACTATGATTGCCGGTGCGAAAGCGGTGTACGAGTTCCCGATGTCGGACCGCGATCCACTGAACCGCTGGACGTTTGGTCGGGTTACCTTGCTCGGCGATGCCGCTCACCCGATGTACCCGATCGGGTCTAACGGAGCCTCGCAGGCGATTCTGGATGCCGACGCGATAACACACGCATTGACTCAGGAGCCTGATGCCAGCCGGGCGCTGGAACGCTACGAACGCGAGCGCCTGCCGGCCACTACGCAGGTTGTGCTCCAAAACCGGCAGAAAGGCCCCGATCAGATTATGGACATGATGGAAGAAGCAGCGCCCGATGGGTTTCGGAACCCCTACGACGCCATTCCGTATGCGCAGTTGAAAGCGGTGATGGACCGGTACCGCCAGATTGCCGGATTTGACAAGGAAACCCTGAACCAGAAAACGGTGCGTCCGTCTTGATTACTCACTAGTTACCCAACCCCTACCTATGCCTTATTTCAGAAAAACTCTTCTTTTGCTGCTCTGTGCATCGGCCCTTCAGGCTCAGCAGGTGATTCCGCTTTATTCCGGTAAAGCACCCGGTTCAGAGAGCTGGAACTGGCAGGAAAAAGAAAACGCGCAGAATATGTTTAAAACGAGGGTTGTCTATAACGTAGTCAACCCCTCGCTCACGGCCTATCTGCCTAACCCTGCAACCGCCAATGGCACGGCCGTTATTATTTGTCCGGGTGGTGCCTTTCACACCCTCTCCATCGACAACGAAGGTATCGACGTAGCGAAATGGCTCAATGCGAAAGGAGTAGCCGCGTTTGTGCTCAAATACCGACTCGTCCACAGTCTGACCGACGATCCGGTCGCCGAACTACTTCCCAAAATGCAGGACTTCAAAAAGTTGGATGCCGAAAATGCGCCCGTTGTTCCGCTGGCCATTGCCGATGGTCGAAAAGCGGTTGACTACGTTCAGCAACATGCGGCCGAATTTGGCATCAACCCGGCCCGAATCGGGATTATGGGGTTCTCGGCCGGGGGGACGGTAGCGGCCGGTGTCGTTTTCAGTGACACAAAAGCGGGGCGACTGGCGTTTGTTGCCCCTATTTACGCCTACACCGGTGCTCTAGACAAAACTACGGTTCCTACCGACGCGCCCCCACTATTTGTCGCAGCCGCCACAGACGACCAGTTGAAGCTGGCTCCGCACAGTACCAAGCTCTACACCGACTGGATAGCCGCCGGTAAAGGAGCTGAACTGCACATGTACGCCAAAGGTGGTCATGGCTTTGGGATGCACAAGCAGAACCTGCCGGTCGACACCTGGATTGATCGCTTCGGCGAGTGGCTCGGTTTTCTGGGTTTATTGACCAAAGCACCTTAAGCTGAACGAAGAATGGAGTCGATCAAACAGGAATTTGTGTTCGAACTACGGGTTAACGTGGCCGCCATTCAGGAGCTGGGCCCGACACCTAAAGGCATTCGTCGGGTCATTCCTATCACCGGCGGTGTGTTTGAAGGTCCGGCCATTCGCGGTCAGGTTGTGGCCGGTGGCTACGATTGGCAGATCGGTCGGTCCGATGGCGTAACAGAAGTTGAGGCCCGTTACCTGCTTAGCACAGACGACGGCTCCCTCATCACCATTGTGAACCAGGGCTTACGGCATGGTCCACCGGACGTAATGCGACGGCTCGCGCGAGGTGAGGTTGTCGATCCGGCTACGTATTATTTTCGGTCAATACCCCAATTCGAGACCGCCGACGCGCGCTATAGCTGGCTCACTAAATCGGTCTTTATCGCTACCGGCATCCGTCGGCCCGACCAGGTGCTTATTCAGGTTTATAGACTCCTTTAACCCCTTATTCCGGCATGATTTCTTTCCGTCCACGTTACCCGCTTTTTTATATGTTTGCCTTTTTCTTGCTTTCCCAATGGGCACAGGCTCAGCCGAACTTCCGCAGCAATACGCCCAACGATACGTTAGCTTCTCCTAAATTTCTGGCGGATGGACGAGTGCAGCTGGCCATTTACGCACCCAAAGCTTCGGACGTAACGGTTTCCGGCGATTTTCCGGGCGGCTTTCCGGCCCAGAAGCTGACGAAAGGGGCTGATGGTGTCTGGTCGCTGGTTTTGGGACCGCTTACACCGAATGTGTACAGCTACGATCTGACCGTAGATGGTGTGAAAACGTTTGATCCGAAAAATCCGAGATTTGAGGAATCGCTGAATGGCGTATCCAACTTCTTTGAGCTGGCCGGGAAAGAGATTGACTACCTGGCGGTTAAGAACGTAGCGCACGGAATAGTAGAAACCGTCTGGTATCCATCGTCGGCGCTGGGCATCACCCGCCGGATGCACGTGTACACCCCACCCGGCTACGCTTCGATGAAGGACAAACTACCAGTGCTGTATCTGCTGCACGGCGGGGGTGATAACGATGCCTCCTGGACAACCCTTGGCCGGGCAAACTTCATTCTCGATAATATACTGGCCGAGGGTAAACTTAAGCCGATGCTGGTGGTGATGCCCGCCGGACACGTACCGGGCACAGCCTTACCGATGGGTGCAGGGCCTGACCAGGACCCGTTCGCCCGCGATTTTGTGCAGGACATTATTCCGTATATCGAGAAACACTACAACGTCTCGAATCGGCGCGAGAGCCGCGCACTGGCCGGCTTGTCGATAGGCGGTATTCAGACCATAAACATCGCACTCTGGAATCCGCAGCTGTTCAGCTACGTACTGCCCCTGAGTACGGGCTATTTCCCGCCGGTACTGTCGGAACTGGAAGCGAAGTACAGCCAGGTGCTTAAAAACCCGCAAATCAACAACTGGAAGCTATTCTGGATTGCCATGGGTGGCGAAAAAGACATCGCTTACCAGAACAACAAGAACACAATGGCTCTTTTCGACAAGTACGGCATCAAATACCAGTACACGGAAGTGCCCGGTGGTCACTCGTTTCTGGCGTGGCGGCAGAACTTGTATCAGTTTGCGCCTTTACTCTTTCGTTAACCCGTCCATGAAGCTTAAAACCCAAACGAGTAAGGGCATGGCCGTTTTATACATCCATTGACCGATAGAAAGAAAAATTTAGAGGCCCTACTCCATGGCCGCGTATATTCAGCCCGACAAGTAAAACACGAATGTTGGGCTGCCCGTTTTAATAGAATCGGCGACGAAAACGCCTTGTCAGTCGGCAAGACATTTTCGTCGCCGACGTGTTTTTAGCTTGTGCCGTCTCCGCACGTATGTATGGCCGGAAAATACGTATTAAGAAACTTGTTAGTACCACATGAACGAACCAACCCGATTATTTGATTGCCTCGCGTACCAACTTAAGAACTATCCGTTAACCGATATGCTGGCGGCTAAGGAAGCCGGCGACTGGAAAACATACAGCACGCAGGAGGTCATTAACCTGGTGAACCAGCTCAGCGTCGGTTTATTAAACCAGGGTATTTCGCGGGGCGATGGTACGGTCGAAGGCCGGGATAAAGTGGCAATCATCAGCAAAAACTGCCCCGAATGGATGCTGGTCGACCTGGCTATTCAGCAGATTGGCGCTGTTTCCGTACCGATTTATCCGACCATTAACCCGGCTGAACTTCAGTTTATCCTCAACGATGCGTCGATAAAAATGGTCTTTGTGGGCGAAGCGGAGCTATATCAAAAAGTACAGGGCATCAGCCAATACGTACCCACGCTGCAAGCCATTTTCACGTTTGAGAACGTCGCCAATGCTAAGCACTGGCGCAGTTTGCTCATCGAGGATACGGGCCAGCAGGAGCAACTTCATCAGCTCCGTGAGTTGGTAGCCCCCAGCGATCTGGCTACAATCTTATACACCTCCGGTACCACGGGTACGCCCAAAGGGGTGATGCTGTCGCACGAGAACATCCTCAGTAACATGTTCAACAGTGCGCTGGTCATTAACGAAATAGGCGTTCGTGGCCACCGGGCAATTAGTTTTTTGCCCCTGAACCACGCGGTCGAGCGGATGGCTACGTATTGTTACATCTACTGCGGAGTGTCGATCTACTATGCCGAAAGCATGGACGTTATCGCTCAGAATCTGCGCGAGGTGAAGCCAACCGTTTTTACAACGGTGCCCCGCCTGCTGGAGAAAGTATACGAAGGCATTATGGCCAAGGGAGCCGAGTTGACAGGTATCAAGAAACGCCTGTTTGACTGGTCCATTCAACTGGGAGAGCGCTACACGATCAACACACCAACTAGCTTAAGCTATCGGCTGCAACTGGCCCTGGCGAACCGGCTCGTGTTTACGAAGTGGCGGGAAGCGCTGGGTGGTCAGGTAAAGGCAATCATTACCGGTGCAGCCGCTTGTCAGGTTCGGTTGTTACGTCTTTTCGGCGCAGCTCAGATCATCGTCATGGAAGGCTACGGCTTAACGGAAGCGTCGCCCATCATCAGCGGAAACCGCTACAGTGAAGCGAACCGGATGTTCGGCACCGTTGGTCCTTTGCTTAAGGATGTCCAGGTATCCTTTGCCGAAGATGGTGAAATTCTGTGCAAAGGGCCGAATGTCATGATGGGCTATTACAAACGCCCGGATCTGACGGCAGAGGTCATGACGGGCGACTGGCTGCGTACGGGCGACATTGGTACGCTGGTAGATGGTAAATTTTTAAAGATTACTGACCGGAAGAAAGAGCTGTTCAAAACAAGCGGAGGCAAATACGTAGCGCCCCAGCCTATTGAAAATAAAATGGTGGAAAGCCGATGGATTGAGCAAATAATGGTGGTCGGTGAAGGGCAGAAGTTTGTCGGAGCCTTGATTGTGCCCGCCTTCAGGCTGGTTCAGGAGTGGTACACTCAGGAGAACAAATCATACCCAGGAGATTCCGGTGCCGCCAAAGACGAACAGGTACGAGCGCTGATCTCGGCCGATGTCAATCGCTTTAATGAGGCCTTCAACCACGTCGAACAAATCAAAAAATTTGAGCTGCTACCGGCCGAATGGACGGTTCAGGGCGGTGAGCTAACCCCGACGCTTAAACTCAAGCGCAAGATTATTCTGGAGAAGTATAAACACGCTATCGCGGATATGTTCCGGTAAGTAGCGTGAATTATGGATAAAAGCTGGCTACGTTACATAGCGTCCGAAAACATCTTAAACGCACGAAGGCCCGATCAATGACCGGGCCTTCGTCTTGTATTGTATAGTCTTATCGTGTACTAGCGATTCTCAACCAGCGCTTTAAACTCATCGACCGATACCTCCTGGGTGGCAAGGGTCATCTGCGTTTTCGCGTATTCAATGACTTTGTCGTCATACACCCGGTTAAACGTACTCGTGTAGTTCTGGCCGTTGTTTTTCTCATCGACCAGGTAATTCCGGGCAATGCGGTCGATGGTCTGGTTCATTTCCTCGTTTTCACCGCTCATGAAACCGAACTGCTCACGAACCATCTGGCGGGTTACTTCCAACACTTCCTCGAATTCGACGTTGATGTCAGCTTTCTCGGCAATCTTGTTTTTGATGAGCTGCAGCTTAACCGACTTCGTAAAGTCCTCGTACTGCTCCTCAACCTGCTCCGGCGTGAACTTGCCTTCGTTTACTTCGAGCAGCCAATTTTTCAGAAACTCGTCGGGCAGCAGAATTGGCGTAGTGTCGAGCAGCGTTTTTTCAATATCTAACCGCAGCAGTTGCGCCGATTCACGGCCGTAGTTGCTACGAATGATTTCGGCTACTTTAGCCCGGAACTGCTCTTCGTCAGTAGCGGCACCCGCGCCGAGTACCTTATCGAAAAACTCCTGATTCAGTTCGGCTGGCTCGTGGCGGGTGATGTCGTCGATTTCAAACGTAAATTCACCTGTCAGTTCAGCCGCTTCTTCTTTCTTAACGCCCGTAGCCGTAGCCCGCGCTTTCTCGTCGGGGAACGCCTGCTCCAACGCAAACGTAACAACCTCTCCTTTTTTCTTACCGACGAATTGACCTTTGGCTTCTTCGGCCATCTGGTTCATAGGAAACGCTGTCTTGGCCGAGAATCCTTCAGCACCTTCAGCAACGTTCAGTTGCTTCAATTCACCGTAGATGGTGTCGCCATCACCAACTTCTTCGCCGTGGCTGTGGGTATGGAACCGCTGCTGCAGATCGGAAATGGTAGTATTGATCTCAGCTTCGCCCGCCTGAATTTCGTACTGCGTTACGCTCGGCAGATCAGCAAAGTCAATGTCAAATTCAGAAGCCAGGCCCAGCGTATAGCTAAACGCAAAATCGGTCTGGTTATCCCAGTCGATGGCGTCAGCCTCCGTGCGATCGGGAACGGGGTCGCCCACTACCTGTAATTTGTTCTCCCGGATATACTGGCTAACTGTCTTGCTAAGCATCGAGTTGATCTCGTCGACCAGAATGCTTTTGCCGTACATCTTCTGAACCAGCGAAGCAGGTACGTGGCCCGGACGAAAGCCCTTCAACTGGACTTTACGGCCGTAGTCTTTCAGTTTTTTATCTACTTCGGGCTTGTAGTCGGCCGGAGTCAGCGTAATCTTCAGCGACGCATTCGTTTCGCTGGATTTTTCTAACGTAATATCCACAGATGTATCAGTTTTAAATAGGGAAAGAGCGAAAGAATGAAGAGTGGATTGTTTAGCAATGCTCTTTCACTCCTTCACTCTTTCGCTCTTTGAATCGTTGTACGGGCGGAGGGACTCGAACCCCCATGCCTTGCGGCACCAGATCCTAAGTCTGGCACGTCTACCAATTTCGCCACGCCCGCGGAACTTATGGCCAGTACAGCGTCTCCGCTGCACCCCAATTAATTGGCTGAATCGATGATTTTAGCCGTTTGGGACTGCAAAGGTACAAAAAGAATTTAATTCACCAAGAAACAGGCGCGAGCTTTTATTTTTAACGTTTATCTCGTCTACTTTCGGTTATTAATTTGTTATCTTGGTAGTACGAGTACAACCCGAAGGGCCCTTGCCCCTATAGACGCCGAACCATGATGAATGCAATTGACCGTCGACCCGGTCGGCCCGCTGACGCGGCTGAACCCGTGATCGACCTGGAACTGGAACGTCAGGAAATCCTGAAACGCTACCGACGATTGTTACGGGCGGCCAAACCAATGCTGAAGGGGGATGATGCCAAACTGATTAAAAAGGCGTTTAACACCTCGGCTGAAGCCCATAAAAATATGCGTCGGCGCTCGGGCGAACCTTATATATACCACCCGTTAGCCGTTGCGCAAATTGCCGTTGAAGAGATTGGCCTGGGGCCGACCAGCATCGTAGCGGCCCTGCTCCACGACGTAGTCGAAGATACCGATACCACCATCGAGGATATCGACCGGGCATTTGGCCCTAAAGTGGCCAAGATCATTGATGGACTCACCAAGATTTCGGGCATTTTCGAGTACGGTACGTCGCAGCAGGCCGAGAATTTCCGCAAAATGCTGCTGACCTTATCCGATGACGTCCGCGTTATTCTGATCAAGCTGGCCGATCGGCTCCACAACATGCGAACGCTGGACTCCATGCCCCGCGATAAGCAGCTAAAGATTGCCTCCGAAACAATTTATATCTACGCCCCCCTGGCCCACCGGTTGGGTTTATATACCATAAAATCGGAGTTAGAGGATCTTTACCTAAAGCACGTTGAGCCCGAAGCGTACAAGGATATTGCCAAGAAGTTGCGCGAGACCCGATTAGCCCGCGACCGGTTTATCGGCCGGTTCATTGAGCCGATTGAAGCTGATTTAGCCGAAACCGGCATCAAATACGTAATAAAAGGGCGGCCGAAATCGATTTATTCCATCTGGACGAAACTTAATAAATCGAAGAAGCCGTTCGAGGAAATATATGATCTGTTCGCCGTTCGCATTATTCTGAATGTAGCGCCGGAAGAAGAAAAAGCCGCCTGCTGGCGGGCCTACTCCATCGTAACGGACCATTATAAGCCTAATCCAGACCGGTTAAAAGACTGGATCAGTACCCCACGTACCAACGGCTATGAGTCGCTCCACACCACGGTGATGAGCAAATCGGGGCAGTGGGTAGAGGTGCAGATCCGCACCGAACGGATGAACGAAATTGCCGAAAAGGGATATGCCGCCCACTGGAAGTACAAAGGCAACGATACCCAGACCGGCGCGGGCATTGAAGCCTGGATCAGTCAGGTGCGCGACATGATCGAGTCGGCCAGCAACAGCGATAAAAAGGCCGCCATCGAGTTTGTCGACGACTTCCGAAGCAATCTGTACAGCGAAGAAGTCTTTGTCTTTACGCCGAAAGGTGATCTGAAAGTGTTGCAGCGCGGAGCTACAGCGCTTGATTTTGCGTTCGACATTCACACTCAGATTGGCGCGCGCTGCATGGCGGCCAAGGTGAACAATACCTTGGTCCCGTTGAGCCACGTACTGCAAAACGGTGATCAGGTCGAAGTAATCACGTCGAACCGCCAGAAGCCGAGCGAAGACTGGCTGCGCTTTGTGGTGACGTCGAAGGCGAAGACCAAGATTAAGGACTTAATTAAGGAAGAGAACAAGCGGTATGTAACCGACGGTCGGGATCTGGTTGCGAAGAAACTGCGCGTGTTGCGGCTGGAAATGACCAATGAGGTAATTAACCAGCTACGTGCCTACTTCGGCTCCAAAACCGCCGATGACTTCTTCTACCGGGTTGGCAAAGGCCATGTCGACGTTCAGGAACTCAAGAAGTTTAAAGCGGATAAGGAAGCCAAAGAGAACCGCGCCAATAAGCTCAACACCGACACGTTACCGGATGCAAAAGCCTTCGTTAAAGAGCTAAAGAAAATCCACGGCGAACGGGCCGATGCCGATATGCTGCTCATCGGCGAGGATATGGACCGGATTGACTATACCCTCTCGAAATGCTGCAACCCGATTTCCGGCGACGACGTATTTGGCTTTGTGACCATCAACGATGGCATTAAAATACACCGCGTTACGTGCCCCAACGCGGTTGAGCTGATGTCGAACCACGGCAACCGCATTATCAAAGCCAAGTGGACGTCCCAGAAAGAACTGGCGTTTCTGGCTGGCCTTCGGATCACGGGAACCGACCGCGTTGGGCTAGTCAACGACGTAACGCGGGTGATCAGCAACGAATTGCACATCAACATGCGCTCGGTAACGATTGACTCAAAAGATGGTATCTTTGAGGGCAACATTCGGCTGTATGTCAACGATACGGCTCACCTCGAAACGCTGATGCGGAAACTGGAACGAGTTCAGGGCGTGTTTGAGGTCGTACGGTTTGATTCTTAAAAAGTGATGAGTTCAAAGCGCGGGTCGTTTTCACTTAATTGCCCGTCATCGCTCATAACTCATCACGCATCACTATTTTTGCGTTATGTCTGCTCCCACTCAAACAAATCTGGAATCGGCCCGGACGATTTTCACGGCTTACCTCGAACGGAAAGGCCTGCGAAAAACGCCCGAACGATTTGCTATACTGGAAGAGATCTATAACCGGCAGGACCACTTCGATGTGGACGAGTTATACATCTCGATGAAAAACAAGAAGTACCGCGTCAGCCGGGCCACGGTTTATAATACGCTGGACGTTTTGGTAGACTGTGATCTGGTTACAAAGCATCAGTTTGGCCGGAATCTGGCTCAGTACGAAAAGTCGTATGGATACCGCCAGCACGATCACCTCATCTGTACGGACTGCCATAAAGTAATGGAGTTCTGTGACCCCCGGGTTCAGAATATTCAGAACATGGTGGGCGATATGTTGAAGTTTAACGTGATGCACCACTCGCTGATCTTCTACGGCTCCTGCGCGCGTGACCAGTGCGAAAACCGCCAGGTAACCGAAACGTCGGACCGCGAAAAAGACCAGCAAGGTGTGCAGGTACCCATCGAAGACTAGAGCACCCTATGTCGTCAGACACGGTTACGTCTGGCACAGCCCTATATTGCCAACCCTATAACATCCATGCACTTAGCTCAGCTAAACATCTCACGTATGCTTGCTCCTGACATTAATCATCCAATCATGGCTGATTTTGTCGACCAGCTCGATACCATCAATCGATTAGCCGAGGGAAGTGAGGGGTTTGTCTGGCGGTTAAAAGGCGATGGTAATAACGCTACTGACTTACGTCCATTTGACGATGAGCGTATTATTGTCAATATGTCGGTTTGGAGTTCGCCCGAGACCTTGCAGGCATTCGTATTTAAAAGTATGCATACGGAGGTCATGAAAGACCGCCGGAAGTGGTTTGAAAAGCCAGATCGGTTGCTGACCGTGCTGTGGTGGGTTCCGGTTGGGCATGAGCCCACTGTAGAGGAAGCCCGCCAACGGCTTGAGTGCTTGAATACGCACGGGTCAGGCCCACTGGCATTTACGTTTCGGGATATTCAGCCCATGCCGACTGATGTCCGCATCCTTAATGAATTAGCTTAATCAAAACCGCAGCCGCGGTCCGATCAGAATGGTAGATGTTTTATTAGGCCTCCAATGGGGCGATGAAGGAAAAGGTAAAATTGTAGATGTGCTGGCTCCCCAGTACCAGGTTGTTGCTCGGTTTCAGGGTGGCCCCAATGCCGGGCACACGCTTGAGTTCGACGGCTTTAAGCACGTGCTGCACCAGATTCCGTCGGGAATCTTTCGGGCTGATATTTTGAATATCATCGGGAATGGCGTGGTGCTGGACCCGATCGTCTTTAAAAAAGAAATCGACGGGCTGGCCAAATACAACCTCGACCTGACGACTAACCTGGAGATTTCCAAAAAAGCCTCGATCATCCTGCCGACTCATCGGCTGCTGGATGCAGCCTACGAACAAGCAAAAGGTGAATCGAAAATCGGCTCGACCTTGCGGGGAATTGGTCCGACGTATCAGGATAAAGTCGCCCGGATGGGTCTGCGCGTGGGCGATATCCTGTCGCCGAACTTCCCGACCAAATACGAGAAGCTGGTCAATACGCACAAAGTGATCCTGGAACAGAACGGATTTGATTACGCGACGGCGCTGCCCCAGGCCGAAGAAGAGTTCTTTGCCGCGGTCGAGTTCATGAAGCAATTCCAGCTTACCGATAGTGAATACGCAGTTAACAATGCCCTCACAAGCGGTAAGAAGGTCTTGGCAGAAGGCGCTCAGGGCTCGTTACTCGACATTGATTTCGGTTCGTATCCGTTCGTTACGTCCTCGAACACGATGACGGCTGGTGCCTGCACGGGTTTAGGCATTGCCCCCCGCCAAATTGGGGAAGTATTCGGTATTTTTAAAGCGTACTGCACCCGCGTTGGCAGCGGCCCTTTCCCGACGGAGTTAGCGGACGAAACTGGCGAACGCATTCGGCAGGAAGGCCGGGAATTCGGTGCTACAACCGGCCGCCCACGTCGCTGTGGCTGGCTCGACCTGCCCGCCCTGAAATACGCTATCATGATCAATGGCGTAACGCAACTGGTGATGATGAAAGTCGACGTGCTGAACATTTTCGACGAAATCAACGTCTGTACCCACTATAAATTACCCGATGGCACGATAACCGAGTTGCTTCCGTACGACCTGTGCGATACCGCGGTGGAGCCGGTTTACAAATCCTTCAGCGGCTGGCAAACCAGCCTGGCCAATGTGCATGCGTTTGATGAAATGCCCGCTGAACTGGCGACCTACGTTCATTTTCTGGAAGATGCACTGGGACTACCGATTAGTTTCATCTCGACCAGCCCTGATCGGGAGGCCATCATTTACCGGCAAGCCGTTGGTATGGTCTGATTAGACGCGGGTTACATATCCGTTTAGTATATTTTTTGCAAAAAAGCCCTGTTAACCGGGGCTTTTTTTGTGGCCTTTGCACAGTATTTGCAGTAACTACTTGTAAACTTTTTATATTTACCTCGTACCTATCGTAACTTTATTCTTAACCTATGAACTTCGTAAAAAATATTGGTCGGGTCGATCTGGTCATCAGGGCCTTACTGATCCTCGATTTCGTTATCCCCTGTTTGCTGGGCTTAATCTCCACCCCCTTTTCTTATCTTATGCTAGCACTAGCAGCGGTGCTGTTTGTAAGCTGTGTTACCGGCTACTGCTGGCTCTACGATACGTTGAAAATTTCGACCCGGCAGGAAGTTAATTCCTAGTCGTCAACGGCCATTTCTGTCTAATCAGCCCTGTCTCCTCTGAGCAGGGCTGTCTTTTTTTGCGTATTTTTGAGGACTACAACCGGAATTTACGCACAACCCATGACATCTTCAGGTTCATCGGATCGCTTATTCGACCGCCGGGGCTTTCTCAAGAAGAGTTCGCTGGCAACGCTAACCACTTTACTCGGCACTAACATTGTTTTCGCTGATCGACTCCCCAAGCAGTATATACCACTTGTTTTTGATGTTAATCCGCTGGCGGGCAAGAGCAAGGAGATGGTCGTGCTGAGCGACAAACCCTGGAACGTAGAGGCTCCCGCCCATTTGTTAGATGACGCCATTACCCCCGCCGATAAGCTGTTTATCCGCAACAACGGGCTGGCCCCTGAAACCATCGACGTAGCGAACTGGACACTGACCATCAATGGCGAGTCGGTAAAAAAAACAAAGACCTATACCCTGAGTGAACTTAAGAAAAAATTTAAGGCCTATACGTATCAATTGACGCTCGAATGTGCGGGCAACGGTCGGGCGGGTTACTTCCCGAAAACATCGGGTAACCAGTGGACCGACGGTGCCGTAGGCTGCGCGGAATGGACGGGCGTTCGTCTGAAAGACATACTGGCCGATGTTGGCGTAACCAGTGATGCTGTGTACATTGGCTATTACGGTAAAGACCTGCACGTAAGTCTCGACCCCGCAAAGCCTGTTATTTCGCGGGGCGTGCCCATGCGAAAGGCACTGGAAGACGAAACGTTGGTAGCCTGGGCGATGAACGGCCAGGATATTCCACTTGTACACGGCGCTCCATTACGTCTGGTGGTCGGTGGTTGGCCGGCTTCGGTTTCGGGAAAGTGGCTGCATACCATCGCCGTACGTAACAAAGTGCACGACGGAGCCAAAATGACGGGCAAGAGCTATAAAGTACCGATAAACCCGGTTGAACCAGGCGTTGACCCGCCGGAGGACCAGTTCCGGATTATTGAGTCGATGCCGGTTAAATCGCTCATTACGTTCCCCAAAACAGGTGCGCTCCTCCCCCCTGGTCAACCACTGACGGTACGTGGTCATGCCTGGGCTGGCGACCGTGCGGTACGCGAACTGCACGTATCCACTGATTTTGGCGCTACCTGGCAAAAAGCAGAACTGAAATCACCCAAAAACCGGCTTGCCTGGCAGCATTGGTCAGCTACGGTCAAACTTCCGCAGGCGGGTTACTACGAGATCTGGGCGCGGGCAACGGATGACGCCGGTGTATCGCAGCCGATGGTTATGCCCCAATGGAACCCCGAAGGGTATTGTAACAATGCCTGTCACCGAATTGCGGTGAAAGCGGACGGTCAGACGAAAGGAGCGAAAGGATGATTAATAACAAACGTACCATTCTTGGACTAGCCATTGCCGTTTGGGCATCGGTAGCGGCTACTACGCTCACGACAACCGAAGGCCATGTTCGAAATAAGGTCTCAAACCAATCTAGTTCGTCGTTACTCCGAACGGAGAGCCTAACGGGCATGACACCTCGACTGGCAATCAGCCAAGCTTCCGACTCGACCAAAACCGATGCGGAGACAGGCCTTGCCCTCGATGAACACCTGATGCTGGTGAAAGCCCAGTGTACGGCCTGTCATTCGAGTAAGCTGATTCTGCAAAGTCATTTTTCGCGGGAGAAGTGGATTGAGCGAATCCGATGGATGCAACGAACGCAGAAGCTTTGGGATTTAGGCGATTCAGAACCTACCATCCTGAACTACCTCGTTAAATATTACGGACCTCTGGACCAGAAATTCGACGGTCGACGGGAGCCCCTGAAACCTGTAAAGTGGTATCCATTAAGCCCCAGCCGCTAAACTCCAGCCTTATGTCCATAAAGAATTTTTACCAGACGTTTTACCAGACCGACCAACTGTTTCGGCTGGAGAACGACGTATGGGCAGGCGCTACTGGTGTCAGCGAAGAAGTGGCTACGGCTACCCATGCGGACGAGGCTGAGCAGAATGAAACGCCTGACTTCTTTAAAGAGCTGGATGCCTTATCCAATGGCCTGGTTACAAATGAGCGGGATAAGGCCCTGTTGGTCGACACGCCAGCTCCCCCGCTGACGACGTCTCTGATCCCCGAGCCAAGAGTAGTCATTCCGACTCCTGAGCCCTTACCCCAACCTGTTCCGCGCGCGACAACCCCTTCTATTCTTCCACCCGTTCAACAGCAGCCGCGCTTCCCGCAATTGAACCATAAAGTGTTGCTGCTCGCCGACGAAGCGCTGGACCCGAGCAACCTGCTGTTTCTGGAGAAGATTCTGAAAGCGGTAAACCTGAATGTTGACGGGGTCGATTTGTTAAACCTGCACGGGGTACACGACCTCAACTTCGCCGAACTCCTGCGGGGTAAATACATCAACCACTTCATTACGTTCGGGGTGCCGTTTGAGCGCATCAGCCTCGATATTATGATGGACCGGTATTCACCCGTTCGTTTTGAGGGTATTACGTTCCTGATGGCCGATTCGCTGCCGACTATCGAAGCCGATCAGAATCTAAAGAAACGGCTTTGGGCGGCTCTTCAGCGCGTATTCCTGCAACGATAGGCTCATGCATTCGCTGAATTTTATCCTACAAATACTGACTTCTTATGCCTCATTCCGCCGACGGTTCCTCTTTGCTTTCTACAACTGGTCAGACTCCGACGGAGGGGGCTCCATCCGGCTTACGGAAGGTTATCTCTACCACGCAGTTGTGGGCGATTGCCGTTGGCATGGTCATCTCGGGGGAGTATTTCGGGTGGAACTACGGCTGGGCAGTGGCGGGCACGATCGGCTTTCTTATCGCCACCTTACTCGTTACGGTTCTTTACCTGACGTTCATTTTCAGTTACACTGAACTGACCACGGCAATCCCTGACGCTGGTGGACCATTTGCCTACGCGTTTCGGGCTTTCGGGCCTACCGGAGGATTTATCGCCGGTTTTGCTACGTTGGTCGATTTTCTGATGGCTCCTCCCGCCATTGCGGCTGCGCTCGGTGCTTATGCTCACTTTCTAAATCCAGCGCTGCCCGTGCTCGGCGTAGGGGTAGTCTCCTACGTACTATTCATCGGCGTTAATATTCTGGGCGTTCGCGAGTCAGCCAATTTCTCGGTGATCATTACCATGCTTTCGGTTGTAGAATTGCTGGTGTTCATGGCCCTGGTGGCACCGGCCTATAAAACAGAGAACGTACTGGCGCACAACGAATCGTTTGGCGTAGCGGGCGTATTTGCGGCTTTGCCCTTCGCCATTTGGTTTTACTTGGCTATTGAAGGTGTAGCGATGGTGGCCGAAGAGGTCCGGGATCCCCGAAAAACCATTCCACGAGGTTATCTGCTGAGTATCGGTACGTTAGTGGTGCTGGCTCTCGGCACGATGCTGCTGTGCGCTGGCTCCGGCGATTGGCGTCCACTGAGCCAGTTGGATTATCCCCTGCCCGAAACGCTGGCCATTGTACTCGGGCGACAGAATTCCTGGGCAAAAGTCTTTGCTGGGTTAGGCCTGTTCGGTCTTATCGCGTCGTTTCATGCCAATACGCTCGGGTATTCCCGCCAACTGTTTGCGCTGGCCCGAGCGGGTTACTTACCCCGGTTTCTGGCCGACGTTAACCAGCGGTTTCGTACGCCCCACTGGTCGTTACTCATAGGCGGAATTATTGGTCTGGCGGCTTTATTTTCGGGAACAACCGGCGAAATCATTACGCTTTCGGTTATCGGGGCTCTGGTCATGTATATCAGTAGTTTACTCAGCCTGTTTCGCCTTCGCCGGACGGAACCTAGCCTGAACCGGCCATTTTTAACGCCTTTTTATCCGGCTATTCCGCTCATAGCCCTACTCCTATCCATCATCTGCTTAGTAGCCATTATCTATTTCAACCCCGGTCTAAGCGTATTGTACGCTGGGCTAATGGCGGTGCTTTGGTTCCTCTTCAAGTGGCTGGTACTCCCGGCCATTCAATCGCCATCGCTTCCGACTTCCGACTAAGATTTGCTTCTTTGGGGTACTATTCGCGTATTTCAGGGCGTTTTCTGTGTACGCTAATCCGACTGGTCTGGTAGCCGGTTTCATAAATGACGATTTTCAAACGCCTTTTTTCATCGACTGCCTCTTCGTCTGCCCCAGTAGCTGCGGTTGCCAATCCCGTAGCCCTTGGCGCTACGTCAGCCCCTTCCTTTGCACCCATTCCGACTCTACCGCTTCCAGTACTCGCAGAATCCAATACGTATCAGGTCACGCATCAGCCGCCCGACTGGCTGACGGATGAGAAGTTACTGCGGGATGAAGGCGTCTTATTCGGCTTAACCGACGCGCAGCCCGACCAGAAAATGGCCGAAATAACGGCTTATTTCTCTCAACAGACGGCACCGTTAGAGGCCTTTCGGGAGCAGTGCTCCGAACGTATTGACGACGTTAACTCGCTCATCACCCAACGCAAAGCCAACCGTACTGACCTGCTTAACCGCATCAAAGAACTGCGCGACCGTCAGCCCGCTCAGGATAACCTGGTACGTACCCTGATCAGCCTGGGCTTGTCGGCCGTCATGAGCGTAGGTACTTTCTTTTTGGTCGACGATACGTTGCAACCCGCTTTTCCGAATCGCTGGGTGGCGGTGGGCGTGTATCTGGCCGGTATGTTTAGCTTGTTCGGGCGGCAATCGTTTTTCTACGAAGAAGGGTCAAAAGTATCGGGTCGGCGACTGATCGAAGAGATCGGATTACCGCTGGCGGCATCAGTGTTTGTACTAGTCCAGGCATTACAGACTAAGTCGGTCTGGCAGGCGTTTGCCTTATTTATCTTTATCTTTTTCCTGTTTCTACTCGCCGGAAAACTCCTGCTTAGCACGCTGACAACCCTACGCCATGACCTGGCTAATATTCAGGCGAATCGGCAGTTACTGAGCGATAAAGAGCAATTGACTCCGGTTTGGGAAGCGCAGGCAGACCAGATACAACAGGAAATCAACCTTATGCGTACTCAGGTTTGGCCAATTGCAACGGCCTTAAGTCAGGCCGACGCCGACTTAGCGCAAATGAACGCACAGCGGGATAGACTTGTTAATTTATTTCTGAGCGAGTTCGAACTTGCCCGAAGCCTGCGCGACCGCCTTTCTGAATCGCAGCGAACCGAAGTATTACAACGTTATAACGTTATGTAGGTACACAATTTACAGAGTCACATACAATCTGAACAACCGCTATGGGCTGCTGACGTTAATCCGTTGGTAAGGCTGTGACTCTATAACGTTAAACTTAACGGCATGGAACCAACCAATAATCCAGACTTCCAGCATGGCTACACCAGTGGCGTAGAAGGAGTCAACCGGGAAACATACGAGGGCTATCTGTCCAGTCAGGTAAATACGGACTGGCTGACGGACCGAATCAACGAAAAACGCACTGAGCTCGCTAACACGGAACGGCAACTTGCCGAATCCACGGAAGCCAACCGCAGCGCGTATGCCGATCTACAGAACCATACCCTCCAGGTCGAGCGCCTGGATAAACAGGTTCAATACCGCGAGGCCGAGCGGCAAGCCTTACAGGCCGACCGTGATGATCTGCGGGAGCGCCGGACAAAAGCAGCCCCCGATTACTCATTGCTGGCGGGTCTCTTGTTCTTAATTGCTGGCATTTCTTTTCTGGCGGGTGACCTGATCATTTCGCACGAGATTGTTGCCTACGCGCTGAACATTCGAAATACCAACGAAGCCTGGGCGTTTGCGGTTGGTCTGGCGATGGTGTCGATTCTGCTGAAGCCAGCCTACGATCGCCTGATCGAGAAGCCCTATCAGGAAAACCCTGAACAAAATCGCACCAAATACGAGCGGTTCAAGATTGCCCTGGCGCTGTTTTCGGTACTTACCCTCGCCGTTTTGGGCTGGTTCCGCTACGAAGCCTACCGTACCGATCAGCTAAAAGCCGCCATTAACAAATCGGTCCGGCAACTTCAGCTGAATACCGATCCAACAGCCGCTACGCAAACGCTTAGCCCATCAGTAGTCAACAAAATTGAAAAACAGCTCAGTGAGTCGAGCGAGCTTAATCTGGCGTTGGTTAATAGCCCCTGGGCACTGCTGTCGTTTGTGCTGAGCGGAATTTTGTTCGCCCTGGCCGGTGCCGTGTGCTTGGGAATTGCCCTCCCTGTGCTGTCGGCGTACTGGTTCCGATGGTTGCAGGCCGATATTAAACTCTGGAAGCTACGCCGTCGGCTCAAGCGTGTCGACAAAGAACTGGCTCCCCTCGAAGCACAATTGGCGGAACAACGCATCCGTCAGAACGTATTGCAGCATAACCTCGACTTATTACCCGCACTTGATGAACTGCGCGAGCAGCGCCGAACCCTGCAGGCGGAGTTGAATGAGTTGTTGGCCGAGTTAAAGCTGGCTCAGACCGATAGCCGCATCAGTAATTTCAACGATGGATACGGGCAGGGCGAAGCGACACGTACCGTCCTGTCGGACGACGAGCAGCAGCAGCTACGCAAAGAGATGCTTACGCTCCAGACTAGCAATCGCACCAATGGTAGCCGCCCAACCGAGCGCACGAACGGTACACCACCTACCAACGGCAAAGCCCAGGCATTGCGGCCTCACCAGACAATCCGCAAGTTTTTATCGGATGAGCTGTAGATAACCCCCTTTTACGTAGTGATTACGTTAACAGCCTGATGGGTCATACTCGTCAGGCTGTTTTTGTGTCTGCGCAATCGGGAAGTAGTCAAGCGCCGTTCATACAGGTGGGTACGCTCGTTCATTAAAGACCCCTCTGTGAGTTGATGTATATCATTTTTTTCATTCTGGAAACTCGCTGTTTAGCCGAAAAATAACTGTTTAGCGTGACCAGGTGAATATATTTTCACATGAGAGTGACCATTAGGCAATTCACAACGTACTATGTAAGAAGTAAGTAACTTAAAAAATGACTAATGTGATTGATCTTGCTAAGAAAGTGATCGGAATTCATCCTACTCAAGGCTTAAAACCTCTACGTAACATTTTGCATGTCGGTTCGCCTTATCATGGCTATTACGTACCTGCCAATTTTTTGAACAGCAATTCGATCTGCTATTGCATTGGGGCAGGCGAAGACATTTCGTTTGATACCGAGCTTAAAGTGCTCTTTGATGCGCAGGTCTTTATTTTCGACCCGATGCCGGAGGGTATACTTCACTTTCAGAAACTGAACGAGTATACGAGCAGAAATCAGCCGCTGACGATTCATGTCAACGACCCGTTTACGTATCGGATTACTCAGAAGCAGCTTGATTCAATCCGGTTCGTAGATATTGGGGTATGGGACAGCCAGACGACACTCAAATTTTACGCCCCAACCCGCGACGATTATCCGTCACATTCGGTCTATCTCTTCAAAGAATCGGGCGAATACATTGAAGCTCCCGTGGATCGACTGAGCAACCTGATGAACATGCTTGGCCACACGGCCCTGGATTTAGTTAAGATCGAAATCGAAGGCGCTGAGTATACGGTTATCGATACAATTGTAGAAGACAAACTCGATATTAAAGCGATCCTGGTCGAGTTCGATGAGGTTCACAATGCTACCGATAAACTCTTCCACTTCCGCATTAAGAGCGCCTGCGACAAACTAAAGAAAGCGGGCTATGTCTTAGTCCACTCCACGGAGGCAATGAAGCGCACGTTCATTCGCGAAGACGTGTACAATATGCTTAATACGTAGCATGAAAAACCCGGTTAGGTCATTGACCTAACCGGGTTTTTATTAAAACAGCTACTTACCAGGAAAAGAGCGCTCATCTAAACGTTTCCTGTATATCCATCACATACCCTAACGTCTTGGCGTAAAGGAACGCAGGAAGTGCAATGGCGGGGTACTGTTTTTTCCAGTGGCTATAGTTATCCCGCGTAAAATCAGCCCAGTTGTAGGCATTCAGGTGAACCCGCCCGAGCGAAATACACGGCTCATGGATGCGCGTCGTGTGCCACCATCGGGTGGGAAACAGGACCGTTTCCCCTTCTTCTACCATAACCGTAATTGGGGTGGCTTTTTTAAATAAAGGGTGCTTTTCGTAATCAGGATTGAACACATCCACCTGAGAAACCTTGGGATTCTCCGCGCTGGGATACATGTATTCGTCCTGATCGGGCGGGTAAAAGATAAACTTTTTCGCTCCGTAGAGTTGGGTAATCTGCGTATGTAAAAACAAGGCATCGACGTGCAGAACGGGGAAATTAGCGCCGTTTCCACCCAAAAAGAATTCATACGTCTCGGTTCCATGCAGCATGAACTTGGGCAGCAACGGGTGCTTGATCCGGTCCGATTTGCCGTAGATGACCTCGGGCTTTATATCTTCAAATAATTCAGGGCACGTCTGGCCAACGTTGAAGCTAAACGGATAAGGGGCTGGATTTTCGGGCGTAGAGGCCAGCATAAGGTCTACGTACTCGGCCAGCGTATAGGTCGTTCCTTTTAGTTGCTTTGTCAGGTGACCGTAGTGGGTTTTAAAGAACTCGGGGGTAATCTTCCCCATCGCCTTCCAGTCCTGGGTGGCGTCTGTCAGCACAACCGGTATACCCGGCTCAATATATTCGGCAATCAGTTCGTCACGGGAGATGTTCGCTCGCTTATCGATCCTGGTGACGCGCTGCGGCTTGGCTATTGGGGCAGAATTACTTACCATACTCCATTACTCAGTGTTATTAATCGATCGGCATTCTCTATTTAGATTCTATTTGCCCTCTTTTGTCACTTAAAATCCTATATAAATTGTTCTCTGCGGCTGACGGTTGTAGGAAGTTTCTTCTAATAAAACAATGCCAATCGACATATATTGTCGCTGGTAATTAGGCAATTACGCTTGACCCAAAAGATCAATTATAAAATTACCTTGATAAACAGACGGGTAAAAACATGTAGTACGTGCAAACCGGAGGAAGCGTGTTTGCAGAATCGGGGTGACAAGCCGCCAGTCCGACTGACGGACTTTAACGCTTATTCGTCAGCTTAGGGTAGCAAAGTAAACGCCTGAATTAGGGAGCCGAAAGCAGATTTAGTACGCTGCATTCAAAAAACCGACCATGCGCTTGAGATAACGGGAATTTCTACGCTGGGCGATCAGTTGACGTTGCTCGACAAAGGGGTGGTCACATCAACTCGCCGAGGGGTTACAGACAGTAAGCTGGTCTCCGCAGCAATCCGTTCGCGTTACAGCGGTTACAGGAACACACCTGCCAGCAACCCGCCTAGAATGAGCAGATAAGGCGGTATTTTGGTGTATAGCAACACAACGACGGTAACCAGCACCACCACCACCGACGGCCAGTGAGGAGCCATTGGCTCGAACAGGGCGATGGCCGCTGCGGCCGTAAGTCCTGTACTGGCTGCGTTGATACCGTCCAGCGATGCCCGTACA
The DNA here is from genome assembly GCF_054780635.1 of Spirosoma knui. NCBI lineage: Bacteria > Pseudomonadati > Bacteroidota > Cytophagia > Cytophagales > Cytophagaceae > Spirosoma > Spirosoma knui. The sequence goes on along the minus strand of NZ_BAAGVY010000021.1, from coordinate 25,682 downwards.
ACCCGGTAGCGCTTGAGCTGCTCCCAGAAGCGGTAGACAAAGAAGATTAAAAAAGTACCCGGCAGAAAAATACCCGCCGTAGACACGAAGCTGCCCCAGAACTGGCCGGATAAACCAGCGTCACGCATCGATAACGCTCCTATATACGAAGCAAACGCAAACACGGGTCCAGGTAGGGCTTGCACTAAACCTAAACCCGACAGAAACTCCTCCCGGTTCAGGTAATGCTTGAAGGCTACGAACTCGTTGTACAGCATAGGCGTCAATACCTGCCCTCCGCCAAAAACCAGACTGCCGTTCCGGTAGAAGTTCTCGAAGAGCCGAACGGGCAGCAACTGGGTAATAGCGCCTAGTCCGGCCGCCAGAATCAATACGCCTAACCAAAGCAGAAAATTAGCCCACTGGATTTGTAACGGTTTCTTCTCCATACGCTCCTGCTTGGCATACGTCAGGGCTGTCGTAAGCCCGCCAACGGCAATAACAATGGGGGTCATCACGGGCGACCGAAAGACGTAGGCGACCAGAGCCGCGGTAATGGCCAGCGCCAAACTGATCTGATTCTTAATGACCTTCTGCCCGATCCGGTATCCGGCAACTATCAGAAAGCCGACGGCCATGGGTTGAATAAACCGGGCAAATTGAAGCGACAGATGCTGCTGTTCGAGGTAGTAAATGCCCATTGCGGCCGCCGTCATAATCGAAACACCAGGCAATACCCAGATGAGCAACGTAATGTAAGCCAGATTAGGTCCGCCTATTTTGTAGCCTACGGCCGTGATAGTCTGCGTTGAGGTAGGGCCTGGCAGCACCTGACACAGCGCATTTAACTCCATGAGTTCGCCCTCAGTCAGGTAGCGCCGTTTTTGCACCAACCGATCGAAGAACATGGCCAGATGTACCTGCGGCCCACCGAAGGTTGTCAACGCCAGTATCAGCACATCTTTCAGAAAGATGAAGTACCGAATTCGACGTACGGGCTTAACGGTCGGTAGATAAGGCAGCATGTAGCGGGTTAGGAAGGGGAAGGAGAAACATAGCGTTGGCTGGTTTAGTGAACCCGCGGCTGCATCAGTCCACTAAACCAGCCCGCAAATCAAGCTTTTTTGAGGCCCAATTCCATCAGACGTTCATCCAGAAACTCACCGGCGGTCATGTCGACGTACAGCTTCGGGTGTTCGGCGTCAATGCAGCTTTCCAGGCAACTCAGGTCCATATCAGCACGCGGGTGCATGAAGAAGGGAATCGAATACCGCGACTGATTCATTTTCTCCCGGGGCGGGTTCACCACCTGGTGAATCGTTGACTTCAGCTTATGATTCGTCAGCCGGTCGAGCATATCACCGACGTTCACCACTACCTGATCAGGTAAGGCCGTAATACCAATCCATTTGCCATCCCGCCGAAGCACTTCCAGGCCATCGGCCGAGGCTCCCATCAACAGCGTAATCAGGTTGATGTCGCCGTGGGCAGCCGCCCGTACGGCCCCATCTGGTGTTGTTTCCGGATCAAGCGGGAAGTAATGCAACGCCCGCAGGATACTATCGCCGTTGGTTACCTTATCATCGAAGTAATTTTCGGGCAGTTCCAGATACAAGGCAATGGCCCGTAGCAACTGTTTGCCGGCATTCTCAAGGGTCTGGTAGGCGGTTAACGTAGCATCGCCAAATTCAGGATACTCCTCGGGTAATACGTTAGCGGGCATGTCGCCAACGGGTTCGGGCTGACCAATGTGGTAAAACTCCTTCAGGTCAGCGACTTTAAAGCCTTTTGCCGTTTCTTTTCCTTTACCAATATAGCCACGCTGGCCAAACAGCTCTGGATGCTCATACTTTTGTTTGAGTTGATCAGGAGCCGAAAAGAAAGCCTGAGTTGTGTCGTATAACTTCTTGGTTAACTCGGTAGTAAGACCATGATTCCGGATGGCCACAAACCCAATCTGATTGAACGCCCGCCCTAAATCCTGAACAAATCGGGCTTTCCGTTCGGCATCGCCCGACGTAAAATCAGCTAAATCAAGCGACGGGATTTCGTCGTATAACTCTTGTGATGACATAGACTAAACTATTTTCACAAAAATACGAAAGTTTGGTAATTCTGTGGGCAGAGTACGAAACGCCACAGTCATAGCCAAAAGGCAATTCAATAAATTTTATAACAAGACTATTTTTTGATTTGTTACTTTGTATTCGTCGCTATCCAAATCCGGAAACGTTACTTCCGGATCACTGTCCAGTATGAATGTAAAGAACGCCCATGCGATCCAAACGCCTGCCTCACTTTGGCAGAAGGCCTTGGATCAGTCTGCTAGCGGAATACTCGTTTATGAAGCTGTCCGCAATGAAGAAGACGACATCGATACGTTCATCGTGCGGCTGGCGAATCGTCGCGCTGAGCAGATTTTAGGTCTGGAACGCGACGACATGCTTGGACGCACTGCCGCCGAACTCTTCCCTCCCTCCCAGCCCACCACACTTTGGGATGACATTGCCGAGGTGATTAATTCGGGCCAACCCCACCGAAGCGAACTGTTTTACCAGATAAGCCGCACCAGACAAGAACTGTGGTTCGACCTGTGCATTGAACCCCTCGGCGACGGTCAGAGCGCCGTAGTGTCGTTCACTGATATAACGGCGCTGAAAAATACAACCAGCACCCTGCTGGGTGAAGCCATTCTGTTTAAATCGCTGTCGTCGACTGTGCCGGGCATGTGCGTAGTGGTAGTCAATTACTTTCACAAAGTTTTGTTCGCGAATGGCAGTTTACCCGGCCTGTTTGATAGCCAGGAAGCCAGCGATGTAGTGGGCAAACGTATCGCCGACACCATTCTTCCTGAGTTTCGAGAAGACTGGCAGTCCTACGTAAGCACGGCTCTGATGGGTCAGCAGCATACCTTTAGCGACCAATGGGGCGGGTGGCGCTGCGAATGTTACGTCGGACCGGTGCGTAACGAACGGGGCGATGTGGTGATGGCCATGTGCGTTTACCGTGACGTGTCCGAACAATTCCGCCAGCAGCAGCGGCTTCAGCGTATGAACAACGATCTTCAGCGTTCGAACCATAGCTTGGAGCAGTTTGCCTACGTAGCCAGTCACGACCTACAGGAGCCGCTCCGGAAGATCAGATCGTTCGGCAACCTCCTGAACGAAAATTATGCCGAAACACTGGGGCCGAACGGGCTGGATCTGGTTCGACGCATGCAGTTGGCGGCCGAGCGGATGGACCGGCTCATCAAAGGCTTGTTAGCCTACGCACGCATCACAACCCCGACTAGTCTGACGCTTTCTGACAAGGGTAGTCTGGTTAATATGCAGGAGTTGCTGGCCGATATCCAGAACGACCTGGAGGTACTCATTAACGAACGACAGGCTACCGTTACGGTAAACATGCAGCTCCCCTCGATGTTGGGTGACCCGATTCAATTACGGCAACTATTTCAAAACCTGCTCAGCAATGCCATAAAATTTACGAGACCCGGCCAGCGGCCGAACGTAACCGTTTCTGGTCAGGTGATTTCAGGTAACGCCGTTCCGGATTATTCCAGCGTCGATCGTTCTTTGTCGTACGCCCTGGTTAGCGTACAGGACAAGGGTATTGGGATTGCGCCCGAGGATATCAGCAAACTGTTTGGCCTTTTCAGCCGATTGCACGGTCAGCAGCAATTTGCCGGTTCAGGCATAGGGCTGGCCACCTGCAAACGGGTAGCCGAAAACCATGGCGGCACCATAACGGTAGAAAGCGAAATAGATCACGGCACTACGTTCCACGTCTACTTGCCGCTACGTACTGCCGAACCAGTTAGCGATTAATTGATTAAAATCCTAAAGGGGTTGTTACGTCAGCGCATGAACGGCATCTTGTCCATCCGCAGTTGACGTAACAACCCCTTTAGAGTACGGGCGTACGGTCTTTATCCCGCAAAGTTTTTTCCGATCTTGTTCCAGTCAAATACGTTCCAGACGGCCGCTACGTAGTCCGGGCGACGGTTCTGGTATTTCAGGTAGTACGCATGCTCCCATACGTCGAGACCCATGATCGGCGTTCCTTTTTTCTCGGCTAGGCCCATCAACGGATTGTCCTGATTTGGTGTCGATGTAATCTCAACGTCGTTGCCGCTCTTAATGAGCCACACCCAACCCGAGCCAAAGCGACCCGTTGCCGCCTTACCCCATTCGGTTTTGAAGTTGTCGAACGAGCCAAATTTCTTATTAATGGAATCGGCCAGTGCTCCTTTCGGTGCTCCGCCCCCCTGCGGGCCCAGGATATTCCAGAAAAAGGTGTGATTCCAGTGACCACCCGCGTTGTTCCGAACGGCAGCGGGCGTGCTGCTACTCACACTTTTCACCAACGCGTCGATGTCCATCTTGGCCATATCGGTACCGGCAACCGCTTTATTGAGGTTATCGACATACGCCTTATGGTGCTTACCGTGGTGAATTTCCATCGTCATTTTATCGATGTGCGGCTCTAAGGCACCAGCATCATAGGGTAACGGAGCCAGTTTAAACGGCCCCTCAGCCTGGTTCGAAAACCCAAACGAGCGGAAAGCGATCATACTGGCCGAAGCACCGAAAGCCAACTTCAAAAACTCGGAGCGATTCATGCGAATGTTGGTTTGTAGAAGAATGAAAATGCGTTTACAACGCCATTACCTATTAACTAACCCACTTAAGGGATGTTTTCTTGACTCACGTTGTAATCGCAAAAGAAATAGACTTTTTATAATTTATAAACCTTTATACTGCATTAGCTGATACCAACTAGCCAGCCTGATTTACGTCAGCTATACCTCCATTTAACAAAAAAGCCCCAACTATCTGGGGCTTCTTCGGTTAGTCATAAGCAATTCGGCTGAGGATACTCCGACCGAGGGTTATCTCGTCGGCGTATTCGAGGTCGCCACCAATGGGCACCCCTCGGGCAATCGTCGATATTTTGAGCTTGAACGGCTTAAGCTTCTTTTGCAGATAGAACGCCGTGGTATCGCCTTCCATCGTCGGACTGATTGCCAGGATGATTTCGCGTACCTGTTCGCCTTCGGAGCCACTCAGGCGAGTGATCAGCGAATCAATTTGCAGATCGCTCGGGCCAACTCCCTCAACAGGCGAGATGATGCCGCCTAATACGTGGTATAAGCCTTTATACTGCGACGTATTTTCGATGGCCAGCACATCGCGGGTATCTTCAACGACACAAATCAGCGATTCGTCGCGCTTGTTGCTGGAGCAGATGCTGCACAGGTCGTGATCCGACAGGTTATGGCACTTCTGGCAATATTTAACCTTCGTACGAGCGGCCACTAAACTCTGCGCCAGCGATTCGGTTTGTTCTTCGTCGCGCTTGAGCAGGTGTAATACCAGCCGAAGGGCGGTTTTTTTCCCGATCCCTGGCAGCTTCGACACCTCATTCACCGCGTCTTCTATAAGTTTGGATGGATACTCCATTCAGTTGAGTGATTGAATAAATTAGTGATTGAGTGAATGGGTCTAACAGCGATTCGCTCAATCACTCAATCGCTCCTTCACTAATTAGTTTAAGACTTCTGCGCTAATGCCACGTCGACAGATTTCATTGCGCATCGGCACAAGTTCCTCCCACGAGCCGTTCTTCACGGCGCATTTACCTTTGTAATGAATCAGTAACGTACACTGCTCGGCCTGCTCAGGGGTGTGTTTGCATACGTCGATCAACGTATCGATTACGTGTTCAAACGTATTTACATCGTCGTTGAAGACTACGAGATTATGAACGTCTGTTTCGATAACTTCGTCAAGCACGTCCACCGAAGTGTCGGACCATTCGTTTTCTTCAAAAGGTTGCATGGGAGATAAAATCGTGTTTACTTAGCAAATTTACGGCAAAATGGGCATTTTTAAAAGCCCCAACTGCGCTATAGAAGAACCCCAATTGGGCCTGAAAAGTTGCTTTATTCCCCATGAATACCACCGTTGCTTTAGTGATTCTGATTGCCTATTTCGCCATGCTGATCGCCGTCTCATTCTACACGGCGCGGGGGGCGGATACCAATACGTTCTTTACCGCAAACCGACAGTCACCCTGGTGGTTAGTGGCTTTCGGCATGATTGGTACGTCGCTCTCGGGCGTTACGTTTATTTCGGTGCCGGGTGCCGTGGGCAAAATTGGTTTCTCGTATTTTCAGGTTGTCCTGGGCTATATCATTGGCTACATCGTCATTGGAACGGTGTTGATGCCCTTATACTATCGGCTTAACCTCATCTCCATCTACGGCTATCTCGAAAAGCGCTTTGGCTTCTGGTCGTACAAAGCCGGGGCGGGGTTCTTCCTGCTGGCCCGCACGGTCGGCTCGGCCGTGCGCCTGTACGTGGCCGCAGGCGTATTACAACTCGCATTGTTCGATGGCCTGGGCATTCCGTTCGAAGTGTCGGTGCTTATCACTATAGGACTCATCTGGATTTATACCTTCAAAGGGGGCGTTAAAACTATTATCGTTACCGATACTCTACAGACGGTTTTTCTGATTACAGCGGTTATTTTAACCATTGTTCTGATATCGAAAGATCTTGGCTTATCGTTCGGTAGTTTGGTCAATACGGTTCAGGAAAGCTCGATGTCGCAGATTTTCTTCTGGGACGGCAACGATCCGAAAAACTTCTTCAAGCAGTTCATTTCGGGGGCCTTCATCGCCATTGTCATGACGGGGCTCGACCAGGATCTGATGCAAAAGAATCTGACCTGTAAGAACATTGGCGAGGCTCAGAAAAACATGTTCTGGTTTACCGTTACGTTGGTTATCGTCAACTTCCTCTTTCTGTCGCTGGGTGTATTGCTGTACATCTACGCCCAGCGCGAAGGCATTGCGATTCCCGAACGCACCGATGATCTGTATCCGACCCTGGCCCTGAATCACCTGGGTTTAGTGGTTGGCATTACGTTCCTGCTGGGCATTACCGCAGCCACCTACGCCAGTGCTGATTCGGCGCTGACAGCCCTGACAACCTCCTTCTGCGTTGACTTTATGAACGTTGAAAACCGGCCCGAAGCCGACCGGTCACGCATCAAACACATCGTCCACATAGGTTTTTCGCTCTTGTTTTACGTAGTGATCATCGTTTTCCGGCAACTCAACAGCAAAGAAGTGATCACGGCCGTATTCGATATTGCGGGCTACACATACGGCCCTCTATTAGGCCTGTATGCCTTTGGCATCTTCAGCAAACGGCCCGTTATAGATCGATTTGTTCCCTGGATTTGTCTTGTTTCTCCGGTGCTGACGTATATTGTCAATGAGAATTCGGTGGCCTGGTTTGGCGGGTATCAGTTCGGTTTCGAGCGGCTCCTGCTGAACGGTCTGTTCACCTTTGTTGGCCTATTGGCTGTTTCTAAACCCGTTCGGGAGAAGCAGCCGGTGGCGGCCTAACCCTTTTCTTACTACGTTATGGACGCACGACTAATTCTACCCCTTAGCTTGTCAGTGGTTGCTTTTCAGGCAGCTACTGCGCAAATCTGTTTCTCACCAGCGACTCCGCAGGTTGGGCAAACGGTATCGTTTACGTATACGCCCCAGGGTACGTCTCTTGCCAGTGACAGCACCATAGAGGGACGATACGTGCGCTACGGAGCACCGTCGACGATGCAGTTGAGTCGCCCGACAACCGTTACGCTTGTTCGGCAAGGGAAAGAATATGTTGGGCAGGTGTACATTCCCCAGAAAGACGCGGCTGGCATTCTGCTGCTGTTCAGAAATAGCCAACAACCGAAACGTACGGATCTGGCAGGCGGACATTTGTACATGATTCCGGTCTATGATGCAACCGGACGACTGGTTCCGCACGCCATGGGTGGGCAGGCGTCGGTATACACCCGAACGAACTTCATTTACGAAGCGGGCGGACGTCCTGACCCCAACTGGGTAGCGGCTCTGTACGAGTATGAAATCCGGAAACATCCGGAGCTGCATTCGCTCTATTGGTCTGATTATCTGGCCGCCTTGGTCAAGCAGAAAAAGCCGGGGTATGGTCCCAAAGTGAAAGCCGGTATTGAGTCGTATCTGGCTTCGCGGCCTACACCAACCACGAGCGATCTGAACACGGCCATACAATTGTACGAAAGCATTGGTGACCTGAAGATGGTTAATACGTTGCGGGAACGCCTGAAAACGGTTGATCCTGTGGGTTCGCTTGCCCAGAAAGATAAGGCAATGGCTGTGCGAAACCAACCTGACTGGAATCGCAAAAAAACAGCTTATCAGGCGTTCGCCCAGGAGTTCCCAAACTCCCCTCACCTACCCGCGTTAACCGTTATGATGACGGACGGGTACTTCAAGAATAACGACATTCGTGGCTTGCTGGCGTTTGTAGAGCCGCAACCGGCTTCTCAGATTGACGTACTGATGCTGAACGGCATGGCGGCCCAACTGGCGGAAGATCGTCGCGCCTTACCCGAAGCGGAGCAGCTCATCAAAAAAGCCTTGGCCGTACTGAAAACGCAGCCTAAGCCAGCCAGCGTAACGGGTGACTGGGCTCTCGAAAAACAAGTCCGACATCGGCAGTTGATGCTAACATACGCCCGAACCCTGGAACAGCAAGGCAAAGACCCCGACGCATTTGCGGCTTATAAGGAAGTGATGAATCCAGACGATGTTGATAGCAGCGACCCGCGGACCAATGAGCTTTACTTTCTCTGTGCCGTTCGGACAAATCACGGAACCGACGCCCAGCCCATGGCCGAAGCGGCCGTGCAAATTGGAAAAGCGACAAAGCGCCTGAAAACCGCCCTGCGCGACTGGTATGCCAAACAGCCCGGCAACGATCTGACCAAAGCCGATACGTACCTGGCCGAGTTGGAAGCCGACATACGGGCTGAACAACGCGACGAATTAAAGCAATTAATGATCAATGAACCTGCCCCCGCTTTTTCCATGACGGACTTACAGGGGCGGACAATAGCCTCATCGGCCTTAAAGGGTAAAGTGGTCGTGCTGGACTTTTGGGCGACCTGGTGCGGTCCCTGTATAGCGTCGTTCCCGGCTATGCAACAGGCTAAAACGCGGTTCCAGAACGATCCGAACGTCAGGTTTCTGTTTATAAACACACGCGAAGGCGGTCCCATCCAGCGCGTGTACGACTTCATGAACAAGCACCCATACGATTTTACCGTTCCCCTCGACGGTTCACAGCGGGTGGCTAATGCCTATAAAGTGCAGGGAATTCCAACCAAAGTAGTAATTGACGCCAGTGGTCGGGTTCGTTACCGGGCGGTCGGTTACAATGGTAATCCGGAGGCTACAGTCGACGAGTTGACGATGGTGGTGGAGATGTTGAAAGAAGGAAAGTAGATTTTCGGTCTTCATTATTTTTACTTGTAAGCCGTAAGAAACTAAGGCTTACAGCTACAAGAACGCGAATCCAACTGACGCCCCCGTCGATCAACTGTACTACGTCAATGCCTGCCCAAAAGGATTTATCCGTAAACCTTACTGTATCTATACGCTCTTACCGTTTCTGGGCTCTGTTGATCGGGAGCAGTATCGGCGTAAGTGCCGCTGCCTACGCTCAACAGCCAACCGCATCGAGGAAAGCACAATCAGCCGCTGTAGTAGCCTCAGCCACAAGTTCGTATTCAACCGATAAACAAACCCTTACGAAAGGACAGCAACTGTTTCAGAACAACTGTTCTACCTGTCATAATTTTCTGCAAAAAGGCATCGGCCCGAATCTAGCCGAAGTGACGACGGACGTATCGCCCGACTGGATCCGTAAGTTTATTCGCAATGCCCCTGATGTTATCAAACATGGCGATAAGCGGGCAACAAGGCTGGTTGACGAGTATAAGCAGGTGATGCCGGCGTTTCCAACGCTGAGCAACGCAGATGTGCAAGCGATTATGTCGTACATCCACGCCAATCAGAAGCGTGAATCATCCGTTGCCGGGACCGCTAACTTAGGTGCCGCCTTAACCGATCCTATTCCGGCCAAAATCGCCAGCTCCGGCTTGCGATTAAGTTTAGAAGAAGTACTTACGGCTCCGGCTAGTGCCGACAAGGTTCCACTTGCCCGGATCAATAAAATGCAGGTGCTACCCGGCAAAAAAGACCGGGTATTTCTGGAAGATTTGCGGGGTACGCTGTATGAGCTAGTTGACGATAAACTACGTCCGTACATGCAGATGGGCAAAGAGCGACCTGCCTTCATCAATACGCCGGGTTTAGCCACCGGATTCGGAAGTTATGCGTTTCACCCGGAGTTTTACAGCAACGGCCTTCTGTACACCACCCACACCGAAAAAGCGAATGCCGCTCCCGCTGATTTTGCCTACGCTGACTCGATTAAAGTCACCTTACAATGGGTGCTGACGGAATGGAAGGTAAGCGATCCGACGAGTGATACGTTTGCCGGTACCGGTCGAGAACTGATGCGGGTCAATATGGTATCACCCATTCACGGTGTGCAGGAAATCACATTTAATCCGCACGCTAAAACCGGCAGTCCGGACTACGGCCTATTGTATATCGGCGTGGGTGACGGTGGGGCAACCGAAAATGGCTTTCCATTTATTTGTAATGATAAATCGGATGTCTGGAGCTCAGTGTTACGTATCGATCCACGGGGAAAGAACAGCAAGAACGGACGCTACGGTATTCCGGCCATCAACCCATACGCCCAGGACAATGACCCGAATTCGCTGGGTGAAGTGTTTTGCCGTGGCTTCCGGAATCCAAACCGAATTAGCTGGACACCCGATGGTAAAATGCTGATCTCCGACATTGGTCACCACAATATCGAGGAGTTAAATATCGGCGTAGCGGGAGCCGACTACGGTTGGCCCGAACGGGAAGGTTTATATCTTATGAATTACCGGGCGAAAATGGATTACGTCTACGCGCTTCCCGAAAACGATCAGGCCATGCACTACACCTATCCCGTGGCGATGTACGACCACGACGAAGGCAATGCGTTTTCGGCTGGCTTTGTTTACTCGAGAACCGACCTACCCTTGCTGACGGGTAAATACATCTTCGGCGACATCGTTAACGGGCGCGTCTTTTTCGTGGAGAACAATCAACTGAAACTTGGTAAACAGGCATCAATTGAAGAAATGCAGATTGAAGTTGGTGGCAAAGTCACTACGTTCCAGGAGCTGTCGGGCAGCAAGAAAACGGACCTCCGGTTTGGTCTGGGTCTGAACGATACGTTCTACATTTACACAAAAGCCGACGGCAGAATTTACCGAATCAAAAACTGCTCGCGTTATTAAAAGAGTCATTCAGTAATTAGTCATTTATGGTTATTAATTGTCCTACGATGAATGCCCATGAATGACCATGTGATGACAACAACTGATTTATGTTTATTCGCTTAGCCACTTTAGCTGATTTACCCGCCCTTACAAATCTGGTCCGACGCGTGGTGCCGCTAATGCACCAGGCCGGCAACTTCCAGTGGGATGACCATTACCCAAACGAGACTGTTTTCAGCCAGGATATTGTGAAACAACAGCTTTGGGTAGCTGAACTGGATGGTCAGATTGCGGGCGTTGCGGCTTTGACCGAAGATCAGGAACCCGAATACGCACAGGTAGGCTTCGATCTGAGCCAGAAAGCCATTGTTACCCACCGCCTGGCCGTCGATTCAGCATTTCAGGGTCGTGGGGTAGCTGCTGCCTTACTGGCCCAGGCGGAGCAGCTTGCTCAGGAACGTAACATCGCCTTCTTACGGATTGACACGAATTCGGAGAATCAGGCAACTCAGCGGCTATTTCCAAAGCTGGGCTATCAATACGCCGGTGAAATAACGCTCAGCTTTCGCCCAGGCCTGCGCTTTTTAGCGTACGAGAAGAAGTTATAGCTTTTGCTATTGGCTTTTGCTGACGCCTAGCCCCGCCGTAGCGGGGCTAGGCGTCAGCAACTTTTACAAGCTTGATTAAAGCCCTTTACCCCTGACCTTCTTTTTTACTGGCTCGGTTGGCCTGTTTAATCGTTTCGCCAATCATATCCCATTGTTCCGACGTAACGTTTTCGAGGTGACTAAACTCGCCAGCCATCAATACCTCTCCCCCATCAATGGTAATGCTTTCGCCGGTGATGTAGCCTGAATAGTCTGATAACAGGTAAGCTGCCAAGTTTGCCAGTTCGCCATGCTCACCCACACGTTTCAGCGGGATGCGGCTTGTTGGGTCCATCATACTCGCCAGGGGTTCAGGGAACAGTCGATCCCAGGCCCCTTTGGTTGGGAAGGGACCAGGAGCAATGGCGTTGAGCCGAATGCCGTATTTACCCCACTCAGCCGCCAGCGATTTCGTCATAATCAAGGCACCGCCCTTGGCTACGGCACTCGGTACTACGTAGCCAGAACCCGTCGTCGCGTAGGTTGTCGAGATGTTGAGCACGACGCCCGGAATTTTATTCTCGATCCAGTACTTGCCGACGGCCAGCGTAAAATAGTATGTACCGCGCAACACAATGTCAACGATCGTATCAAACGCTTTGTACGATAGGCGTTCTGTAGGGCTGATGAAGTTTCCGGCCGAGTTATTGAGGAGGCCATCTATCTTGCCAAACTTCGCGATAGTTTCCGCAATTACGTTTTCGATCTGCTCAGGATTCCGTACATCGCAAGCTACGGCCAAAACTTGTCCGCCTGTTTCATCCATCAGCTCTTGGGCTGTCTGGTCAATAACGGCCTGCCGACGACTACAGATGGTGACGTTAGCCCCTAACTGGAGCAGGTACCTCGTAATGGATTTGCCCAGCCCTGTACCTCCGCCGGTTACAATAATGGTTTTTCCCGTAAACGCGTCGTCGCGCAGCATTCCTGTGGTCATTCGGTTCAGTTATTTTGAGACTTGTAAAAATTAGGGGCTATTGCATAATCCACTTAACGGCACGGTCAACAGCCTCATCATAAGCAACCACTTCATCGGGTGTGATTTCCTTGCCGTATATCTTTCCCGTCCGGTCGCCCATATTCGACGTGAACAGATTTAGTTTGTACCCGTAAAAAGGTAGGTCGTACCCCGTGTTCCCAGTTGTAAGACCACAACTGGCTGTTCCGATAAATCGGGTATTCGAACGACCCATGAAGGCGATTGCAGTTGCTTCGCCTGAACTGGCGGTTGTTCCGCTAATTAGTACAGCAACTTTCACGTTCGAATTGATAAGCTGATAAGGCTTTTCTATCTGGACTGCATTACTTTGGCCAATTAGCGCCCCTCCGTTCTTGTAAGCGAAGCTGGCAATCTGCTTATCATCAACGTCATAAAAATAGCCGCAAATGCCCTCGCCAATCAAGGGGCCTAATCCGGCAATCATGGGGTACATATTTCCACCCGTGTTACGTCGCAAATCCACGATCCAGCCGGCCATGCGGGCATTATCCTGGCGAGCTATGTCATTCTGGATAGCTTGTGCAAAATTGACAGCCTCCTGGCCAGAGCTGTTGAATCCTTTCACCTCAACGTAGCCGATGTCTGGCCGGTTAAAACTGAACGGGATGGGCGCTGGTGCTTGCGTACAGCCAATTCCGCCGTATAACGCCCGCTTGTTGTCGACCACTATCGTACTATGATTATCTTTCAATAGACCCAATGCCAGCGTCATTGCAGCTTCGGTCTCGGGAACCGTTTTAGCTCCCCCAACTTTCGCCCAAACCTTAGTCTTATAATCGACCCAATTTATCTTCTTCCGATTGATTGAGTTATTCTCAACAATATCAACTAACCGAGTAAAGAAATTCTTTACAGGTTCGGCCGGTTCAGGGGTAGCCTCTTTAGTGGAACAGGTCCAAAAAGCAATTACCAGTGCAGCAAATAAACTCGTAATACGCAGGCGATCCAGTATCTGTGTAGTCATATTTTAGAGAGTGAAATCGAACCGCCGAAGCGGAGATATAAAGCAAAAAGACCAAACTGCCCTTTATCTATTTATCTCCGCTTCGGCGGTTCGATTTCACTCTTTAATAGCCTCTACTGCTTTTCTTGTTGAACTCGGCTTTACGTTTTTCAATGGTTGCCTGCATAGCTTCGCTGAAATCGTCGGATTGCAGTTGGCTTGAATTCCAGACGGCAACGTATTGCAGTCCATCCTCAATGGACTTGTTCATGCTGTAATTTAAGACTCGTTTTGCGCCCTGAACCGCAGTCGCCGGATTATCGGCAATCTGACGAGCCAACGTAGCTGCCGCTTCGAACAGCGCTTCGGGCGTATCGTATACGTGGTTGACCAGGCCGATCCGTTCGGCATACGCAGCATCGTAATCACCCCCGGTAAAGGCCATTTCGCGCGTAAAGCCCTGACCAATGATCGGCGGCAGCCACTGTAGACCGCCAATATCGGGCGTAATGGCCAGTTTCGTTTCGCGCAGACTGAACTTGGCATCGCGTGAGCAGAGCCGAATGTCGGCAGCGGCAATCATGTTGACGCCACCCCCAATGCACCAGCCGTGCACAGCCGCAATCACGGGCTTGGGCGACTCATGCATCTTAAAAAAGCCCAGCTGCATCTGCCGAATCTGCTCCATCAATTCGGCGCGCTGATGAGCGACCATCGTTCCCGTGGTCATACTGGCCAGCTTGGGCATCATCTGCTGCACATTAAGCCCGTAGCTGAAATGATCACCGCTTCCCCGAAAAACCAGGCAGCGCACGTCTCTCATGCGGTTTATCTCATCCATTGCTCTGGGCAGTTCTTCCCAAAACTCCGGCCCCATGGCGTTGCCTTTACCCGGCCCCAGCAGTGAGACAGTTAACACGCCGTTGGCCTCTTCAAATGATAAGCTCTGATACGATTGTTCCATAACCTATAGTATGCTTGCATACGGTTGGCATAAAGGTAGTAGTATTCTGGGATTCAATGCCAGCCTGGTGCTCATGTAGTAGACTAAATCAGGTAAAGAGTTGTTCGAGAACAATTATTTTACATACAAAGCATGAATTAATAAATCTGTTTTACATACATTTAAGGACTTAATTAAACGCGTCTATACGAACGAGATTAATGAAAGGCACAAACCTGGGTGAATTTGAAGAACTGGTGCTGTTGACCATTGCCGCGTTAGTGAATGACGCCTACAGCGTTGCCATTTGTGATGAACTTGAAAAACATACTGGCCGGACCGCCAAACTTGGCGTCGTTCATGCGGTTTTGAATCGGATGGAAGAAAAAGGCCTGGTGAAAAGTCAGTTGGGCGCAGCAACCAGCACCCGCGGAGGCAAACGCAAACGCTTTTATGAAGTAACGCACGCCGGTAAAGTAGCCTTGCTGAAGGCCAAAGAAGTTCGAGAAGGACTTTGGCGCATTATTCCCGGCTTTAATCTCGAAGGCTCGCTATGAAAACGTCCAACGAACCCTCTGCTGAGCCACCCCGCTGGGCGATACGATTACTCAGTTGGTATTGCCGCCCCGATTTACTGGAAGATCTTCAGGGGGATCTGAACGAATACTTTGCCCGCAACCTACGTACCAAAGGCATTAAACGAGCACGCCTGATTTACGTACTCGACGTACTGAAATTTTTCCGATTGTATACCGTCCGCAAACCCGATTTTATAAACCTGTTTATTCACTGGATCATGATTGGCAGCTACGTTAAAACCTCCCGGCGCAGCCTGGTGCGCAACAAGTTATTTTCCGCCATCAACATATTCGGATTAGCCGTTAGCATGTCGGTTGGCTTATTGGTGATTGCCTTTGTTACCGACTTGCGCTCGTACGATGATTTTCACGAGAACGGCGACCGCATCTATCGGGTTATCAGCAGCTACGAAACGCCAGAGCAGCCTAAAAAAGGCCTTGCGTCTACATCGGTCAAAATAGGCAGGAACATTCGTGAATCCGTAGCTGGTCTGGATCAGGTAACAATTATGCGGAATGGCTTTTACGGCGATGCCACCGTTGGCGAAACAACCTTGCCCCTCGACGGTCTTTTCGCCGATACTTCATTTTTCAAGGTCTTTACGTTCCCGCTGCTGGAAGGCAACCCGGCCACGGCCCTGAAAGACCCCTATTCGCTGGTGTTAACCGAGAAAACGGCCCAAAAGCTGTTCGGCGAAGTTGATCCACTTGGCAAATCGGTCCGGTTCGATACGCTGACCTACAAAGTGACAGGGCTGATGAAAGACGTTCCGAAACTATCTCACCTACAGTTCGGTGCCCTGGTCTCGTTTGCAACGGCCGAAGCACAGCTTGGTAAACATGACCCGAACTTTTACGGTTGGGACAATATCTGGCAGAATTACGTGTATGTGCTGTTGTCCAAAAATGGCACTCCTCAAACGGTGCAAACTTCACTGGACAAGATAAACGCCGAGGAGAAAAGACACTTAGCGAACCGAACCATTGCCGTATCCCTGCAACCGCTCAAGCAGATTGCCCTGGGCCCTAGGCTCGACAATCAGATTGGCCCCAACATGATACCTGTCGTGCTGTGGGTATTGGGCGGATTGGCGTTAGTGATCATTATTTCTGCCTGTTTCAACTATACAAACCTGTCTATTGCCCGATCACTGCGCCGTTCGCGCGAGGTGGGCATCCGGAAGATTAACGGCGCGCTCAAAGGGCATGTACTCGGCCAGTTCCTGACCGAATCGGTGATTCTTTCGCTATTGGCCCTGCTGTTTTCATTCGTTCTTTTCCTGATTTTACGTACCCAGTTCCTGTCACTGGCTCCTCAACTCAACAACCTGGTGGTCCTGGAGCTTTCGCCGAAGCTGATTCTGTATTTTCTGTTACTGGCCGTAACAGTGGGCGTTCTGGCTGGTTTCGCCCCCGCTATCTTCTTTTCTCGACTTAAAGCGATTCAGGTCCTGAAAGATGTGTCGTCGTTAACCGTATTCCGGCATGTCAACCTACGTAAAGCCTTGATTGTCATCCAGTATACGTTCTCACTCATCTTTATTACCACGACCATCATAGGCTATCGCCAATACAAAGGCTTCCTCAATTTTAATTTAGGCTTCACGACCGAAAACATCCTGAATATCAAACTGATGGGCACTAACGGTGATGTATTGGCCAAAGAGCTTGCCCAGCTACCCGAAGTGAATGCGATTTCCAAATCCATGATGATTACCAGTCTGGGCAGCATCCACGGTACGTCTGTGAAGTACAACAATCCGCAGGACTCGGCGATGGTTTGGCTTAACCAGGTCGATGAACACTACTTGCCAATTCATGAGCACAAACTGCTGGCCGGGACTAATTTCACCTTGCGACCGAAGAAAGGCGAAGAACGCGAGGTTATCGTCAATGAGCAGACGCTGAAGCGCTTTAACATCGCGAAACGGAACCCGCAGAAAGCCATAGGTGAACTCATAACCGTTGACAATAAGAAGCTGGCGATCGTGGGCGTACTAAAAGATTTTCATTACGGCACAGTAGAGAAAGCGATTGAGCCTGTCATGTTCCGCTATTCGGCCGATGAGCCCTGGGGTTATTTGAACGTTAAAATCACCTCCGCCGATCTACCCGCAACGATGGCACGTATTGAACAGGCCTGGCGGACGATTGACAACGTGCACCCAATCGAAGCTAAGTTTTACGACGATCAGATTGAAGAAGCCTACCGTCAGTTTTCGGTCATGATTGAAGTTATCGGCTTCATTACGTTCCTGGCCATCTGCATTGCCTCCATTGGCTTGTTTGGCATGGTGGTGTTTACGACCGAAACCCGGTTGAAGGAAATCAGCATCCGGAAGGTAATGGGCGCCAGTGAAGGCGGACTGGTGTATTTGCTAAGCAAAGGTTTTCTGAGCTTGCTGGTTTTGGCAGCGTTGGTTGCCCTGCCAGCCACCTACTTCTTTTTCGATAAGATCGTACTAAGCAACTTTGCCTACCATCTGCCGATTGGCCTGGAACTGCTGACTGGGGCCCTGATTGTGATGGGTATCGCCTTTCTGCTGATTGGCTCGCAAACGATTCGCGTCGCCCGCAGCAACCCAGCCAAGGTCCTCAAGAGTGAATAATGCTTTATAGGTCAATACCCCTCCCAGCCATTCGTTCTAGGAGATAGTATCTATGGAAGAGCCAGAAGCGAATGATGGATTTTTGTATGGTCGGTACCCCTCCTAACCTCCCCTCAAAGGGGAGGTTAGGAGGGGTACTGACTTGGGAATCAAATCCTCACTTACTGCGTTACGGGAATCATCCTTGCTCCTCAAGAAGCCTGGTGTTTTCAAACACTCGCCCACATGCATTTCGATACGCTCGCCCTTCGCGCTACCCACCAGATTGACCCAACCACCGGTGCGGTGGTCTCTCCTATTCACCTGTCTACGACCTTCGCCCGCAATGAAGCCAATGAGTTGCCGGACGATTATTCGTATGCAAGACCCAACAATCCCACCCGCGAAGCACTGGAAAAAGCGCTGGCTGCGCTGGAAGGGGGCGCTGTCGCCATGGCCTTCGGTTCCGGCCAGGCGGCAACCATGACACTCTTACAGGCGCTGCGGCCCGGTGACCATGTTCTGCTGGCCAACGAAGCCTACTATGGTACGCCTGCCCTGCTCGAACAGGTGTTTCATCCGTGGGGCCTGACCTACACCCGTGTGGACATGAGCGATCTGGACGCCGTGCAAAGCTCGATACACGAAAATACACGTATCGTCTGGTGCGAAACGCCATCGAACCCCATGCTGGCGATTACGGATCTGCTTTCGGTAGTACGTCTGGCTCATGAAGCCGGTGCCCTTGTCGTTTGCGATAATACCTGGGCGACTCCGGTCCTGCAGCGCCCGCTTGAGCTTAATTGCGATGTAGTGATGCACTCGACGAGCAAGTACCTCAGCGGCCACTCCGACGTACTGAGCGGTGCGCTGGTCTTCAAACATAATACCGACTTTACGCAGCGGGTTCGTACACTTCAGGGTTTGTCGGGCGCAATTCCGTCACCCTTCGATTGCTGGCTGATTAGTCGGGGGATTAAAACGCTGGGCGTACGGGTACGGGCACAAATGGCAACGGCGCAGGTAGTCGCAGATTTCCTGAACGGCCATCCGGCGGTTGAACGCGTGCATTATCCCGGCTTACCGGACCACCCCGATCGGGATGTAATTCGTCAGCAGATGAACGGGCCGGGTGCTATGCTATCGGTACAGGTGAACGGAGGAGCTGACGCTGCACTACGCTTCATCAGTAAGCTTAAGCTATTTATCCGAGCCACCAGTTTGGGCGGGGTTGAAAGCCTGATCGAGCACCGGGCGTCGGTAGAAGGCCCCGTTTCGGCGACTCCGCAAAATCTGTTACGTATCTCGATTGGTCTGGAACACCCAGAAGACCTCATTGCTGATCTGGCACAGGCACTGGTCAGCTAGGGTTATTTCCAACGCCAATTCTTGGGTAGCACTTGCAGTTGTGGCTTTAGAAACAGCGGCTGCTCAGGCACTCTATACGGCTGTATGGACTGTGATTTCTTCGCATAGGTAATTGACGAATCGGGCCGTTTGACCGGCATGTTGTCCAGGTCGGCCCGCATGATCGTGGCCGGGTCTGTTGGGTACCGATAAAATGATACGTTCGGTACTGCGTTGGGGATATGATCGGGCGGAAACACCGCTGGTACCGAGTCGCGCCGGATGGCTGTTGCGGGTACCTGCGCGTAGGTATATCCGCTTAACAGGAGAAGACAAATGAGTTGTTTCATGACTTATAGATTTGTTTAGGGAACAGCCTATCTATCAGACTCTGAGTTCGTTGGAAACGTTGCATAGTGAGCTGAAATTAACAAAGAAACTAAACGCTTACCCTTAGAGTTAGTAATCCAGATTGACGCAGCCTATACAATGAATATCGCCATAATTTCAACCTCCTCACGTAAAAACAGCAATTCTCTTCGATTTGCCAGATACGTAGAGCATACATTAGCCGAAAGCGGTCAGCATGACGTATCGATTGTCAACTTTGAGCAATACGATATCCCTTTTGCTGGCCAAGGCCCGGTCAGGAAAGATGCCCTTACCCCTTTCCAGCAACAATTGATTGGTGTTTGGGAGGCCGCGGATCTGGTGATTTTTGCCATGCCGGAATATAACTGGACTGCCCCTCCGCAAGCGACAAATACGATTCACCAGTTAGGTGGCCCGGCATTCAAGCACTTGTTCGAAAACAAGGTGTTTGCCATGGTTGGCATATCGAACGGACGCGGTGGTCGGCAGCCGGCGCTAGATATGACCACGGTAGTCAGCAAAATCATCAGCTTCACGAACAGCTACTCGATTGTGTCGCCGAAGTTGTACGAATCGCACGAAACGGATAAAAACCTTGACGAGAACGGTCGCTTCATCGGCCATGAAATCTACGAACGTACGTCCCGCGCCTTTCTGGACTACACCCTGAATGTAGCCCAGCGCTGGGTTACGCCTAGTCTGGTTGAAACAAAGTAACGCACCAGGAATTAGTTAAGAAACCGCTCAGACGTAACAGACTGAGCGGTTTTCTTTTTGAGGTGGCTACCTTCTGGATTTCATCCCCTGAAAGACGTAAGGGCAACGGCCGATCGTCAACGGCGTCTGACCGGTGTCAGTAATGTGCAAAAAGCCAAATTCAGTATACCTATAGCTAAGTAATCAGGCCGCTAGCAGCCAATGCGTATCGTCAAGCAAACGAACGGGTAGTTTATGAACGGATTCGACTTACTACTTTATCAGTTTTTGATACGACTTCGCGTCATAAAACTGCCTATGATTTTACCTATACATGAACACTAGTACTCTATTATGATTTGGTCATCCTCATTGGCTAAGCACTGGTTTTATCTGCTCGGGACAGCAAGCGCAACGGCTGGACTGTTTGCCACCATTAACTCAGAACAGGCTGTTTTCCAACCAACAATCAGCACAACAGCGGCCAAGACAACGGAAACCGTTCCGCCCGCTCAGTCATCTCCCCGTCGCGTGCTGGTTTTTTCGAAGACCAAAGGCTGGAAGCACACGTCCATACCCTTCGGCATTGCGGCTATTCAGAAACTGGGGCAGGAAAACAATTTTCGCGTTGACACGACCAAGAACGCCGATTATTTCAACGACGACAGCCTGAAACATTATCAGGCCGTTGTGTTCCTGAGTACGACGGGCAACATCTTGAATCCGGTTCAGCAGGCAGCTTTTGAGCGATACATTCAGGCCGGTGGCGGCTACATGGGCATCCACGCAGCTGCCGATACCGAATACGACTGGCCGTGGTATAACAAACTAGTAGGTGCCTATTTTGCCAGTCACCCCAGCAACTCGAACGTGCGCAAAGCCACGGTCGACGTAACGGATAAGAATCATCCGTCAACGGCCCACTTACCCGATCATTGGGAACGTACCGACGAATGGTACAACTACCGTTCGTTCTATACCGACCTGAACGTCCTGGCCAACCTCGACGAGAATACGTACGAAGGCGGCACGAATGGCAGCAATCACCCCATCGCCTGGTACCACGAGTTCGACGGTGGTCGGGCTTATTACACGGGCGGTGGCCACGAAAATGCTAGTTTTAGTGAGCCCCTATTTATAAAGCATTTACTGGGTGGACTCAACTACGTAATGGGTAATGGCAAACCACTCGACTATAGTAAGTCGTATGCCGTGGTGATGCCCGAAGAGAATCGGTTCATCAAAACGGTACTCGTCAACGATTTGAACGAGCCCATGGAGCTGACCATCTCGGACGATGGCCGCGTGTTCTTCACCGAACGTAGTGGCAATCTCTCGGTATATGATACCAAGACCAACACGCATAAGCTGGTTCACAAGTTTAACGTAACCACCAAACAGGGTTTTGGCGTACAGGGCGTGACGCTCGATCCGAAGTTTGCGAGCAACCATTTTCTGTACGTGTATTACTCGCCCAATGTCGACGCGAATCCGGCCTATCACCTGTCCCGTTTCGTGGTGAAGAACGACAATACGCTGGATCTGGCTTCGGAAAAGGTCTTGCTCAAAATTCCACACGAGTTCGAAGCCAGTGCCCACCACGGTGGTTCATTCGCCTGGGATAAAGAAGGAAACTTGTACCTGTCGACCGGCGACAATACCAACCCCTTCCCGTCGAATGGTTACTCGCCAATCGACGAACGGCCCGATCACCTGACCCTCGACGCACAGCGTTCGGCCGCAAATACCAACGACTTACGCGGCAAAGTGTTACGTATCCGTCCCCAGGCCGATGGTACGTATACCGTTCCCGATGGTAATCTGTTTGCTAAGGGCACCGCGCAGACCCGTCCGGAGATTTATACCATGGGCCTACGTAACCCCTACCGCATTGCCGTTAACCCAAAGAGTTCGGTTTTATACTGGGGTGAAATCGGGCCTGATGCGGGTAAAGACAGCACCATTGGTCCACGCGGGTACGACGAATTCAATCAGGCCAAAAAACCCGGTAATCATGGCTGGCCGTTGTTCATCGGTAACAGCCAGCCTTATCCTGATCTGGACTATGCCACCAACAATGCCGGTCCGAAATTTGACCCGAAAGCACCCGTTAACAGTTCGCCGAACAATACCGGCCTGAAAAACCTGCCGCCCACCAATTCGGCGATGATCTGGTACCCATACGCGGCCTCGAAAGAGTTTCCGGAACTGGGCCAGGGTGGACGAAGTGCTATGGCGGGCTCGTTTTATAGCTATGATCGGAGTTCACCTTCGAAAAACAAGTTTCCTGAATATTACGACGGTACCTTGTTCCTTTTCGACTGGATGCGCAACTGGGTCGTAGCCGCCCGCTTCGACCAGAACGAAAACTACGTACGGAACGAGCCGTTCATGGCTACAAACGGAGACTTCCGGCGTCCGATCGACCTGGTGTTCGGCAAAGACGGGGTTATGTACATGCTGGAATACGGTTCGGTTTATGGTGCCGACAACGACGATGCACGTCTGGTCAAGATTGAATACAACACCGGTAACCGCGCGCCGATTGCCCGCGCTGCGGTGGTCGACTCCGTAGCAATGGCTCAGTTGAGTGCCCGCTCGTTCCTGACTTCCGACACGCGGAATGCGCCCATCATTCGGGAAGCCGTTGGACAGGCTCCTCTGCGCGTTAAGTTCAGCGGCCGGGGTACCGACCTCGACCAAGACGACGTCCTGACGTATCAGTGGCTGTTCGACGGAAAAACAGTAGGTGCCAAACAACCAAACACGACCTACACATATACCACACCTGGTGTCTATAATGCCATCCTGAAAGTGTCGGATCAAACCGGTCTAGTAGGCATGGATACCATTGTGGTTAAGGTTGGCAATGCTAAACCCGACGTAGCGATCACGACACCTGGCAACAAATCGTTCTTCTGGGAGGGCAAACCCTTTACCTACGCGGTGAAAGTAACCGACAAAGAGGACGTTAAAATCGATCCTAAACGCATTAAGATCTACTACGCTTACAGCGGACAGCCGGGCAGCCGACCTGTAGCCGCTCCTCAGCAGGGGCACCAGGATCTGGCTGCCATTGGCAATGGATCACTGGGTAAAACCTTGATTGCGAACAGCGACTGTAAAGCGTGTCACACGATTGATAAACCTTCAGTAGGACCAACGTTCCTGGCCGTTGCCAGCCGCTATAAAGGGCAGCCCGGTATCACCGAGCGGCTCGCGAAAAAGATCATTGAAGGGGGTGGCGGCAACTGGAGCAAAGACCACCTGATGAGCGCGCACCCGCAGATTCCAGTACAGGATGCGCAGGAAATGGTGAAGTACATTTTCTCGCTGACTGATGAACAAAAGCAGAAAACCATTCCGCTGCAAGGTCAACTGGCTCTGAATGAACACAAAGCCGAAGAGCCCCGTGGCCAGTATACATTGGTAGCAACGTATACCGATAATGGCGGAAAGGTGGTTGGGCCGCTGACGAGTACGGATGTAGTCACGTTACGTAACGCGAAGGTGCGGACGCTCGATGCCGACTCGTACGTGGGTTTCCCTCGTTGGGGCAACCGCCTGAGCGCCGGTGGCCACAAGGCGTACGTCCTGCTAAAATCCATTGACATGACGGGAATCAAATCGTTAACCTACGACTATTCGTCGGTTGACAAAGACGGTGAGATTGAACTCCGGCTCGACTCCTATGCTGGGCCCGTTGTTAGCCGAACTGCTTACACTGCCACTGGCGAATGGAAAACGGCGAAGCAGGTAACGATGACACTCGACAAACCCATTAGTGGCAAGCACGATGTTTACGTTGTGGTGGTGAAACGTACCAAACCCAACAACGACATCATTCAGTTGAACAGCATAACCTTTAATCAATAAGGTAGCTGTTGGTAGCTTAATACCTTAATGCAGTTGGGCCAGTGAGTAACTACTCACTGGCCCAACTGCATTAAGGTATAGCTCGGTTCAGATCATAGCTACTAGCGAATGGGTTGGGTTGCCGATACGTAGTAGGGCTACGTATCGGCAACCCAACCCATTCACAACTTTAATTTGAGAGAATAACTCGGAACGAATCAATGAAGAAGTATGTATGTTTTCAGCAAATTACCCAGCAGAAAATGAGTCAATTACCAGCAAAACTGACTGATCAGCTAAAGCAGTTGGCTACGTTTTGTTTGTAGAAATTGTTTGTTTTTTGAGTCAGCGGCTAAACATCCACAAAACTACCAGAGTTATAGATTATGAATCAAGTTTAAGTGATGAGGTTAACCTACCGTCTTGGAACGACCAGCCCGATTGCTTTATGTGATCGGGCTTTTTTGGCCGTTGCCTCACCAGTAACGGTTACCAACAACTTTCCCTTCTTGAGGATGTTAATAATTGCGGAGTACCTCATCACATAAACGAGTGTAGCAACCCGATTACGATCAGCGTCGTTAGTCGGGTTGCTTGTTAATTGACTGTAGCTGCGTCAGTCGACGCGTTCATATCGACGAGCTTAAATTGAAACCCATGAACAACCACGGTGTTGGTAAGATCACCCGCTAATTGCCCAATCCGTCTAAATCCGTACAATTAATTACAATCCGGCGTACGGTACTGTTTATACGAGATTGAAGGAAAGCATATTGTACCTCAAAACAAGTGCGGTATTTTGTCTAGGAACCGACCCGCACACCTGATGAGAGTAATCATTCGTCACTACGCACTAAAACGTTTGCTTCCTGTTCACGCAAAGATCGCTACCTCGCCTTAGCCAGCTTCGTTGCACCAAACGCAGTAAATCCCCTCCGAGTTGAACGGTAACTCAACAATACCTTCACGATCAACAGCGATCAGACCACCCTCGCCCCAATCACTTTCAGTTTGTTCTGCACTACGTAGTCACAGGCTTCTTTCAAGGATAAACTTTTGCACTCCATCACTACGAAATGTCGTAGGCAACTACGGCCCGGATGAAGAATTATCCGTAGCTCGTACACGACACAGCACAGATTTTGTTGTTGGCATACGTCCCGGCCCCAATTACAGGTGTATCGTCCACCCAGCCGTATTTCTTGTTAGTCAGCGCGAAAGCAAATGACGTAGTCCGTATAAAAAAGGCGATAGACGTCAAACTTGCATTATTAAATTACGTTCAACAACTATAAACGACAAAAGCCACCCCAAATGAGGTAGCTTTTGTGCCTGTACTTTATAGACTTGTTCTCGCCGTCGAGAAAAGAAGATAGCTTGTAGATAGAATCGATTATACGCTCCCGGGCTCATTAGTACGGCTCAGCTCTAGACATCTCTGCCCCTGCACCTGCCGCCTATCCACGTGCTCGTCTCGCACAACCCTTTCGTAGATGACT
>NZ_BAAGVY010000020.1:0-84680 GCF_054780635.1 Spirosoma knui | reverse complement strand
GTCCTGCCGGGGTTGGTCGCTCACATTCTGTGAGTATCTCTAAGTTACACGACGCATCTTAGAATCGTACAACGGCCTAAATCTAAAGGCCGAAGCGACGTGATATCTTAAAAAAGGCGGTCGGCATCTTCTCCAGGGGAGACGGGAAATATTCAGATTTATGAAGGCTCACCAAGCCCAGTTTCCTGTTGAGACGATGTGTAAAGTGCTGCAAGTGAGCCGCAGTGGATATTATGATTGGCTAACCCAAAGACCCACTAAAAGAGCAACTGAAAATAAGGCTATCACCCAGTTAATCCGTGGCCTATTCACCGCTAGTAAAGGCCGCTACGGGAGTCCAAAATCACGCGCGATTTGAAAGCACAAGGCGTAAAGGTATCCCGGCCCCGAGTTGCCAGGCTGATGAAGCAGGCTAATCTCAAAAGCGTCATTCAGAAGAAATATGTAGTTACTACTACGGATTCAAAGCACACCTATCCAGTGGCCGAAAACCATTTGAACCGTCAATTCAATCCCCAAAAACCGGGTCAGGCCTGGGTTTCGGATCTGACGTACATCCGGACCGGTTAAGGCTGGCTGTACCTGACCATGATTATGGATTTATATGACCGAAAAGTGATTGGTTGGGCTCTGAGTAAGTCAATGAAGGCCGCTGAGACGAGCATTCCGGCTTGGCAGATGGCGATTAAGAACCGGCCAATTGAGCGGGACTTAATCTTTGATTCAGACCGGGGAGTGCAGTATGCCTGTCATAGCTTTACCAAGCTGTTGAAAAACATCCGCTGGTTGTACAAAGTATGAGTGGAAAAGGCAATTGTTGGGATAATGCGGTGGCTGAAAGCTTTTTCAAAAACTTAAAGTTGGAATTGGTCTACCAGCATGACTTCCACACTCAAGCCACAGCTAAACAGGCAGTCTTTGAGTACATTAAGATCTGGTACAATCGCCAACGGAGGCATTCAGCACTAGACTACCTTTCCCCTTTCGACTATTATAACCGGCACCTTCAACAAGTTGCTTGAAAACTTGTCCAGTGTTTTGTTGCAAGTCCAGGACAAAAAGGGGCTTGACCAACTGAACGAAACGCTAACGTATAGTACGTGCCGGCTGCGCATGAAGCCGCACTAGTTTCTGGTAAACCCAACGGGTTATTTTAGGAGCAAGAGCCTGAACAAATCGGGCGCTCTGACAGCAAAGCAATGGCCTAATTCAAATACGATTAACTTTGCTGAGCAGTAACCGCGTTTTTACTATAGCCAGACTATGGCTAGACTAGCGTTTGTACTTCGCTGCGAGTTTTAGGCTGCGCAGGTCACGCCCCTGGCGAAACGAACATCGGCAAAAGCCAAATCATAACTAACCAGCGCCGTCGGCCGTTGTAACCATGCAAAGCGATCAATTGAGTACACAGCCTGCTTTGCCAGCTTTTACCCTTGTTTACGTATGACCGGCGACCAACAGCTCCCAGACGCTTCCCAGCCACTCAGTGATCAACTGGATATTACCATCGCGCTCCAGGCGGCCGGACTGGGCGTTTGGGACTATGACCCGCTTACCAATCAGGTTCGCTGGGATGAGCGCTGCCGGGAGCTGTTCGGCATCCGCCGGGGAGGTCAGTTTGCGTACGAGATTACCCAGCCCTTCATTCACCCCGATGACGTTGAGCGGGTCAATGGGGCTTTCCAGGCGGCTCTGCGCCCTCAGTCGGGTGGGGACTATCAGATCACCTACCGCACCATCGGGGAAGATGAGCGTATCCGCTGGATTCAGTCCACGGGCCGCAGTTACTTCAACGAAGCGGGTCAGCCCGTCCGGTTTTCGGGCGTAGCCCAGGACGTCACCCAACAGGTAGAGGCCCAGCAACGGGAAGCGACTGTTCAGCTGGAAGCCCAGCGCCAGCAGCGTATCTATGAAGCCATCACCGGGAGTACCCCTGACCTGGTCTATGTCTTTGACCTTTCCTACCGGTTCACCTACGTCAATCAGGCGCTGCTTACCATGTGGGGCAGTACCTGGGAGGCAGCCATCGGCAAGAGCCTGCTGGAAAACGGCTACGAGCCTTGGCACGCCCGGATGCACGAGCGGGAAATCGATCAGGTAGTCGCTACCAAACAACCCATTCGGGGCGAGGTGGCGTTTCCCCACGCCACGCTGGGCCGACGCATTTATGATTACGTGTTTGCTCCCGTGCTGAACCAACAGGGAGAGGTAGAGGCTGTCGCGGGAACCACCCGGGACATCACCGATATTAAACGGGCCCAGGAAATTAAAGATGAAGCGCAGGCTCAGCTGTTAAGCTTATTCGAGCAATCGCCGGTAGGTCTGGCCACCCTCAGCGCCGATGACGAACTGGTGTTCCAATGGGCCAATACTTTTTATGGAGAGCTGGTCGCCCGCCCCCCTGAGTCCATTGTAGGCAAACCCTTGCTGGAGGCTCTGCCCGAGATCGGGGGTCAGGGCTTTGACCAAATCTTAAAGAATGTGATTGCGACGGGAGTTCCCTTTAATGCCCTTGAGGTAGCCGTGGACATCCTCCGGGCTGACCAGCTAAGTACCATCTACATTGATTTGACCTACCAGCCCCAAAAAGGGTCTCATGGAGAAGTGCGGGGTATCCTGGTGGTGGCTACGGACGTGACCCAGCAGGTACTGAGCCGAAAAAAGGTGGAAGACAACGAAGCCCGGCTGCGGGCGATCCTGGCCACCGCTCCAGCGGGCATCGGCTTGTTTGTCGGCCGGGACTTAGTGATTGAAAACCCAAATCAGACCTTTATTGATATTGTGGGCAAAGGACCTGCAATCGAAGGCTTACCTCTGCGGGAGGCCATGCCTGAACTGATTACCGAGGGTCAACCCTTCCTTCAGATCCTGGATGATGTGTTTACTACCGGCAAGCCGTTTATCTCCGCAGGTTCTCTGGTGAAGATCGTTCAGGACGGGGTGCTCAATGATAACTACTATAACATCTCGTATAGCCCTATCCGGAATGCGGAAGGCGACGTTTATGCCATACTCGACATCGCTATTGATGTCACCGCCCAGGTAAAAGCCCAACAGGCGCTGTCCGAAAGCGAACAGCACCTTCAGCTCCTGCGGGACACGGTACCCGCCATGATTTTTTATCTGGATGAGCAGCAGCGCTACCAGTCTTACAATAAGGTGTTTAGGGAATGGTTTAACGTTGACGCCCAAGAGGCCTTAGGCAAAACAGTCCGGGCGTTTCTAGGCGAGCAAGCTTATTCCTCGACAGCGCCTTATCTGGCCAGGGCCTACGCGGGAGAATCGGTGCGGTATGAGCTGCTTGCACCGACCCGCATGCAGACCGACCGGTGGCTCAGCATCGTCTACACGCCCCACAAGAACGAACAACAACATGTGATTGGGCTCATTGTCCATGCCTCCGATATTACGCCCAATAAACGGATCGAAGCCGAGCTACGCGACAGCGAAGCCAACTACCGGGCGTTATCGGCCGACCTGGAAGAGCAGGTGCAGCAGCGCACCAAAGATTTGGCGGCAGCCAATAAAGAACTCTCAGCGGTGAACGACGAGTTGCTCGCTGGTAACGAACAGTATGCGGTCCTGAACCAGGAGCTGGCCGAAGCCAACAGCCTGCTAGTGCGCTCCAATGAGAACCTGCAAACCTTTGCCTACGTGGCTTCCCATGACTTACAAGAACCCCTCCGGAAGATTCGCCAGTTCGGGGATCTGTTGAAGACTCGCTATGCGGATTCGGTGGGTGAAGAACTCGTGTACATCGAGCGGATGCAGTCGGCGGCTGCGCGCATGTCGACGCTGATCAAAGACCTGCTGGACTTCTCGCGCATCTCCACCCGGCGCGATACCAGCGGCCCCGTTCAGCTTACTGATGTGGTCAATACGGTGCTGTCTACCTTAGAACTGACCCTTCAGGAAACCGGCGCTCAGGTGCGGGTTGAGCCTCTGCCCACGGTGGTGGGTGACGCATCCCAGCTGGGTCAGCTGTTTCAGAACTTGTTGGCCAATGCGCTTAAATTTCGCCGTCCTGATGCCCTCCCGCTCGTTGACGTCAGGGCCCGCTGGCTGGCGGCTGACCACCTCCCCGCGGGCATTAAGCCAGGCCGGAGTGCAATCGCGTACCACCGCATTGATGTGATTGATAACGGGATTGGCTTTGATGAGAAGTACCTGGATCGCATCTTTCAGGTGTTTCAGCGGCTCCACAGTCGAAAGGAGTTTGCTGGGACAGGTATTGGACTGGCCATCTGCGAGAAGGTGGCGGCTAACCACGGGGGAGCCATTACGGCCCATAGTCAACCGGGCCAGGGAGCTACGTTCAGTGTGTACCTCCCCGTTTAAGGAGGGTCGACAAAACAGGCATCAATCCATCAGTTGGTTCATGCTACCTTTCTGGTAGCCCAAGGGCACGGACTTCATTACCCAATAAGGCATTAGCCGTGACCGACAGGTACTTACAGCAGCTCTTCAATCTAACTCAACGCTTTGACCAACAGCTGCCGAAAGCCGTCTACCTGCCGATCCGCTCGGCGCGTACCCCGCTGATCTACAGGTCGCACTTACAGAGCGGCTACAAGCTCAATCTGTTCGCTATGCGAGCGTTCTGGATGGTATCGCTTTACTGTGCGCTTTCGCGCCGATTCCTCCAGCTTACTACCCGTCGCATTGCGTTCTGCTGCTTATGAATTGGTCAGTCGTCGGCTTCTGCTGGCTGCCTATCCATTGTAGAGTTAGTAGCTGCAAAGAGTGTCTAGCCTTCCAATGAGTAGGCCGGCAGGGAAGCCAAAGCAAGCCCGTACTTTCGCCGGGAATACATGGAAGTGAAAGTGCAATCGGAAGGTCCTAAAAATCGATTATATAGTAAAGGGTAAGCAACTTCAGGCTAGTTATGGTCTCACCAATTGCCCTGCTTACGTACCTTCCTCATTCGTCTCAGAAGAAAGCGTTTACATTAGGCTAAGTAGCACAAGAGAAAACCTATAAAAAACATCAACTCCAGGTGAAGTCGTGACTTGCCTGCCAACGGTTAACGATGAGAATAGGGGCTACCTGAAATTCTAAAGCCTACCCGAACATTTAAATATATATATTTGCCGCATGAGTTCCCGCTGGCGTTCATGGCTTTTGCACCTGTTGACCCTGTGTATGTTCATTTCAGCCGTTGAAGTGAATACCCGGGAGATTATCAACACACGTGGGGATTA
Source organism: Spirosoma knui (assembly GCF_054780635.1). Taxonomy (NCBI): domain Bacteria; kingdom Pseudomonadati; phylum Bacteroidota; class Cytophagia; order Cytophagales; family Cytophagaceae; genus Spirosoma; species Spirosoma knui. Next base: position 79,479 of record NZ_BAAGVY010000020.1, on the reverse strand, counting down.
TTGCGAAGCCTATTTACCTCTCAAGTTTGTCGCCAATTCGCTTCCATCCAGTGCGATATCGGCTGAGCGATCAACAGCCCAAATCCGAACGGCCAACCCGCTTGCCAGTCCTATCCTGACGCCAGTTCTCTTAATTTTTAAGCGGGAACATCGAGCCGGTTTCAATAGCTTCAGGCGAATTTATCTTCGATGTTGCCAGTGGCTTAATTAGACCAGCTTCGGGGCTGCGACACGCTCCCCTGACAGGCAGTATCACACCGCCTGGCTAATGACTAGTTTTTGTTTGAAATCCAAAAGGTTTACTGGTAGCCCAAACCGTCACGGGTCGGACTGAGCAGGATCGATCAGTCGATCTTGGAGGACGCCCAGTGCTTTCATGTAGGGTGCCCCCAATCATAGACATTGGTCCCAAACGGGCCGTATGCGGTTCTCCAACACTTTTCTCAATCCCGACGCGCCACCTTCTCCCTGAGCGCCAAACAAGCGTTCGCGAGTAGTTTCCGCTCCAGTCGACGCCCACAGGCAGTGGGACCAGGGTAAGCCGAATAAGTTAAATCATGAATAACAAAAATCATCTCGATACCGTATCCGCTGCCGGATTACTGGTAGCCATGGGTATCATCTATGGCGACATTGGCACCTCTCCCCTGTATACCTTACGGGCGATTATTGGCCCCGTGAATCGCATCAATGCTGACGTTGTGCGGGGAGCCATTTCGTGCGTATTCTGGACGCTCACCCTACAAACCTCCGTTAAATATGTCCTTTTGATTCTGCGTGCTGATAACCGGGGCGAAGGGGGTATTTTTGCCCTCTACGCCTTAATCCGTCGTCACGCCCGATGGCTTACGCTACCCGCTATGATTGGGGGAGCGGCACTGCTGGCTGATGGAATCATTACCCCCCCGATTTCGGTATCCTCGGCGGTGGAAGGCTTACGGCTACTTAATCCCTTAATCACGCATGGGCAAATTATTCAGATCGTCATTGGCATTCTAACGATCCTGTTTTTGATTCAAAGCTTTGGAACCAGTGTCGTCGGGACCGCTTTTGGTCCCATCATGCTGGTATGGTTCATCATGCTGGGCCTACTAGGAGGAAGACAGATTGCCCAGAATCCAACGATTCTAACGGCGCTTAATCCCTACCATGCCTGGTGGTTATTAACCCAATATTCGGGTGGTTTCTGGTTGCTGGGGTCCGTGTTTCTCTGTACGACAGGAGCCGAAGCGCTCTATTCGGACATGGGCCACTGCGGTCGGGCCAACATTCGGGTGAGCTGGGTGTTTGTCAAAACCTGTTTACTGCTGAATTATTTTGGTCAGGGAGCTTGGCTCTTGAGCCAGGAAGGCCAAAGCCTACAGGATCGGATTCCGTTTTATGAACTGATGCCTCCCTGGTTTCTAACGATGGGCATCATCATTGCTACCGCAGCTACCGTGATTGCCAGTCAGGCCTTGATCACGGGTTCCTTTACCCTCATCAGTGAAGCGATCCGGCTAAACTTCTGGCCCAAGGTGCAACTCCGGTATCCTAGCGCTCAAAAAGGCCAATTGTACGTACCGAGTATAAATCTGTTGCTGTGGGCCGGTTGCGTGGGGGTCGTACTTTACTTTAAGGAGTCATCCAATATGGAAGCCGCCTATGGGTTGGCTATCACCCTGACGATGCTGATGACGACCTTACTAATGTCTTACTACCTCTATACCCATAAATATAAGGCCTGGGGGATCGTCTTGTTTCTGGCGATTTATTTAGGCTTGGAAGGAAGTTTTCTAGTCGCTAACCTAGTCAAATTTCCCCATGGTGGCTGGGTATCGGTTCTAATTGGATCGACCATCGCCGGTGTGATGTATGTTTGGTTACAAGCCTTTCGCATCAAACTTCGACTGACGGAATATGTTCGCATTGACCATTACATACCGGCCCTCAAAGAACTCAGCCGCGATATTAGTATACCCAAGTATGCAACTCACCTGGTGTTTATGAGCAATGCGGCTCGTCAGTCTGAAATTGAATCGAAAATTATTTATTCCATTTTTCAAAAGCGGCCCAAACGAGCCGATATTTATTGGTTCGTGCACGTGGATATAACCGACGATCCCTACACGATGGAATACAAAGTCAATACGATTGCGCCGGATGACGCCTATAAGATCACCTTTCGACTCGGCTTCCGCGTCGAGCAGCGTATCAATCTATTCTTCCGCAAAGTGATTGAAGACATGGTACGCAACAAGGAGGTTGACATTACCAGTCGGTACGAATCGCTCAGCCGTCAGCATGTAATCGGTGATTTTCGGTTCGTTGTCTTGGAGAAGTTTCTATCTTTTGAGAATGAGTTGCCTCGACTGGAGGGACTAATCATGAGCATTTACTTCACCATAAAATCATTTACCACTCCCGAAGCCCGCTGGTTTGGCCTAGACAGCAGTTCCGTCAAAATTGAAAAGGTTCCCCTGATTATTCGCCCTGTAGAAAACGTTCAATTAAAGCGGCTTCCTGGCTAATACTGCCACTTTGGGGCGAAGGCGCTCGATGCTCGTCAGGCCTGTTTCTGTGAGATAGCCATTGGGGGCAATACCGCCAGTAGGGATGCCCAGCGAGCGGACCACTGCCAGTTGATCGATATCGGTCTGGCCACCCGAGAGAGATGATGCGTTCGAGGGAATACCGAGTCATGGATCTACGTTGAGCTTACGGATACTCCGGGCAATGCCAGGCCTTTAGACCTGTTTTCAGGCAACTTATATACCTAACTGCGACCCTGATGAGTCAGCATAACGTAGAGAAGACAACTCAACAGGATGGCAAAACCCAGAAAGACGCTGCCCAAAAAGATAGGTTTTACCCGGCCGATTCCGGTTGTCGATATAGTAAAGGCTTCCTTGCCAAAGCTGATGGCCAGAATTAACTGGCCGACTACTGATAAAGCGATCACTAAAAAGGTGTTCATTATGTAAGCTTCCCTGAAATTAGGACAGTCAAGGATTAGACTCGAAATGAGCTAATTTTAACTGTCACCTGAAAAAGAAAAAGTTTACCGAAACACAAATCGTAGCCATCCTGAAGCAGTACGAAGGTGGACGCGAAGCCATGGATGTAGATAAGGTCAGTTTGTTGTACCAGAACCGCCGAAAAAAGAAGGAGTAAAACAATGGTAAAACAAGGTTGAGAAAGTCAGCCCGAACGGTAAGGACAGAAACATTAAAAAATGCCGTTACAACGCTTTTCTGTCTAGTGGAGTCCCTGCCGTATAGACACACTGATAGTATCAACCATGAAAACACTTCTTTTCGTTCTGTTACTTGGCCCAGTGTTTGCCTGGGCACAGTTCGTGAAAATTGGTTCAGAAGATACTCAACGCCGACGGTCGTATCTGTTGATGCGCGACGGCACGGTAGTTCGGGGGCAAATCCTGCGGCAGGACAGCACCATCATCAGTGTCCGTAGGCGGGGTGGTGATATGTCATTCGTGGAGGCCGATCAGGTTGTCCAGATTTCGGCGGACCGGCCTATAGTACCCTCTAATGTCGTTGAAACCCGGTCGACCGCTCCCTACAAGGTATTTGTGTTCCGGGATGGTTCGCAGGTGGAGGGAACGTTCGTGAAGCGCGATAGTACCATGATCACGGTGCGGAAGCGGAACGGACAACTGACGTATTTCGAGCCAGAACTCTTGGTACGTACTGATTCGGTATTGGTTGAAACGCAAAAAGACACTAGCAGACGATTTCCAACCCAATTCTCTCCCTGGCTGCTGACTGGCGTTACCGCTTACAATCCGGAGAAAGGGCGGTTTTATTACCGAAACACCTGGTTGCTGATCAATGAGTTTGATTACGGTATTACCCGGCATTGGAGTGTAGGTGCCCGTTTTATGTCGCCTTTCCCAGGTCTTTTATTGAAAGAGCTTTATTCGTCAGCAGGCGAATATTTCCTCAACACCACACGGTTGTTCTCAAAAGTAAGTGTACCCATCGGGGAGAAGTTCCGGCTGGCTGCCAACGTGACATATCAGGCCCGTGGGGCCCTTAATTTATTTGGAACAAGCGATCTCTGGACGTTGCAGGGACTCGCTTCAGTTGGAACCAGTCAGCACCAGATAACGGTGGGATATGGGCAGACGTTGCCGTCAAAGCGGACGTACACCTACTCAACGCCCCTCTGGTCATCGAGCATGCCTCAGGTGTATACGTACACTATTCCGACATATCACTTTCTGACGGTCGGGTTGATTCAAAAAGTGTCGCCTGGGCTGACCCTGGTTAGTGACAACAGAATCGCACTCGGACGCGACTATTACACCTATGACGATGCGCGGGTGACGGTCTCATTTGCCTGTCGCATTGACCGACGTCGACACGCGTTTGATCTGGGTATTTACTCGCTTATATACGATAGCCCTTACTTCTACGATAGCAAGCCAGTCCGACTGTTTCCGTATGTCGGTTATAATCTGCTCATCGGACGTAACTAATTGCCCACGTTCAGGTATGAAATACGCCTTGCTTTGGTTGACCTTATTACTTGTTCCATTACGTACGCTGGCGCAGGACGAGTACTACCCGAAGAACAAGACACCTGAATCGGTGAAGTCTACCTACGTAATAACCCTGAAAGATGGCACCCAGCTTCGGGGCGAACTGATACGGCAGGATAGTTCTGATGCCATTATTCGGACTCGTAATCTGGGCGAAATCCGGCTGAAGGCGGATCAGATTGTTCGGATTGAGCTGATCGGGGCCCGCGCAGAAGGCGAAAGTTTTCCTAATCTGTTTCCACAAACGATGCGGATCGCCCCAACGGCGTATTCGGCTGAAAAAGGAAAATTGTATTTCCGAAACTATTTCCTTTATGTCAGCCATTTCGAATACGGAATCAGCGACAACTGGAGCGTCGGTACTACGTTCTACTCGTTTCTTCCGACAAACCTGTTCAGTCTGAACACGAAAGTGTCGCTGCCCGTGGGTAACCGGGTACGTGTAGGCGTGAACGCCCAGTATGCCGCCGTCCGGTTCGATGGCCTCCTGGAAGGTATCGGCTATCTTCAGGGGATTGTGACAACCGGCGATCGGCAGAATAATACGACCTATGGGTTAGGCTGGAGCATCTCAAACGGTGAGGTCTCCCGTAATTTTGTGGGTACATTCGGGCTAGTTCGTAAGGTCGGCCCAAAGCTGACGTTCATATCCGAAAACTTCGTGCTCTTTGGCAATGGTCAGGTAAACTTTGCGGGTCTGTTGTCGGGCGGTATTCGGTTCGATCGCCGACGCCACGCGTTTGATCTGGCCGCTTACATTCCCATTATTATTGAGTCGGGTATAGAGACCCCAATATTTTTTATGCCTTTTGCCAGTTATCACCTGCGTATCTCAAAATAGTACGTTCTGTCGTTAAGACAGAGGGATACCTGAATTTCCCGTATTTTCGCCGGTAGATAACTGACAACCCACCTTTTCATGCCCGAAGACCCAACTGATTTGCCTCCATTTGCCCGTTCCTGGAACCAGTTATATACCATCGTCCTTGGTAGCTTAGTGGCCGAAATCGTGTTGTTTTACGCTCTAATGCGCTGGTTGTCATGAGCAGTCTGGATTGGGGCGTATTGGTCATTACGTTACTGGGCGTAATCGTTTACGGCATTGTGAAAAGCCGGGGGAGTCGGAGTATGGACGATTACCTGCTGGCCGGGCAGTCGCTGCCGTGGTATCACGTTGGTCTATCTGTAATGGCTACGCAGGCCAGTGCCGTTACTTTTTTGTCGGCACCGGGACAGGGATTTGCCGATGGGATGCGGTTCGTCCAGTTTTATTTTGGTCTGCCGCTGGCGATGGTCGTGCTATCGGTGACCTTCGTACCCATTTTTCATAAGCTCAAAGTATTTACTGCTTACGAATTTCTCGAAAACCGGTTTGATGCCCGGGTGCGAACGCTTACCGCTGGGTTGTTTCTACTCCAACGAGGCTTGTCGACGGGCTTGTCCATCTACGCGCCAGCCATTATTCTGTCGACGATATTGGGCTGGAATATCTACTGGACGAATCTGATCATGGGCGGACTCGTGCTGGTCTACACCGTTACGGGCGGCACAAAGGCGATTTCGTATACGCACCTTCAGCAGATGGCCATTGTTACGTTTGCCATGGCACTAGCCGGGTATCTAACGGTTCGGCTGCTGCCCGAGGATGTGGGCTTTGTTGATGCCCTGCACGTAGCGGGTAAAGCCGGTCGTATGAACCTGATCGACCTGGAGTTCGATCCGAACAGCCGTTACAACCTGTGGTCGGGACTGATCGGCGGATTTTTTCTGCAACTGTCCTACTTCGGCACCGATCAATCGCAGGTTGGGCGGTACCTGACTGGCGAATCCATCGAGCAGAGTCGGCTAGGACTGCTGATGAACGGGCTGCTGAAAGTACCCATGCAGTTCCTGATTCTGCTGGTGGGCGTACTGGTGTTCGTATTTTATCAGTTTAACCCGTCCCCGACCTTTTTCAATAAACAGGAAACCGACCGGCTCAAGCAAAGTCCCTACGCGGGTGCCTATCAACTGGCTGAGATCAAGCACCAGAATCTGATGACTCAGCGCCAGCGCGCCGTTGTAGACATGCAGGCGGCCTTAAGTCGGGACGATGAAGCGGCACAGGAGTCAGCAGCTACAGTGCTTCGCGAAACCGACACGGCCCTGAAAGCCGTAAAGGCAGACGTAACCAAACTGATCAAGCAGAACAATCCCGCTGCGGATACCAACGATGTCAATTACGTATTCCTGCGGTTTGTGCTCGATTACCTGCCACATGGCCTGATCGGGTTACTGATCGCGGTTATTTTCAGCGCTTCGATGGGGTCGATTGCTGCGGCCTACAACTCCCTGGCTTCAACTACCGTTGTGGACGTATACAAGCGCCTGGGCGATGGCAATGCCGACGATGCGCATTATCTGAAAGCTTCGCGCTGGGCCACCATTGGCTGGGGGATATTTTGCATTGTAGTGGCTCAGTTCGCCAACCAACTGGGCAGCATGATCGAAGCGGTAAACATACTGGGCTCGTTGTTTTATGGCGTCATTCTGGGCGTGTTTGTGATTGCGTTTTATGTCAAATCCATCGGCGGACGGGCCACATTCTGGGCAACGATTATCGGCGAAGCCTTCGTAGTGCTCAGTTGGTACCTGGACCTTACCGCTTTTCTGTGGCTGAACGTGATCGGGTGCCTGCTCGTAGTCGGTATTGCCTGGGCCCTGCAACGGTTTTTTAGATAGGTAAACTATTGGTAATTAGTTGATTACTGTTGAAGGGGCGCTGCTTGCGGGCTATCGCTTCTTTCCCGCGATTAAAAAAATGATAAACTAGATTAATCGCATAAATAATTGCAACTAAAGCGCTCAAAGAATCTGTTGTATCACAAGAAATCCCCTCTTTATTTTCGTATTTTTACAGCGATCGACTTCGTCCGAATTCGTTGGTATATCGAACGTAACCAGGGCGACTCGTACCACTCCACTTCCTTCAATATAGTTTAGTAATTCGGCCTTTTATACGCGTAACCTGTACCCATGAACGAAATGATTCGGAATCTCCTGACCGGAGAACGGATTGCAGAGGAATTATTTGTCCCAACTAACTACACAAAAGAACAGGCCGAAGCAGCGAACGACGCTTTCGACAGCGCGGTGAAGCAATTTCTCCGCGATTGGATAGAAAACGGAACAACGGCTGACCCCAGTCGAAGTTTCGATACGGGCAGTTGCACGGAAACCTTCATTGAGCAGGGTGCGCTGCGTAGCTTCTTCAAGCATTGCGAAGATGCCTTTGAGCAATTGCTCCAGGATGAAGCCATTGCGCGGCACCTTCTTCGCCCGATCGAACAGGTTTATTTCCTGAATGATGCCTACGAGCCCATGCTGGCCCGGTTTGAGCAGCGGATTTATAATCTGGCCGCCCACCGGGAGCATCGAGAAGTCCCATTCCGGTATACGTCCGCCAGTCGGCAGGGTGATCACGGCGACACGATCGTATTTACCGAACATCCGGACTGGCAGGGACGGGAGGACATCGGCATGTATTTCGGTACGCGCCGGTCTGATACCACGGCCCTTAACATTTTGGCCGACCAGTTGCATCAGGAAGCTGCGTACGCAGGCAGTCTACCCATCCATGTCATGGTGGACGGGTATATGGAAGATGCCTTACGGGCCGTTCGGACGAGCGCAGAACGGTTACAGCAGGAAGGTCATGAAGCACCGCATTGTTTTGTTATTCAGCGACGGCATGCCGCTGACGATCGCCATTTGGGGGCCGCTCTGCTGATTATGAATCCGCAGCAGCCTGCCTTACCCCAGCGGGTTATATTCTGCGATACGCTGAACCCATCGGGTCAGCCACCCTGGTGGGAACGGTTTCAGCATAAACTGGACGCTGTTTTTCCTCAACCTGAGGGCCAGCAGCCTGCGTCGACGATGCTGGAAGATGGAAGCGTAAAGCTTCAGCGTCTTCATGATGGGGTACCCGTACGTCATCAGGATATTGATTGTGCGTTTTACACCGCTTCCATTAGCCGAGCGCTGATTCAACTGGCCAAAGTCGATCCGGATCTGCTCATTTATGGCCCTATTGAGGAAGTTGTCAGGCAAATGACGAGCCGAATGGTCGATTACTACGAATATGCTCATCAGCCTAAAGCGCCGACGCTGGTTCGGGAGGTCAATGTAACCCGGCGCTGGAACACAGGTCGACAAGCCATCCGGAACATCCGGCAGCGAATCGCCCATGAGCAAGCCGTCGACGGTTTAGTTGTTGAGATACATATCGACCAGCGACTGGCAGGTTAACCGGTCTTAGTACGTTAACGTGAATAATGGATAGTACGCAAATTAAACCTTTAGATCCAGCTTATTGCATTAAAGTTTTTGTCATCCCTCCTTTGGTCGGGATGACAAGAAACGGCAATTAAGACTCAAGCGCTTATCCATAACTCACATTAAGTTAAAGGCGTTATAAATCAATAAAGCCCGGTTTCTACAGAGAACCGGGCTTTGCTGTTAGAGGTAGCCTGAATGAGCTATTAAGCCTTCTTTTTGCCTTTGCTAGCTTTCATAGCAGGGAGCGCGGGGGCCTTTGCTGTATAATCAGCAATGCTTTTCTCAATGCCCTCTTTGAAGAACGCAAAGGAAGGGTCGTTGGACGATTGGCCCAGCGTCAAGGCTTTCTGCGCGATCGGCAAAGCATCGGTAAACTTACCCATCTGACCCAGGATCTGCGACTTTACGTATAGATTCCGGAACGTTTCTTTCATCGTAATTGACTTCTCAATCCAGCTCAAGGCCTGATCGAGGTTACGTCCTTTCGACAGATTGTAGCTGGCGGCTGCCTGCAGAACGGCCGGATCTTCGGGCTTCTCGGCAACGGCTTTGTCAACGCTGGCGGCTGCGATCGCGCTGGTATTTACCCGCAGATCCGCGCTTGCCTTTACGTTCGCCCACATAATGTTCAGTTTGGCGGTGCTGTCGGTCAGGTCACTGAACCCAATCGTAAAGGTTTCGATCTTTTCGTTGCTTGTCGCCGATTTGATCTTCACCCGCAGTGCATCCTCCTCCTGTTTGTACGACTGCTCCGTAACGGCTTTATTCTTGCTGAAAATCAATGTCCACTCATCCTGGGCAGGAATGGAAAGAATGGCGTACGTACCAGCCGGTAACGACTGACCGTTCACCATTAGGTCGGTCGTGCTGGTGAAGGCCGTTGCTGTGTTCGCACCGGTGCGCCATACTTTACCAGTTGGCACGAAGGCGTCTGTGAATGGTGAACGACCTTTCAGACTTGGCCGCGAGTAATTTACGGTGAAATCAGTGCTGCCCACCGTTTGTATAATCGTAGCGCCGGGGCTAGGGGAGGGGAGTTTAATCTGTGCGGTAGCTAATTGAGCGGTTAAGCACAACGCAGCAACACTCAGTGATAACTTACGCATATTTGTCTATATAGTTTTTAAAACGTGACGAATTTGCGGCTTTTTACGCACAAACCCAAGTTATGTACCGTGAACCTTTGCTCGCTCTACTGCGGGAACACCTAACCAACAGCCAGTATGGCATTGAGGCCCATGAACAGGATATGACCAGGGCCACCATTGATTTCGTGACCCAACACCCGGACTGTTTCGACCGGTCACTGCTGACCGGACACGTAACGGGCTCAGCCTGGATTGTAAGCTCCGACCGGCAGCAGGTTGTTTTAATTCATCACCGCAAGCTCGACCGGTGGTTCCAGCCGGGGGGCCATGCCGATGGTGACCCGGACGTAGCGGCTGTTGCCTTACGCGAAGCGCAGGAAGAGACCGGCTTAAACTCTGTACGGTTGGTAGCTCCTGAAATTTTTGATGTCGACATCCACTCAATCCCAGCTCGTGGTGATCTTCCCCAGCATCTGCACTATGACATCCGGTTTCTGGTCGAAGCATACGAAACGGAAGCGTTTGGGAAATCTGAAGAAATTAAGAATATTCGCTGGTTTACATTGTCAGATGCCAATAATATTACTAGTTCGGAGTCAATTCATCGAATGTTACGCAAAATTTCATAGAAACTATAAATATAGTAGCTTTCTGATTTGTTTTTAATGTGCGACAACCTTCTATTTTTGTCAACAACAAAACCACAGAAAGCATGAAAATGATAGCCCTTATATTCGCTAGTCTAGGCGTCTTTGCGATGAGCAGACCCGCCTATGCGCAGGATGATACGAAACTGCGAAACGATCCAACCTACTCGACGCATAACTACAAGCATCCGAACAAATCGGCAGTGGCCCGTGGTTGGGAGAGTAAGCAGGGCGTAACGGTCGGTCGTCCTATGCCCAGCCAGGAGCCCTTGGCGAATTATAAGCGGCAGGTGCCTGGCCAGCCAACGGGGAATGGTATCGTAGTGAATCATACACCCTCAACGGACGTAGCAGATCGCAACTATAAAATGCAGCGTCCGCTTCGGGCCGGTGCTACGTCGACAACCCCTGATATTGAAACTAAGCGCCGGGATCAGCGTCCTGCCAAAGATAAATCGAGTGTAGCGGCTGATTAGTCCGTTTTTTGTAGGACATAAAAAAGTCATCTGCCCCGGCGGATGGCTTTTTTGTTGGCTAGGATTACTCTATCTTTAGTTTATAGGCAGTTCAAACAAACAGCCTGCAGTTTATGGTATATTGGCAGGGAGTATTACAAGTTAACCATCTTTATGGATTGAGCTTAATGTTGGCCGCTCGACAAATTCACCGGTTGGTAACGACTAACTTCGTATCTTTGTCATAGATGCTTACGAAAAGCTTTTGGCAACGTTTTCTTCCACACCGTAAGGCGCACGAAATCAGTCAGGATGTTTGTTTCTGGCAGGTTGATATACACTCTCACCTGATTCCTGACTTAGATGATGGGGTTAAAAATCTGGATGAAACCCTAACGTGCCTGCAACAGTTAGCGGACTGGGGTATTCGTAAAGTCATTACCACCCCCCACGTCAGCCGTGACTGGTATCCCAATTCAAGTGTTGTCATGCGGGAGGGGATTCTGGCCGTCCAGAATCTCATTACTGAACACCAACTTCCCCTTACGATTGAGATAGCCGCCGAGTATCTGCTCGATGATTTCTTTATAGAATCGCTGGAGCAGGGAGATGTTCTGTCGTTTGGCGATCCCCGTTACCTGCTTGTTGAAACCGGTTGGTCATCTCCACCCATGCGTCTGAGCGACATGCTCTTTCGCATCCAGACCCGTGGCTACACGCCCGTGCTGGCTCATCCGGAGCGCTACAAGTATTATCATGCAGATAAAGCCGCGCTTCTTCAACTCCGTGAAGCTGGCTGCCTATTTCAACTCAACTGGATGTCGCTTACAGGACGCTACGGATCAAGTGTTGAAAAGCAGGCTCGGTACTTATTGCAACAGCGGTGCATCGACTTTATCGGCAGTGACTTACACCGTCCTAGTGATTTGAATACAATGGCCCGGTTATTTGATGCAAAGGACTTGAAACTGTTGGGCGAACAGCCATTACTGAATTCATCGTTATTGGAAGCATCCAGCCTGTAAGTTGAGCATGATACTTCGACTGGCATCAGATTAGGCTACACTCTTTTCAGGTATTGCTTCAACAGGAGGTTGACCGGTAAGTTGACATAGATTGTCCATGAACTTGCGCAATGTTGTTTCTTTATCCAGATACCGCTCGGCGTAATTTCTGCTATTTCTTTGGTACACTGATAAGTCTCTGGACAGCGCGTCTTCAATGGCGCGTTTCAATGATTCTACCGACTCAGGTTCAATCAAAATGCCCATTTTAGACCTATCGATCACATCGTATAACGTAGTGCCCGGAATAGCTGAAACTAAGGCGCAGCCCCCAGCGGCCAGAATACCCGTTAGCTTAGAAGGAAGTACAAGGTCAGAGGCCGACTTTTTTTGTAAAACTAAGTGGACATTCGCCGTGGCCAGCAACGCGGAGAATTTTTCGTAGGACTGCAGGGGGTGGAACGTTACGTTGGTGAGTCCATACTCCCGTACTAATGCTTCCAGTTTGGGTTTACCGCCACCCGAGCCAAAAATCATGAATTTAATCTCTGGCCGGGATATGAATGACCGGGCCGCTTCAATGATTATTTCCAATCCCTGTTTTTCCCCTAAGCTACCCGAATACAGAACGACCTGATCCGACTTGCGTATACCCAACTCGGCCCGTAACGATTCCTGTTGAGGTAGCGGTTTAATAAAGTCGCCATCAACCCAGTTCGGAAATAATACACATTCGGTTTGAATCACATTTTTCTGGCTTAGTTTCCGAACCATGCCCTCACTGATTGTCGATACTACGCTGCACCGCTTCAGGATAAAGGCTTCAACCTTGTACATAATATTCAGAAAACGTTTGTTTTTGAGCATGCCCAGTTCTTTCGCCATATCAATTTGTAAGTCCTGAATATGACACCACAGGGGCACGTTACGTAACTTGCTGTAAAAAACAGGAAGTAAACCCAGGTGAAAGGGGGGAGACAAACAAATGACTACGTCGTAACGGGCACCGAAGAATACCGGTAACCAATAAAACAGACTGCTGAGTACAAACGAAAACTCGTGCAGAATGCGCTTGGATGATGTGACCTTACCAGGTACATAAAATGGGCATCGGTGCACCTGAACCCCTTCGAGTGTTTCTGTATGCCACCACTTTCCTTTGTACGATGTGTGAATCTCCCATTCCGGATAGTAGGGCATTGTGGTAATTACATCTACATGTTGCTGTTGCTGGGCCAGCCATGCCCCCATTTCACCCGTATATTTACCAATGCCGGTAAGCTCTGGTGAATAGTTTATTCCGTAAATCAATATTCTCATACTTAATGCTCCTGAGCTTCTACAAAAATTTGTAAGATACTGCTTTGCCAATAACCCACTTGATCAACCACACCAGCACCATACTGCCACCTGCACCCAGCGCTCCCCAGAAGACATCACCCCAGTCAAAATGCCGAAGTGGTAGAATAAGTTGTCCTACTTCAGCGGCAAGTGCAAGGAGAACAGTAAATCCCCATACAATTAGCCACCAATACCACTCAGGTGATTTACGTACTAGTGCAATGCCACTGAGTATACCGAGCAGAACAAAAGGAACTGCTGTACGGATGTTCATATTAGCCCTGCTATCTGTCCATTGGCCTAACCAGTTTGGTAAATAACCATACTTGCTTAGCTCTGGCTGAGGGAGCCAGCTAAATAAAAAAACAGCGGCTATCACAACCGCTATACAGAAGCTAAGTAGGATAAACCGCACATTACCTCGAGTTAGATTGAAGCAACTGAGTTCTTATCTTTTTCACGTTGGGATATTAGCAGCTCTCTTGTTTTTATCACAATGAAGTACTCATACACAGCCTGAAGGGTAGCATTGGTTAGCCCGGCGTAACCATCCAGAAAAGATCGGCGCCATACAACCAGATACAACCATTTAATTATCGGGCGGCCTGGAATCTTATAAAAAAGTCCTTTCTGATGGTACCGACGCTCACTAAAATCTGAGCTGAATAAAGCCTTCTTCAACGAAAAATGGATGTCATTTTTGTGCTCTTCAATCCACCGTTGAGCCTCCATAGTCGAATACGTATTATGCTTATTCAACCAGTGATGGAGACCTTTGGAGTAAGGGTAGTGTTCGAAATAGCTGTCCACGTCTTCAACAACTCCATCAACTTCGAGTACTTCATTAACCTCACGATGATAACGGGCTTTACCCCGGCGAACGAGACGAATGTAAAATGGTGTCATCTGAGAATGTTGCAGCCAGGTATCGCCAAAATAGTCTCTGCGTCGTATCCGAAAGCCGTTTACTGAATCGGGAGCCTGATCTATTCTTTGCTTCAACTCGTTAACAAGCTGCTGGGGCACCCGTTCATCAGCGTCCAGAATCAATACCCACGGATACAAAAAGTGTAACGTATCTAGAGCCGCATTACGTTGTGAGGCATACCCATCGAAACGACGTAACGTAACCGTGGCTCCTGCGCTTTTAGCAATCACGACGGTCTGATCGTCGCTAAACGAATCAAACACATGGATATCATCACACCAGGACACTGATTCCAGACAACCTGGGAGATCCCCCTCCTCGTTTTTCGTTAATATTAATACTGAAATCATATTGAATGGACTTCACTGGTGAGAGACTAGTAGAGGAGCATCGTACTCTCTCCTTTTTAGCGGCTTACAAGGGTGACCAGCACACACCATCCAGGCAGGCATGTCTTTAGTCACTACTGATCGAGCCCCGATTACGCAGCCGTTGTCAATTGTCACACCCGGATGAACAAAAGCTTCGGCGGCAACCCAGGCAAGATCACCAATGTGGATCGGTTTCGTAATCAATGGAAAACCAGGTTTTGTGTAATCATGAGTGCCAGCGCACAAATGGGCTCCCTGTGAAACAACCGCTCTATACCCAATCGTTATCACACCCTGAGAATATAAGATAACGCCATTTGCCACGCCACATTCATCGCCTAATACAAGGTTCCACGGAGCCCATATCTTAACATTTGGATATACATGCACATTTTGTCCGACCTTAGCCCCAAAGCACCGCAAAATGAATGATCGCCACGCATGAAAAGGTTTCGGCGTGAAACGGAATAATAATGTATACACAACACTCCAGCATACTCTAAAAAGACGATTCCTTAACGAGAAGGATGGACCTGTATACGTATTTTGATTGTAGTCTGGACTGATCATAGAGCTTAAAAGTGATACGTTGAATGAAATCAATACGTATTACTTGGTTGCGGCATTAATAGCAGATAAAGCACCTTGCGCGAAAAGATCTAAACCCCAATTTTTTATGTGTTCTCTGCCATTAATTCCTAAAGTTTTAGAAAGCTCAGGATTAGTAACAAACTTCTTTAACAATCGATATAACTGATCAACATCTGAAGGATTAAACGTATATCCATTTACATCTTGCAAAACTAAGTCGTATGCACTTCCAACATTTTCGGAAACTAAAACCGGAGTTCCGCAAGCCATGGCTTCATTAACGACTAATCCCCACTCTTCGTAAAGACTTGGAAGTATAAACGCTTCGCAACGAGAAAGAAATAAAGGAGTTTTATCTATTTGTTGAAACGGGTAGAATACAATATGGGGCCCTATAATCTGCTGATCGACCGTGGCGAGTCCATCAACCACCAATAGCCCCGTCGAAGTAGCTAAGTTACGTAACTTTTCTTCATCAGGACCTTCACCTACTAAAACCAAACCCACATCAAGGCTTGGGACATCGCTAGCTAATCTTGCGTAGGCTCGGATAAGTACGGATAAATTCTTTTTGGATACAAATCTTCCTAAATTAAGAAAGTAACGCTTAGGCAGGTTGTTGATTGGCAGTTGGTCTGTGATAGTAGACCAGTATACAGCTTGTTGACTGAAGTAGTCTACATCTACAGCATCATACCCCATGAATACATGAGATGGTTTTTGTCCATAGGCACAAGCATACTTTACCTGAGGGGTACCTCCAACTAAAGCTGCATCAAAAAGACGTACAACAAAATGCTTTAGTAACCTGCCTAAAATATTTGCTTTCTCAGTTCCATGCCAAGACTCATTCATTAAAATAGTCTTACATCTAGTAAACTTTGCCCCCAACAAACACAATAGATTAGGAAGTGGAGAATAACTTGGTAAAAAAATAACCTCGATATTTTTTGACTTTAAATTTTTTATCAACTTATAAGCAACTTTATAAGATTGCAGAAAACCTGCAGGCGCACTTTCGGACAAAGTAACAACCTCTATATCCTTTGAATCAACTTCCTGCCAGTTATACGTATTACTTATTGATGAAAACCTGAATGCTAGTAGTGTACTCTCTGTAGAAAGCAGTGCGTCCCTTAAAGATTGAATCCTGGCAATATGGTAAGGACCTAATTCTGGAAAAATGATTCCTACATTCATTTTATAAGATACTCAGAACTTAACACCAGTTATCTGATCAATTAGTTATGATTTTTAGTATGTGAAGATATGATATTCATATACAATCGTAAAGAACTTTCTGGGTTAAACTTATCCAAAATATATTGCTGTGCCTTACTGGACATTGTTGAAAGGTTTGACGAGTTAAGCAAAAACCATTCTAAAGAATCAACAATGTCTTCCACACTTAAATTAATGACTAACCCTGCTCCATAGTCAGCTACTTCTGACATATTGCAGTGTTTTGTCAATATGACAGGAAGCCCATGAGCCATTGATTCGAGTGCTGCATTAGGTAATCCTTCACTTTGTGACGGCAAAATAAACATATCAGCAGCCGCGAAGTGATTATTTTTTTCATGACCAGTTACTAAGCCCGAGAATTTTACTATGTTTTGTAAGTTATTAGTACTGATAATAGTTTCTATAGATGTTTTATAGTCATTATCAGAGAAATCGCCAGCTACAAGAAGTTTAAAATCTCGCTTATTAACAGGTAGGTGAGCAACTGCTTCCAACAAGATATGTAAGCCTTTTTTGGGATGTATACGACCTAAATATAATAATGTAGGCACATCTACCGGGATATCTAACTCTCGTTTTGCTTCTGCTTTGCTACGTACTTGTGTTGGTAGTTCGACCCCGTTTGGAATAACTAATACTTTGGATGAATCTTTTGTATATAATTGTGCATTTTTGGCTTCCTCATCACTATTGACAATTATACCAGTAGCCTTATTTAAGTTATGTTTCAAATATGCAGCAAACCCTAACTGCTTTTTCAAGAAATTTCTTTTAACAATATATGGTTCAAGCATTCCACATACTCTTAAATAGATAGGCTTATCAGCAACCCAGGATAATCTTAACGCTAACCCATCTACTGGTCCCCAGATTCCGGTCGTAAATAATACATCGTACTCTTTAATCAATATATATAGCTCTCTGACGACACGAATCAAATTAAAAAAAATAGGAGCTGCGTTAAAGTAATAATAATTTACTTTCTCATGTAATAGTACGTTGTCAGGTTCTTTTTGTAAGCAAGCAACGGTTATCTCCAGATTTGAATTATTAGCTAGCAAATCAGTTATTCGAGCAACTTCATTTGCTGGCCCTCCTGATCTGGAAGACATACTCTCAATTAAAAAAAGTACTTTCATTAAATCTGGAAATTTCAGATCATGCCAGTTTAATTCAAGAGGACACAATCAAAAAGAAAATTTGCTATACTGAATGTGTTACTTTAAGCCTAAAATAACCACATATAATGCACTACGATACAAATTTTGTCATCACTATAAGTTTTTAATATATAAACTTTGTTACATAATCTTTTAATTTGTTCAAAATTGTTGGAAACAAATTAGAAGTAATATAGATTGTATTCCTCTGGAATTGATAACTTTTTTCTAATGTTTTAAATAATTAAATGTGGGCCAAAAGTCAACTGAATTAGTAATCTGTTTAAATATTCTACCTAAGCGAGAACCGCTACTTATATTCTCGAAATCTGAGCATTCCTCTCAGCATTTCCAAAACTACTATTGAAGAGTCCACAACAGGAGGGAAAACACCAAATTTGTAGACTAGATCATATTCGCCTTCTGCGAATTGAGTGTTAGTTCTTTTCCTATCCATAAGGATAGAGCATCTAATCTTAACTTTATATTATGCATATTGATTATGGATGACATGAAAGCAAGAGCAAAGTGATATTCCCTATTTTTACCCTTCGTATTATGCATAAGATCATACGAACAAGACATAGTACTATATTGGATGTTAGTTTGCGTTCCCATATAAATTATATATCAGAATTCTTAATCTAATATAGGTTCAACTAACTAGTTGTGTTGTCTTGTTTTTAACGACAACTTACAAGTTGATCGACATCAAACAAGTTTATCCCTTAAAATAAACATCTATAGTGAAGTTTAGAAGTGAGTTACGATTCAAAGTTAAATTGTTTCAGTCTGCCTCATTTTTGCTGATAATTGTAGTCTTAGCTTTTCTACTGCTACGTCCCAATTATCTAAGGTCTGAGCCGTTTTAGACGCTTGATAGGACATAGATTCTAATATATGAGGACTGTCTGCCAAAATTTGCAATTTTTCTAATATCAAATCTGGATCAAATGGTTTGACAATAAATCCTTCTATACCATCATCAATAAGATCGTTCCCCCCTGAATTTGTCGTTGTTACTAACGGTAAACCGTATGACAATGCTTCTCCTTGCACTAAAGCGAGACCCTCTTCTATACTTGGTAATATAAAAACGCTCGCACGTTTATACTGATATTCAAGTAAGTCTCCTTTAAGAGGACCTGTGAAAATAACGTTTTCGGGCATTTGCACATTCTCTAAACCAGTGATCCGAGTTTTAGGACCAACTATTACAAACTCTTTGTTTGGATGTCTAAGCTTCTTAAATGCTTCTATAGCGTATCTTAATCCTTTTCTATAATGTAGTTGCCCTACATACAATATTCGAAATGTAGAATCCCCTTTTTTATTTATTTCTGTAGAATTTCTAAATAACGGTATACCAAAATTAACTTTCAGTATTTTGTCAGGTGCAAATCCTTGCTGTATGAATGAGCTTTTAACAAATTCGGAGGGGCAAAGAATTAAATCGGCTTGCTCATAAGCTAACTTACGTAACTCTTTATCAGGTACAAATTCATCAGGAATAGTTGTTTTTAGACGATCATATTCTAGTTTCATCAAATCACAGTGAGTATCAACATGACTATTAACTTCCTCCAAAACGCAAAGGGTGGGTGAAGAATTACGTTTTAGTAAATTCACTGTTCTGTAACCCTGTGTTCGATAATATATGAATACGTCTGATTCCATGGCCCACTTGTATGAAGCTATATCCAATTTAATATTGGAAAGCTTATTAAGTTTCGAAGTTAATGACTCTGGAAAGTGTAGCATCAAACTTGCTACATACAACGTTTGGAAAAAATCGTGTCTTTTAAGCTTATCACCTATGCTTGGCAAAGCTGAGCGGGGGCTTAATCTGCTAAAACCTGAGACGAAGGCATGAAGATTACCTGCTTTATTCATAGCTTCTGCGTATGGATAGTGATGTGATCTATTTGGCGCAGTGTAGGTAATCTTCATCTTTTTATGAAATTAATAGATTTTGTTAAAAGTACGAATAGTATGATTGGATAAAGAAATGTAATCAGTGCGAAGAAGGAACGGTATCCCCAAAACATTAAGAAAACGCTTACGCCTAAGACTCCGATAGTCATAGGAATTTGCTTAGTTGAACGAGGAATAATTGCATCAAAATAAAGAAGAAACAATACGTAGGTAAATGCATATACAATGAGGCCGATAAGTCCGCCAGATAAAAAAGCTTCGCCAACCACAGAATAAGTTAAGCTTGTTGTACCCATTGTAAGTGGCCCATCTACTATAAACGCTGACATGGACGAAATATCTTTTGCGCCATCCAATAATGGCTTTTCTGGCCAAAGAAATCGAGGTATTGGATTTGCTAAAATTGCAAAAAAGTCATTAAATCCTTTATACGCGTATTTATTAGGATGACTGTTTATAATAAGACAAAAAAGATACATGTTATTATCTCTGTGGGTCTTCGTAGGATCAAAAGAGGTGGCTGATTCTAAGCCCTGAGACCTTGCTGCTGCTGCGGGGTCCAGGATAACATCTAAAAGCCCACCGCGAAAGCGGACTTGAATCTCCATTATACCAATAATTAAGAAAAATATTAACAGAGCTACGCTCCAGAATTTTAAACCTTTATCCCAATTGTAGTAAAAGAGAAAAAATATCATTGGGGCGGCTACAAAAATCATTATGCCTCTTGAACCGCTTAAGAAGAAACTAAATATGACAAGTATTCCGCAAATGAGGCAAATTAACTTAGACGCAAGTGCGTTTTTATCGGACGTAACAAATGCGATAGAAGCAAATAAAGGTGTTAGTTGCCACAACCATTCAAATGGTAGCATTAAAGAATCAGCTCCTCCGGCAGATTCGCGTACAATTAGGCCAAATCCGCCCCCTTCGGAACGCCCGGCAGTTATTGCCTTCCATAACGTCTCAGATGAGCCGTGAAAAATAAAAAAAACAAATAGAGGTATTATAAAACTTGCTATGGTTAACCATGCATAGCCCGAAGGTTTAATATTTATCTTTTGTAAAAAATCCAGATTTCTTACAAACGTTGGTGTGAGTTTAGTCCAGGATATATAGTAAAACAAATTTAAAAACACCTGAAAGATACTGATCCAATAAAAAGCGTTTAACTTACTTGAAGCCGTGCTGTATACGAATGCGTCGTATCCTGGTAATATAGCTTCTAGATACAGGAACCATATTGGCGCAACATTAATGGCACATAGACAGCTGAAGACTAGTGGGAACTGGCGAATTGCTATTAAATAGCCTATTGAGAATAGAGAAATAAGAATAGAGATACTGCCACAAATAATTACAGCTTGTTCTGACTCAGGGAAGAATACAAAACAAAATAAATAGAATGTTGAAGCCAACACCTGTAGTATTGTATTATATTTAGCTAGTTCTCTTAAATACAAGGTATTAACCATTCTATATAGATTAATTTATATTTACTCACTAAGAGCTTTATTAGTTACGTTATTTAAAAACCTCGTCTTAAGTTGTTTATAAGTTAATTTTGTGTCAACGTATATACCATTGGTAAAACTTCTCCAATTATCATTAGTGAGTTGAAATGATTTATTTAATACATAAGGTATCATAATAAGATCTACGATGAGCGTAGAGATTGCAGCACCGTATAAGCCAATACTATACGACAGGATACTACAAACAAGTATGGAGAGTAAACAAGCACCAAGATAACGGCTTGCTAATCCTTCATGACGATTGCAGGCCATATGTACCACACTACTTGTATACCAAAGTGCATTAAATGGAATTGGTAATAAAAATACGAGTAGCAACGCCTGAGGTAGTTCAATGGTTGACCCAGTCCACAAACTATATATAGTTTGTCCAAATACGGCTAGTATAAGCACGCCAATGTAAGATAAGGCAATTGATGCGAAAACGCCCGTCCGATGTAGTCGTGCTGCTTTTGAGAAGTTGCCTTCGCCAATGAGAATATTTATCTCTGGCCAGATAACCTGGTTAATCAATTCAAGCACCTGGTTAGCTGATCTTACAAGTGTTCTGACCGTACTAAATGTAGCTACTGCAATAGGGCCAAGAATGCCTTGCACTACGAACAGGTTTCCCTGAAATATTAAGGCATGACCAAGGGGGATAGCCTGAAATGCCATTCCTTTTCTAAACAAAAACCTCGCACTCGTAAAATCAGCGTCTTTGCTTGAAAACTTAATGCTGGGTAAAGCTCTTACGCTAATTATCTGTAAGGCAAAACTATGTACTATAGTTGAAGCCAGTATTCCCAATGCGAGTATGTCAAACCTGGTTGTGAGCCTTAGGATAATAAACGTTACTAGCAGTTCGAGCCAGGGCCTGAAGCTTGAGAGCGCTATGTAATAATGAGCCTTTCTACCGGCACGCAGCCTTCCGCCGAACAGTTCGTTTGAGAAGGATATGAATACGGATATTGTTAAGTAGATAACTGTAAGCGATAACTCGTTACGTCTTGACGGATCAATGCCTAGATATGCGCAAATGGGAACAATGTATACAGTTACGCCTATCAGTACGGTCCCAATTAGGCTGATGATAGCAGTTAATAACAGACTAGTAGAAAAAACTTCTCGTGCCTTCTTTAGTTCGCCAGAGGCATGGGCCATGGCTAGTTCGTTGGCACCGACGCTGCCGAAACCTAAGCTTGCCAGTTGGAGCCAGGCGGGCAGCGAATAGATAACCATCCATCGGCCAAAATCTTCAACGGATAAGCTATGTAGGAATAGGGGTATTTGTAGTACCCGGAATATAACAACAGATAGTTTCCCCCAGGCGCTCGCAAACGTGTTTCTCAGCAATATTTTCTTGAGCTCCATGGCTTATGGCGTTACTGGGATTGACAAAGTCAATGCGCTTGTTACGTAGTTTTAGACAGTTATTCGGGTAAGGTCAGGCTGCATTATCAATCAATTCGGCTAGTTGACTGTACTTTCTACCAGACATTCATATTTCCTTTGACCATAGATTTGATGGTTAGCCAACAGATCCACAAATCCAGTATCAGATTCTTTTTTCGATTATAGAAGCGATCATACTTAACCCGGTGCTGCATCTTCATCAGATCCGATGTTTCGCCCCGGCAGCCCCGTACCTGAGCCAGACCTGTAATGCCCGGTTTAACCCGGTAGCGCTTTCGGTAGTCAGGCATTACATTCCAAAACTGAGCACTGTGCTGAATGGCATGGGGACGTGGCCCGACAACGCTCATATCACCAATCAGGACGTTGAGAAATTGTGGCATTTCGTCAAGATTGGTCCGTCGTAAGAAACGGCCAATCGGCGTTACGCGATTGTCGTTTTGAGTAGCTTGTCTAAACTTTGCTCTGGGATCGTGGACCATTGTTCGAAATTTCAAACAATGAAAACTACTACCCCGGTAACCGGTACGTTTTTGAATGTAAAAAATGGGTCCTGGTGAGCCTATCCGAATTAGTAACCCGACCAATGGTATCAGCCAGGGCAATACAAAGAGCGTGATCACCAGGGCAAAACTGATATCAAACAGCCTTTTACCGATGTTTCTATAAACGGAATTAGAGTGCCGGGTCCGTGGCTCTGCGTAGACATACAAGGGTTTGTAGTGCGAGTCAAGACTTAGCATAGAAAATGAGAATCACGTTTAGACAAAAAGCTGTGAATAGTTGTGACACGGCTGAAACAGTACGTTAGGCCTTACCGCTCCCCAGGCGACGCTTTTTCGTCGGTTCTTCATAGTAATCGCTATAACTGTAGTAGTACGATTCGCCTTCGCCAACTCCGTTCAGGATAATACTTAACTTCTGAAAACGCTGCTCTTTGTATAGCGTGTCGACCATTTTAATGTAGGTCTTTGGCGTGTGATCGTGACGTACCATATACATTGTTGCATCCGCAAAAGGCGCTATCAATTGCGAATCCGTTACCAGCCCAATAGGAGGGGAGTCGACTAAGACATAGTCGAAACGAGCTTTGAGTTCCTCGAATAACTGACTTAACCGGTCAGAACTTAACAATTCAGAGGGATTAGGGGGTAGAGGCCCGGCCGTAATGATAAAATAATTCTCAGTGCCTAGAATTGGTTGTATCAACTCGTCGATGGTCGACTCGCCGATCAGGTAATTGCTTATACCCGCCCGGTTCTCGATATGGAGACTTTTGTGGAGTTTGGGCTTGCGCAAATCCATCTCCAGAATCACCGTCCTGCGGCCGACCAAGGCTAAACTGGCTCCCAGATTTAAGGAAACAAACGACTTGCCTTCGCCACTAATACTGGACGTGAACAGAAGTACCTGACTTTTGTGTGGATCACTACGTAGGAATTGTAGGTTGGTACGTAACGCCCTGATCTGTTCGCCTATAACGGAATGCATGCGTGACTTGAATATTAAGCTCTCGCCAGCATCTTTTTTATTTTCAACCACTTCGCCGATAATCGGTATCTGCGTAACGGCCTCTACATCTTTCCGGCGTAAGATTCGGTTGTTGAGGGAATCCTTGACCATAATCAACCCGGCCGGAATAAGCATACCAATCATCCCAAACAGCAGAAAAACCGTGCTCTTCACAGGGCGGATCGGGAGGTTGTCGGTGAAGGCAGCATCAATGACACGACTGTCTGAAATAGTTGAGGCAGCAGACAGCGCGGTTTCTTCCCGTTTTTGCAGCAGGTACGTATACAATCCGTTTTTGATGGATTGCTGACGGGTAATGTTTAGTAAGGCGCGTTCTTTACCCGGCACGGTACGAATCATACCTTCCATCCGCTTATTGTTGGCGACCAGGTGATTCCGACTGCTGGTGAGTTGCTGACGTATGGTTTGTATATTCTCATTGATGCCTTCCTTGATCGTTTTGATCTGGCTGTCCAGCGATTGAAGCAATGGACTATTGACCGCCATCGTTCGTGAGGCTTCTTCCCGCTTCAACTCAAGCTCCGATACCTTGGTGAGCAGGCCCGTAAGAACCGGATCGCTTAATCCTAACGTAGCAGGGGTGATACTTTTCTCGTTCGATTGATTCTGCACATAGCGCTCAATCTCACCTAGGCCACCCAGGCGCATGTTGATCTCGTTTAACTGGGCATCATTTCCCTGTACAGAAGCCAGAAACGTTTCGGCCTGGACGCTCAGGTCCGTTATACCCTGTGTCGATTTGTAAAGTTCTACTTCTTTCTCAACAGTCGAAAGTTCGCCGGATATCAGCCCCAGCCGTTCCTCGATAAAACTAAGCGTGTTATTCGCTTCCTTATTTTTATCGACAATCGCTTCCCGGTTGTACTCGTTTACGAGCTGATTCAGCACTAATTCACCTTTATCCGGAACGGCTTCTTCTAGGCTTAATGTAAGGACAGTTGCCTGTTTAGTCACAGGCTCGACCTTTAAGCGCTTCAGATAATCTTTTACCGCGATAGAACGCGGAAATACTTCCGCCAGCAGGGGAGGCAGACCAGCATTAAGTGGCTTTCGCACAAAAATCCGTAGTCGACCGTATGGGGTTTGAATGCTTTGGTTTACGGGGTAGTTTTTGCCATTCAACTGTACCGTCTTTGCATCTACAAAAGCAAGCTCAAGTTTATCCGTGTATAGCTGTGAGTTGGCCTTCTCGACGAGTATACGAATCGGCGATTCACTGAAGATTTCTTTATTATAAGTGGTAGTTGGCTGATAATAATGAACATCGAGTCCTAAACTCGTGACCACCCGTGTCATTAAGGTATGCGACTTCAGTATTTCAATTTCATTCTCAATAATCTTGCTCGTGCTGAACAGATTAAGCTCTTTCAACATACTCGCATCGGCAGAAGCTCCTTCTTTTTTATCGTCTTTGATCAGTAGCGTAGTTTGAACCCTATACACAGGTACCTGGTACAATAAGTATAGGTAGGCAGCCCCTACGGCTAAAATCATTGACAGCAAAAACCAGGGCCAGCTTCGCACATAGCGCATCAATGTGGCCCGGAAATTAGGCTGCTGATCCACATCGTAGAATTGAGTATATGAATTGGGTACCATAAGATTCTGCCTACTATCGAGTTAAAATGATGCTTAATACGGATAAAACGCTAAGAACTATGGGCAAGATTTGATAGGTTCGATCGGCATTGGCAAGACGGGCTTTGCCCGGTTCTACATACACAATATCATTTGGGTGAAGATAATAATATGGCGACCTAAATACATCCCGTTTAGTCAGATCAACCCGGTTAAAGGTACGCTGCCCGTTTTCTTCCCGAATGATTAATACGTTATTCCGTTGTCCCTGGATGGTAATGTCCCCGGCCAGGCCTAGCGCTGCGGGAAGAGTGATCTGTTCGGTTGGGATCAGAAACAGGGATGGGCGGGCGACTTCGCCCTGGACCGCAATCTGGAAACTTAAATTCCGGACATTTACGGTCGGTTCTTTCAAGTAAGTGAGTAGCTTCTGCTTGATGGCGGCTGATGCCTGACTACTCGTTAAACCTTGTACCGGTTGTTTGCCGACTAACGGCAACTCGATTTGCCCATCCTCGCTGACTAAATAACCCGGCAGATACGGTATAGGCGTTGTTGGGCTTTGAACACCTGATGGTCCCGATGCGGCCGAAATCACGGCATACGGGTTAAAGAATGACGTAGCTTCCGGACTCAGGCTGCTTACCTGCACGGACAATACGTCTCCTGCTTTGATAGTAGGAACGTAACGGGCCGCTAAAGAAATGGTATCGGTGCCAGAGCCGTTTTTTTGGTAAAGAGTGAGCTCTTTACTGGATATACAACCCGACAGGCACATGCATAACCCGATGAAGTAAAGTCCTGCCTGAGTGTATAGTCTTCTTAAGTTCATAAACCCATTTTTCAAAATAATAACGATGCTGGCTTTGTCAGTGGATCTGACTACGTTGATGAAGCGGGGATAGTTGACAAGTACTGAACCAATAGTTTACGTATGTAGCTGCTATGAGGTTAGGTGAGTCTTACTGAGAAGTACCGGGCGGCTTCTGGACCTGGCTTCTCTTGTCGAGTTAATTTATCGTCATAGTTACCCTAAACCAGACACGTAACAAGTCAGACTAACTGGCCAGCTCTACCAATAATTCAACGTTGGATTCACTTTATCGACGGACCAGTACATTCCCAGTCGAATACAGATAGAGAGCTGCTTGTCTGGATTTGTAGTAAACAAAATGGCATAGATTGTCGGGTTAATTTTGTTTCTGAGATTTTGGCGATTCAAACTTAGTGAAAAATCCCTAAGAAATAGGCAGATGAGGGAAGTCTAACCTGCTCAAGTATATGTAAAGTTACCAGCACGTGGCACCGCTAATCTTTATAGGGCATCGCCATGCGGAGGAGCTACGTAAGCTTGCAGCGCCTGATCGATAAATTCTACTGACTTCTTTCGAGAGCCAAAGGGCGGGAGTGCTCCAATGGCGTTTACTCATGAACGTTACCTGCTGCTTAAAACGTAGTGGACAAGGGTTCATGCCCGCGTCTAAGCAAGGTCTGTGTGTTCAGACGAGTGACTGCATGCTTTTACCAGCAGCAACTTACATAATCTTTGTTGCTCAAATAGTAATCTACACATTTATGTTGTCCCTATATATGTATTAATAATTTAGTCAAGTAACATAGTTTTGGTTATATTGTAATATTCGTTTCTAAATTTGTTAAAATATTAACATTGGCGTATTTATACGATAACGTAGCTCTTCTATAACTACGGCTCTTCGCAGATTGAAACAGTAGGTTTAATTGCAAATCCACCGTGCATGCTTGGCGACTTTTTTAGAATTAACCTTCCTTATGGCATCCGTCGTAACGATTCCGGTGAGTGGTACGCATTCAACCGGGAGTATTTACCAATTGGCTTCAACGATCATACGTATCAAAGTAAGTTTATGATGATGAACTTACCTATATACACAAGCTATGAAAATCTGGCAGAAAAGAAACTACTTGAGATAGCCTGGTGTACATCCGAAGGAATCGAACGGAATAATAAAGGGGAGATAACGACGGTATGGCTTTATGCTGATAATGCAAATCCAACAGATGCCTTAGTTGGAGCTAACAAAGCCTGGGAGAATTATTTCAAAAGATTACGAACGCTATCTGGTTTGGTTGAGAAGTAAACACTTTACTTCTTTGCAAGCATAATTCATTTACTGACACGTAAAAAGCCTTTCAAATAAATATTGCTGCTGAACAACTGAAGCTACTTTAATAAGTTGAATTTTTATGAACTAGCCACGCATCAATAGGCAAAAATTGCAGTTAAGACAACTCTCCCCTTCGTTTCAATATATCGATATGTATGAAATGAAAAGCTTATAACTATAATTAGGAACAGAATTGAACTAAAATCATAAGCCGAATCGCTAACGTTAAGTATATTAATCAGAACTACTTTTAAAACGGACGCAATTAAAGCATGAGTCATGTAAATGCTATATGATAATGTGCCTAACCAAACTGTGTATATATTAGTGATAAGTCTCGATAATTTACCCTTTTCAGCAGCAAAAATCAGTATAACTATAGCATATAAAGGAGACAACAGCAGATCGTATGCTTGATGTAGGTAACAGACTGATGCAAGTAAAGTTAAAATCCCTGTAATTTCTAATGAAGTGTAAAGACTATTAGTTAAAGAATACGTTTGGAGCCAAAAGTAAACACGATTGGTTATGCAGCCTAAAAAAAAGCTAAATATGCATAAAGCGATGAAGTGTGCATAGCCTGCCCCGAGTATTTCTATTAAAAGAGCTATTGCCAATACCATTAGCAGACTAATCATACGGCATTTTGGAACCAACCGGTTAGTATAAATAACGGTTAAAGCAAACGTCGCGTACGCAAACATTTCAGTTGATATACTCCAGCTTGGATAGTTCCACGTAAAGTCATAGGGTGTACGCGCAATACCTTGTAACATGAACAAGTGTTGCAGTAAAGCCACAAAGGAGTTTGCACTAAACGCATGATTATTAAAAATTCCCATTTGGAAGAGCACAGCTTTTAGCACTTCAAAAGTCAGGAACAGAACTAGCATAAAGAGATGGAGTGGGTATAGCCTTAAAAGGCGCTTGAACACAAAATCTTTAAGCTGGTAATCATTTACTATATGTTGGTAGTTATGGTGAATAATAAACCCTGATAATACAAAGAAGAAGTTAACAAAGCGATGCCCTTCACCAATTAAAGATATATTACCTAAATTGCCTTTTGATTCTGAAAAGTGGTAAACAGCCACAATTAGAGCGGCAAAACCACGAAAAACATCGAGAGTTTCAAACCGTTGTTTCATAAAGTATTGATAATTTATGAGCGATATCTATTATTGAAAAATAATACAGCCAGTATATTTTTACAATTCAACTATAAACCCATTCTCTAGTGTATTAACAAGTGTATATTGCTTTGCATATTTAACCAACAGATTCCGATATTACTTTTTTAGATTGAGAGATATGAGTTCTTTCTAAAGTAGAGATAAACAAACTTTCGTATTGGTCAACAATCAATGGCCAATGATAAATGTCACGAATTTTGGTTCGGTTTATATTTACATACTCGCTATATTGCTTCTTAGAAATAGTTTCTAACAAACTAGCGACTTCTGAAGCTTCTGTGAAATAAAAAGCTTCACTACCAAGAATCGCTTTGTTAAACGAATTATTATGCGCGCATATTAGACAGTCAGACCCCATTGCTTCTAATAGCGAGGGATTGGTACCTCCTACAGTATGACCGTGAAAATATAGATTTGAAAAAAAACGTACATTGTTTAACCGCTTTAAATTATAAATACCACCCATAAATCGAATATTTGAGTGCTCTTTATACTTCTCAATTAGGAATTGGCCATACTTGGTGTGACATTTGCCGACAACTAGGAATTGTGTCTTGTCTTCTGATCTTGCAACGCCATCAAGGATTAACTCAATACTATTTTCTGGCTCTAACCGCGCCACAAGCATGTTATAGGTGTATGGAACCAGTTTATACTCGTCCAATATAGATGCATCAGGCTCGTCGAACACGTATGAACCATAGGGTATATACGTTGAGTCTATACGGTATTTATCTTTAAGATAATGTTGAATTCCCTTTGAATCAGCAACAAGGTAATCACTCGTATGAGCCGCCCAGGATTCAGCCTGTTGCAAAAAGCGCTGCACCTTTGGTGAGAATTTAGTACGCTTCCACTCTAAACCATCCATGTTAGTTATAACTACCGGCTTTCGGGGTAATAGCCAATGCCATATAGAATTACTATTATAACCTAGCTGGAGTATTATGTCAAAATCTCGTTTACGAGAGTCTATAATGCAATTAAGGTCGTAAATAAATTGTCCAAATGTGCCTATACGATACTCAGGATCGTAACAGTGAACGATATCCACTCCCTTGAATGTCTTTTGTTGGTGTGGATGATTGTGGGAATTATACACCGTTACTTGGTGACCTTTCTCAACAAGTGCAACAGACAAAAATTCCGCGCACTGTTCGAAACCACTATAATGATTAGGCACTCCACGAGTACCGATAATGCCAATACGCATGTTGGTTGCTAGTTATTTAATTAAGTGATTGTATCAAGTTGTATAAAATCCGGGCTGATTGATCCCAAGAATATTTTTGACGTACAGCATCAGCGATCTGATTCAACTCATCAGAGCTCCGTCTCGAACTAGTAAAAAAGCGAATCAGATGCTCTTTAATATTTTCTGTTGATGGATAAAAGTGCTGTTCTCCGAAAAAAGAGAAGTCACTCATGGCTGTGGTGTTCGAACAGAGCGTAGGAACTCTCATCGCTCCTGCTTCCAGAGGTGGGATGCCAAACCCTTCAGCAACTGATGGGTAAACAAATAATTGAGCCGCCCGATAAAACGTTAATAAGTCTTGATCATTTACACCGTGTAAAAAGTGGATTGACTGTTTTACCTTTTCCGGAAGGTTTTCATAAACCCCGTCGAGTTCAGGAACACTAAGAGATTGATGTCCAATAAAAACCAATTGAATTCCCTTTTCATATAATTGCGCGTCTAGGTAAGCTTTTAGCAAGCTAGCCTGACGCTTACGGGGCTCAATACGGCTAACATATAATATATAATTATTTACCCCGTATCGGGAAGCAATCTGCGCTTGACAGACCTGCCTACCGTAATCGTCGAAAAAATGTTCGCTGACTCCGTTTGGTACAACGTGGATTTTTTCATCAGGTATGCTGAAATGTCGACTTATTGCTGACTTTGAGTAATCAGATACCGTCGTAACGACGTCAGCCATGCGGGCAGACAATTGATACAGTAACCCTTTTGACAACCGGTATGCAAGTGGGAACTCAGTTGGGAAATCTTTAAACAATATATCGTGGGTCGTCACAATATATTTACAAGTCTTAATAGGCGGAACTACGTACTGAAAATGAGCCACGTTAATCTGATGTTTACAAATTAACTGATTAATGTTTACGGCTAGTCGTCGGGTGCGTTTAGGAGTACTATATTGGAGAAAATGGACATTCTCTCCTTGCTGAAAATCTTTCTTTAAATTTTCGGTTTCGTACGAAGCTAAATACAGATCAATTCCAGCGTAGGTAGCCAGACGACGGTATAATTCACGAATGTACGTTCGAGTACCTTGGTACTCCCCATCAAAAACATGGGCATCAACGAACACTTTTACGTTCGATTTCATAAGCAAAGTGGTATCGTTACGAGTGCTTATCGGCGGAGATAGGCATTAACGCCTATTGAGTGGAGTATCTTTTTTGTACAAAACTTCAACCCGACATAGTACATGTTGGCAGAAGCAGGCAAAACGGGTGACTTACCTGTTAAAGTGCTAGCTTGGTAATGTTCCTGAATAGCAGCCCAACTATCACTAGCTCCCCCTTCCCGCATAATTACTGTAGTTGCATCTATATAAGCTGCCTTAAGCGCTTTACCTGGACGGAGCAATAATTCATAATCACCAACTATCTTATAGTCTGTATTGAACATACCATACTTTTGAAATAAAGTACAAGCATGTAACGAACCCGGGTGCGCTACTGTCATGTCTTTTAAAAAACGAGGCCACTCCCAATGCCATCCCTTGACACGTGTCGGGTTTAACTCCTCATCAGCCATCTGCACTCGGGAAGACACATACTCTGTATCAGCCGGTAAAGTACCAATGAAGTTAACATACATAGCTAAGGCACCTGGTAACAATAAATCGTCGCTACCCAGAAACATGATCCACTCCCCAGTAGCTCTGCTTATACCTTTATTCCAGGCATCATAGATGCCTTTATCTGTTTCGCTAATCCAATACGTTATCTTTGACGAATTGCGTTTGATGATATCAACGGTTTGGTCAGTTGAACCGCCATCAATAATTATGTATTCTATGTTTGAAAAATTTTGACTTAAAACACTTTCAATTGACTGTTGAAGAAATCGCTCAGCATTGTAAGTGGCAGTAATAATCGTTATTTTCTTAGTCCGATTCATATGTATACTGTTTTTTTACAGGCGAAATTTTTTCTTTCATCATAGAATTTGTTTTCTGAAGTGCCAAAGTACGCCTTGAAAAAACATCATCTGGCAAAATAGGCGAAAAGGCTAAAATCCAGAGTATATATTCAGCTAAGTAAATTACATTTCCTCCAGTGAATTGTGAAATAAATGCATATAAAAAGACAAGAGTCCTGTAGGAGCTTGTTAAAACTTTTGTTCTGATGAACAAAGTAATGATAACACCAAATCTGAAAAATAGGCCTACAAATCCGAAAATGGCAAAAGTCTCTGCAACGGAATTTGGAATACGTACTGCCTGACGAATGTTATTCGAACTACCTTCTTGGTACTGATAATACATGTTGATAATATCATTGCCGATAATCTTTAATTGGCCTGCCCCGACACCAAAAAATAAACTTTTTTTCTCTGCTATTTTATATGCTAAAAGAAATGATTCAAATGTGCGACCATTAGTTGAAGAATCCTCGCCATTAAAAATATTATTTACTCTATTAGTGAAAAAATTATCAGGATAAATTAATATTAAAAAGCATAATAAGATGATTAAAGAATACACTAATACAGAAGCAAAGCGAAAATTTATATAGGATTTAGGTTGTTGATAAAATTTGATTATACAGAATAGTAACAATACAAGTGGTATCGTAAGATATGCACCCATAGAAAAGGATAGCAATATTGGTAAAATTGAAAGGAAAAGCATTTTGGGATTATAAGTCAATCCATTATAATAAGTAGTCATAAAATAATAAAAAAATATAGGGATAAATGTTTGTGCATATATAGACGACTCTGTACTTAGTAATTTTAATCTTGGAAAATTTAATACTACAGTTAATTCATTATAGTACCAAAATGTTTTATCAAAAGGAGTATATAGAGTTGAAAAAGCTATGATTGTGAATAGTAAATTTATAAGAACTGTGGTTTTGAAATATTTAGGTAACAGGGTAAAGTTAGAGGGATTAGATATGAATATATAGACAGTGTAAATAAATATATAGATTGTGAAATATAAAATTGAAGAGCGTAAAAAATCAGTTGCTAATTCAATGCCGTTCAATCCTTGAAATAGTGAAAGTAATAAATAGGGAAGTGAGAATTTAAGTACAATGAATTTTCTTCTTTTTTTAACAAGCCACAAGTAAAATAAAGGGCTCAATATACTCATAAATGTTAACCCATCTGGTAAGCCAAAATTATTGAAAAACGTATAAATAATCGTTAAATATAAGCCTGTCTTATATCTGTTAAGATTTGATTTGTGTAAACTAACCGTTGTTCGCATGCTAAAACTCTTATTTTACATGTTTTGATTCTCAAACTAAGTTTAAATTTCTTTAATAAACCTAGCTGGATTACCAGCCCATATTTGGTTGTTTGGGACGCTATTAGTTACCACTGATCCTGCACCTATAATTGAATTACGACCAATCCTGACACCCTTCAAGATCAGGCTGTGAGCGCCTATAAAAACATTCTCTTCAATTATAACTGTAGCCCGCTTTACTGCCTCTATACTTTTATCTTCGACGGTCGCTATACGTTTGCTTATGTCAAGACTATGAAAATCAGTGTCATATATAGCACAGTTCCCTCCGATCCTTACATTATCCATGATAATGATTTCTTTTTCACAAATTATTGAAGTACAGCTTATACCGACGTTATTACCAATTCTAAGAGCTGCATTTGCGCCAACTATAAAGTAAGAGGGTTGTTGCCTACCTATCTGGTTATAGCGATTTCCATTATGCATAGAAAATTCTCTACCAATCCTCAATAT
Source organism: Spirosoma knui (assembly GCF_054780635.1). NCBI lineage: Bacteria > Pseudomonadati > Bacteroidota > Cytophagia > Cytophagales > Cytophagaceae > Spirosoma > Spirosoma knui. The sequence goes on along the minus strand of NZ_BAAGVY010000020.1, from coordinate 45,503 downwards.
GCCTTTCAGGTTCACGTTGACAATGGGAATTCCTTTAGCTATGAAATCATCATGGAATATGACCCCATTGGCTATAAAAAGTATATACGTATACACTTTGCAGTAAGCTATATGTAAATACTGCAAAATAGTTTTATACACCTTGTAGATGATCCTGATTCCAAAAAGAATGGATAACTTCTTTATAGATTGAGTAGGTAATATTTCGTATTGACTCTGTATCATGGCGTTTTTCGGCTTTGATTTTTCCTTGCTTAGCTAATGATATAGCTAATGGTTTATCATCGTATACTTTTAAAAGGCTAGTTGAAATATCCTCTGGTGATAGCGTCGTAAGTAAACCTGTTTTGTTATGTTCGATTAGTGAACCTACACCGCCTACATTCGAGGCTATAACTGGCAGACCTGATATTTGAGCTTCACATATACTATTAGGACTATTGTCGATATATGAAGGATGTAATAAGCAATAACACTTTGTAAAAGTTATGGCTAATTCTTGAGCGTTTAAAAATCCAAGCAATTTGAGATTATTATCATTTATATTACGTAAGTTATGTTTCGAAATTGCCTCTTTGATTATTTTATTCGTTTCGTTTACGCGCGATCCAGCGTATAGTAATTTTATGTCTTTATTAGATTCGGCGGCTAGGTCGAAAGCGATTAACGCTTTTTCGTAGCCTTTTATGTCATTAATGCCGCCAAGAAAAAGAATATTTTTGTTAAGTGTGGAATCAAATTTTAATTCGAAAAAATTGGGCCTTATAGTTTCCCAGCAATGATGAACAACAGCATCTTTTACATTTTGATGGACCCAGCGTTTATCCCAATCAGTTCTACACATAAAGTGTTTAATATGTGGCAAATATCGCTTCTCTGAAAGCTGTGTTAAATACCAGCTTAACTTTCTATAAGAAATCTTATCAGAGATGTGATTATAATATTCACTAATTATACCTTGTACTGATAGCAACTTCGGGACTGGTATATCCCAACAAGCTTGTTCGAATTGATGCTCTGAACCATGTATATGTATTATATCATATTTTTGATGCTGTCTTTTTAAGTACTTACGTAATAACCCAACTTTATATTTGTGAAATGTTATCAAGTCAATGGCTCCCCTTGGTGTTTTTAAGTAGATGTAGTTTACATTATTAACTGTAAACGTTTCGTCTTTGTCAATATCTGAGTTGCAGACTAAAATATCTAAGTCTATACACGAAGACAGAGCTTGCGAAAGTGTCATAATCCAAGGAGCCGGATGCCCCTTAGGTTTTTTTATATACGGTAATGGAGCAATCCACAATACTTTCATGATATATGTTTATCGACTAAGTAATAATATTCTAACTCTTCAATGTGCCTTATCTAGGTTAATTATGTTAGCAGTCTGCTAAGCTTTATTCTGTTTAAATAAAACAAAACTTCATTTTTTAGCCTGGTTGGTGGAAACATAAAAGGTTCTAAGTAACAGTACCTTATGGAAGCTTGCATAAACGCCTTTTTGCAATTTGCGCTTGATTTTATATAATCATTAATCTCTTTGATGTTAGACCTCCCATTATAATAATCATTTATAATTTTAAATGCATATGTATTGACGTGTATTTTACTAATAATTAATTTAATACTAACTTTTGTATGATCAGCTTCTTTACAGATTAGATCTTTTGAAATAATAAGTGATGATTTGTTACTACTAATATTATTGGTCACTTTTTTTTGACAAAAAATGTCAAAAATATTAGTAGTAAAATTATATGCTAATATGAATTTATTCCAAACATAATTACTTGTTTTGTCAGAATAATTATTTTTAACCCACGTCCTAAGTTCTGTAGAGCTCATGATGGTATTAGGTATCTCATAATCGTCTATATTGAACAAATTTAAAGAATGTAAAATGTTTTTGTAAGTTAATAAGATTAATCTTAAACTAATGGGCGGCCCTATTACGGCTTTCTTTTGCATGTCTGCAACTAAGTATGTTAGTGTAATAAACCAAACAATATTTAGTATATCTTTTTCTTGCGGGGCTATACTTTGTTTGTAACTCTCCAACATTGTAAAATCCTCTTCAATTGAAGTTACACCTTCAAGGCTATGAATTCTACAAACGTCTTCAATTGTATTTTCTATAACGTAAGCGGGTTCGTGACAAAATAGGTATCTAAAATTTTTAGAAATTGTACGTTCCTTTTCAAAGATGGAACTCAATCTTTTAATGTTTTCTGATGAGTTTATTACTAACACATCAATATCTGAGATGCCTGGAAATCCCACTTGTCCAAATAATGCGACCTTCTTTTCGTCTATATCACATTGCTTACATAACTCAAAAAATTTATTTGTGTAATTCTTATAATCTGCTTGTGTTAAATCGAGATTTAAATCATTTACTATTTTCATATTGTTTGTTGTTTTTTTAAGGAAGCAATTTCATGTAAAAATTGGTCTATTTCGGCTTTTTCTAGTGTTACAAATTCATGTTTGGGGAACACTGGAGAAAATCTTTTAGAAATTCTTCTAAATAAATCAGCATCATTGCATATTATAGAGAAAGCCTTTAACATCTTGTATGATTTTTTTCTACTTATGATATTCCAATGGTACCGTATATCGCTGCATTTATCTAAAAAAATGCATGTATTCTTGCTGAATATCTCTTGTTTTCTTTCAATAGCCTCTCTTTTAGAAATGTTATACCCTTTATACTGAAAGGCATAAGCAGGCATTAGGAGAAAGGATCCAATTAAACATTTCATGTCGTAAGAAGTTATTTTTTGATTTATATATTTTTTTGCCCAAATTTTTATGTTGTTTTCTGTAGTGATTATGTTTTTCAATAATCCTTCCTTTGTTTTTTCGTCATCTATTTTATAATAAATTTCATCCATGCCATGGATAAGAACTGAGTTTTTAAGCACATTTAATGGCATATAAGACTCATCATAGTTGTTGAGTAAGTCCTGGTATATGATCCAATGTCCATGATGTTGTAATAGGTCAATTTTACAAAACGTCATATCCACTTTTTTTAGCCATTTAGTTAGTTTTTTAATCTCTTCAGGTTGATTACGCAATTCAGATCGATTAATGATTATTAAGTCGTCTAAATCTGAAAAAAATGTTTTGGTGTTGTCTGCCCAACTTCCGTGTACGTATACACTTACATAGTTGAAGTCACTCGCTCCTTTAAATATTTTGTTCAACTCTTCGTTACTTTCTCTAAAATTGTTAATTGTATTTTTAGGGTATAAGTTATGTTCTGTATGAATTGCATTTTCTTCTAATTGAAAATTAAGATAATTTCTATTCAGAACTTTTTTTATTATTTTTTGTGTAGTGTTCATGTCTTGTGGAAACGAATATTGACCTAAACTGCTGATGGATATGTGTAACTTTTAATTTTATAGTTATTTTGTCTTGATAATTTCACATAGTTGTAGGGGAAGATATAAGGGTTTGTATTGATAATGTTCAACATTATTGAAAAGGTTATAATATCCAAATGCCACTTGCAGTTTGGTTTACAATTTTTTGATATTGAATTATACGAAGCGGAAGCCAAAGCGTAAGCCAGATGCAATTTGCTAATACTACTCCTGTAGGACCTATTTCCCCGGCTAGGAAAATAGATACGGGAATACTTAAGCAGGTTGTAAGTATGGAGGTGCACATCTGAATCCGTATTGTACCAATGCCATTAATAATGTAGGTGAATGTGCTGCCGAATGTGATTAATATTGTGTAAGCCCCTACAGCTAAAACTAAATTTGAATCAACGGTGAAGGATTCGCCTAACCACTTCTCCATTACCCAAGGTGTAGCTATCACTTGCATGATCGTCACAGCCGAAAGCAGAAGTGAGTTACGAATCAATTTATTCAACGTTGATTTAATCCATAAAAAGTCGCCTTTCTGATAAGCTTCTGTTACAGCCGACCAGATGGGAGTCAACACAATTGTCTGTATGATGGTAATGACACTGAAATAGCGGAATACTACGTTGTATTTTGTTACTTCTGCATTCCCAAAAAACTGACTTAAAATGATATTATTAGATGTTAATACAATTGTTGCTGCAATCTGAATAACAAAGAACTGAATACTTGTTCCGGCTAGGAATCGAATGTGAGTGCGGTCAAAATAGGCTAGCGACGGCATCAGCGATGGATACAGCCGTTTGTATAGATACAAGCTACCAGCGATGTAGGCAACCACAGGTGCCATGCTAAAAACTAACACTATGCTGAATAGATTTCCATGACCGCTAGTACCGTAGACTAATGCTGCCACACAGGAGATGCTAATAACATTACCAACGAGTAGAATCAGATTATCAAGCGCAGCATTCTGCGTGGCCATAATGACAGCAGTTAGCGGTTTTAGTGTAAACAGTGTACAGAAGGCCAAGAAGGCGACTAGGGCAACCGCAGCCAATTCGTTTCTATCTACGGTATGAATGTTGAAAATGGCATTCAGATCCATAAACGGCAGAGCGATTAGGAACAGAACAACGACTACGCAACTCATTAGAGTTACCAGAACATAGGTTGTGCTTACAAGCTTTTTGGCTGCAATCAAGTCCCTTTCGCTTAAGGCCTTCACAAGTTTATTGCGCAACCCGTTTCCTAACCCAATATCCATTAGGTTGATCCACGTAAGAACTGAACTAAGTGTAAGCCAGACTCCATATCGTTCTGTATCCAGATAGTTTATCGATAATGGAACTACTAACAGCGACAGTAAAATACTGAGTCCTTTAAAAACAAATGACTTCAGTATGTTGCCAATGACTTTACTGCTTCTCTCCCCAGTCTTGCCAACTACGCGCCTGTAAATCAATTGTCCTACCATTATTTTGCTGCCAATTGGTGCGAAAATCTACCAGGCTGTCTTATCGCCTGTGACCATCTTCAATACTGTCCAATAACAGATTTTAAGGTCTAATCCTAAAGATTGCTTCCGATTGTAAAGCCGATCGTATTTGAGCCTATGCGCCATTTTTATAACCTTATCGGTCTCACCACGGCATCCACGCACTTGAGCTAAGCCCGTTATGCCTGGCTTGGTACGGTACCGGCTTCGATATTTGGGTAACGTATTCCAATATTGATCGTCTAACTGTATTGGGTGAGGACGAGGGCCTACAATACTCATATTCCCAATGAGTACATTTAAAAATTGGGGCATTTCATCCAGATTGGTTTTACGTAAAAAGCGCCCCAATCTTGTTACTCGTATGTCTTGTTTGGTAGCCTGTTTGAACGGGGCGTTGGGATCATGCGACATCGTTCGAAACTTTAAGCAGTAAAACAAATTTCGACGGTAGCCTGTACGTATTTGCGCAAAAAACACTGGCCCTGCTGAGTCGAGCTTAATCAATATGCCTAATAAAGGTATTAACCATGACAAGACAAGAACAATAACTAATAAGGAGAAGCATATATCGAATACTCGCTTTCCTGCATGTTGATACGTGAATTCACTTTGCCGGGTCCGTGGCTCAGCGTACACGTACAGCGTTTTGTAGTGTGAGTCAAGACTAAGCATAAAAGCTAAGTTATGTTAAGTGTATTAGGTTGAAAATAAAACAGTTATCGGTGCTTTATACTAAGCTCCTTTGTTCAGACGCCTGTTTTTATCAGACCCGTCGTAATAGTCGCCGTAGCCGTAGTTATAATAATAGGATTCCCCTTCACCTACGCCGTTCAGGATGATGCTCAGCTTCTGGAAGCGATGTTCCTTATACAACACATCGACCATTTTTATCGAATTCTTGGGAGTATGGTCATGGCGTACTAGGAACATGGTTGCATCGGCAAAAGGGGCAATCAATTGGGAGTCAGTCACTAATCCAACCGGTGGTGAATCGACCAGTACGTAGTCAAAACGGGCTTTTAGCTCATCGAACAGTTGCGCCAGTCGGGGAGAGCTTAACAGTTCTGATGGGTTTGGGGGCAGTGGCCCAGCCGTGATGATGTAATAATTCTCGTAGCCAAGAATTGGACGCAGCAACTCGTCAATCGTTGCCTCACCGATCAGGTAATTGCTCAACCCCGCCCGGTTCTCCATGTGCAGGCTCTTGTGCAACTTAGGCTTGCGCATGTCCATTTCCAGGATGACCGTTGTCCGGTCGACGAGTGCGAGGCTAGCGCCCAAGTTCAACGAAATAAACGATTTGCCTTCGCCACTAATGCTGGAGGTGAACAACAATACCTGACTTTTTTCCGGGTCAGAGCGCAGGAACTGAAGGTTTGTACGTAACGCCCGGATCTGCTCACCAATCACGGATTGCATGCGGGGTTTGAACACCAGATTGTCGGCCGATACCTGTTTGCTTTTTACAATCTCGCCTAAGATAGGCACCTGCGTAGCCTCTTCTACGTCTGACCGACGTAAAATGCGGTTATTCAGGGCATCTTTAGCGGTTATAAGCCCAATGGGAAAGAATATGCCAGCCGCTGCAAACAAGGCGAAAATCATCAGTTTCACCGGTTTTACAGGCTTGCTGCTCGTTCGGGCAACGTCAACCGTGCGGCTATCCGAAACCGTAGAAGCGGCCGACAGGGCTGTCTCCTCCCGCTTTTGGAGCAGGTACGTATAGAGTCCGTTCTTAATGACTTGCTGGCGGGTAATGTTCAACAGCGCCCGTTCCTTACCTGGCACGGTGCGGATCATTCCTTCAATACGCTGGTTATTGGCCAGTAATTGGTTGCGGCTGCTGGTCAACTGCTGCCGCATCGTTTGAATGTTTTCGCTGATGCTGGCCTTCATGGTCTTCAACTGGCTGTTCAGCGACTGAAGCAGCGGGTTATTCGGCGACATGGTGCGCGACACTTCTTCGCGCTTCATTTCCAGTTCAGCGGCTTTTGTTAGCAAGCCCGTCAGGATCGGATCACTGAACCCCAGCGTAGCGGGCGCTACGCCTTTTTCACCCGATTGATTCTGCACGTACCGCGCCACGTCTTCCAGCGCACTAAGCCGGATGTTGACCTCGTTCAACTGCGTGTCGTTTTCTTTTACGGTCGACAGAAAGGTCTGCGCCTGCACACCCAGGTCAGTAATACCCTGCGTTGATTTATACAGTTCAACCTGTTTTTCTACGCTCGATAGCTCACCCGAAATCAGGCCCAGCCGATCTTCAATGAAGCTTAACGTATTGCTGGCTTCCTTATTCTTGTCGACAATAGCTTCTTTGTTGTATTCCTGAATAAGCTGGTTCAGAATAGCTTCACCTTTATCCGGTACCGCTTCTTCCAGATTCATCACCAGCACGGTCGATTGCTTTGCCGTTGGTTCAACCTTTAGCTTAGTTAAATAATCCTCAACCGTACCCGCATGGTCTGACACTGCCACAACAACGGGTTCCATCTTAGCATTGAGTGGCTTCCGGGCGAATATGCGCAGTTGGCCATAGGGTGTTTGGATGCTTTGGTTGACCGGATATGTTTGCCCGTTCAGGCTTACCGTTTTGTAATCCACAAAGCTAAATTCTAGTTCTGTTTCATATACGTCTGGACTTGGCTTTTCAACGAGCAACCGAATCGGTGATTCCGCGTAGATCTCTTTCTTTACTGTGCTGGTCGGATGATAATAGTGTACATCCAGGCCCAGGCTGTTCACGACGCGGTCCATCAGGGTAAAGGACTTCAGGATTTCCATCTCGTTCTCCACCACCTTGCTGGAACTGAACAGATCCATTTCCTTCATGAGGCTTTCTCCGGTTATGCCTTTTTTCTCATCCTTGATCAGTAGACTGGCCTTTACGTTGTATACCGGCGATTGATAGAGTAAATACACATACGCTGCCCCGGCCGCTACTAGCAAGGAGAGCACGAACCAGGGCCAGTTGCGCACGTACCGCATCAGCATGGCGCGCAGGTTTAGCTGCGGTTCAACTTCGTAAGCCTGATAGGGGGTATATGGGTTATTTGTAACCATGTTCGTGGGTGTTAAAGGCGAGTAACAATAATGGCGATAACGGATAGAGCACTCAACATAATGGGTAAGACCTGGTACGTTCGGTCGGCATTGGCCACACGGGCTTTGCCGGGCTCCACGTACACAATATCGTTGGGGCGTAAGTAGTAGTAGGGGGATTTGAACAGATCGCGTTTGGTCAGGTCAATGCGGTTAAAGGTCCGCTGGCCGTTTTCTTCACGAATGATCAGCACGTTGTCCCGACGCCCGTAGATGGTAATGTCACCGGCCAGCCCCAAGGCTGCTGGTAACGTAATCTGCTCATTCGGAATCGAGAACAGCGAGGGACGGGCTACTTCGCCGGAGACCGAAATCTGGAAATTCAGGTTGCGGACGTTCACCGTGGGCTCTTTCAGGTAATCAAGCAGCTTTTGCCGGATCTGGGCCGCAGCCTTTGTGTTGGTCAACCCCTGAACGGTTTGTTTACCCACAAGCGGCAGTTCAATCTGCCCCTCCTCGTTAACCAGATAGCCGGGGGTATACGGGATAGGCGTTGTTGGGGTAGGGGTTTGCGCCGACCCACCTCGTTCGGCCATCGAAATCGTGGCGTACGGATTGAAAAACATGGTAGCTTCCGGGCTGAGGCTGCTGACCTGCACGGAGAGCACATCCCCGGCTTTAATGGTCGGAATGTAGCGGGGAGCGACCGCCATCGAATCTTTACCGGCACCGTCGCCCTGATATAAGACCAGCTCTTTGCTGGAAATGCAGCTCGACAGGCACGTACACAACCCCACGAACCAAAGCCCCGCCTGCTTACGCATTGTTCCTACTGTCATACTGGTTGCTAGTTAAACTCAACGATATTGATTCTGTAAATAACTGCTATGGTACTGGCGAAGGAGCGCATCCAGTTGATTGCCCGTCCGATACCGGGTGCCAATTCGATACCCCCGGCTGTAATTGTATTCCCAGCGAAACTCTTCCGTACTACGTACCCGGAACCGTTGCGTCTGTACGATACGGCCGGGCGCGATCGGAATGGCAAAGTTGAAACCACCCGTTCCGCCATTATTTGTTTTCAGGGCGTAAAAGCCAACCTCTACGTTCCCCAACTGCCGGATAAGGTCTAGCCGTACCCCGCGGTCCTGGTACATGTACTGACCACCCGACAGCTTTACCGTAATATCCCGCAGAGGAATACGATACGCTATGTCGGCCAGTAGCAGAAGCTGATCCGGTGCTTCATAATAAAGACCGTTGGCCGAGAAGAAGTAGAAGCCGGTCAAACCCGTTTCTACACCAAACGACCAGTTTTTGGTCAGGTCCGCGTGGCGATACTGAGCGTTCAGCCCATACTGATCATTGTAAAACAGACCCGCCGACACACTCATAAAATTGGCCCCGTCCAACGCCAGAAACTGGTTCAGAAAAGTAGGCGCGGGCCGTACGTTCATCTCCTGGCTATCCAGTTTATTTACGATCGGCAGCAGCACCCCCCAGTTCAGCACCAACCCCCGGCTTAAGAACAACTGGCTTTGTAGCAAGAGATTAACCTTACTTTCCACTGGGCTTTCCCGAAAGCCAAATTGCGCAATAAAGTCGGGCTGTAACCGAAAATCAAATTTGTACGCCCGGCTGTTGAACGGATGGGTTTTGGCCCATGCTCTCCGATCCGCTTTCGATAGCAGACTGGTGTTGAGCGTAGATGACAAGTGGTAACGAGCAATAGGAATACCCTGGTAGAGCGGCATAAACTCGTTGATGCCCTCCGCCGAAACGGATTCTGCCAGATTTCGCAGCCCGACCATTGGATTGCGATACAGCCGCTGCTCGTAGGAGACGCTGTGTTGGGCACTGTCTACCGACAGATTCTCAAAGTCCAGCAAGACATCCCGCTTCTGTGCGATCGTTTCAGGCTCCTGCGCCGACGTTCTGAGTCGGTTAGCCGGTTTAAGCGACCGAAGCAAGAGCACGGCATACGACGTACCGAAGGTGATCTGATCAGCGTTCAGCAGGCCAGCCTGAACGGTCCAGTGCTTAAGCAGCAGGGCGTAAGCGCCTACGTTCAGATGCTGCGAATCCCACTCAACCACCAGCCCGCCTTTTTTAGCAACATTGAGGTTGACACCGCCAAACGGACCACTTAAGTAGTGATAAGGACGATCCCGTTTATCACGTAGGGTATATCCGGAGAAAATATCTGAATTCTCTTCGTTCTTAACCCCTGCCCGATAAATGGAATAGGGGCTTCCTATACCTGCCGTAATCCCCGCCGTTATGGCCTTACTCAGCGCAACATGCTTGGTAGCAACCAGCGCATACGTAACGAGTGAGTTGTCAATACCGAATGGAGCCGACAGAATGACGGCCACGGATGGTCGCTTCGCCTTCTCCGTGAGTAGAGCATACTTCAGATCAATCTGCCGGTCACCTATTCCCTTGGCGCTAAATTGTATTGGACCGTTTGGGTTTAATAGATTGATATTGACCTCAAATCTTGGTAGGATCGATAAATTGACAAACGCAATACTTTCCGAGTTATGAGTTGTAACTAAAGGATTGGCTGCTGGATTGAACCGGAACGCGTAATTGACTGGATTATAATTATACCCAATTGAGAACGTACCATCTTGCTGCACCTCCGCCGACGGTATATACATCAGCCCCGGCTTACCGGAGATGTTCATCTGCGCCCATAACTGTGACGGCGAACCTACACAGACAGCAAGCAGGAGGACCAGAAAAATTTTTTCTGCGGTCCTGTTTAGTCGGGCTTTTTCGAACGGTAGATGCATATACGTCAAGTCGTCCTGTATGTTATAGTCTATAGGACTGATTAAAAAGAGGTATTTCGGCAAATCAGGTCGCGGGTGGCTCAGCCCCGTTCGTGAACGGGGCTGAGTTATCCCAGGAAGTACGTAGTCCCGATTAGTTGAACTTGTAGCGGAGCGATAGCCCAGCTTCAACCCCATTAAGGCTAACCTTCTCGGTCGTGCTGGCCGCTTCGGTACGTACCGCCTGATTGTAGCTGCCAAGATGGTAGCGCACATCCAGACCTACGTAGAGTTTCTTGACCAGTTGTTTTTCGGCCCCGACAAAGATCTGCACCCCGTAATTGTTACCCGCCTGCGTTTCGTTTAGTGAACCGGTGTTGTTCACTACCTGCCGATCGAACTTATTATTGATAAAATAACGGGCCACACTTATTCCCACGTAAGGCGTCAGGAACGGCGTTTTCTCTTCGCTGGACGCTTGACTGCCAAGCGTATATTTCAGGTCGAGCGATACGGGAATGATCGACAGCGTCAGCTTTTCGGAGCGGTTGATCCCGGCAATGCTCAGGTCGCTGGAAGCCGATTGATTCCAGTAACCAACCCGACCACCAATTGACAGGCCTTTGGTAAGTCCTACTTCAATGGCTGCTGTCGGCATAACGCTACCGCCTAGTTTAGCCCCTTTACCGGCGTTGTAGTCGACAAGGATAGACTGGTTGTTCCAATAATCGAGTGAAGGCTGCCAATAGCTGGCACCAACGCTGATGCTTTTCAGATTTACCTGAGCCTGCGTAACAGTGGGAGCGACAAATAAGCCGGTGGCCAGTGTAGCGAATGATAGGAAAAGAGATCTGGTAGTCATTATATCGGCTGAATGAGGTTATGGTCTTGACAAAACTGCTGGTACTACTGGTCCGCTCCCTGGCGGCCACCGCCTTGGTTGTGGCAACTGGCTACCGCCGTGTTCCGGGCGGCTGTCAACTGCGCCACGGCTGCATTAAAGTTGTTGGTGATTGCAGCTAAGTCAGCATCACGAGCTGCCTGAGCGTTGGCCAGTTTTGCTGTTCCCGTTGCATCGCAGGCCGCCGTTTCGGCCGCTTGCAATGTGCTATATACGCCAACTGCCTCAGCATAAGCCGCTAGTTGAAGTATTCTCAGTAGAGAATAAGATTCTTCTCCGAGCACCGACCGCCCAGCTTCAAGGTTCGCCAGCGCACTGTTCAGAGTCTGCTGCGCGCTAGCCCGCATCGGATCATATTTAGCCGGAAGACCAGCCTTGCAGGGCGCGGCTTCTGCGGCAACTCCAGCAGTATTCTGCGTGTAGGCGCTGTTAATGGTACCTGCCTGGCTTGTTCTTGCAGCCTCTAAGTTCTGTGTAGCAGTCGTATAGGCAGCATTAGCGGCAGCTTTGCAAGCGTCGTCATCCATCGTCGAATAAGCGACAGGCGTTACAGGTACAACCGTGTTCCCCGATTTCGCGGGTAAACGACCACCGACGGGCTTACCATTAACAGTCGGTAACGTGAAGGTGGGTAGATACGCCTTCAGGGCTGGGTTGCTGGTAATCGCTTTCACCTCAGTCTGTAAACTAGCGGGCAAAGCCCCGGTTGTAGCCAGGTTGGTCAGCACGGTTGGCGTAAAGCTGGCGGCAAGTTGAGCTGCTTTTTCGGGAGACACCGCTTTGCTGACATCGGCGGCAGCCTGCTGAACGGCGGCTGGTACCTGACCTGTTGCGCTCAGATCAGCCAGACCGGACGTAACGGCTGCGGCTGCGGTAGATGAGGTTACAGAAGCCGCAGTAACGGAAACGGCGGCTGGTGCTGTAGGTTTCACTTCCGGCAGCTTCACATCCTCGAGACCTTTAAAGGTGTAGGTAAAGGGTGTGAGCGATTCAACATCCTTCGTTTTGCAATTGTAAAGAGTAGCGCCTAGCATCAGTCCTGAAGCAATCAGCCTTAAGTTTGGTTTTGCAGCTTTCATGTAGCGTTTTTTATAAGGTTGTGTGATATGAATAAGGGTTAGTTAATGAATTGAGCGTTGGTTAGACATAGAGAGAAGGATTAAAAAGGGCTTATACAGAAAATTGAACATAGTCTAGTATGATTATAAGTTTACTGCAAAAGCCATAGGTTTTACCACTCCATAGAGCTTGAATACCCATGTTTCCCAGTCATGTGCTAACAATGGCTTAACAGTAGTCTGTATTCAGGGAGCAGAGAGGTTACCTCATACTCTTTACTTGACACAGAGGTCTACAGGCGACTCATACAGATGGCTTAACTCCAGTTAAAATTTTAAAAAAATATTTCCCAATAAATCCAGATGACAAGAGCCACCGTATGTATTGAAAATAGAAGCGATCATCTCCATAGACCCAAAATTTTGGGTGAGGGGATCTTATGTCCTTGCGTTGACCGAAAAGGAGTCAATTGCATGGCAGTTGGCGTGTTAAAGATCATAATTATAGCTGATCAAGCTTGGGTGAAAGAATTTCTTAGCTGGGCAAACATACTGAAAAAACTATGTAATTATAAAGTTGACGCTTATCAGTTCACTTTTATTTACCTTATAAATGAAACGGTATCTTAACTTCAAATAAAATAATCTTTTTGTAACTATAATAATTAATACGAAACAAAGGAATGTTAATATAAATAAATGTTTGTAGCTGCGTAAAATTTTGTAATATGATGGGGTAACCATAGGTTACAACTATTATTTTAATCTAATTTTAATGTATATTAAAATCTGTATTATAAAAATAGTTCAATAAATAATTGGAATAATTAATTATATTGTGAGTATATATGCGGTTACAAAGTGTGAATCTACTCAAATGAGACTCTTCGTATTTAGTAATTTTTGTCAAAATCTATGTCTATTGACTAGACAATTTTAAGCTTAGTTATTCATCTAACTAGGCCATGTTAGCTCCTGCGCGATTTATAATTGGCTTGTCCAAAATCACCTCGTTTTATAGTTTCAACAAAATAAACGTTTGTTTTTTCTGAGGAAGGGATAGGGGTTGGCTATTTTTGCCGTTTCAGCCAAATCTCAATTTACCTACTTCATGACAAAACATCTCCTGACGACACTCTGTGCCGTTGGTCTGACGTATGGGGCAGTGGCCCAGACGACCTTCCCGCGTAATGGCGTGTATGACGATCGACCGGGGCTATATGCCTTTACGAATGCGACTATCGTCGTTGACCCGCAGACTACCCTGCAAAACGCTACCTTATTAATCCGGAATGGGCGGGTGGAGGCTGTTGGTACTACTGTCAACCTGCCAGCCGGGGCCGTGGTCGCTGATCTCAAAGGAAAGCGCATCTATCCAGCCTTTATCGACATCGACTCGGATTACGGGATGCCGGAAGTAAAAGCCGAGCGCCGGGCGTTTACGGCTCCTCCCCAGTACGAATCAAACAAGAAAGGCGCATACTACTGGAACCAGGCAATTCAGCCCGAAAACGATGCCAGTGTTTTATTCAAGGCCGATGCTAAAAAAGCCGATGAGCTTCGTAAGCTGGGTTTCGGCGCGGTACTGGCGCATCCGCACGACGGTATCGTTCGGGGTACGGGCACACTCGTGACCCTCGCCGATGATCGGGAAAATACCTTGGTGCTGAAACCCAACGCTACGGCGCACTATTCGTTCAGCAAGGGAAGTTCGGGACAGACGTACCCCAACTCGCTGATGGGCTCAGTTGCCTTGCTGCGTCAGACGATGTATGATGCCGACTGGTATAAACGGGCGGGGGCCAAAGAACAGGCGAATATGTCGCTGGATGCGTTCAACCGCATTCGGTCGTTGCCCGCTGTTTTTGAGGCTTCGGATAAGCTCAGTGTGCTGCGGGCCGACAAGATTGGGGATGAGTTTGGCATTCAATACGTGATTCGGGGCGGGGGAGATGAGTACCAGCGGCTGGATGAAATCAAAGCAACGGGCGCGTCGCTCATTGTACCGGTTAATTTTCCACAGGCCTATGATGTCGAAGATGCCTGGGATGCCGACAACGTATCGCTGGCGGAGATGAAGCACTGGGAACTGGCTCCGACCAATGCGGGGCGGCTCGCGAACGCGAATGTCTCCTTCGCCTTAACGTCGGCGGGTCTGAAATCGAAAGCCGATTTCTGGGCTAACCTGCGCAAAGCCATCGAGAACGGTTTGTCCGAACAAAAGGCGCTGGAGGCCCTGACCACGGTGCCCGCCCGCCTGATCAACGCCGACGATCAGGTCGGTACGTTGCAGAAGGGGCGGATCGCTAACTTCATCATTACTTCAGGGAATGTGTTCAGTGCCGACAATGTGATCTACGAAAACTGGATTCGCGGGAAGCAGTATATCGTAAATAAGAAAGACGCTGCGGACCTGCGCGGGAGCTGGACGCTCGCAGTAGTCAGTCCGGATGGCCGCAACCCCAACAATCTGAAACTGAACATTACGGGGAAAACGCCGGTGAAGCTCGAGTACCAGATTCTGATCGATACCACCAAAGTTACCCCAAAGGTGGCCGTTAGCGGTGATCTGATCTCTATCCAGGCGCAGCTCGACAAAAAAACGAGGGCTGGCGACCCGGCCGGAACCACACGTTTGACGGGTTATCAGACGTCACCAACCCGCTTTGTCGGTGATGGAGAAACGCCTGATGGCAAAGTCGTTACGTGGTCGGCTACCCGCACAGGGGATGCGTCCCCGTCAACTACGGCTACGTCGGGCACTGCAACCGCGGGCCGATCGACAACGGCTACGTCGCTAACGGCCCAATCGGCCCTGCTGTATCCATTTGTTGGGATGGGGAACGTGCGCAAACCGCAGGCGCAGACTTTGCTGATCCGCAACGCAACCGTCTGGACGAACGAAAAAGACGGAATCATGCCGGGCGTTGACGTACTGGTGCAGAACGGTAAAATCGCGCAGGTCGGTAAAGGCCTGACCGCTCCCGCCAGTGCCAGCGTAATCGACGGGACGGGTAAGCACCTGACCAACGGCATCATCGATGAGCACTCGCATATCGCCCTGTTATCGATCAACGAAGGCGGGCAGTCGAGTTCGGCTGAGGTACGTATGGCCGATGTTATTAATTCGGAAGACGTAAATATCTACCGACAACTGGCGGGTGGGGTAACGGCCTCACAGTTGCTTCACGGCTCGGCAAATGCCATTGGTGGTCAGTCGGCGATCGTGAAGTTAAAGTGGGGGGACGCCCCGGATGCGATGCTCATTAAGGGCGCGGATGGCTTTATTAAATTTGCCTTAGGGGAGAACGTAAAGCAGGCCAATTACCCGAATCCGAACGTATTGACGCGCTTCCCGCAGTCTCGGATGGGGGTAGAGCAGGTATATATGGACCACTTTACGCGGGCTCGGGAATACGCCAAAGCCTGGGCGGCTTACAACAAGCTGAGTACGAAAGAAAAGGCGGCTGCTGTGGCACCCCGCCGGGACATTGAACTGGACGCCCTGGCCGAAATTCTGGCGAACAAGCGGTTTATTACGTGCCACTCGTACGTACAGTCGGAGATCAACATGCTTCTGAAAGTGGCCGATTCGCTGGGGTTCAAAGTCAATACGTTCACCCACATCCTGGAAGGGTATAAACTGGCCGACAAGATGGCCAAGCACGGCGCCGGTGGCTCGTCGTTCGCTGACTGGTGGGCGTATAAAATGGAAGTGAAAGACGCGATTCCGTACAACGCAGCGCTGATGCACCGGCAGGGCGTAACCGTATCGATCAACTCGGATGATGCCGAAATGGCTCGTCGTCTCAATCAGGAAGCGGCTAAAACCGTCGAGTACGGGGGCATGACCGAAGAAGATGCCTGGAAGATGGTTACGCTCAACCCGGCTAAGCTGCTGCACTTAGACAATCGGTTGGGTAGTATCCGGGTCGGTAAAGATGCTGATCTGGTGCTTTGGAATGCGAATCCGCTCGCCATTTACGCCCGGCCAGAGTACACCATCATCGACGGAACCGTTTATTTCAGCCTGAAAGACGAAGAACTCAAACGCGATGCTATGCAGGCTGAACGGGCCCGGCTGATTCAGAAGATGCTGGCGGCTAAAGCGGGTGGGTCAGCCACGCAGCGGGCTAGTTTTAAACGGGCTCGTATGTTCCACTGCGAAGACATTGAAGGCGTTGTCGCCGAAGGAGAAGAAACCAGTCATTGATGGGGCATTCATTCCTGTCATTAATTGACGCAAGAATAGAAAACGACAATTGACGCCAGCGAGCTAACTACTAATTCAGATGAAGAAACTCTTTATTTCGATACTTACCCTGGCCTCGCTTACGAGCTTCGGTCAGAATCCCGCGCCGGCCAAACCGCAGACGCGGCCGATTGCCCTGCTGAACGGAACCATCCATATTGGCAATGGCCAAGTGATTCCGAACGGTGTCATCATCTTCGAAAACGGCATCATCTCGACCGTTGCCGACGCGACCACGATTCGGCTGGCGATGGATCAGATGGACGTAATCAACGTAGCGGGAAAGCACATCTATCCCGGCCTGATTTCACCCGCATCGACGGTTGGTCTACAGGAGTTTGCATCCGTCCGGGCAACGGTCGACAAACAGGAAACCGGCATTCTGAACCCAAACGTACGGACGTTGATTGCCTATAATACTGATTCCGAGATTATTCCGACGATACGTAACAACGGCGTATTGCTAACGCAGGCTATGCCGCAGGGCGGGACCGTGTCGGGCAGTTCGAGCGTCATGATGGCCGATGGCTGGAATTGGGAAGATGCCGTGCTGAAAAAGGACGATGGCATCTGGCTGAACTGGCCTACCTACTTCGCCCGGGAGTTCGACATCGCCGATTTCACAACTGTCGTCAGGAAAAACGAGAAACGGAACGAAGTTATTAGCGCCTTGCAGGCCACGTTTGCTGATGCCAAAGCGTATGCCGCCCTGCCCAGTCCGGAGGTTATGAACCTCAAGCTCGAGTCTATGCGAGGCTTATTTTCGGGTAAGCAAAACCTGTACGTCCGGGCCGATTACGGCAAAGACATTATCGAAGCCGTTACGTTCGCCCGGTCGGCGGGTGTGCAAAAAGTCGTTATCGTTGGCGGAGAAGAGGCCAATCGGGTGGTTACATTCCTGAAAGATAATAACGTACCAGTCATTCTGAGCGCCCTGCATCGGCTGCCGAATCGTGAAGATGAAGACGTTGACCTGCCGTACCGGCTGCCGGGAATCCTGCACAAGGCGGGTGTTCTGGTGAGCCTGAGTTATGCCGATGAGTGGTGGCGGACACGTAACCTGCCGTTTCTGGCAGGAACAGCCGTTGGCTTTGGTGTAACTGACCGGGAAGAAGCCCTGAAAATGATTACGTCGAATACCGCTAAAATTCTGGGTGTCGACAACGTAGTGGGAACGCTTGAACGGGGCAAACAGGCGACCCTGTTTGTATCGGCCGGTGATGCGCTGGATATGCGGACCAATGTCATTGAGCGGGTGTTTATTCAGGGCCGAACCGTAAATCTGGACGACCGGCACAAGCGGCTCTACAATACGTACAAAGAAAAGTACCAGCAGAAATAAGTGCATAAACCTTCTCTATCCTCGTAGGGGACAGCAGGCGTAAGCTAAACCTGAAACAAAACGGGCACTGCGTGATTTATTGCGTTGTGCCCGTTTTGCATTAGGCAGCATAGACTAAATCAAGTACTCATTCCTTACTACAGGCGAAAACCTGTGCCGCCACAGTTGATAAAAGAACGGATTATAGCGGAAGCCCGACAGTTATTCAGTCAATTTGGCGTGAAAACCGTCAGGCTCGATGATATTGCGCAGCAATTGGGCATTTCCAAAAAAACGCTGTATCAGCATTTTGCCGATAAGGAAGAATTGGTTCGGCTCATGCTGGAAGATCAGTTGAACGAAAACCTGTCTGAAGCTACGGTTATTCACAATCAGGCGGCCAATGCTGTTGTGGGGGCTTTGCAGATCTGGGACCGGCTGATTCGGTACAGCCAAACCGTGAACCCCAATCTGCTACGGGACATCGAACGGCATTATCCGACAGTATGGAATTTCTTTCAGGAGTTCCGGACCCAGTACATCGACACAATTCTTAAGGCAAATCTTCGGGAGGGCATTCAGCAGGGGCTTTACCGGGCCGATTTAAACGAACCCATCCTGGCCTGGCTGTGGGCTGAGCAAAGCCAATGGGACGTACCGGGAGCACCCTATAAAGAAGCCCTCAAACACCAATTTGTTCGAGGGCTTCTGACCCAAAAAGGACTAGCCTTGTATGAAACGCTAATTCACTAATTTCAGGATTTGATTTCTTCATTCAAGAATCGCTATTCAGGATTGAATGAGGAAATCAAGGCTTCTTTCTTTACCCGACTCCATTTTTTTTGGTTCTTTTTCGCGATCGATGGCATTCTGAACATAGCGGTGATGCTCCCAGTAAATTAAGTTATAACAGTAATACTGTCCAGCAAACTTATCAGCTTGGCCTCTGGACTGATAGTGCTCGTCTAATCGACGTAATAAATCATTCGTCATACCAATATAGAGTACACTCTTCTCGGGATTTGTTGTGATGTATATGTAAAACGAATAGGTCGACATTACGAGAGCTATATCTATTTTTTGTCATCCCGACCAAAGGAGGGATCTTCTGTAGCTAGTATGACTATTGCTATTAGAGAAGATCCCTCCTTTGGTCGGGATGACAAAAAGATGACAAAAAACAGATGAAACTTTAACTGATTGCTTTCGCGACTTCGAGTTCCTGCGGTTTCTTCGGCGTTACCTTCTTCCGGGTGAAGCGGGCGATGAGCCGGTCAACGACGAGGTACATCGACGGTACCACCAACAAGGTCAGAACCATCGACGAAGTCAGGCCACCGATAATCACCCAAGCCATACCGTTTTTGGTTTCAGCACCGGCACCGCTGGCTAACGCGATCGGCAGCATCCCCAAAATCATGGCCAATGTGGTCATCAGAATTGGGCGGAGCCGCTCCTTACCGGCTTCGATCAGCGCGTCGATTACGTCATGCCCTTCGGCTTTCAACTGGTTGGCAAAGTCAACGATCAGAATCGCGTTCTTGGCTACCAGACCGAGCAGCATGATCATCCCCACAATCGAGAACACCGTCAGGCTTTCCATCGTCAGCGCCAGGGCCAGCAAGGCACCAATCAGGGCGACCGGAATCGAGAACAAGACCACAAAGGGATACACAACGCTTTCGTAGAGCGCCACCATGATGAAGTACACCAGCAGGATGGCAATCAGTAACGCGAGTCCCAGGCTACCGAACGCATCGGACTGCTGCTGCAACTGGCCCAGGTACTGAATCGAAACGCCTTCAGGCAGTTTTACCTGCGCCATCTTCGCCTGAATGTCGGCACCTACCGTACCCACAGGGCGACCAACCACCTGCGAGTTGATAGTAATGGACGACAGCCGGTCAATACGTTCCAGCACACTTTCACCGATCTGCTCCTGTACCTTGGCAAACTGCGACAGCTCAAACGTTTGCCCTTTGTTGTTCATGAACGTAAGGCGGCTGATATCCGTCGGCTGCATCCGGTCGAATTGATCCAGACTCACCAGAATGTCGTACTCGTTACCGCCCTGCTTGAACTTCGACTGGTCGTTACCCCGGAAGGCGTTTTGCAGAGCCATACCGACTTCGGCCGCGTTGATACCCAACTGGGCCATCTTTTCCCGGTCGAGGTTAACCGTCACTTCGGGTTTCGGATCTTTCACCGAATACTTCACATCCTGCGTGCCGGGCACGGAGAGCGTTACTTGTTTCACCTGCTCAGCGGCTTTCCGGATGTCGGTCAGGTTCGTACCTTTTACCGCGATCATGATCGGTGCCTGCGAGGCACCTACGATACCGACCGGACTAACCGTTACTTTTACGCCCGGAATCTGACCGACTTCTTCTTTGAGCATCTGACCAAAGGCTTCTGTCGAAAGCGCGCGCTGTTTTTTATCAACCAGCTTCACGTTCACGTCAGCGAGGTTACTGTTGGACGCCGTCGCCAGTCCGTTGCTGCTGTAGCCCACGTTCGTGAATACGTTGGTCACTTCGGGATGCTTCATGATGATCTGCTCGGCCCGTTGCGCCACGGCGTTGGTCTGGTAGATCGAAGCCGTGGGAGCCAGCTCAATCTGCACGCTCATTTCACCCTGATCACTTTGTGGCATAAACGCTGCCCCGATGAACCCGGATGGTACGAGCGAGATGCTACCCACCATCAAGGCGATGACCGCCAGGAATATCCACCGTTTGTGACCCAATACCCAGGCCAGAATACGGCCGTAAGAAGCGGTCAGACGGTCGAGTAAACGCTCGAAACCCAGGTTCAGGCTACCCCACAGCGACTTGGGATTCAGGACTTCCACCTTTCCGAAACGCGACGCCAGCAACGGAGTCAGAGTAAACGACACGAGTAAGCTCATCAGGGTTGAGAACACAACCACCAGCGCAAACTCCCGCAGAATGTTACCAATCAGACCGCCAGTCATGGCCAGCGGTACGAATACCACTACGTCGACCAGTGTGATCGCGAGTGCCGTAAAGCCGATCTCGCTCCGACCGTCCAGGGCGGCTGACCGCTTGTCTTTGCCCATCTCCAGGTGTCGGTTGATGTTTTCGAGGACCACAATCGAGTCATCGACCAGAATACCAACCACCAGCGAAAGGGCCATCAGCGTCATCAGGTTCAGCGAAAAGCCCATCAGGTACATCAAGGCAAACGTCGGAATCATCGACGAAGGCAAGGCGACTAGTACGAACAAGGCGGACCGGAAGCTGTGCAGGAACAACAGCATCACCAGCGATACGATCACCACGGCGAGTCCCATATCTTCAACCACCGCGTGGGCCGAAGCCAGCGTGTACACGGACTGGTCAGAGGCAATATTGAATTTCAGGCCTACATTGCTGAACTGCTTTTCCAACTGGGTAATCTTGGTCTGGGCAAGCTGGCTAACCGACACCGCGTTTGCGTCCGACTGCTTCTGAATCTGCAAACCAATCGACGGTTGGGCGTTGATGTGGTTAATAGCCGTCGGCTTCGTGCTGGCGTCAACCACTTCTGCTACGTCTTTGAGCAGCACTTGGCTGCCATCGGTCCGTTGGGCAATAATCAGATCCCGCAGGCGCTTTACCGTTTGCACCGACGCATCGAACCGGATCGAGTACTGAGCCTCACGCGTTTCCAGCTGACCAGCCGGGTAGCTGGCGTTGGCTGCGTTGATGGCTTGCGACACCTGGCCGATCGTTACGCCATAGCCCCGCAGTTTTTCGGGGTTTACGTTTACCTGGATTTCCCGCTCGTTCCCACCAATGATGTTCACCTGACCAACCCCCGACACGTTCGATAGCTGGGGTTTGATGTTGTTATCGATCAGGTCGTAGAGGGCGGTTGGCGATAGGTTGGCCGTAACCCCCATCCGTAATACAGGAATTTCGTCGGTCGAGAACTTATTCAGAATGGGCCGATCGGCACCGTCGGGCAAGAGGTTGATGATCTGCTCAATCTTGCGTTGAGCATCCTGCTGCGCCAGCGTTGTGTTCACCCCATTCTTCAGCTGAATGATTACGCTCGATACGCCTTCCTGCGAGGTTGAGGTCATCCGGTCGAGACCTTCCAGCGCCGAAATCGCGTCTTCGATACGTTTCGTTACGTTGGTTTCTACCTCGTCGGCCGAAGCGCCCCGGTACGTGGTCATGACGCTGATCACGTTGGCTTCGAACTTCGGCAACAGGTTGTAGGACAATTGCTGATAACTCAACGCGCCGAACAAAATCAGAACGGTGAAGATCGTGGTGATCAGCAGGGGCCGTTTAACCGCTATTTCAGATACTGACATGATTTCTTAAGCTTATTTTGTGATTTGCACTGGCTTGCCATCGCTCAGGTTCAACTGACCAGTGGTTACGACCTGGTCACCTGCCGACAAACCGTCGAGCACTTCAATCGAATCGCCAAAGTCCCGGCCTACTTTAATCGTGCGCCGACTGGCTACGTTCCCGTTGATGACGTATACGTACGGGTTCTTGATGCTTTCGACCAGCGCAGCCCGTGGAATCTGTAAGGCTTTCTGGTTCGACTTCTGCGAGAAATCGACGTTAACGAACGTACCGGCTTTCAGACCGTTGGCATTGTCGACCGTGATCTCAACCGGATAATTATGCTCTTCACTGCCTTGCGGAGCGATGTAAGTAATACGTCCGTTGAACGTCCGGCCTGGAAACACGTCGGCGGTTACTTTCACCGACTGGCCTTCGCGTAGCTGATACACGTCGCTTTCGTTGACCGGCACCTGCACTTTCAGGCGGGCAACATCCAGCACGCGGCCCAACACTTTACCCACCGTAATGTATTCGCCGGGCTCGATGTCTTTCTGTACGATCCGGCCACCAATGGGCGCTTTCACGTTTGCATCGGCGATCTGCTTTCTGATCTGATCGGCCTGATTCAGCGCGTTTTCGTAGTTGTATTTGGTTTCGTTCACCTGAAGCTCTGTCGTTGCGTTACCCGCCAGCAGGGTGTTGTACCGTGTTACGTCTTTCTTGAGCTTGTCGATCGTCAGTTGAGTCGATTCCAGCGACAGTTCCTTCAGCCGGTTGTCTAGTTGCACCAACGTAGCACCCGGCCGTACGGTCGAGCCCAGGTTGAAGTTTACCGACGCTACCTTACCGGCCGTGGTGGCGATAATATCTGCTTCCTTGAAGGGAATCAGGTTGCCGGTTTTAACGAGCTGCTGGCTCACCGTACCCTCCGAAACCTGGGCAACGGTTACCGGTATAGCCACGTTTGCTTTAACGACCGGTTTCTTCTGCTCATCAATTTTTTTCTTGTTAGACGACAATCGGAAGCCAATCAGAGACGTGATGGCTAGTATGGCTGCGACGACGATTAGCGTTGTCTTTTTCATGATCTAGTATGCGGTTGTATTGATCAAAGTTGGTTGTAGAACGTAAGAAGTTGCCCCTGCGATTGTTCGAGATCAAGGCGGGCCTGGTACAGATTAATCAGGGAGTTGATGTAATTTGTTCGGGCTTCGCGGTAGGAGTTATCCGCGTTGATCAGGTCGGTCAGCAGCTTCGTTCCCTGTTTGTATTGTAGGGTAGTGATGTTATACACTTCCTGCGCCAGCTTGACGTTACGTTCGTCGTTTTGCAGACTGGTCTGCGCCCGCTGAATCTGCGACTGAGCGCTGTTGAACTGAAGTCGGTAGGCCGACACATTCAGCTTCTGCTGCTCTTGTTGGGTGAGCACCGTGAGTCGTTGCTGCTTAATCTGAGCGTCGCGCTGGAAGCCGTCGAAAATCGGAATATTCAACCGCAGACTAAAGCTGCCAAAACCGGTGAAGTTGCTGAATGAGTTCCGGAATTCATTGGCCAGAACCAGTGAACCGTAGTTAGCAGCTAAGTTAAGCGTCGGCATATAACCCGCCTTTACCCGCTGTAATTGCAAATTCTGAAGCTCCAAATTCGTCTCAGCCTGCTGGAATGAAACCAAATTTTTAGCATCGAACGAATTTTGCTCAAGCACGGGCAACTGCGTCAATAAAGTCGAGTCAGACAACACAAGATTCTGATCCTGAGGCATGCCCATCTGGTACTTCAACCGGTTCAGGGCCAGATTCAGATCATTTTCGGCCAGCGCCAGCTGCGACTGCGTACTGTTGTAACTCACCTCCGTTCGGGTGTAATCAACGGGCTGTATAACACCATTATCGCGCTGAAGCTTCAGGATGTTCAGCACCTGTTGCGTACGTTCGATGTTGTCACGTAGTAGCGCGATCTGCTGTTGAGCCACAAAAACCTGATAGTAATTGCTGGCTATGCTGTAGATAATGTCTTCGCGGGTCTGACGGGTATTTAACTCCGCAAGCTGCTGATTTGGTTTGGCCGCTTTTAATCCCAGTAACAACGACTTATCATATATAGCCTGCGTAACCTGTGCATTTACATTGGTCTGGTACTTTGAACCTAATGCGAGTCGGACAGGTTCGGGACCGGCGAAACCAGCGGGTAGCAGGGTAGTTTGCAACTTTATATTGTCGGTGAACGTACCCGTAGCCGATACCTGCGGAAGGTACAAGCCTAACGCCTGACGCGCCTGCTGATTCGCCGTTTCTGCCTGGTTCTGCGCAATTCGGATCGAGCCAAAATTCTTGAGACCATAATCAATGCAGTCCTTTAACCGAAAAGCAGACGGGGCCTGAGCCCAGCCAGCCAACGGTACGGTCAGCGCAAAAAATAAGCCTAGTGCAATTTTACGTTTCATAAATACAAAAGTTGATGTGTCAACTGTAGACGTATCAACTAGTTGGGTAAAAAAATAGATTACTTGTCAATGAGGTCCGCGATCTTCCGTAACGTCTTCAAAAACGACGTTAGTTCTTCGGCGGTCAGGTGACTGGTTACTTGTTTATCAATGGTTTCGGCAGTCTCAATGGCTTTCTCAATGACCAGCTTTCCGGCTGGTGTCAACTGAATCAAATTCTTTCGGCGGTCCACACTATCGGCAACGATTTTCAGGTATCCGTCGCGCTCCATTGTCCGTATGGACCGTTGAATCCCCGATTTGTCTTTCTGGAGCATATTGGCAATCTCCTGTTGAGACAACACATCGTCACCCGAAAAGTAGATGACAAAGAGTATCGGGAATTGCTCAATCTGCAAGGAGAAACCTGCTTTCGATAGTTCTCGATTGGACTGGCGGCCCATCAAATGACCTACGTGGCTAATCATGAAAATGGATAACCGCCCCATTCGCTCCGAGAACTTCTGCTGTATCTTCGATCCTTTATCTCCAATCATGGTGCAAATGTAAAACACTGTTGATATATCAACTAATTTTGTCTAATAAAAGTTTTCATTCCGGAAATATACTAGAAGCCGTAAGGAGAACTTAAGCTAGTTAAACGCCATGTTAGTCAATCCCTTACTAAACATCAGCTCAGATTGACGTAGTATTGGACTAAATTTCAATGCTGGCCGAGAATGAGATCACCCGCTACCCGTTTATACGTACTAGCCGCCCTAGGTTTGCTGCTGTTCAATACACAATGCCGCCGAAGCCTGAGCCGCTCGACCGATGCAAAACCCGTTGAGGTTTGGTTAACCAATCCTGATAAATCTACTTTATTCGAGAAGCAACCGGCTGCGTTGGCGTTCTCGCCCACTACTCCCCAACCGCTGACCCTAGATGTGGATGACTCCCAAGCGTTTCAGTCGATTGATGGCTTTGGCTATACCCTGACGGGAGGTAGTGCTATGCTCATTCATCGCATGGAGACTCAAGCCAGAGCCCAATTGCTGCATGAGTTGTTTGCCACGGAAGGCAAGGCAATCGGAGTAAGTTACCTGCGGCTGAGTATTGGCGCTTCGGATCTGGATGCGCGCGTGTTTTCTTACAACGACCTTCCCCAGGGGCAGACGGACCCTACGTTGAGCAAGTTCAGCCTCGATCCCGACCGGACTCACCTGATTCCCGTACTCAAAGAGATTTTAACCATCAATCCCACCATCAAGATTCTGGGGTCGCCCTGGTCACCGCCGACCTGGATGAAAACGAATGGACAGTCGAAAGGAGGGAGCCTGAAGCCCGAATTTTACGAGGCTTATGCGCAGTATTTCGTGAAGTACATTCAGGGTATGAAGGCCGAGGGTATTAGCATCGACGCCATCACGATCCAGAACGAACCGTTGCACCCTGGCAATAACCCCAGCCTCCTGATGCTGCCCGAACAGCAGGCTGAGTTCATCAAAAAAAGCCTGGGACCAGCGTTTCGAGCTGCCGGCATTAAGACCAAAATCCTGCTGTATGATCATAACGCGGACCGTCCCGACTATCCGATTTCTATCTTAAACGATCCGGAGGCCAGACAATACGTGGACGGTTCGGCCTTTCATCTGTACGGGGGCTCGGTTGAGGCCTTAACGCAAGTGCATACTGCTC
Organism: Spirosoma knui; assembly: GCF_054780635.1. Lineage (NCBI taxonomy): Bacteria > Pseudomonadati > Bacteroidota > Cytophagia > Cytophagales > Cytophagaceae > Spirosoma > Spirosoma knui. Next base: position 18,838 of record NZ_BAAGVY010000020.1, on the reverse strand, counting down.
ATCCGGATAAGAATATTTACTTCACCGAGCAATGGATCGGCGCACCGGGAAACTGGAAAGGCGATTTGAACTGGCACGTCAGAACACTCATCATCGGCGCTACCCGTAACTGGAGCCGCACGGTATTGGAGTGGAATGTAGCCGCCGACCCGAAGCTGCAACCGCATACCGAAGGTGGGTGTGACCAGTGCCTGGGGGCCCTTACCATTGATGGAAACACCGTAACGAGGAACCCCGGCTATTACGTGATTGCGGTGGCTTCTAAATTCGTTCGTCCCGGTTCCGTTCGGATTGCCTCAACTGCGTCCGAGTCGCTGCCCAACGTAGCGTTCAGTACGCCGAGTGGCAAGCGGGTGCTGATTGTCCTCAACAACGGTTCGGCCAATCAGTCGTTTAGCATTCGGTATAAAGGAAACGTAATCAATACGTCGCTGCCCGAGGGCGCCGTTGGTACGTATGTCTGGTAGCTTAACGCATGCAGTACCTGTAAATACCTACGCAGCAACGGCCGACTATCTCTAATCTGGAAAGGTATCGAAGATAGTCGGCCGTTGCTATGCCCAAACGCAAATAAGCAGAAACTGTTCTGAACGAGACTTAATTGACCCGTAACTTTTGACCGGGTCTGATTCTTGACCGGGACGATAAATGATTTTTACGCGTCAGAGCCGAAACCGACATGCCGTATCGACTGGCGATCGAACTGAGCGTTTCGCCCGACCGAACTCGGTGCAATACCGTGCGCTTAAAGCGGGGTCTACTAACCACATCAGAAGATGAACGCCCGCCCCGGAGGTAATCCCAAACGCTGCCCGTCAGCAGAAAGTGGTCGGAGTTGATCGTATTCGCCGGAAAGGTATAGATATTCAGCGGACTGAATGGATTGCCTTCGTAACGCGTTTCGAAGTGAAGGTGTGCGCCGAAGCTCCGTCCGGTGTTGCCGCCTAAACCAAGCTGGTCACCGGCTTTTACCAACTGACCCGTCTCGACCGTTTGCTTCGACATGTGGCCGTACAGGGTTTCGAGACCGTTGTAGTGCCGAACCAATACGTAGCGACCGTAACCGTTACCGTCCCAGCCCACAACCCGGACAATGCCATCAAATGCCGAGTACACCGGGTCGCCGGTTTCCAGGTCAAGGTCAGTGCCCGTATGCCAGCGTCCCCACCGATACCCAAAGTTCGAGGTCATTTTGCCTTCGTTCAGCGGTGCCGACCAGTAGCGGTTGGCTGGCGGATCGTACAGCTTAATGTCGATGGCTTCGTTAAACTCAAGAGGGTTAATGTTGTAGGGGTCGATGTGGCGGGAGTCCCAAACGGCGTAATAATCGGCAATCTTGACCCATTCGTTACCAACCAGCACGGAATCAATGACTTCTACTACGCTGGTTTCGCCCTGGTCGATCATACTGGTGTCTTCGCTGACGACCGGGTTTAATTCTTTTTTAGGCTCAAACTGGCTGTTGAAGCGAAGCTGAGTGGTTTCTTGATCAAACTGGTCATCCGCTTTTCGAGGCTGTTCAATGACCGTGGTATTGGGATTTGACTGATTTTTGGGCGTAATGCGCAGGTTATTCTTAAATCGCCCGCGCTCCTGAGCCTGTGCCGTTACGGTAATGCACAAGCACCCAATGGCCAGCAGCCATCGTGTAGCGGTTTCTCTCATTGTATATTGAAATGGCCGGTACACCGTATTGGCCGACCAGAGCGTATCCAGCCAGGAAATACGGTGTACTACCCATTGGTTTTTAGTTAATGAACAAGCTCCTGATCCTGCATCTCCAGGGTGACCAGATAACGCTCGGCGTCGAGGGCAGCCATACAACCTGTGCCGGCTGCCGTAATGGCCTGACGATAGATGTTATCCTGGGCGTCTCCGCAGGCAAAAACGCCGGGTATGTTGGTCCGGGTGCTGCCCTTCTCGGTCAGAATGTAACCATGCTCATCGAGGTCGAGGTAGTTCCGGAAAATGTCGGTATTCGGTTTGTGGCCAATGGCTACGAAAAAGCCGGTCACGTTTAAAACGGTTTCTTCACCGGTTACGCTATTTTTCACCAGCACGCCCGAAACATCTTCGTCACCCATGACTTCCAGCGTTTCGGTATTGTAAAGAATTTCGATGTTCGGGGCCGTTTTTACGCGCTGCTGCATGAACCGAGACGCCCGCATTTCATTGCGCCGAACGAGCATATAAACCTTCCGGCAGAGGTTGGCCAGATAACTAGCTTCTTCGGCGGCTGTATCGCCCGCGCCAACAATAGCCACATCCTGGCCCCGGAAAAAGAATCCATCGCAAACGGCACAGGCGGATACACCCCGTCCGTTCAACCGCATTTCCGAGGGCAAACCAAGCCATTTGGCCGAAGCTCCCGTCGAAATAATAACACTGTCAGCTGTTATTTCATGCTTTTCGTCGACGATGGCGCGGTGCGGGTGACCCGAAAAATCAACGCTGGTGACCATTCCGTACCGTACGTCTGTGCCGAACCGACGCGCCTGATTTTCTAAATCCTGCATCATCTGGGGCCCCTGAACACCGTCGGGATAACCTGGGAAATTGTCGACCTCAGTCGTGATGGTTAATTGTCCGCCGGGTTGAGCACCCTGATAAAGAACGGGCTGCATGTTCGCCCGGGCTGCATAGATAGCCGCTGTATAGCCAGCGGGGCCGGAGCCGATGATCAGGCACTTTACGTGTTCAGAAGTCATTGCGATAGGCGCGATGTTGTCTTAAAACTGAATAGATAGACTCGGTATAACCGTGAATCTATTCGAACAACATACACAAAATTGAAAAAAATCCCGTAGGAAAGCAAAGAATGGGTTTAGCAGGCAAAGTGCCATTCATTGTCATTAGTCATTTCATTAGGTCGTTTGTCGTTTACCTTGACAGCACAGCATAATGACAATCAATGACCAGTGACTACAGTACCCGCCACTCTATTCGCCGGTTCAGGCGCCGATTCTCTTCGGTTGTGTTCGGTGCAACTGGTCGGGTTTTTCCGTAACCCACCGCCCGGATCCGTTTGGCGTCAATGCCCGCCTGCGTCAGGTACGCGACAACGGCCTGGGCTCGTTTCTGCGATAGGGTTAAGTTGGCTGCGGCATCGCCCTTATCGTCGGTATGACCGGCAATTTCAACGCTAACCCCTGGATTCGTTTGCAGGAACGCCGACAGCCGGTCGAGTTCAGTACGTGATTTGTCGGCCAGATCGTACCGGCCCGATTCAAAGAACAGATTGTTCAGCGTTTCTTTGGCGGCCGATCCGGTAGTGACTGGTTCCAGTGGTACGCTCAGCGACATGCCATCTCCTTTGGTTTTCTGCGTAAAATCAAACGAAAGACTTTTGAACAGATAACCCGGTACGCTCACGTAAAGCGCATACTCACCTCCGCTTGGCAGAACGGCCGTGTATTGCCCGGTTTGGGCATCGGCCTGTACGCGCGATACGACCTGATTTGTCTTTAAGTCGATCAGCTCAACTGTAGCGCTGAGGGGTTTCTTCGTTTTGGCATCGGCAATGACGCCTTTCAGGTAACTGACCGATTTAACCCGTTCGCGGAGCGATTCGGGTAAATCAAATGTATACAGCCTTGATTTCTGCGAAACCCCGTCTTTCTGCTCTTCGTAGGAGTAATAGGCGCGGGTGCCGTTGGCCGCCACAAACAACGAGGCCTGATCTTCTGACGTATTGATCGGATAGCCCAGGTTGGTCGGTTCTGACCAGGTTCCCGATGGACCCGTGTCGCTGACGAACAGGTCGTACCCACCCATACCGACGTGTCCTTCCGAGGCAAAAAACAGGCTCTGTCCGTTGGCGTGGATGAACGGCGAGGCTTCGTTATACGCGGTGTTGACGGGAGCACCAATGTTAACGGGATCGGCCCAGCTGCCATCCGTCGCTAAGTCGCTGCGCCAGATGTCGCGCCGACCTTTACCCCCCGGACGATCAGATACAAAATACAACCGACGTCCATCCGCCGACAGCGACGGCTGTGATTCGTAGTAGCCCGTGTTCACGATTGGCCCTAAATTTTCGGGAGCCGACCAGTCGGAGCCCGTTTTCCGGCTTAAGTACAGGTCGCAGCTGCCAAATCCTTTACGTCCCTGGCAGGCCGTAAACACCAGCGTGCGCCCATCGGCCGACAGGCTCGCCGTGCCTTCGTTGTCGGGCGTATTGATGTCGGGTGATAAAGAGGTTGGGGGAGACCAGGTTTCGCCGTTGAACGTAGCCGTCATCAGGTCTTCGTCGCCTTCGGGTTTGAGGGCGGTAAACACCAGCGTTTGTTCATCGGCCGTCAGGACCGGGAAGTACTGCGACGGGGTGGTCTGCAAGACCGACGAAAGCGGCTTGGGATCGACGGTCTGGGGACGCTGGAGAGCCTCCTGTCCAAAGCGGGCCGTTTCGAGCTGGCGACCAACGCGTTGCGCCTGCGCCGACTGGGGCGCAAACATCGTCTGAAACTTTTCGAGATACGGAATGGCCTCGCTGTAGCGGCCCAGGCGAAGCAACGTATTGCTCAGTGACTGGTAAGCGGCCCCGGAAGCGGCATTGTCGGGCTGGAGCTTGATGGCATTTCGATAGGCGACTATGGCGGGTTCGAACCGTTTGGTGAACTCATACAACTGCCCCAGTTTGAGGTAGGCATCCGAAAAGTTTGGATCGAGCTTCACCGCCTGTTCCATGAACGGAATCGCGTCGTTCGCCTTGCGTTCGCCAAACAATTTGATCGATTGCGCGTAGAGTTCTTTGGCTTTAGCGTTTTGCGCAAAGGAGGAAAGGGAAGAAAGGAGTAAGGGGAAGAACGGGATAATGAGCCATCGGGAAAACCCCTTTCTCCATCTTCCCTTTCCTGCTTTTTTTCCTTCTACGGTATATCCAGATATTTGTGTGTCTGCAACGAAATTTGCCATTGCGGATGGTCTTTTACATACTCAACGATGCGAGGTAGCATTTCATTGGAACGACTCCACTCGGTTTGCAAAAAGAGTTTGCAACCGGGCCGCAGATTGGGAACAAATGATTCAGCAAAGGCGAAATCCGACGCGTTGTAGATGATTACTTTAAGCTCGTCGGCTTTGTCGAAAATAGCTGGATTGGGCTTTTTGAATTTCTTCGGAGAAAAGCAGATCCAGTCCCACGAGCCGGTCAGGCGCTGGCACACGCCCGACGTTTCGATATTGGTTTGAAAACCCGCTGCGTGCAGGGACGCGGTCAGATTAGTGAGGTCGTGCATGAGCGGTTCGCCACCGGTAACAACGGCCATCCGTCCGGGGTACCGTAACGCGCCGTCTACGATGGTATCAAGGGGCAGCTTGGGATGCGCATCGGCATCCCACGATTCTTTTACGTCGCACCAGTGGCAGCCAACATCACAGCCGCCGAGCCGGATGAAGTAAGCCGCTTTGCCCGTGTGGGCACCCTCCCCCTGTAAGGTATAAAACGCTTCCATAACGGGTAAGGGGTGAGTCATTACTAGAGGTTGTTCCTGTTCTAAATGCATAGACAAAGATACGTAAGCTTCGGCGGAATGGCTATCTGTATCGCCTGCTCGGCTACGTTCCCGCAAAGGAGGAAGCGGGTGTATGCACGAAACGAATCCAAACGTTCGGCCGGTTTGGCGGTTATCTGAAAGGAATCAAATCACCGGCCTGGTTCCCAAAACCTTTCTAACGATAGCGCATGAGTGCAATAAATATGGATGTACCAGCCGAGAAACCGCCAACCATCTGGCAGGCCTTTCAGGTAGGTATGTTTCGGGCGATCTGGATTGCCGCTTTTGTGTCGAATATTGGAACCTGGATGCAGAACACAGCCGGGGTATGGCTTATTACCACGCTGTCGGACTCATCGGTGCTGGTGGCCCTGATGCAAACGGCGACCAGTTTGCCCGTCTTTCTGCTCAGCGTACCGGCGGGGGTGATCGCGGATTTGCTGGACCGGCGCAAATTGCTGCTAATCACACAATTGTTCATGGCGGTGGCCGCTTCCATCCTGGCAATTACGACGCTGTTGGGTCTGTCGACGAGCGTATCCGTGCTGTTCTTAACGTTTCTGCTGGGTATCGGAGCCGCTTTTAACGCACCCGCCTGGCAAACAGTAGCGTCGGAGATGGTTCCCCGCAATCTGCTGCCCGCTGCCCTTACGCTCAACGGGGTGAGCATCAATGCCGCCAGGGCGGTTGGTCCGGCGGTGGGTGGTCTGATTATCGCGTATTACTCGCCGGGCTACGTTTTTCTGCTCAACAGTTTATCGTTTCTGGGTACCTGCTGGGTGCTGTATCAGTGGAAGCGGACGGACACCCCATCGAATCTGCCGAGCGAAAATTTTGTGAGTGCCCTGCGGGCGGGCATTCGTTACGTTCAATTTTCGCCGTCGATTCATGCCATCATGATTCGGGCCTCGGCCTTTACATTTGGGGGTAGTGCTTTGTGGGCGTTGCTGTCGCTGGTCATCGCGCGCAAATTTCACCTCAATGCGAGTGCCTACGGGGCCATGCTCTCCTGTCTGGGAGCCGGAGCAGTAACGGGGGCGCTGCTTATGGATCATATTCGACAGATGCTGTCGACCAACAAACGGATCATTGTAGGTCTTATCGGCTTCTCATTGGCCACCGTCGCGCTGGGGGTATTGCCTTCTGTTACATTCCTTTACCCGATGATGTACGTAGCGGGCGTCAGTTGGCTGCTAACGCTCACTAGTTTCAACGTATCGGTGCAATTGCACCTGCCGAAGTGGGTACAGGCCCGGGTGCTCAGCATTTATCTCTTGGTGTTTCAGGGCGGGATGGCGTTCGGAAGCCTGGTGTGGGGGAGTGTGGCCAGTCGGTTCAGTCTGGAGACGGCCCTGTTGATGGCCGCGGCCTGGCTGCTGGTCAGTACGTTGCTGGTGTTTCCGTTTCCGATCCGGCAGAGTGAACGGTTGAATCTGTCCCCGGCCAGCCCGTGGACGGACCCGGAAGATCATGCTCAAGTAAGCCCCGACGAAGGGCCCGTAATCGTCATGATTGAATATCGGATTGATCCGGCCATGTTGTCCAGCTTTCTGAGGGCGGTGGAGCAGTTGAAACGCATCCGGCTACGGGATGGCGCGCTGCGGGTGGGGGTGTTCACGGATATTGCCCAGCCTACGCGGCAGGTCGAATTTTTTATGGTCGCGTCCTGGGCAGAACACCTCCGTCAACATCAGCGGTTTACGCAGGAAGACGTAGCGATCGAACGGATGGTCAAGCAGTTTCACCTGGGTCCAAACCCACCGGTGGTTACGCACTTTGTGGCCCAGACCGATCGAATTGACAACCCACTGGCCCCACCCGTTGCCGCTCCGAGTGCCGTTACGCTCGAAGGCCAGCAATAAAGCCCCATTCAGAGAATAGGGCCTTTTGACAGATAGCGAGGTAAGCCCGGCTGATTAGTCGGGTTGCACTTTACTGGCTCCGCTGACGTGCTGTTTAACCGTTGGGTTGCCCCGGTAACGCACAACGCTGGCTCCGCTGGCGTTAACCACCAGCGATGATCCTACGCTCACGCTGGCTTTGCTGGCCCCTGATGCTTCAACATCTGCCCGTTGCGCGGGGTAGTTAAATGCATCTAAGTTCGAAGCGCCTGATAGGTCGGCCTGTAACGTTTCACTCTCTCCATCTAGGCGCAGCACCGAAGCCCCCGAAAGGCGCATGGTAGTCCGGGCGGCTTCAATGTCAAAATTTCCTTTTGAGGCACCGGTCAGTTCAATATCAAGCTGATCGAGGTTCGAGAATCCCCGGATGGTCGATTGGCTAGCTCCCGAGAATGAAACGCCCCGTAATGTGGGCATGGTAATGGTAAAGCTGGTACCGTACTTGCGGTTGCGGTTGTTTCGATACTGAGCAATCAACGTATTGTTACGTACGTAGACATCGAGATCGTCGAGATTACGCCGGTCACCGTTCGCGATGATGTTGAACGCGGTGCCGGGCACAACCGTAATGGTGAAGGCACTTCCCATGTCCAGGCGGTTGAAGTTGGTCAGGGCATAGGTTTGCTGACCGTCCTGGTACGGACCAACGTCTTCGCGAATGCAGGACGTCAGGGCGAAAAAGAGAAGCGATAAACTGGCTAAATACGAAAAAAAGCGTTTCATGATTTTGCGTGATTGTATTACTGGTTACTACTCAATTCAGGCTGAGATTCGGCGGGTAAACACCAGCTTTTGGTCGCTCAGCAGGATAAAGACAGCTCGTTATGCGCTTCCCCCTACGTGCTGCGCAAAAAAAAATGTGATCATTGCGCGGGACTCAGCTCAGGCGGCTGGGCAGGCTGTTTTCTTACCCGTCTGGCAAACGGTTCATTAGGGCTAGGATTGAAAACTTTTTGGCTGCCGGATAGGGGGAGGAGCTGTAGCGGCTGTCATACGGCTGTTAAACAACAGTAGACACCATTGAAATCATGCAGCCATACAACCTGAAAGTAACCGCCCAGTCAGCCCCATCCACTACCAGCCCACCTGCCTATGCACGGCAGTCCCCAGTGGATACTACCCAAATCGGCCAATCAGACCCGTTGGAACGTAGCGCCATCGAGCGGTCGGTTTTAGGATTGCCCGTGTCTGCGCCTTCATCCTGTGCTACGTGCCGCCTGGCGCATTGTGCTAAGCGCACGCGGTAAGGTCAAATTTGTCTCCTTTTTGAATTAGTCATCTACGCTCAAAAAGCGGAAGGGTTCGCTATTGCCCAAACCGCAGCGTACAAGTAAACCGACAGCGATTATGAAACTGAAATCAGTAATTCTTTTGGCCGTTCTAACCGGCTTTTTCGTACAGAGTAATTCGCCTGCCCAGGCCCGTGAACCGGCTTTCCCGACGCCCCCAAGTTCTCAGCAGCGGCTATTCTACATCCAGCGTAGCAAAGATGCCAACACGATTGTGTATGACGCCAATCTGACAACCGACGGGCGGCTGAATGCCCGAAAACCCGTGACGGTATACTGGATTCGGTACGCGGATAAAGGGCAGCGCGAAGACCTTACTCTATTTCAGTGGCAAATGGCATACGGGTATAAACATCGCCAGTCGGCAGCCGAAGGGTATGATATATGCCTGAATGCATTTCGAAAACGCCCCATCAACGTAGTGTACAGCCAGGGTAAGCCTATGGCCGTAACCACCATCAACGGGAGGAGCGCCCATCTCCAGAAAGTATTCGTGCAGGTCGACCCGGAGTCGGGTGTAATCCCACGGGTTCAGTTCATAGATATGTATGGCATCGACCCCCAGCGGGGCACGCCGGTTCACGAACGAATTACTTTCTAACGCTCTCACATACAACGTAACGCGCCTATAGAACTGGTCTGACTGGCCGGACGATAGAGGCTTATTACCACAATTAGATCATGGAATTTCCTGAAGTAAATCCTGGCACACAGCCTGTTTTGCTGTATGCCGTGCCGCTTATTGTGTTTTGTATAGCCCTGGAGTGGTGGTTCACCCGCCACGACGACCATCGCCGATACGATGGTCGTGACTTCAAGGCATCGCTCGGAATCGGAATCGGTAGTCTGGTTATTAACGCCATTCTGAAAGTGGTCACGGTAGGCCTAAGCTGGTTTGTTTACGAACATCTTCCCTGGCGCTTGCCCAACACCTGGTGGGTCTGGCTGGTCGCTTATGTGGGTATTGACGCGTGCAATTACCTAGCTCATTACGTGGCTCATAAACAACGGATCTGGTGGGCTACGCACGTAACGCACCATTCTTCCGAGCACCTGAATCTGTCCACCTCCTTCCGCAACTCCTGGACGCAGTACCTGAAAATTGTGTTTTTCGTACCGGTCTGGCTAACGGGCATTCACCCGGCCATTATTTTCACCTGTTACCAGCTCGACCTGCTGTATCAGTTCTGGATTCATACGGAGGTAGTGCCTAAACTGCCCCGCTGGCTGGAGTATGTGTTTGTTACGCCTTCGCACCACCGGGTCCACCACGGTCGTAACCCACAGTACATCGACAAAAATTTTGGTACGACGTTCATCATCTGGGACCGGCTGTTTGGTACATTCCAGGAAGAAACCGAGACACCCGTATACGGATTAACCAAGCCTGTTAAGTCGTATAATGTCATCTACCTGAATTTTCACGAGTGGGCGGCTATCTGGCAGGACGTTCGGAAGAGCAAATCTGCCCGCGAGGTGATCAATATTCTGTTCGGCCCACCCTGACAAAATGTTTTTTTAAGGTGAAAACCGGTTTTTTTGCTGGCAAGCTTCTGGAGTCGGCCAGCCAAAAAACCGGTTTCCGATCAGTTGGATAGGGTAGACTTTATTTATTACCACTTTCCAGTGTCTTTAGCACAGCTTGCTCTTCATCCAGCGGTTACCTGAGAAGAAACTTACTGGCCTGAAAGATAGTTACTAACTATATTGCTACTTCTTTTCTGATCATCTCTTCATGCTTCACGGTGCTGTCGAGACTTTACACGACAGCGTATTGCCTTCATGTTTGGCTTGCCAGTCTTCCCTTTTTTACGCTTCCATTCTCTAATATCCCTTACTTTAACGCCTATTTTTAAATTTTAACGTTCGCTTACCCCTGTTGCTGACAAGACTCACCATTGGCTTTAGTCGACTTCGCTAAAGACATTCGATAGACGATTAACGGCAATACTTTACACTGTCTCGGCTTGGGCTTTCCTGATTCGGTCCGGTATATGACTACACGCGATGCCACAAACCGATCTGAACGAAGACCCCTTCGACCCCGCATTAATTCATAAAGCTCTGACCATTCTGAGTGGCAAATGGCGGCTGTATATCATTCTGCTGCTCGATAAACGCACGCTTCGCTATAGTCAGCTAAGCGAAAAACTACCCGACATAAGTCAGAAAGTACTGGCGAGCGAATTGAAAGCACTCGCTGCACTCGGTGTGTTGACGCGCAAGGTATATGCCGAGGTACCGCCACGGGTCGAGTATGCGCTTACTGAAAAAGGCCAGTTAGCTCTTCCTATTTTAAAGGAGATGCAGAAACTAGGCAAATTATTTAACCAGGAATCAACTGATGAGCAATAAGCTAAAGTTTAAGAATACCACCCGCTCCACATTCTTCGTTACGGCGCGTAAGCGAGTGGACGCGTATTTCAGTGAGCAGGCCCTTTCCCCCCACGCCAACGGAGCCATGTGGGCCAAAGCCATTTTCTTTCTGTTGGGGTATGCCGTACTCTACGGGTTGATTCTGTCCAATCAGTTCACGATCTGGCCCATGTTGGGCCTGGCTATTTTATTGGGCATGTTTGCCGCTTTTATCGGATTCAATGTATCCCACGATGCCCTGCATGGTGCTTTTTCGGCTCACGACTGGGTCAATCGATTAATGGGCGGAAGTTTTTACCTACTGGGAGCTAATCCCTATGTCTGGAGGATAACGCACAACGTAGTGCACCACACCTATACCAACATTCCCGGCCACGATGAAGATATTGAGGTTGCACCGGGGCTAGTCAGGCTGGACCCCGACGAAACATTACGTCCCTGGCACCGGTACCAGCACTGGTATACCTTCCCCTTGTACGCCCTGGCATCGCTCTCGTGGGTATTCCGGAAGGACTACGTTAAATTCTTTCAGAAACGCATTGGGCAGCACGATACGTCTTCGCATCCTCGTCGGGAATACATCAAGCTATTTGCTTCCAAGGCTATTTATTACGTGTTCTTTTTGGTTATACCTTTTCTGGTGCTTGACGCAGCCTGGTGGCAGATCATTATTGGCTTTATTGTGATGCACCTGGCCGAAGGACTGGTACTGGGGCTGATCTTTCAGCTGGCCCACGTAGTGGAAGGCACTACGTTCCCGTTGCCCAACGAAGAAGGCGATATGCAGGGGGCCTGGGCCGTTCACCAGATGCAGACAACGGCCAATTTTGCGCCCCAGAGCGCGGTGGCGGCTTTTTTCTGTGGGGGACTAAATCGCCAGATCGAGCACCATCTATTTCCAAAAGTCTGCCACATTCACTACCCGGCCATTACCGCGATTGTCAAGCAAACGGCCGAAGAGTTTGGCTTGCCTTATATGGAAAACGCAAGCTTCGGGTCCGCCCTTTCGTCGCATTACCGGGTACTTCAGAAGTTAGGACGGCCCGTATAGGTTGGGCGCCCGCCTGTCATGTTTATCCTCATTCCTTTCTCCTTAAGCTCATGGCAACCCAACAGGATTTAGACTTTACCTACACGACCATTGACGAAATTTTTCGGCTGAGCATGGGCGAAACCGGCGACTATAGCGGGGCCATGTACAACGGCGATTTCTCGATGACCCTTGAGGAAGCTCAGCGGCAGAAGCATAAATTCATTGCCGACAATCTACAGGTGAAACCCGGCTCGCGGGTGCTGGACATGGGCTGTGGGTGGGGGCCTTTCCTGAATTATCTTAGGGAGCGCGGTGCCGATGCCCGTGGTGTTACGCTCTCGCGTGGTCAGGCCGAGGCTTGCCAGGCCAATGGTCTGCAGGTCGACGTAAAGGATTGTCGGCAGATTACCCGGGCCGATTACGGTACGTTCGACGGGATTAGCTGCATCGGGGGCATGGAGCATTTTTGTTCCGTTGAACAGTACCAGGTCGGTAAACAGGATCAGGTGTACGCTGATTTTTTCGGTACGCTGAATGATCTGCTGCCCGTTGGGGGACGATTCTACATGCAAACGATGGTGTTCAGCAAGAACATGATACCATTCGAGAAAATCAGTCTGCAAGCGCCTAAAGATTCCCCTTCCTACGCCCTGGCGCTGATGATTGCCCAGTTTCCGGGTTCCTGGTTACCCTACGGGCCGGAGCAGGTCATTCGCAATGCGGCTCCTCATTTCAAGCTGCTGTCACAAAGCAGCGGTCGGCTCGACTATATTGAAACGATTGGACAGTGGCGGAAGCGCTTTCGGGCGTTTCACCCGCGCAAATACAGGCTATATGTTTCATTGCTGCCCCGACTGTTAACCAACAAGTCCTTCCGGGACCTGATTGCAGTATTTAGAGTCAGCCCGAATCGGGTGTGTTTCCAGCAGGAAACGATGGACCATTATCGACTGGTATTCGAGAAGGTTACCCCAGCGTGACCCGTCCTGGTTGAAGAACACTAGTTGTTGAATTCAATCTGAACAACTGGTGCTACGTCGGCTTCTCCGGGCTGACGTAGTTTCTTGTATTCCAAAAAAATAGTACGTTTGTCTCGCTGAAACGTAATCTCATCACATACTCTCCACCGCCGACTATCCGCACCTCAACCTGGGCGGACGGCTCTATTACGTTGCTGTAGCTGCAGCAACGGCAGGTTCTTTTGAGCGACCTGTACATCCTTCTTCTATTCATTTTTTAGTCGATGAAAACAAACGTTTCATCTTGGGTTTGCTGTGCGTACTGGTTCCAGTTCGTATCGCATCGAGCCCTGATGCCGAATAAGACACTTAAATGACGACAGATCATGCAATCAGCATTAACTAATAAAACCATCATACGCGATTTTTATCGGCGAGCCGTTGGGCAGGGCGATCTTGAATTTGCCAGTCAAATTCTTGCCGACGACTATATCCAGCACAGTACAGCCCTGAAACCGGGGAAAGCCGGTGTGCTCGAAGCGTTGGCCTACATGAAGCAACTGCCCAAACCGGCCAGCTCGTCAACCCCATTCTTGCGGTTACTTGCCGAAGGGGATTATGTAGTTACGAACCTGAGTATTGATTGGGGCGGCAAGAAGAAAGCCGTTGTTGACTTGTTCAGGTTTCAGGACGGACAGATCGCTGAACATTGGGATGCCGTTGAGGATTACCCCGAAACGTCGTTAAATGGCCATGCGCTGATGGATGGACCCATGCCGACGGATGACGCCAAGCTGACCCCAATTAACAAGCAACTGGTGACCCGATTTTTCGAGGACGTATTCGTTGAGAGACGATTTGCGGCACTGGCCGATTTTGTAGCCCCTGATCTCATTCAGCACACGCCCGAAATAAGTAACGGTCTGGATGGATTGAGCCGGTATTTGCTGGAGTGGGAGCGTACCCAGTCAGCCAGGACGCTGCATCGCGTTTTTGGCGACGGTGATTTTGTTGTTGTTCAGTCGGAGGGAAAGGTGAACCTGAAGCAGTGCATGTATTATGACATCTTCCGGGTACAGGAGCAGAAGCTCGTTGAACACTGGTCTGTAAAACAGCTCATCGAGTAGCTAATCCAGGCAATACGTTGCCAACTGAGTTGTTACGTAGCTGGGCATACACCAAAAAACAGGTTTGGTCGCATGAGGGAAGCCCACGACCAAACCTGTTTTTGTTGGATAAAGCGAAGATACGATTACCGGCGCGGTGGTTTAGCACCTGTCGTGCTGGGCGGAGTTTGCGTGGCAGGGGTTGAGGTGCTGCCACTTGTTGTGCCCGAAGATGAACTCGATCCCGACTTCCGGGTTGTATCTCTCGTGGCCGATGAATTTGTGGACATCGATCCGCTGCTCATGGTTCCCTGATTGCCCGAAGTGGTTCCAGTCGTACTGGTCGAGCTTTGGGTACCTACGGAAGTGCCGCTGGTCGATGAATTGGTTGTGTTGGTCGTTTGGGCATTTGCTGTGTACGTGGCAAGCGCGATGAAGAAGGCGCTGGCGGCTACTACTTTTTTCATAACTTGATAAATTAAAGGGTTGATAAATAAAAGCGACCTGGTTTACAACTTCCAACGGGAGTACAAAACCTGACGCTTCCGAATGTTGCCCTCACTCCTGTTGCAGGATGGCAATACAAAGCAAAGCCACGTACCTTAAGCAGGACTTAATCTCACTTTAAATTTACCTTAAAATTGCCTGAAGGTGAGCCAGATAAGAATTCAGACAGAGCAAACGATCTTGCTTCTACTGTATGCACCTACGTAGTACGCATTGCAAACGCTTTCGCGAGAGGACGCGGAGCGAGCGAACAGCCTATCCAGTTATTTACTGATAAAAGTCAGGATGTAGGCAGTAAGGTAGCAGGCTAATGTTAGTAACAGCCCAATCAGCGGAACACTGAACCAGTACTTTCCGGCCAGCCAGACATAAAAGCCAATGGTAAGGATATTGATAACAAAGAAAAGGTGGTCGGATGGCAGCACTCGGAAATAGCGAAGGGCCAGATACAGATTGATCGCGCCAATAAAAATCACGCCCGCGCTATGACTTCCATTAAACCCAATCCACGATTTCCACATAGTTATGTCTGGAGTCAGAAGGGGAGAAGACGATTTCATGTCGTCAATCATTTTCCCGTTCCTTGACGAAAATGCATTTGTGAAAAACGTGAGATACAGGTGAATAAATCCTAACAGAGCCGTTACGGTTGATCCTGTAATCCAAAGATATTTTGCCAGCATCCTCTTGTCTTTAAATCACCACAAATCAGCTTTCATCCTTTTTACTACGTATTGATGTCCCCAATCCCGTTAATCAGACCAACGTAACCACTGCTTTTCTAAAATCCTGGTGAAAACACCTGATAAGGCTCGTCTTGTGCTACGTAACGAACTTTGAGCTGACTTCCCGCTTAGATCGCCACCTGCACCGTTTCAAGTTGGGCATGTTCAACGGTTAGGTTAACCGAACGCTCACCTTTCGGCCGGGTTCTATGGACAACGTTTTTAGGAATGGTAAACAGTTGCCCCGGCAGTAGCTCGATTGTTTCTGATTCGAGATCGATCAACAAAATCCCCTCAAGCATGATAAACGTTTCATCCGAATTGGGATGATAATGCCAGTAGAAGCTTTGGGTCATCACACTCACCTTTACTACGTGGTCATTGACCAGCGCTAAAGAGAAATTGGCGTAATTGGTCTTGACCGCATCGGTTAGTTTTTGAATATCAATAACAGTAAGGGGTGCAACATTCATAAGCAGTGTTAATTAGGTAGGTAACGAGTTGGGCCGTTTGGCTTGCTCAGGGCTACTTTTAGCTTGTTTACTACACAAGTCGGGTCAGACAGTCTTTGTTATATCTTGTCAGAACATTCACATCATTGGACGGAGCGCTCAGCACTTTTGCATACTGATGGTAGATAACGTAACAGGTTGGTATGGTACGTTTATCCCGCGACTTGTCAGCGGAAAACTGACCCATGGGCGGTGAAGCTCCTACCCGTCAAATAAGCCCCCGGCCAAGTACTTCACTCCCGAATCACAGGCAACCGTCACAATCGTGTGATTAGGGCCCAACTGACAACCGATATCCAGCGCTGCGGCTACGTTAAGCCCAGTAGATGTCCCGGCAAAGATACCTTCACGAGCGGCCAGGAACCTTGCTGTTTCGCGAGCGCGGGCTTCAGGTATAGCACGTACCTCGTCGTAATGATCAGTCGACAACATTGGGGGAATAAATCCCACGCCGACACCGTCAATACTATGGCTTCCTTTAGTGCCCTGCGTCAACATGGGCGATTCGGCCGGTTCAAGCGCCACTACGTTTGTCTGAGAACGGGCCTGTTTCAGTTCCTGCGACACACCGGTAAGCATGCCTGCGGTGCCAACTGCTGCCACAAAAACATCCACCGCGGCTGGACACTGTTGAATAATTTCCTGCCCCATTTTTCGATACCCTTCAATAGCATCGCGGTTCTCGAACTGGCGCGTCCAATAGTTCTCGGGGTGCTGGCCTAACTCCGACGCTAAGCCAATCATCCGTGGAATCAGGTCTGGCGTAATTTGGCCGCCTTCGCTCGGTACAAGCTGAATCTCGGCTCCTAGAGCCCGCATGGACTGTAGCTTTTCTTTAGCGAAAGCATCTGACGAAATTACCCGAAACCGATACCCTTTCACCGCGCAGACAAAGGCCAGCGCTGTGCCTGTGCTCCCTGCTGTACATTCGACTACGGTCATATCAGGCCGGAGCGTACCTCGTTGTTCCGCTTCTTCGATGATTGCCTGCGCCATGCGATCTTTGAATGAACCGGTTGGGTTCAGGTATTCCAATTTCAGGTAGATAGCGGCACATGGTTGGGGAACGATGTTGCGTAAGCGCACCAATGGCGTATTACCAATCGCCGAAAGGGCAGTATGTGTCGTTGAAGGCATGAGGTTTTAAGGGTTTACCACGGGTCGAAATCTGCTTTGTTGGTATGGAAAATTCGGCTGTATGTACCTCGAATGTATCGAAGTACCTCGAATGTATCGAACCTGGTAGTGGTGACCAGACATATGCAACGTATGCGTTTGTAGAAGACTATGAATTGTCACCGAAAATCGGCCAACATAAATGATCTCTTTTTTTAGTGAATGAGCGGTCAGCGATTCAATAAGCCTGCCTAACCGAGCGCGGGCCGCGTCAAACCGCTCTTTTAGTTTCAGCATAGAAGATTCTTGTACTGCACTTCAGACCCTTCCAACAATTGATTCAAACGCCGTCGAGTTCTTTCTAGGAATCTGCCGCCCACAACCCGACGAACGTGCCGAATTAGCCTAGCCAAGGCCTTTGTGGCAGCCTGGGGAATTACTTTATCACCTCACTGATCAGTAATTCGTCTGCCTAGTTGGTAACGTAGTACCACACTTATCGTAATACCCTGGTTATGATAGTTTTTTAGGTTACTTACTTCTTTAATATATATCACTTCCCTGCATTCTCTTTCCAATCACTATACACAAATCGTAGCGCATCATAATAGGCGTGAATTGGCTCTGTCATGTGGTCTTCATCAGGGTAATATTTATACTTGTGTTGGAATGTTTTCAAATTATTCTGTTTAACGAGTTTATCAAACTTCAATACATTATTTCGAAAATCTCCGTCTTCATTTCCTACGCTATAGAAAAGTTTTTTATCCT
The DNA here is from genome assembly GCF_054780635.1 of Spirosoma knui. Lineage (NCBI taxonomy): Bacteria > Pseudomonadati > Bacteroidota > Cytophagia > Cytophagales > Cytophagaceae > Spirosoma > Spirosoma knui. The sequence goes on along the minus strand of NZ_BAAGVY010000020.1, from coordinate 1,048 downwards.
TTATTGGTAATTTTGGTAGCTTTTTTTCTGCCAATGATAACAAATATTTGTTGCCGAACCATAGCGAAGGACTTATCGCAATGTAAGCATTAAACATAGCAGGGCGCGTAAGCATGCAATTAATAGTTGTAAGACCACCGAACGAATGTCCGGCAAATATTTTGAAAGAACTTGTTTTGTAAGTAGTCTCTATATAAGGCATCAATTCCTGCTGAATAAAGTTTAGAAACTGTTCATTGCCACCAGATGTCTTGTATTTAGAATCAACTTTACCGTCAAAGTCGATTAAACTAGTAGTGGGCGTAAGGTCTTTTACCCGGTCTAAACTAACAATCCCTACTACTATTATAGGAGGAATAACTTTCCAATGCCTCAAATATTCTACGTATGCAGAAACGATGTGAAAATGGTTCTCCCCATCCAAGAGATACAGCACAGGCAATGCCTTGCCTATATCTGTAGAATCGAGTTTTGGAACGTTAATGTATATCTGACGGTCTTGATTTAGTACCCGGGAATGAATTAAATGGACATCGTTGGCAATATGATTGTATAACTTTGGTACTTGGGCTGTTGCCTGTGATGCGAGAAATATAAAGAATACGATAAAGTACTTCATAACATTGACGAAAAATCTGGTAAAAGTGTATAAATCAAGGAATGTCTCGTTCAAAATTGCTAATAACGATTTGGCTATTGGCGAAGAAGAGACAAGTGAAAAACGTCAGCTTGAATTATGAGCCAAAGCCCAATAGAATTACAAATTTCGAGGCTTGTACCAAATTACGCACTCCGGTTCATAGTTTGAATTCCATGGGTATTTGTGCAACCTGGAAAATTACTTTATCACCTCACTGATCAGTATAGTAGGCGTGATATTGGTGTACTTGGGGAAATCTGCCCGTGTTGCGTCTCTACGGCGCAATCGCAGCCTGATATTCAAGTAGACTTTTATTGATGCGTGAATAAGCTTATAATAATTGTATTTTGCTGTTAGTATGGCAAAATACAAACACTCAGACTACGAAGTACTTCGCCGACGCTGTGT
>NZ_BAAGVY010000019.1:0-89482 GCF_054780635.1 Spirosoma knui | reverse complement strand
CGAATGGCTTCCTGAACGATAGAATAGCGGTCTTCGGGGGTGAAACTTCGCCTAATTTTACTCATGATTTCTGAATGTAGTAGGACTAAACTGTTTTACAATTTTGTCCAGCCATTCAGGGGGCTAAGACACACTCAGACCGGGGTGTTCAATATTGCTCGTGGACCTATGTGCAGCGTTTGCGCCAAGCCAATGCTACTATTAGTATGACTGAGTCAGGCGATCCTAATGAGAACGCAATGGCCGAGCGAGTGCTCCGATCCTTGAAAGATGACTGTAAATTAGCCCGTGGCTTTACTTCATTTTCAGCGGCCGAGGAAGCAGTATCTAGAGCAATCAATGCCTATAATACAGTCCGCCCCCATGCATCGTTAAACTATTTGACGCCCCATCAGATGCATCAACGTAAGCGAAAGCCTAAACTTCGCTGGTATCCGTACAAGAAAGTCAGGTACGGAAATGTACAATACGAGGGTTTACTGAGGTGATTTTAATATCTGTCCAACTTAATCAGTAGCATACGAAAAGTAAGCATCCAGTTGACAACTCACAGGCGGCTTGCCTAAAGAAATAATTTTGCGCGCGATAAGCCTACCTAAACGCCTAAACCCATAAGAACCTGCTAAGCGAACAAAACGTACCAATTTGGGTTGATTTATCCATTTACAGGTGTTCGTTACGCTGGATTACTCCCCCAATCAGCTCGGTATCAAAACAGCTAAAGAATAGACCAAAACGTCTATTGGACTACCGAGTAATAACCTCTTTTTTTGCTTAAGATTACCCAGCAATGTTTCTTATCAATAGTAATCAGGCATTGCCCTACTCAATGACTACACCCCAGACAATACCCTTTCCATTTTATACGAATGGTACCCAACCCATTACGCCCGCCCTGAAAGTGGGCTTGTTCGGCATTGGCTTAGACACCTACTGGCCTCAGTTCGAGGGTCTGGAAAACCGATTACTGGGCTATTTGGAGCAGGTGGCCCAGAACTTACAGCGTCCTTACGCGCAGATCGTCAACATCGGCCTGGTCGACACGCCCGATAAAGCCATCCAGGCTGGCCACTACTTCCGGCAGGCCGACGTGGATATCTTATTTATCTACGTAACTACCTACGCGCTTTCGGCGACGGTGCTGCCCGTAGTGCAACGCGCTAACGTGCCAGTCATTCTGCTTAACCTGGCACCCGAAGCGGCTATCGACTACGGCGAGTTTAACCAACTGGGCGACCGTACGCGCATGACGGGCGAGTGGCTAGCGTATTGCTCGGCCTGCCCCGTGCCGGAAATTGCCAACGTATTTCGGCGGGCGGGCATCCCTGTCCACCAGATCACCGGCTTGTTACAGAAGGACTCTGCATGCTGGCGCGAGGTCGACGAATGGATCGAGGCTGCGCACGTGGTGCAGGTGATGGCCCACAATCGATTAGGGCTGATGGGCAATTATTACAGCGGGATGCTGGATATCTATTCGGATCCCACCCTACAGACCATCACCTTTGGGGGCCAGATGGTTGTTCTTGAGGTGGATGAATTGTCAGCCCTAAAAGAGTCCGTTCCGCAAAAAGCTATCCGGGAACGCGTTGAAATGTTTTTTGATCTATTTGACGTGCAGGCCGACTGCGCCCCGGCGGAGCTTGACCGAGCCGCCCGCACCTCGGTGGCGCTCGATCAATTAGTCGCTAAATACCAATTGGGATCGCTGGCGTACTACCATAAGGGCACGGGTAACCCCACCAATGCCGATACCATGAGTTCAATCATTCTGGGCACCTCGTTGCTGACTGGGCGAGGGATTCCAGTGGCGGGGGAGTATGAGATTAAAAACGCGCAGGCCATGAAAATCATGGATACGTTCGGGGCGGGTGGCTCCTTCACCGAATACTACGCCTTAGATTTTACCGATGACGTCGTGCTGATGGGGCACGACGGACCGGGACACGTCCGCATCGCCCAGGGAAAGACAAAAGTGCGTCCATTGCAGGTTTACCACGGTAAAGTCGGAGCAGGGTTATCGGTCGAAATGTCGGTCAGGAACGGTCCCGTTACGTTGTTGTCAGTGGTGGAGGATGGACGGGGGAAACTGCGGCTATTAGTCGCTGAGGGCGAGTCCGTGGCAGGACCCATTCTGGAAATTGGCAATACAAACAGCCGCTACCGCTTTCCAATGGGTGCCCCTCAGTTTGTCAACGACTGGAATAGCCACGGGCCAGCGCACCACTGCGCTGTGGGCGTAGGCCATGTTGCGTCGAAACTAAAAAAGTTGGGCCAACTTCTCAAGATTGACGTTGTCCAGGTCGGTTGATAACTAAGACAAGTACATCAACGATGAGTACCTGAAGCCTAAGCCTAGACTGACTCACGATTTATCAAGGCTTACTATCATTTGTTTAGCCCGGAATTCCGTCGGGGATAGGGCCGTCTTTTTGCGGAAGATCCTCGAAAAATAGAAGAGCGACTCGAAGCCCGTCTGGTAAGCAATTTCGGATACAGACAGGCTTGTTTCTCCCAGCATCTGAATGGCCTTATCTATTTTCAAATTCAGGTGATACTGCCCTGGTGCAACGCCCATGACTTCTTTGAAGGCTTTTCTGAGCCATACGTAGCTGACATTATTTTCTTCGGCCAACTTTTCAAAATCAATGGGTTGCGCCCAGATCCCCTGAATTTTGTACCGGACCTGATGCACAATCTGCTCCCGGCGATTGCGGCTAGTATCGCTCATTAAGGCCGAGGTGTACACCAATCCCAATAGTTGAATGATCTGACAGGTGGCAATCTGCTGGTAGGCAGTTCCTTCGTATTTAAGCGTGTCGATCAACCGGGTAAATACGTTGAGCAACTCCGACCGGAAGCCAATGGACATCAGCGATTGCTCAGGATTGAAACACTCCTGCCTCATCAGATACTCGGCGTAATGGCCCCGGAAACCCACCCAAAACTCCTCCCAACCCGTTTCGTAGGACGGCTTAAACCGGTGCCAGACGCCGGGATAGAGCAAAAAAGCGGTACCGCCCCCCACTAAGGTAGGCGGAATGGCCTGCGACTCGAAGACACCCTGCCCATTGGCGATGTAAACCAGCTGAAACTCGTTGAGCGTCCGCCCCTCGTTCCAGTCGAAGCAGTATTGATTGGGGTGGTTATAATCTGGATACGCTTTCTTAGCCGGGTGCAGATTATGCCCAATTGTCAGGATGTCGACGCCCCAACTAGGTGTTTGCGTCGACAGCTGGTGCACCTGCTGTTCGTTGAAATACTTTCGGTATAATTCCATATCAAAATAGCCAAACAATAAGCCAAAATGTCCATTGAAACGACTATTGGCAAAGTTTTATTTTTGTAGCAAATTATGCAATATACTTCAATATTGATGTCTTAAAAAGTAAAATAGGCTAAACTGACTATATCTGATTAGCTAAAGCTAAGTGGGCCTACTTGTTCTTTTTGATAGTTTTAATTTGCCTTTTTAGCCTCAATTCAGGTACTTTTTCAATACAGGAATACTATGCGTTTTAAGACCATTTTGCTAAATAACTCGTACCGATCATGAAGAAAATTTATCTGTTAACGCTGCTTAGTCTAACAACGGTTACGGTCAGCACGCTGGCGAAGCCCTCGCCTACAGACACGCGTAGTAGTACTGCTCCGGCTACCCGGCCACTACTGGTCAGGTCCGCTCCCCGGCCGGAGAAAGACACTCGTTCGTTGGCAATCGATATAGTAGTGTCGGGAAAGGTAGTTGATGAAAAAGGAGCCGAATTGCCCGGCGTAAGCGTGGCCCTAAAGGGTTCCACCCAAGGCACTACTACCGATAATACGGGCAGTTTCCGTATCACCGTACCTAACCCGTCGGCGGTGCTCGTATTGAGTTTCGTTGGCTACGTCAGCCAGGAGATTATAGTGGGCACTCAGACTGCCCTGACCGTTGCCCTGTTGCCGGACAATCAGACCCTGAACGAAGTGGTTGTGGTAGGCTACGGCTCGCAGCGTCGACAGGATATTACCTCAGCCGTGTCGGTCATTAGCATGCGTGACCTGGGGGAGCAGCCAGCCAACAACCCCAACCAAATTCTTCAGGGTAGAGCACCGGGCGTTGCCGTTAAGCAGACCAGTGGCACGCCCGGTGGGGAGTTCCAAGTGCGGGTCAGGGGAATTGGCTCACTAGGGGCCGGCAGTGATCCCGTCTACGTAATTGACGGATTTGTCGTAGGCACGTCAGTGGGACAGAACTTAAATCCCAACGATATTGAAAGCGTCTCGGTTTTAAAAGATGCCGCTTCTACGGCTATATATGGGGCCCGGGGGTCTAACGGCGTGGTGCTCATTACCACCAAGCAGGCAAAAGACGGAAAAGTAAACGTCAATTTAGCCCTTGACTACGGCATTCAGACCGTACCCAGGTCAAGACGAACGGCGATGATGAACGGAGTCGAATTCGCCCAGTTCAAGAAAGATGTTTTCATGGATCAGATCCGCATCCTTCAGAAGCGCGAACCGTTGGAGAGCGAAGTGCCCATCGGCTACCGGTTTCCCGAACAGACCAAGTATTCGACCAACTGGTTTGATTTGATCATGCGCGATAACGCGCCGTATTCTGATATGAACCTGACCATTTCTTCTGGAGCGGGGCCCATTAAAGCCCTGGTATCAGCGGGCTATTACCAAGAAAATGGGGTTGTCAAGAATACGAATTATGATCGATTTTCTCTACGGACCAACCTGGGTGGGCAGGTGAATAAATGGATCAACTTTGGGTTAAACATTAACGGCTCCTATACTCGTCAGAACCTGGCTAACACCGTTGGGCGGGGGGGCGTTGTGGGTAGCGCTTTAGTGATGGATCCCCGGGCAACGCCTTATAATGCCGATGGCTCGCTGGTTCCGTACATCAATGGGGTAGATGGCGTTTTTGGTTTTCCTAACCCCCTCTACGTTCTGGAGAATGTGCAGCGACGACGGAACATCGCCGATCTACTGACCAATGGGTTCATTGAACTTTCGTTTTTAAAGTATTTTAAGTTTAAAACATCCGCCAATATCAGGCTAAACAATAATACGTTCAAAGAATACGTCCCCTCCACGATCGGTTTGGGTGTGGCCTCGGGTTCATCGGGGGCACCACCCCGGAATGCTACGGAAACTGACCAAACGGAGGAGTTGACCAATTATTCACTCGATCAGTTACTTACGTTTAAACCACAGCTGCCGGTTAACCATAACCTTGATGCATTGGTGGGGTACACAGCGCAGCAGGAACGGGTACGTGGCTTCACAGGCACGGGCAATACGTTTCCCGATGATTTAGTCCCATTTCTGGGATCGGCGTCGATCCGGTCGGCTAACTCTTATGAATTCGGATGGTCGCTCCTGGCTTTCCTGGGCCGGGTTAATTATGCCTACAAAGATAAGTACTTGCTTTCAGCGACATTCCGGCGGGAAGGCAGCTCGCGTTTCGGGGCCAATAGCAAGTACGGCAACTTCCCGGCAGCCTCTATCGGCTGGCGGCTCACCGAAGAACCCTTCATGCCGAAAACAGCGTGGCTGTCCGACCTCAAACTTCGGGCAAGCTGGGGGGTAACGGGCAATAATGCCATCGGCAATTACCCAAGTCTGGCCTTCGTGGGGGCTAACAATTATATCCTGGGCAATGCGTTTGTTGCCGGCAAAAACGTTAGCTCGTTTGCCAATCAGGATCTGAAATGGGAAAAATCGAATCAGGTCGATATTGGCATGGATCTGGCCCTATTTAACAGCAAGCTGATTTTCAACGTCGAATACTACAAAAAGATCACCAACGATATGCTGTTGCCGGTGTCGATACCCTCGGTTTCTGGCTTCACCACCAGTTTAGCGAACATTGGTAAAGTAGAAAATCATGGTTTTGAGGTAGGGGCTGAGTACCGCACGAACCTTGGTTCGTTCAATTTCCGGACCAACGCCAACATCAGTTTCAACCGAAACAAGATTCTGGCCATCAAGGGAGCTAACGATGCGCTGTACTACGGCGAATTCTACAGCGGCTACAATGTTCAGAAAGTGGGACGCCCAGTTGGTATGATCTATGGGTACCAAAAAATAGGCATCTTCAATACCCAGGCCGAAATTGATGCCGCTCCCAAACAAGATGGGGCCATTCCCGGCGCGATGAAGTTTGCCGATACGAACGGCGACGGGATCATCTCCTACGATACAAAGGACATGGTCGAAATCGGTAACCCCAATCCGGCCTTTACCTGGGCCTGGACTCTGGCGGGTGATTATAAGAAATTCGACTTTAATATCTTGTTCCTGGGTGCCCAGAACTTTGATATCTACCGCAACATTGAGTCGTCGACCATGAATATGGATGGCGTCTTCAACGTGCAGACGAAGGCAAAGGATCGGTGGCGTTCCCCCGAGAATCCGGGTCCCAATCCAGCCGATGTGCATTCGCAGGGGGGGACCAGTTACTTTAAATGGTCACGGGAAAGCAGCAACCGCTACGTCTACGATGCCAGCTATGTTTGGCTTAAAACCATCACCATTGGCTATAATTTACCCAAGTTCAAATCCATTTTAAGTAGTGCCCGGATTTTTGTTACCGGCAACAATCTATTCCTCTTCACAAAATATCCGGGTAGTAACCCCGACGTAAGTACCCGCAGCACGACCGAGCCGAATATTGATGATGAGGCCTATCCCGTTCCCAGGACAATCGCCACTGGCATCAAGCTAAACTTTTAATCGCCATGAATAAGAAACATTTTTTTATAGCCCTGTTTCTGAGCCTGAGTCAATTCTCGTGTAAGGAAGATTTTCTGATCACAACGGATCCAACCCGGATTGGAACCGAGGTGTTTTATAAAAACGAAGCGCAGTTCCGCCAGGCCCTTAACGGCGTGTACGGTCAGTTACAGACGATCACGAATTCGGCTTACGTCTTTGAGGAATTGCCTTCTGATAATACAACGGTCGATCTCAACCCGCTGGATCGGGGGGATGCAGTACGTTGGGAAGCCTTTGAATTCTCGACCGTCAATGCCGGTAATACGGACATTTCTGGTCTTTGGAATGGGTATTACTCCGCCTTATATAATACCAATTACACGCTGGAGAAACTAACCACCAGTGGGCTCGAGACGACCGCAAAAGCGCCAATCGAAGGGCAATTGAAGTTCCTGCGCGCCTACTTCTATTTTCATCTGGTTCAGTATTTTGGCGACGTTGTCCTCGTTACCTCGACGTTAGCCAATCCTGACCAGGCCTTTGACCTGGTACGCTCACCGCAGGCTGAGGTCTGGGCACAGATTGAAAAAGACCTCAAAGAAGCTATTACGGGCTTACCGGCCACCTATCCAGCGGCTCAGTTGGGCAGTGCTACCAAGGGGGCTGCTTTGGCTCTATTGGGTAAAGTGTACCTGACCCAGAAAAAATACAGTGAGGCCGTATCAACCTTGAAGCTGGTGACGGGGTATGCGCTGAACCCAGTTTACGCGGATAACTTCAACCCGGCCAAAAAGAACGGGCCCGAATCCATCTTTGAGGTTCAGTACCAGGGAGGCAACGATCTGGGTGAATGGAGCAGTTTTGCGTACACGTTTGCCCCCCGGGCGTCAGCGGCCGCGGTAACTGGCTTTGCCAACACTCCGCCCGCCGGGCGAAACATACCGACCAACGACCTGATTGCCGCGTATGAACCCGGTGATTTACGGAAGGATGCCTCCCTAAAGACGAGTTACAGCCTAAACGGTACGGTCGTCAATATTCCCTATATTATTAAGTACACGCATCCGCATACCATTAGCGGACGAACGGACGACAACTGGCCAGTGCTTCGGTACGCCGACGTACTACTGATGCTGGCTGAAGCCCTGAACGAGCAGTCCGGCCCTACGCCGGAAGCGTACGGCTACCTAAATCAGGTGCGGACACGGGCGGGTTTGAAGGATATGTCCGGTCTTGACAAAGCTACGTTTAAGATGGCGGTACTGAAGGAACGGCGCGTCGAGTTAGCCTTTGAAAACCAGCGCTGGTTTGATTTGAAGCGAACTATGACCCCGGCAGAACTGGCCGCGTTCATGAATGCTTACGGGGCTAAAGAGAAGGCGAATCCGACCGTTTCCAGAGGAGGTATTTCCTTTACCGCCCAAGATTACGTCTATAGCGATTATGAATATTACTTACCCGTGCCTGCTCCGGAAATTCTGCTGAACAGTAAACTCACTCAGAACCCTGGTTATTAGCCGGGAGATAACCGGTTCGGTTTGCTGAATAAGTAGGATCTGTTCCTGATAACACGGCGCTTAGCCAACTCGCCAGTGCATTCTATATATGAACATTGTATAACTAAACCACGTATGGTAACGAGTATTCCAGTACGTCCAGTGGGCGTGGTGCTCCTGCTGATAAGCTTGTTTTGCTCGGTCAGTCAGGTAGCTGTTGCGCAGCTAACCTATCCCAAAGCCGCAAAAACTCGGAAAGCCGCGAAGGGGCCGGTAACCCCCTCCGTTCGGTTACGAAATTTCACGGCAGACGGCAAACAACTAACCCGGTTCGATGCCGTTGGCGATGCCATCGACGCCCACGATGGAGAAATTGCCTACTTTCGGGGTACCTACTACCTGTACGGCACCAGCTACGACTGCGGCTTTGCCTGGCAGAATAAGAAAGCTCCTTTCTGTGGTTTTAAAGTATATTCCTCCCCGGATCTGGTCAACTGGACGGATCAGGGGTATCTGTTCGATGCCAAAACACCCGTGTGGCAAACCCGTTGTAACGGGAACACCTACGGTTGCTTTCGCCCGCACGTGATCTTCAATCAAAAGACCAACCAGTATGTGCTCTGGATCAACGTGTATGATAACCGGGTAGGTTTTCGGGTATTTACCAGTTCCTCCCCAACCGGTCCCTTTAAAGAGGTCGCCGAACCCACGCTCGCGGTTAATCGCGATGCGCCCGTGGCCGGATTGAACAACGGGGATCACGATACCTTCGTCGATGAAGATGGTACGGCTTATCTGGCCTACACGGACTGGCGGGCCAAAGGGGCAATCGTGATCGAACAATTGACGGCGGATTACTTGTCGGGGACCGACCGGTACGTAAAATCCGTGACGCCGGAGCAAACGGAAGCGCCGGGGCTCTTTAAGCGCCGGGGAATTTATTATATTACGTATTCCGATCCGAACTGCGGGTATTGTTCGGGCACCGGTACCTCGTACCGCACGGCCTCGTCCCCCTTGGGACCTTGGTCGGAAGGAAGAAAAATTAGTGATAAATCGTGTGGCGGGCAACCTTCCTTTGTTTCTACCATCCAGCTTGCTAACGATTCCCTGTTTCTCTACGGGAGTGATTTGTGGAACAACGCGGCTCGCAACGAGGCTCTGGCCAACTATTTCTGGGCACCCCTGACCTTTTCTGCCGACGGCTCAATTCAGCCTATCGCCTGCGATCAGACGCCCGCCCTGTCGATCCGGGTTGGCCAGCCCGAGAAGTGGATGGCCAATCGGCCAACGAATCGCTCAGTTTCGGACCCGTCGGCATTGGACTACACCATCGACTGCGATATTACCAACAATCACACGCAAAGCCAGCCGTTCATGGCTTCCCAAACGGGGTTACTATCCGCCGTTTCGTTAACGGCCTATAAGAAGGACAATCCCAACGCGGCTCTTGAGATAGCCATTTTCTCCGAAAAAGATGCATCGGACCCAACGGCGCGCCCCCTGTACAGCACATCCCTGTCGGCAGATTCCATTAGCTGGGCTGCCCGGAATCGATTTATCCGGCCTAACCTGCGCGTTTCGGCGGGACAGCGCTACGTGCTACGGGTGAGTTCGGCGGCTTCGGTCGGCTGCTACGGTTTAGCCTATGCAATCGGGGAAAGGTCAATCAACCTTGAAACGCCGGGTCATGGTAAGGGCGACGTATCCAAAGCGAACGAGGCAAAGCGGACTTTGAAATTTCAAACGGTTATTCAGGCAACGAAGTGAGCCATCCATCCTTCAAACGGTGTAAGCTTCCCTTGACAGTAGGGCAGTGAAACGTAGCGATCCGACACAGCGGAGGATGCTAACTAACTTTTCATAAAGGCGGTTGCGCGCAGGGCAGAAAAAGTGATATGCCCTGTAAATGCGAATTCAAGTGTATACTACGGATGGTAGTTGACAGTTATTAGCTTGACTTTAGCTTTTAAGAAGAAACCCGCTGGGGCTTTGGTATGTAGATTTGGGTCGCCAAACTTAAGTCTATATGCCTCAACTACCCAGCGAGTTTCTGACAGTAATACTACCCTATACCAACCTGTTTTGCAAACGAGTTTTCGCCCATGTTCAACTCCTGCTAATGGGAGCGATGCTAACGCCTGGCAAGCGAACCATTAGTTCAGTGCTGCGTATCGTTGGCTTAAGCCAAGAAAAAGCCTTTCACAAATACCATCGCGTATTAAGTCATGCCCGATGGTCAGCTTTGGCAGCCAGCCGTTTATTGTTAGAACAACTGCTAGCCGTTTTCATTGGCCAGCAGCCACTCGTAGTTGGCATTGATGAGACATTGGAACGACGGTGGGGTGCGCAGATTAAAGCGCGGGGCATTTATCGCGACGCGGTTCGAAGCAGTGACAGCCATTTTGTTAAATGTAGCGGTCTACGCTGGATGTGTGTGATGATTTTGACAAAAGTCAGTTGGGCTAACCGAGTTTGGGCGCTCCCTTTTCTGACCGCCTTGGCTCCATCCGAACGCTATTACGCGGCTAAAGCCCGGTCTCACAAAACCTTAACCGATTGGGCACGCCAGTTGCTGTTGCAACTGAAACGATGGTTACCCCAACGCCAACTAATTGCGGTTGGAGATAGCAGCTATGCCGTTATTGACTTACTTAATGCCTTGCAAGGCCGAGTAAGTTTGATTAGCCGACTGCGTTTGGACGCGGCTCTATATGAACCCGCACCTGTTCGGTCAGTCGGGCAAGTAGGCCGTAAGCGACTCAAAGGAAAACGATTAGCAACGCTGGCTCAGTTGGCTGGGGTTGGGGCTTTAAGCTGGCAATGGCTAGAGGTGATCGACTGGTATGGCAGCCAACCCCAGCGGGTCGAATACGCGACGGGTACAGCCGTGTGGTATCATTCCGGCAAACCGCCGGTATCCATTCGATGGGTCGTGGTACGTCTGGAGGGTAAGTTAACCGGCTTGGTCAGCAACGATAGTAGCCTAACGGCCCAACAAATCATTGCTTATTTTGTCCGGCGTTGGTCGATAGAGACAACTTTTGCTTTAGTGCGGGCTCATCTGGGTGTGGAGACGCAACGTCAGTGGAGTGAATTGGCTATTGCTCGCACAACACCCATTTTGATAGGCATATTCTCAATAGTTACTCTGATGGCTCACTCTCTCCAGAGGCAAGGGCAGTTAAGTAGCCAGGTCAGCAGTTGGTATACTAAAGAGTCGTTGACGTTCAGTGATGGGCTAGCCAGTGTAAGGCGCTATTTATGGCGAGAAATGCATTTTTGCACATCTAGTTCCGAGATAGTACATGTAAAAATGAGTCAACAACAGTACCAGCTTTGGCAGAACGCTTTGATGTGGGCAGCATAAGGCTAAAGTCAAGCTTAAGAGTAGCTAACGAAAAACGCTATTTACATTTAGGAAAAGAACATCCAAAGATTGTCGAACGAATAGTCGCTTTTCATACCGCTTCCTAGTTAGGCCTAAAAAATCAATCACTGAGCCCGATCAAGAAACGAATACAGCATACTAATTACCCATGATGGTATCAAGTAGTTGCGTCGGAATTACCCATTGCAGCCAGACGATTATCGCCATCGGTAAAACACCTCATCGACCTACAACCGTACTTTGACTACAACATTCTGCCTTTTGGCTAAAACGGTTTTGCCCAGGCTGCGGACTTTTGCATCAACAAAAGAGCAAACCAAATGAACATTGTATTAACAGGCTCGCTAGGTAATATTGGCAAACCACTCACCCGCGATTTAGTGCAGAAAGGGCACAGCCTTACCGTCATCAGCAGCAATAATAACCGACATAAAGAAATTGAAGCGATGGGCGCAAAGGCCGCCATCGGGACCATGCAGGATACTGATTTCCTGGCCCAAACCTTTACCGGGGCCGATATTGTTTACCTTATGGAAACCATGGAAGCCGTTGGGGATAGCTTTGATAAGTCCGTTGATTTTATTGGCCAGATCACCCAGATCGGTCAACAGTATAAGGAGGCCATTGAGCGCTCAGGCGTTAAGAAAGTGGTGCACCTAAGCAGCATTGGCGCGGATATGGATCAGGGGAATGGCATTCTGCTATTCCATCATAACGTCGAACAGATCCTGCGACAGCTACCGGGGTATATAGCCATCAAATTCATTCGTCCCGTAGGCTTTTACCTCAATATGTTCTCGTTTATACCCACCATTAAACGTCATGGAGCCATTATTTCCAACTACGGGGGGGATACCAAAGAGCCATGGGTATCGCCCAAAGACATTGCCGATGTGATTAGCGAAGAGATGGATCAGCCGTTTGAAGGTCGTACGGTACGGTACGTGGCCAGCGATGAAGTATCGCCTAATGAAATCGCTACCATGCTGGGGAAAGTCATTGGAAAGCCAGATCTCCAATGGAGAGTCATTTCCGACGAGCAATTGCTGACAAACTGGCTGAGTATCGGCTTTAATGAACAGGTTGCCAAAGGCTTTGTCGAGCTACAGGCCAGTCAGGGGAATGGCAAGTTGTACGAAGACTACTACCGAAACCAACCGACGCTAGGGGCCGTTAAATTGGCCGACTTTGCGAAAGAGTTTGCTCTAGCATACCACAACGATTAAGCCATTTTCTATGAAAACAGTACTCATAACCGGGGTCAACAAAGGGATTGGTTTCGAAACCGCCAAACAACTGGCGGAGCTAGGCTACTTTGTTTATATCGGAAGCAGGGATGTCCATAATGGCCTTGAAGCGGTAGAAACGATCAAAGCGCTGGGCTTCACCAACGTCGATTATGTACAGATTGATGTAGCCAACCTGGATTCCGTCAAACAGGCCTTCAACGAGCTGGAATCAAAACTTGATACGTTAGATATTTTAATCAATAATGCCGGTATCTCTGGCGAGCAGCCTCAAACGTTTGCCAATGGCGGCATTGACAATCTGCGTACACTATTTGATACCCATTTTTTCGGGGCGGTTCAAACCACGCAACAATTCCTGCCGCTGTTGGGCAAGTCGGCCCAACCGGTGATTATTAGTGCGTATGGATCGACTAAAATGTCGATGAATGCCTTCACAATTATGTTGGCCAATGAGTTGCACGGTACAGCCTTCCGGGTAAATAGCGTTACCCCCGGCTATACCGCTACCGACCTCAATCAGCACAAAGGAGTCAAAACAGCAGAAGAAGGAGCCAAACCGATCGTGCGTGTAGCCACCCAAACGGATGGGATAGAAACTGGGGAATTCTATAAAGATGGCGGTGAAGTGCTTTGGTAGGTTAATGCAATTGATAATCATTCTGTAAATATGTCGACCGTACAGCGCATTAAAACCATTAGCGAGTTTCACCGGCTCAGGAGCCTGCCCAAACCCGAACATCCACTCATCAGCGTGGTCGATTACAGCGCTATCCAGCGCACACCGGCGATGAGTTCAATAAGCTGGGTGTTGGATTTTTACCAAATTTCCATCAAACGGGGAATGGCTGCCAAGCTCAAATACGGCCAGCAGGAATATGATTTTGATGAAGGCGTCATGTTTTTTATTGCGCCGAATCAAGTGTTCCGCATTGAAGCGGACCCAGAGTCAAGCACGCCGAGATCGGGTTGGATGCTACTGATTCATCCAGACTTTTTGTGGAATACGGCCCTGGCCAGGAGCATCAAGCAATACGAATACTTTGACTATTCGGTGGCAGAAGCCCTGTTTCTTTCCGATAAGGAAGAGAGGGTGATTAATACCATCATCGAAACGATCCGGCAGGAGTACCATGCCAACATGGACAAATTCAGCCAGGGAATTATTATCTCTCAGCTGGAAACCCTGCTGGGCTATTCCGAGCGATTTTATCACCGTCAGTTTATCACCCGAAAAATCAGTAACCACGCGATTCTGGACCGTCTGGAGGCCGTACTTACGGATTATTTCCGACTAGATGAATTGCTAAAAAGTGGGCTGCCAACGGTTCACTACCTAGCTGAAGTCCTGCATATTTCGCCCAAGTATTTAAGTAGTTTGTTAAAAGTGCTGACGGGGCAAACAGCCCAGCAGCATATTCATGGAAAGCTCATTGAGCGGGCGAAAGAGCAATTATCGACCACTGACCTTTCTGTAGGCGAAATTGCCTTTGCCATGGGCTTTGAGCACCAACAGTCCTTCAGTAAGCTGTTCAAGGCAAAGACTCAGCTTACCCCGTTGGCGTTCCGGCAATCGTTTACTGACAATTGATGGTTCTCTCTACTTTATACGACCATGCCTATTCCCTTAGTTACGGAGCGAGTTTATGATGTGCCGATGGAAACCCTTTGGCGAGCCCTAACAGATAAAGACGCCATCAGCGAATGGTATTTCGCTCAAGTGCAGGCATTCGAGCCTGTGGTCGGATCTGTGTTTCGTTTCACGGATGATGGTTCCGCTTATCAAAAAGAATGGAAAGTCACCCAGGTCGTAGTGAGTCAAAAATTAGCGCATACCTGGGCCTATAAAGGGTATCCGGGCTGTTCTGAAGTGGCCTTTGAACTCTTTCCAGAAGGCGAAAAAACTAGACTTACCATTACTCATACTGGTCTGGAAAGCTTTCCCGGCGATCCCCATTTTGCCAGCTATCGGTTTGAATGGGGCTGGCAGCATATTGGCGATCAGCTAACGGATTACTTACTAAAATGAAGAAGGGACAACGATCAATTCTTATCCAGACGAAATTGGTACTAGTTTCTGTATAGAAAGGCAGCCTTTTGTGAGACGGAGTATTTTTCACCAACTGTCAAGTTCCGAGTATACAATTTACTTGAGACAGTTTTTACTTGCCCAATATATTGTTAGAATGTTTTCGAGTTATATAGACTTGGCTCTCATTCATGATGCGACTAAACTATAAAGTCATTGCAGCACTATATCTGTCAGTGAGCAATTTCTTCATAAAGCAGTTGATGTCAAATTGACTGGCGATTGGCGTACTGGTAAAAGGAATCTGTGGCATATAGGGAAAGGGTCCGAACTCGGTCGTGAATGTTAACAAATCTCTGTGCTTGCGCTTATTCACTTCGACAATTGCGTCCCACCAGGCTAAAAATTGGTTAAGTGCGTAAGCCCATTCTGGAGCTCTGGGATCGGATACCTGCGGGCCTTGCTCAAAACCCACGCGGGCATGAACATGGCGTGTTCTGGAAATTGCCTCATTAACAATAGGCTTGAAATGAGCTAACATACTTTCAGTTACACATACCCAGTGCGAAAAATCGGCCGTTATTTCCATTTCTGGTCGCTTTGCAAACAGATAGTCGATGGACTGAGGTGAATACCCCATTCGGCCACGATGAGTCTCATGTACAATCGGAATATTCGTTTGGGCTGAAATCTCCACAGCAATGTCGACTAGAGCCAGATTTTGTTCCGGCGTAAAGTAATCTCTACCCGTATGTGAATTGATTAGCACGGGCAATGCATCTGCACACGCCCTCAGATTTCGTTTAAAACTGGTCTGAAATTCCGTAAACGTATTACCTGCCGCTTCATGCTGATGAGCGACAAAGACAAGCCCTTTTTTTTCGAGGCCATTCAAAAACGTTCTTCTCGTTTTCTGATCCGTTGGCAACCAGGTATCAATACCATCATAACCCGCATCAACGATTTTATTAATAAAGTCATTCACTGGCAGGTGTTCATGGCCCCACTGTGGACTGAGTATCTTGATTTCCATATGTTATTTGTGAATCTGGATGGGTAGTGAAATCCAGGCCAGCCCAATATTCCGTCTCATATGGCTTATGCTTTCGCCGGGCGCTGCGTCGTAGAGCAGCGCCAGCCTGTTTCCTGTTTGAATGACCGTGGGCATGCCAATAGCTCCTTTGGACCAACTGCAGTTTTGTTTGTCTAGCACAATTGCCTTATTTTCTTTTTGCCAGTGAAAAATATCTTTTGTCCAGTATACCCAAATAGCGTCTGTGAACTCGACCCCTTCTTTGTTAATACCAATGTGATTGGTGAACAGATACCACGTTTTTTGACTCTTATCATAATAAAGACTTGAGTTTTCAATCTGCTCCTCCAGTGGGAAGACAGGCGTCTCATTGATGTTCCAAGTGCTGTTTAGATCCCTGGTTCTTGCCAGACCAATCGTACGTTTCACAATCTTATTCTCATTTGCGGAACCACTGAAAAATTGTAAAAACTCATCTTTATACCTGACAATAAACCCAGGGCTAGCCGTCAAGGCGTAGAACGTATTAAGCTTTGTCGTGAATGGTTGCACGTCATACTGTTTTATCCAGGGTCCTTCAATAGAAGACGCTTTGGCTTTCATGGTCAGATAGGGAAAGGCGGGAATCCGATCGGGGGCAGGGGTTGCGTTTGGCGTACCTAAATAAAACATGTGCCAGGTGTTTTTATCATTTATGACCCAGGGCGATGACGCGCTTTTTGCGTCATTTTTTGTCGAATCACCCAGTTCGAGAATGGCACCTTTTTTCGTCCATGTTGTGAGGTCTGCGCTGGTGGCCAGGCAGGCTTTCCAGCCATCTTTTCCAGCTCCGTCATAAAATAGGTAATACGTTTCACCTACTTTATTTAATACAGCTTCTCTCGACCCATACACATCACAGCTGTCTTTTCCATCGCCATAGTGCATCACTACGCCCTGATCGTTACAATCAATTCGATGACGAGCCGCTGGTCTTCCATCAATGTAGCGCTCAGGTTGAGAAAAGGCGGCTTGTGACCCTAAGAAACAGATGCAACAAAACAAAACGGATAGGTGGTTTTTCATTTGAGTGTAACGCTGAAAAAGGAATAATACACTTCGCCTTAACTTAATCATCCTACTGATTTTCAGGCTTTTTACGTTTACATTGGCAAGTGTTGCCCGCTGTACCTTCTGATCAGTTTTATTCTTATTCTTATTGTGATAAATTGTCCGGCAGCTAATCTGCCGGACATTTACAAAACCAACCTATCTATACTGAAAATGCATTGATTAAACGCTAAAAGTTGTAGTCATTCAAAACGCTGAAAACGACAATGTCTCTACGTAAATATTACGCGTTAGCTTAACTTCGTTACGGTAAATGTCGTTGTGTTCAGGCAATCATGGTTTAGCTTTATTTCGCCATCTGGTTTTGCTTTGATGACTTTTGCCTGGCTGTTAATCTTGATTCGGTAACGCGCATTCGGACGTAGATCGGTAATTCTGAACGTATGTTGAGCCGTCGATTTGGTTGTCCATGAGCGGGAATCAGGCGTCCAGGAGTTAATTTGAACCTGAACAAATGTATTGGGTGGGGTATTAATCTGGAGCCGAGAACGTTCGTCGTTGTGATGAAAATAGGTTAGCGTATTGACTATATTGCTAACGCCAAACCGCTCGTGGCTGATCACCGAAAAGTCTTTGGTACTTAACCGATAGTGACTAACCCGTAAATCAACCTGATACGTTGTGTCTCGTAAGGTATACGTAAATTTCGTACCGTCGAGTGATCTGCTCATGTTCGGCTCAAGTCCCATCCGGTTCCACTTTGGCCGAATCCCATAAATATCCCGGTACAAGGCGGTTATCGTCGTGCTGATTCCTGCCAGAATATCGTCGCCCAAACCTTGTTGGGTTTTACGGCTATAGCGCTGGGACGACAGCCCGTCTTTTCGGTACTGGGCCAGCAAATTGTTGACGTAGCGCAGGGCAATCTGGTTATTATACGTAGCGTACGCCCGGATTCCCAGGTAGCCCCAGGTTGGGAAAATATCGCCGTTCTCGTATTTAGGGAAAGGCCAGTTGCCACGCTGAACTTCCTCGCGTTTAAACGAGTCAAAACAGAGTGGCCAGTGAAACAGCTTTTCGTCAGCCATTCGCTGCTCGATCTGCTGAAGAATCTGGTTGATACGCTTTGGATCATCGCAGAGGCCAAAGGCAATAGCGGCAAAATTTACCGGCGTGACCAGATTGTCCCCATGCACCGAGCCATCCTGATCCCGCCAGTAGACGTACTGTTGTTTGGCCTCTGACCAGAAACCACCTTTCTCCACGGGTTGATTAAATGCCTTTTTCAAGCGGGCGGCATTAGCTACGTAGTAAGTAGCCTTTTGAAGGTTACCCAACACCCGCTCGCAGTCGGCCCAGAGTGTAAGGGCTTCATACAGCTGAGCGTTGACAAACGCATTTTCATAACTTGCCCAGACAATATCCACCCAATCACTAGCCTTCTGTTCAGCAATGCCCGTATTCATCATCTCAAAAATACCATTCTGATTGGCATCTCGCCGAATTAACCAATCCAGTGCTTTTTCGCAGCTATTCTGGTGTGCACGGAGCCAGGCAAGGTTCCCCGTTTGGGCAAATTGCTCACTAGTATTGATGACATAACCTGTCTGCGAATCAATGGTGTATCCCCACATGGCTTCATAGTAACCCGTTTCTTTGTTATAGGTACCCGGTATTTCGTCGCCTGGTACGTTATGCCATCGCGAGAGCACCCGCCCATCGGCCAGCATGGCCTGATCCCGTTCCTGATCGAGCGTAGCGGACAGGTTTCTGGTATAATTAGGGTCATTTACCGCCATGCCGATCTGGGCGAAAAAAGGTTCATGTAGGCACTTCCAATTGGTTAGCCAGCCATTCCCCCCGACAATGGCATTGTCTACCACTCCGTAGCGTCCTGTCGTATTGAGCAGTTCGCGAACGGCCAGACTATCGATGCCAGGAAGCCTGCCGCGGGAGTATTCTTTCGCATAATTTACGTACTGCAGTTCGAACTGAACGGTCGCTACCTGATCTTGTGTCGTAAAACTAGAGAAGATATCCGCTTTCCCGGCGACAAAGCGGCTTAGACCGTACCGAGGTAGTAAATAAGAAGGGGTTACTGAATGCGTACAGGTAAATTCATCCTGCGGGCTGTGGGCGTATTTCGTGGCGAGTGCGTCTTTCGAACTAGCCTGAATACGCAACGCATTTCCACTGCGATCATTCCAAAACGTAACGCCACCTGTGTGAACACCATATGAATCATTGGGTTGTTTTAAGTATTTACACCAGACGACTCCTCCATTGTCCAGTATGCCTCCTTTCCACTGAGCCATTCCGCTAAAATTCCATTGCGGAAAAGCTGTCTCCTGAAGTTCTAACGGCCTACTATATACGCGCATTATTGACCAAATGATTTTGTCATTACGTAAACGGAAATGCCAGTCCTCGGTAACTTTATCCGCTGAATCACCATAGGTTACGCCCTGAATAGTTAGACCGGCAGCATCCTCACGTACGTGAGGCCGACCCAGCAATTTTTGAGAACTGTATTGTTTGTTCCCGCTTTTTATTCCGGTAAAAATCCCTGCTTTTGATAACGTATTTTCTGTATTGATCCGTAGCTCTTTCACGGTGCAGCCAGCAGCGTAGTCAATCACCAGAACCAGTTTCTTATCTGGAACGGTAATCGTAATGGTGCTGGTCGTGGGGTTATGGTCGATGCCAGGAATTTTAGCCTCCACGACCAAACACGCCAATTGGAAAAAACTCAGCCAAAAAAGAAATTTCAGTCTTAAAAACATATACCTTCTAATCTGATTATAGCAGCCCACTATAACATTACCAATACGTATGGATTAGGAATGGAAATAAATTAACGGGGTTACGGCATCATTATTTAGTAAACTACCGATCGATAATTTAGCCACCTCCTCATCACTCAGAATATTCTGGGTGCCATTGAACGTATTGCCATCAGGCATATACGCACAGGTCATGGCCCGCCGGTAGCCGGGGGTCATGTTCGCGTGCGCACCGTGAATGGTCAGCCCGTTATGAAACGAGCAGCTACCCGCTTTCATAGGAACAGCCACCGATTTAGTTGTATAAAATTGCGGATACGTTGTAAAAATAGCCCCCATATTCTTACCGATACCGGGATTCTCGAAGGTGGTTTGCTGGTGCGATCCTGGGATAAAAAACAGGCAGCCATTTTCCAGTGTGGCATCATCCAGCGCTACCCAAATTGATAATGCCCTCCGGTCCGTGAACGACCAGTACGGCGTGTCCAGGTGCCAGGAAGTTGGATTGGCCCAGGGTTTTTTGATAAGCGCCTGATCGTGCCAGATACGTATTCCCTCAACACCCGCCAGCTGGGCTGCCATTTTCCCGATCCGCTCGTCGAGCATGAGTTTTCTGATACCCGGATTGTCCTGCCAGAGATTAAGCAATTGGTCAAATACGTGGTCGTAATAGGATTTGTCGGTCTCATCACCCTTGCCGTACACCTCCTTCCGGTCCGGCAGTTTATTCCCTTTCCGGTTTGCCAGCGCTTCATCCAGCGCAGTTCGCCACTCAGTTAATTCCTGTTCAGACAGGAAGTCTTCGATGACAATAAAGCCATCCTGTTGGTAACGGGCAACGTCTTGTGGTGTAATATCTGTTTTCATTTTAATGCTGTTTATTTAAATAAATTCTGTTGTTTTTAGAAGGACTTACGTACCTAGTTAAAAAAGATGCCAGCTAACGCTGCGTTTGGCCCTCGTACGTGATTGATCCGAACTCGAACGGAGCGATCTATTTTGAATCGCAGGTATTTACCGTTCCCGTATGTATCGATCACCTGAACCGGGGCCAGGATTTCTGAGGTGTCTGCGTCAAACAATTCAATAGCTGAGCGCCTGCCTTTGCGGTCCCAGTCCAGAAAGTAAAGCGTCAGGTAGTAGGGTTTGCGGGTATGCTCAAAAATATCTACGGTAAAGGTCTGAAGGGTAGCTTTAGGGTCCTGTGTGATGAAAGCACTGGCCCATCTATCATGCGTTTCTTCCTGTTGCAAAGCGCGGAGGTCATTCGTTTTCTCTTCCCACAACTGATTGACCGCTCTGACTATCCGTACCGAATCAACGTATGATGGCTTTTTCAGTATATTCTCTTTGCTTTTATGACCAGGCAAGAAATAGCCATCCCTCCCGTAACGGTTTTTCCAATTACCGCTGGTAGTCGAGTCGACGGCAAAGTCGGTTAGAGCGTAACGAAACGAGTCGGAATCAGGGTTTACGGACGGTAAGGCTTTCCCGTAGCTTATTTTAATTGTATAAGTACCCGGAGAAAGGTTTTGAAGGTAAACGTAGTGCGTATCTTCAGCCGCGACCCTGACAGGCTTGTTATTGATCGTTATCCGGTTGATGTACTTACCGTTCTTGGGAAGACCTATTTTAGCCGCTGTTGTACCGGCGGGAACACGTACTTCACAATCACCGGTAAGGGAGTTAAACGATGCCGTTATGACACCCCAGGGTGTAGGAACCGAGCCTTTTACGCTGGAAACTGATTCCGTCAAAAAAGGAATAATGTTAAACGTTTTAAATCCGGGTGAAACGGGACGTATCCCCAGGATTTCATCGGATAACCATCTTGTTACGCCCGCCCCCCAGGGATGGGTTAGACTGGTATAGCCGCACTGATTGTTAATCGGGGCACTGTCCGGGGCTAATGCGTCGTTCCAGGAGGGCCGAAACACTTCAAAGAACGTAGTGCCACCATACTTAATTTGCCCGCCCCATTGATCGATAAGGGTGGTGATCGCTTCGTTTTTGTATCCTGCACGGGCCATACCCTGCAGAATGAAATATTGATTGAAGGGCGAATAGGACAGGCGGGCATTCCGATCACCAAACCAATTTCTGGCCAGGGCCTGTACACTGGTTGACTGATCATGTCCGGCATTGAATACTTCAGCCAGCGCATGCACACCATAATTCGCAAACTGGACAGCCACAAGCTGCTGTTTTTTGACTGTGGCGTATCGCCTGTATTTACCCGCAAGGGCTGTGTCACCAATCGCCACCATACATTGAGAAAACTTCGACCAGGCGTTGATGCATAACCAGCGGTACGCCCGTTGACTTTCAGCGATGTTAGGCCGCTCAAATCCCGCGCCCAGCCGCTCATCCCACCCCATAAAGCTTAGGTTGGGTAACGCATCAAACTGCTGGAAAGCTTTATCCAGCCGCTTTGTAGCGTTGTCGAGGTAGTTTTTGAAAAAGGTGGTATCACCGGTATACGTGAAGTAATCCAGTAATCCCAATACCCAATACATCGAATAAGCTGGAATGCCATTATCCTGCGAGGAGGTAAAGGCAATGTTTTTCCGAACGAAATCGAAATTACCAAACGCCACCAGCGACGCAGCCTGTGAGGGATACGCATCACCCGTCCAGGAATGGCGGTCGCTACGTTCCATCAGGATAGCCCCCAGATAATCCTGTAGCAGATTAAGCTTTACGGTATAAGCTCCGGTATACCAGATTCGATTGAGCAGCGTATCATTGCAGGAAAAACTTCCGAGGTAATTAACGGGCTTGGTCTGACAGATCAGTCGAAAATTAGTCAGCTTCCAGGGTTTGGTGAACGTTTTAATGTGCAGCCACGCAAACCGAACCCCTTCATACAGTTGATTATTTAATTCGAGCCGGTACGTATTCCCGTATCGCACGGGCTTGAGTGTTTTTACCGGATGCTGCGCTCCCGCGTTAAGAATCGCCGGTTCTTTGTATTCGCTGATACTTAACAGAACTTCACCCTGCAAATCGTCGGACTCAAATTCCAGCCATCCCGCATTTACCTGACCAAAATCTAATTGAAGGTCTCCCGTTCCCAGAACTGTAATCGCGGATTTCTCAATCCGAAATGCGCCCGAGGGCGTGGCGATGTGCTGGCGTGGAAACAGCGGATAAATCTGTAAACTGTCGTCGGCCTCTGGGTTGCTCCATTGGTAGTTGCTAATCGGATCGGGGGAATTCTTTAGCCTCACCGACTTGAACGCGCCACCATGCAGGGGCAGATAGGGTTCTTTTATCTGCCCCTTTCCCGGCAAACTCCACAAGCAGAATGCAGACAACAGCAAATGAATACTGAAAATGGCCTTTACTTTTCTCCGCAGTATCCTTCCAATATACATGTCAACGCTCCCTGATTTGACCAGATTTGTAGTTACAATTCGTCCACCTGATCTGGCCAGAACCCTAACCCATTAATCAGAGACAATTGAATTTATTCGTTCGCTATCATCCTAATAGCCTGGATTCTGTACCAGTTTTGAGTTTATCTGCACTTCCCGGAATGGGATTGGGTCCAGCAGCTTTTGCGGGGTAACGGTGAAGGCAGTTGGAAGAATCCAGCCGTATTGAGCCTTTAGTCGGTTGCCTTTAGCCGTTGCGGTTTCGATGGCTTTGCCAATCCGGATCAGGTCCTGCCAGCGATGATTTTCGAAGGCCAGTTCGTGACGCATTTCATTCGAAACTGCTTCCAGCGTAGCGGTTGTTGCTTCTGGTAAACCCGCTCTCCGGCGAACCATATTTAGGTAAGGTAAAGCGTCACCTCCTTTGTTTTGCTGTACCAGACATTCGGCCAGTAGTAGCAAGGCTCCTGAGTACCGGTAAACGGGAAAATTATCGGGCGTATTGAAGGCGATATCGTAAGGCGGTTGAAAGTATTTCCGAATCATGTACCGGTAGGCTTTTCCCGCTTTTGGCGTGTAATTAACCGGAGAACCAATATAGTCAGCCGTGAAATCTTCCACACCACTGATAACGCCTTCCACGACGGCAATCGAAGCGGGTAATCGTACATCACCCTTCTCATAGGAAGCCACCATTTCATCCGTCGGTACGTTCCAGCCGCTGAAAATATTCATCCGTCCGCCATCAAAACCCATTAAAAACTGAGGATTCGTCATTTTAGGCATGAACTGCCAGGCAAAATCGCTTTGCTGTCCGCTCACCCGGTCCGCCATATACTGCACATCAAAAATGGATTCCTGGTGATTTTTATTAGCCGGGTCAAACACTTTCGCATAATCGGCCAGCAGCGCGTAATTCATTTTGGTAATGTCCGTCAACTCTTTTTCGGCAGCGGCATAATCCCGGGTTTCGCCTGACATTAGCGCATAAGCCAGCAGCATTTTAGCCGCTCCTTTTGTTGCCCGTCCGCTTTGCGGGAACGTAGTGGCCGTAGGCAGCAGATCGATGGCGCTTTTTACATCGGTTTTGATTTGGGCGTACACCTCCGCGGGCGTGTTACGTGACTGAAAGGATTCTTCCGGATTAGTAATCTCTTTTAACTGAAGAGGAACCCCGCCAAAATGAGTGACCAGGCCGAAGTAATAATAGGCCCGTAAAAACAGCGCTTCCCCCAGAATGGAATTCTTCACGTCATTGGATAAACTGGTGTTGGCGGCCAGCCGATCAATCACTGTATTGACGTAAGCAATTCCCCGATAACTGGCGTTCCACCGACTGCCGGGCGCATTCGGAATACTGGAAACGGTCGCATCGATGGTGAACTGCGGAAACGCTTCCCTTGATTTTTCCAGACCACGGTTTGCTTGATATATGGTAAAGAAGGTATTGTCTGAGCGCATTTCATCATCATATACACCCACATTGGTCAGTTCCCGTAAGGGCGTATACGCTGCCGCAACGGCCTGTCTGAACTGATCCTCCGTTTGAAAAAAGGTAGCCGAGCTTAAATTGGTTGGTGGCGTGAGGTCCAGAAAACTTTCTTTACAGCCGGACAGGAAGACGGCTATTACTCCAATAAACATTATTTTTTTCATGATCGTCAGAAAGGTCAGGGTCAGAAATTAACGTTAACGCCAAGCGTATACACTCTGGCAATAGGGAAAGCCGTGAAGTCTCGACCCTGATTGAGTCCGTTTAAACCGGCAAGACCAACTTCGGGGTTCATGCCCGGATACTTGGTAAACAGCACCGGGTTCTGCGTGCTGAAATACGTCCGGAAGCTTTTGATTGTCTTGTTGTTGCCGATTGGAATCAGATACCCGAGCGTAATGTTCTTAACGGCCAGATACGTACCACTGAAGACCTGACGGGTAGAAAAATTCCGAAAATCAGCCGTCGTACCCGCCCGGGTTCTGGGATAGATACCATCGCCCGGATTTTCGGGTGAACGCCACCGCCGGGCTACACCTTTCCGCACATTAAAAACACCGTCTATGTTTTCGGTTGACTGAAACGCGTCGTCGGCGATGTCATTCCCAACGGTTCCGGCAACAACAATGGATAAGTCGAGTTTCTTGTAGCTCAGCGTATTGGTCATCCCGTAGACAAAGTCGGGATTGGGGTCACCAATAAACGTCCGGTCATTGATGTCGATTTTCCCATCCCCATTGAGGTCCGCAAAACGGGCAGTACCTATCATCGACGTAGCACCGTGCGGCTGGCTTTCAAATTCCTGCTGGGTCATGTACACACCCGTGTTGACGTAGCCGTAAAAGAGACCGATTGGATGACCTACGGCGGTGCGGTTATCATCCCAGTACTCCTGATACCCCCCAATGGGCGCATCGTTGGTGCCAAGTTTACGGACTAGGTTACGGTTGAAGGAAATATTGAAACTGGTACTCCAGTTAAACTTACCCTCTATATTCCGCGTATCAATGGCAAATTCATGACCCCAGAAGTCGAACCGGCCGATGTTTGATGAAACGGCTGAATAACCCGACTGGACAGGGATGTCGATGGCGTACAGCAGGCCGTCGGTTTTCTTGTAGTAATAATCGTAGGTAAAATTAATACGATTGTTAAGTAGCGAAAGATCTAAACCAGCGTCAAAACCCGTAGTCGTTTCCCAGGTTAAATTGGCGTTGCCAATACCCGCCAGGACGCGGCCAGACGCTAAC
Source organism: Spirosoma knui (assembly GCF_054780635.1). Taxonomy (NCBI): domain Bacteria; kingdom Pseudomonadati; phylum Bacteroidota; class Cytophagia; order Cytophagales; family Cytophagaceae; genus Spirosoma; species Spirosoma knui. Next base: position 63,623 of record NZ_BAAGVY010000019.1, on the reverse strand, counting down.
GCGTTATTAAACACGTAATTCGAAGGATTAACGCTGGCCAGGTACGTGTAGTTACCAATGTTGTTGTTGCCCACCTGTCCATAGCTCGCTCTTACCTTAAGAAAATCAATGGCCTTATAACGGTTCATAAACTTCTCGTCGGAAACAACCCAGCCAAACGAAGCCGATGGAAACGTTCCGAATCGCTTGTTGGAGCCAAACCGTGATGAACCATCGCTACGGAAGGCCAGTGAAAGCAGGTAATTACCTTTGTAGTTGTAGTTCAGCCGTCCCAGATAACTAATCAATGAATAGTCACTGGCGCCAACGTTTCCAATTCGGTTGGCCGCTACGTTCAGCCATTGAATACTATTGTCCGGAAACTGACTGCCGTTGATAGTACTATTCTCCATGGTAACCTTCTGGGTCGTATAGCCAAGCAGGGCTTCCAGATTATGATTGCCAAAAGACCGGTTATAGGTCAGCGTATTTTCCAATAACCAGGATAAATAATTGGCGGTATTGTAATTACCTCTTGCCGACGCAGCCGGTGTTGGTCCGCCCAAAATTGTTGACGGCTGGAACAGCCGGTTGATATCATTGCTGGTATTAATATTAATGCTGGATTTAACATTCAGCCCTTTCAGTATCTGATAATCGACATATGCATTACCGATGAGGACCATGTACTTAGCGGGATTCACTGTCTGCTGGAGTACCTGATAATAATTGGGCGTCGAGAACATACCTGGTGGCGCAAACCCGATTGGATAAGTTCCGTCGTCATTTCTGTATTTTAAGGTAGGATCGGACAAATACGCCACCTGGATGATGTTACGTCCTTCACCCAAACCGGGGGTAATATTGGTAACGTAGTGCGTAGCAGCCAGATTCAGGCCAAGCCTGAGCTTCTCAGATACCGAGAAAATATTATTGGCTCGCACCGTAAAGCGACTGGCGGAATTATTAAGCATCACGCCATCCTGCTTGTTGTAGCCTATATGAACGGCTGACTGAATGGTTTTGGCGTCGGTCGAAATGGAGAGGTTATAATCCTGGATGGCGGCCGGTCGTAATAAGACGTTAAACCAGTTGGTCCCGTCGTTTGGACCGTATTGAGAAGGGTTCTGGTATTGCTGCGGAACGCCACCTTTATAGCCCTCATACAGCGCGGCATCTTCGTAATATTCTTTTTTAAATTGCGCGAACTCCGGCGCGTTCATTAAATCGGGTTTGCCCCGATCCGAAACCGACTGAACCCCGACAAAGCTGCTGAACTGGACATTCCGTTGCCCGTTCTTCGCCTGCTTTGTCGTCACCAGAATCACGCCATTAGCCGCCCGTGAACCGTAAAGCGAGGCCGCTGCTGCATCTTTTAAAACGGTAATCGATTCAATGGCATCCGGATTTATTACGTTCAACCCACTCGTCGTTGGAAAGCCATCGACAACAATCAGGGGGTTATTGCCTGCATTGATGGAAGCGGCTCCCCGTATCCGGATACTTAGTTCTGCGCCCGGCTGACCGGTATTCTGGTTAATTTGTACCCCCGCCAGTTTTCCCTGAAGCCGCTGGCTGATGTTGGTGGTAGGAATGTCTTTCAACTCAGCTGCCTTTATGCTCGTGATGGCTCCCGTTAACTCGCGCTTGGTTTGGGTACCATAGCTAACGACGACGACCTCGCTTAGGTTGGTTTCATCCGTAGTTAGCTGAATGTTCAGCACATCAGCGTTGGCAATTTTTTCACTGACCGGCTGGTAACCGACAAAGCTGAAGGTAAGCGTATTTCCTTTTGTTGCCGAAATAGAGAATTTCCCCTCAACGTCGGTAATCGTACCGGTTGACGTACCGGCGACAACCACACTAACACCTGGAAGCGGAGCCCCCTGCACATCCCGGACAATGCCAGTAATTTTTTGAGTCTGGGCCAGTGCGTTTGCGTGGCTAAGCAGGAGTAAAACTGTAGTAATGATGATCGAACAATATGTCCAACCACGATTGTAATATTGTCTCATAAGGCCAAGGTTAAAGGTCAAAAAACGAGTTCCGTTACAGTAATTTTCTGTTTCGAAATTACATTTTGCCAATATGGACAACCTACAATTGATCAATTTTTTTGTCAAAAAGTACAAAACAATGTTTAATCTTGGCAACTTCTGCCAGAGTCAGATAGGGGCATGAGCATAATTTTTCGCCAAATGAGTAATGCGTACTGAATCAGAAAGTCAAAAACTAAAACGTTTTTGACTTTCTGATTCAGTACGCATTACTCGCTAGTTTGAAAACAAGATGAGATTTATACACAGTTTGTACTTTTTGATATTTACAATCCTGAAAGCAGTTTAAAATACCCTCAGGACTTTACCACCAGACAAAGGCCATGTCGAACAACTTTTTCAAATACTTAACCGTCGGTAAGACAGAAGAGAATTGGGGTTTATATGTAACCACAGTGGGCTACTCAAAAGTCGAACCGCATCAGCATTACCCCAACGAGCCTCATCCAGATAGTCATAAACTGACCTGGAACCGGGGAAGAATCCTAAATGACTATTACATCATCTTTATAACAAGAGGCAAGGGTGTATTCGAAGCGAAAGATTTGCAACCGACCGAAGTAAACGCGGGGCAGTGTTTTTTTCTTTTTCCGGGTGTGTGGCACCGTTATAAACCCGATGTGAAATCGGGTTGGGAAGAATATTGGTTAGGGTTCAACGGATATTACATTCAGCAACTAATTGAAAACCTAAACTTTAATCCGGCCAGACCTTTTGTGGATGTAAAGTCAAACAAAGAAATTCTGGTGCTCTTACACCGAATAGTTGATCAGGTGAAAGCGGCCAGCGTTGGCTATCACCAACAAATTGCCGGGATCATCATGCAGATAGTAGGGATATTAAATACAATTTCGAAATTTAAAGATTATGATAATGACCCGGTAGGAAGACTAATTGCGAAAGCAGAGTTTATTTTGCAAGAGTCCTACGAAACGCAAGTGGACGTAGAAGAGTTAGCCAGTCAGTTACCAATGGGGTATTCCGCTTTCCGAAAAGCATTTAAGCGTATAACCGGCGTCTCGCCCAATCAATATCATCTTAATCTTCGCTTATCCCGCGCCAAAGATTTGCTCATTAATACGAATCTGAATATCAGCGAAATTACCAATCAGACCGGTTTTGAATCGGTTTTTTATTTTTCAAAACTATTCAAAAAGAAAAATGGTCTTTCACCCATCGCCTTTCGAAAACAGGAAAGCATATCCTGACATCTACCGATAACGGGAGTCTCTTCGTATGTTACTATTGATCCGTGAATTAGTCTGTAAAGAAGCTTACCTCTTTTTTGCGGAAGAAGGTTTGGATTATTGATCCGTGAATTAATCCGTAAAGTGACTTTCCCTAAATTGTTGCCTAATGTTAGTATTTCAATACAATTGAAATCTTCGACTTTACAAGTTAATGCGTGTAGCAATAATAAAGAAATGAGGTTCTTACTAGAACCCCATTTTCCTTTAGCTGCTGTTTGACTCAATTATCTAAACATATGGTCGTTCAGCTTGTCGGTTCGGATATAGGCTTTTAAGGTGCCTATTTCCTGCCCTTCGCTTGGTCCGGACGGTTTTATCGTGTAGGCACCTACTGCGGCCGGTACGATGAACGTCTCAGCGTAATGAACGACAAAAGGTTCGAACGCGCCTGAGGGGCTTTCGATCGTAGCTTCGTCACCTTCGATCAGGTTGATCACGTTAACGACACCGTTTGTGTGGTGGGAAACTTCTTTTGAAAACCAGTGCCGACGGGTTTCAATGAACGAATCCTCGTCGAGGCCCGTACGCTCTTCCCGCCAGCCGTCACCGCGCCCAATCTCTTGGATTTGATTGAGCAGGTTGTCCTTCGTCCACTGCGTCGTCCGGTCCCATTGGATGTTGTTCTTTCCATGTTCGAGGGAGATGGGCCGGGGCTTGCCGTCTAATCCTGTTCGGCCCCAGTCCCACAGTTTGAAGGTAAAGTTGAAGGGGGTTGCGCTGATCTCAAGCACAACGCTGTTGGCCCCCGAGCAGTGAACCGTTCCGGCGGGAATTAACGCGTGATCGTGCTTTTTGATCGGCCATTTTTCGACGTATTGCTCAGCGTCGAAATCAACCTCACTTTCCTGCGCTTTCTCCAGATCACCGATCATCTTGTCGGGGTTGATGTTATCTTTCAAACCTAGATAAACGCAGGCATCTTCTTTCGCTTCCAGAAAATAATAGCTTTCATTCTGGGTGTAGGGCATACCAAACTTCTCCCGGATGTACTCCTGCAGGGGATGAACCTGCAAACTCAAGTTGCCGCCCTCAATGGTATCCAGAAAGTCAAACCGGATGGGAAACTCGGCACCAAACGCGGCAAATACTTTCTCGCCCAACAGCTCCAGTGGATGCGAGAAAACCACGTCGATGGAAGGGATCTCAAACGTTTCACCGTCGAAGTTGTACAGCAGGCTGTTTTCTTCGGGTACGCAATCGAACCCCCAGGCGTAGTTAACGGCCGACCGGTCCAGGTCGCACACTTCCTTTAGCCATTGGCCACCCCAGGGACCGGGATCGAAGAACGGAACAACCCGGAAGGGCCGCTGAACAGTGAGCGCCATGGCGTTGCGCAGGGCCGTTCCGCTGATGAGCTTGGGCATTTCTTCCCGCGTCGTGTCCATTACGTAATCCCAGCGTTCCATGTATTGCTTTTTGTGGCGATCCAGTACCTTCCAGTCCACGTAGAACGCTCGTTTATACTGGTAAGCGAACCCCGCGTCCTGATTTTGAGCCCCCAGATTACTCACCCGGTTTTTTCGGAACCGAAGTTGAATTTCCCACCGGGGCATATCGGCATACAGCAGTAGGTCGGGCTGATTGACGAACAGCGCGGCTCCGATGCCAACAACCAGTACTACGCCGTCTGTAACGGACTGAATCGTTTGCTGACAGATCGCCAATTTGTCTTCGTCGTAAAAGCTGGACAGTTCAAAGGGGCATATGTAGCCAAATACCGGATCGTCCGTCACGAAGTCGTTGACCAGCGCGTCAATCTCGCCTTGACTGCGCAGGGCCTGCCCGGTTTCAACGACCGTTAACCGGTCCGACAATGAACCCAGGCCAGCGATAACTTCATTGGTATAAACCCCCAGATAAGTGTCTACGGCCACAATGGTTTTGGGCTGTCCCAAAGACCGGATTCTGTCTTGCAGGGTAGCGACAATGGCCTCCCAGCCCGTGGTACACGTTTCTCCCGCTATGCGAATAGCCGGGAGTTTGTCAAAAGTTGATGGTGTTAAAACGTTCATAATTCACGGTTGTATGCTAAATGAGCGGCTCCTAACAGAGCTGCCGAATCAGTTAGTAAGCTAGGTACAACGGCCACGTTGCCCCACGTGGCCCAAGTATTCTGGTTCAGGCGGTGTTGGATTGGGGGGATAATGACGTCGCGGCTGGCCATCACCCCTCCGCCCAGAATGAGCATTTCCGGGTCGTAAGCCTGCACCAGATTGTAGGCGCAGGTCGCCCATACGTCAATGCTTTCGTCCCGCAAGGTAGTCGCCAGCGCATCGCCCTGGGCGGCACAGCGAAAAACGGCTTCAAAATCGACGGTGTCATACTGGCAAAGTAGACTTTGGGCGTACGTCATGTGCGTAGTTGCCCGCTGACCTAAACTCCAGGTTGACGCTTCGGCCTCCGCACAACCAACCGCACCGCAGTTGCAGCGGTTACCCTGGGCGTTCTGAACGAAGTGCCCCCCCAGAATGCCCGCCTGAAAGTGTTTACCCCGTAACAGGCGGCCTTCGATAACCGCCGATGTGCCAACTCCGGTACCGAGCGTCATCAGTACTACGTTATCGTAGCCTCGTCCGCTGCCGTACTGCCATTCGCCTAGTAGGGCCGCCCGGGTGTCATTTTCGAGATAAAGAGGTACGCCCCAGGTTTCTCTGGCCCAGCCCGCCAGATCGAGTTGGGGGGCGTCGCTATATTTGTCGTTGATGGATAAGACGCGTTTTTGAATCGGGTCAACAATGCCCGGTACCGCTACGCCCATGCCGACTAGATCGGACGCTGATAGGCCGGCGGTTTTCAGCATCTTGTCTATCGTTGCCTTGATCTGCGGCAGCCGGGTTTGCAGCCCCTGCCCCGATTGCGACTCCATCCGGTCCGTTAGCAAAACGTTGCCCGCTCTGACCAGTCCAAGCTTGATACGGGTACCTCCCAGGTCGATGGCGATGACCGCTTTGTTTTCCATATACGCTTATTTTCTCGTTTCTCGTTCGCGTTCCAACAGGCTCAGCCGCGCGTACAACTCGGCGATACAAGCTTCGTCCAGTAACCATTTTGGCTTAGCCAGTTCAGCTGGTTTAGGCGTCCAGCTGTGGGTGACCAGGCCGTATTGATCCCGGGAGTTCTGCCACGCGTAGTCGAGACTTTCTTTGATTTTAGCTACATATTGGTAGTCCCCATTGACTCGATAAAGCGCATCGTAGCCTCTGAAAAGTACTGTAACAAACCACGGCAAGTCAATCTGAATGGCGAGAGGGGCCGGGTGTGGCTGCTTGTTGAAATGCACGAATGCACTCTTCGCCAACTGTTCGGCCTGGGTCAAATACTGCTTGTCGCCGGTAAACTCGTAAAGCAATACGGCCGCTTCGAGCATAGAGCCGGAATTATACGTGTAAAAGACCCTGTTTAGCGCCCCCGTTGTTTTGCGATCATTGGCATACACACCGGTCGAATCGAGCAGGTTCGTGTGCATCCAGTCGTAAAACTTTTTGCCCCACTGTAAGTAGTACGGGTCCTTGGTGCCCTGATAAATCTTTAGCGCCGTGAGCGTAGCCATCCCGTTGGAGCAGGCCGGTTTCTGGTCGCGGTGCCCTTCCAGCCACGTTACGCCACCGCCCAGCTCGTCGCCCCATCCACTCAAAATGAAGGTAAACACTTCCTTCGCCCGTTTCAGATAGAGCGGATTTTTGGTATTCAGGTACGCTTCCATGTAATCAATGCCCACCAGCCCGTTGTCGTCGTAATAGCGATCCGACTTTTCAAACTGAACCGGGAAGGCCTGGTAGCCGACGGGCGAGCGGCTTGAATCGCGGTAGGTTTCGATACCGGCCACCAAGCTGTCCAGGTACAGCCGTTGCACCCTTTGTTCAGAAGGCACTTTCAGCAATACGTTGGTCGCGGAGAACAGGCCGGAAAACGGCCAGAGAAAGCTTACCGCTTTTTCCTTCACACCACCTCCCTGCATGTACGTCAACGTGTCGTTGCGACTGGAGGGGTAATTCTCTGAGAACAAATTATAAGCAGGCACACGGTATCGTTGCCAGACATTGCTGTAAGTTTCTTTGGCCCGATTCAGGTAGACAGCCGACGCTTTAGGCGACTGCCCTACTGCCGTTGGCAAGGCGAACGCCCAGCTGACCAGAGCCACACAGACCAGCTGCTTTATGATTGAGGAAGTCAACGTCATTACTTGTTTCTGTTTAGGTTATGTACGGTCGTAGTGACCGACAGCGTCCAGCTACTGAGCCGAAGGTGGGGGCGTTTGACTACCCCAGTTTGTGTTGGGTTGGTTACCCATTACGAAGGTTAGTTTTCCACCCTTCATCAGTTCATCCCGGTACAACCAGCAATTCGACAAGGCTTTCCCGTTGAAGGTAGCCGATTGCACGTATACGTTTTGAGCTGAATTATTCTTGGCTTCGATCCGTAGCTGCTTCCCGTCGCCCAGCCGGATAGTCGCCTGATCAAAGGCCGGGCTGCCCAACTCAACAATGGGCCTCAGATCGGTAAAGCCTTTGACGTCGAACAGGCCTAGTGCGGCCATGACGTACCACGACCCTAATTGTCCCTGATCCTCATCCTGCCCGTAGCCGTAGCCGTGGATAGGCTCCGTGCCGTAGAACTCGTCGCAGATGGCACGGGTCCATTTCTGGGTGAGCCACGGCTTTCCGGAGAAGTTGAATAGCCAACTGATGTGCAAGTTAGGCTGGTTACCGTGGTTGTAAATCGACTTGATACCGGCAAACGCATCGATCTCCTTGCCGCCCCCGAAGCCGTTTTTCTGCGCGGCCGTGAAGATGCCGTCGAGCCGGTTGTTGAACTCTTCTTTGCCAATGGTATCGATCAGCGCCTGCGGATTCTGCGGGACGAAAAAGGTGTATTGCACAGCGTTACCTTCCTGAAATCCGCGCCATGGTTCGTAGGGGTCAAACTTGTCGATGAACGAACCATCCGCTTTTTTAGGGCGCACCAGTTTTTCCTTCGGTTCGTAGAGGAGCTTCCAGCCATTTGAGAGTTTTAGCAACTGCTGATAATCGATCTGCTTGTTCATGGCTTTCGCCAGTTGTGCGGCAGCAAACGTACTAAAACTGTATTCCAGAGCGTGGGAAGCGGCAAAATGAGAGCCGGTCGAATCGGTTTTATCCTCGTCGAGGTAAGGCACATAGCCCCGCTTGACAAAGGCTTCTACGTCCAGTTTTCCGGAGCCAACGGGCCGATTGCGACCACTCAGCTCGTTAGCCTTGATCGCTTCGTACGCCAGATTCGTATCGTAGTCCCGTATGCCCGCCTGATAAGCTCCAGCAATGGCCAGCCCAACAAAGTTCGTCCCTACGCCCGATACAAAGTTGCTGTTGGCAATGCCATCGCCGAACCAGCCCCGTTCCTTATAAATCGCCAGTTGGGTTTGCACAAAGTCGTTGTACCGCTCCGGATAGGAAAGTGCCCACAACTGGGTCAAATTCCAGTACGCGCCCCAGATGGCATCGGTGTTATAAAAGTTATAGCTGAATTTCCCGTTTTTGTCGCGGGGTAACTGACCGATCGAGCCATCGTGCCGGGGGAAGGAGCCGTTTACGTCGTTGGCTACGCCACGCCCAAGTAAGGCATGAAATAAGCCGGTGTAAAACTTGACCTTGTTAGTTTCATTGCCCTCTACGGCAATCTTGCCCAGTTCGGTCTGCCAGGTTCTCTGCGCCTGTTGTCTCGCTTTTTCGAAGGACAGCCCCGCTGCCTCGGCCTCCAGATTCGCCTTCGCATTGGCAATGGAGGTATACGATAATCCTACTTTCAGCTCAATGGCTTCGTTGTTGCTGGTGGTGTATTCCAGGAATAACCCGGCTCCTTTTCCGGTGGCCGCATTGCTTTTTGCTTGCACGCCCGCATCGGTAAAAGACCCAACCAACCGAGGCTTTTTGCTTACCTCACCCCAGATGTACATGGACACCTGCCCGTTCGGATCGTAGGTTTTTACGTATTTGGGGTAGGTCGTGACAAATCCTTCAAAGTGGGTGTCATCGGTCATGCGCACTTCCGCTTTTCGCACCTCCCCACTTTCGCCCTGCACACTGCCAATGTCTAAGATAACCCGCGACTGATCGTTTTTAGGAAATGTGTACCGGTGAAAACCGACGTGCTTGGTTGCGGTTAGTTCGGCGGTAATCCCGTAATCGTCCAGCAATACCTTGTAGTAACCGGGTTCGGCCACCTGGTTCTTGCGATCAAAGTTGGACCGGTAACCACTGCCGGGTTTGTCCAGCTCGCCGGGTTTTACCTTCAGCTCGCCGGTAGTTGGCATGAAGTTTACCCCGCCTACCTGCCACTCGTGGAAATGGACGAAACCTTCGATGGAGTTATGCCGGGTGTCGTACCCAACCGCTTCCCAACCTTGCTTATTGCCGTAATGGCCGTTGGTAGACGGAGCCAGCTTGGCCATGCCGTGAGGGACGGCCGCTGGCGTATAGAAAAACCACCGGCTGTGGGCCGTTCCAATATTGGGATCAACGTAGCGGAGAACACTTGGCCGCTTTACGGCGCAGGAGGTCAGCAGCGACGTGAGGATAAAGCCACTTAAAAGGCCGGTGTAAGTCAGTTGTTTCATACAGAATTATATTGAATGGGGGCAGTTCATGGGTTACCTATATTTTGATAGTAGCGCCTGAATACGCTGCATCCAGGCCACATCGACACCTTCGATGTTGGCATACCGACCGGCCCCATTCAGAGTGGCAAATTGATAGTACCCATGCGTGCCGGGATCTCTCAGGACCGTGTTGATGGCATCGATGTTTCCCTGCGCGTACCCCAGCCACGACGTGTTTTTGTCTGATTCATACAGCTTAATCATCGCCTGTGAGCCCCAGCCGCACCAGGCCGGGTTGATCCGAAGATCGCTGGTGTTGAAGATATAGACGTTGTGGGTCTTATCCCAGAGCGTCCGGTTCATGGCGTTGCCTAGCGCCTGTGCTTTAACCAGATAGGACGCGTCTTTCATAACTTCTCCGTACAGCAGAAACGCTTCAACCATAATGGCGTTGTCGTAGGTAAATTTCTCGGTGAACCGTTTACCCGCCCGGTCAATCTGCCAGACGAAGAGGCCGGTGCTGCTTTCGTATAACTTGGTTGATAACCACTTGTCCACAGCGGATGCCCACTCCCGATAAACCGACTCCCCCGTAATGGCGTACAAACGTGTGAATAGCTGCATGGCTAAGCCGTTCGATTGGGTCGGTTTCACCGTTTTGGCGGTATTCCACCAAAAGCCGCCGTCGAACGTATTGTCCCAGGTACCGCTCTTGATGAGCCAGTTGGCGCAGGCTTTTGCTTTGTCGAGATAAGCCGCTTTCTGGGCTCCGGTACTGACTTCATAAGCCTCTAGGTAGACGACTCCTGATAGAGCGTTGTCATCGATGTACTTCAGCGTGTCGGAGCCTTTTTCGCTGCCGTCAATACGTACGAAGCCAAAATAACCACCGTTGGGTTTGGCGTCATCCCAGAAGTGACTCATCCAGTTGAAGCTGTCGTTCATGTACGTTGCGTGACTCGTTTCACCCAATTTGACCATGGCGGCATCCGCGTAAATCTGGCTGACATTATACCATTCAAACGCCGACGTTGGATCGGTGGTCGCGTTAACCCGATAGCTCTTGTAAGGCGTCAGTAAATTGGCCAGCACATACTCATGCGTTTTCTTGGCCGCCGTCAGGTAACGCGACACGGTCGGGACGGGCGTAGTCGGCTTTGTCGTGTCGGGCCTGACAACCGGCGATGGTGCCTGCTTATCTTCACAAGCCGTAATGAGCGTAAGGGCTACGACGGCTAAAAGTACACTGAAAAAAAAGCGCTTCATGACTGTAAGAGTAACCCTATGCTACAAGTGGTAATGCCTATAGCATAGGTTATATCGGAATAGATCATCAGTAGGCCCATGAAGCCTGATTAAGCTTACCGTAACACCGTCACCTGGTGCGTGTAGGGCGCATTCGCCCGAAGCAACAGGTCAACTTTAACCTTCTGCCCATCGGCGGCCGGGTCGAACTTGTAGGTATTGTCCCACTGTGAGTTAGAAACCGGTTGAACGTAGTAATACGAGGCCGGTGCTCCGGCGGGGCTGTTGTTATTGACGTTCGAACTGCCCATGTATTCTAAGCCATTGGCCGTTCGGATCACGAATTTATACCGCTCGTCGCGGCCCCAGGAGAACGGGTAAAACTCAACGGGGATGCTGGCGGCTGTCCAGGCACCATTGCCCGCGTAGGTAAGGGTACCGATCTCTTTGTTGTAAGCCGACATAAACAAACCCACCGACTGTATTTCCGTAGCCTGGGCCGTGGCAATGTTGAAATCGTACCGTAGGCGATACGTTTTAGCCGGACCGGTCAAGGTTGTGGGCGTATTGCCTTCCCGGATGGTGTCGCTGGCAACGTAGAATCGTTTTCCGTCGCCAGTCAGCTTATCCGTCAGATAGTAGGTACCCGCCTTTAAGGAGGTGTACCCTTCAAAAACGCCGTCCTCTGTTCTTCTGAGCCGGATGCCTTTGGTTATATCGTCACCGCCTTCGGTTGCGGTACCCGTCAGGTATAAACTGTCGGGTAGTTCGGCAAACCCAGCGGGCCGGGTCATGGTCAGGACGCGGTTGACAGTGCTCACCTGACGATTAAAGGCGACCGATGCCAGGACTGTCCATTTGACGCTTCCCGTGGAAGAAGCCGCTATTCCACCCAGGGCCGCGATTTTCTTCAGGTCGTTATGGCTCAGCGTTAGCTGCGGCTGTACGCCCAGTCCGTCAGAGACCGTCTTGTAAAACGGATTACTGAAATCGCCATCAGTCCTATCAAAGGCCACTTCGTATAATACCCCTTCCGCGGCTTGCGTCGGCTCCCACTTGAACTGCACACTGGCCGGTGTGCTCGGCTCCAGCCTGACACTCGTATTATTTTCGGGCGCCGTCAGCGTACTGACCGGCGTTACCGCAGGGTTCAGTTCCCGAACCGTCTGAGTACAGGAGGTAATTGACAGCATGGCTACTAAAGCCATACCACCATAGGTCAATATATTTTTCATCTGGCGTGCTGATTAGAACGGTTAGTAACCAGGATTTTGAGTCAATGCCTTGTTTAGATTTAGTTCGGAAGCGGGTATCGGCCACAGGTAGTTTTTGGCCGGATCGAACTGACGCCGTTGCGCCCGGATGTAGCCGTTGTCAACCGTTGGATCGCCGAATCGGGCACCGTGTGCGTAGCCGTTGAGGACAACCTCAGCGATCTTCCACCGCCGGATGTCGTCAATCCGCAGTCCCTCCATGGCGAACTCCGCCCGGCGCTCCCGACGGATAATCTGCGTCAGATCGCCACTTGTTGGAAAGCTTAACGCGGCTGCGTCCGTGAAGCCCGCCCGTTGCCGAAGGGGCCGGATGGTTCTATCCCACACGTCCGCATTCATCTGCCCTAAACTTTGCTTCGCTTCCGCGTACATCAGCAGTACCTCAGCGTACCGGATCAGGTGCAGGTTCAACCCCGACGCAAAATTGGCCAGGCCGTTGGGATCGTAATATTTACGCCAGTAATAACCCGTGGGGGATCCCTGCCCGTTGAGAGCGTATTCGTTCAGGGCGGGCCGGACGGGGTCCGAGCCAGGTTTGATGTAGATAGTCTGGGTCGTGCCATTAGCATTTCGCCAAACGTATTGATCGTAGACAACAGTAGCGGTCAGCCTGGGATCACGATTGGCGTACGGGTTAGCTTCCGTATAGCCCGAACCAGCCTCAGTGATCGCTTTGCCGTTGAGCATTACGTATGCATCAACCAGCTCCTGAGTGGGAGCCAGGCTGTTTGTTCTGGCCCCAACAGACCGGGGAGCGAAGTCAAAATACTCCGACCAGGTGCGTAAGCTGGGGACGTATTGCAGCGCCAGAATGGATTCATTACTGTTTTTGTTGACCGTAGGACTACTAAACAAATCGCTGTAACTGGCGGCTAATCCGTACTGTCCGTTGGTAGTCTGATCGTTGATCAACTTTTCGCAGAGCGCCACCACTTCCGCCATCCGGTTGCCTTCGTAGAGTAAAACTCTGGCCTGCAAGGCAATAGCCGCACCTTTCGTAATTCGACCATTGTCGGCGGGGGCATACGCGTCTCTGGAAGGCAGCACGGCCTCGGCCGCCGTCAGTTCGTCCATAACAAATTTCAGGACCGTGGCGCGCGGTGAGCGGGCAATGGTTTTAGCTTCATCCGGCGATATGTCGCGATCAAGAATAGGCACATCACCGTACCATTTCATGAGGTTAAAATGGTGCCAGGCCCGCACGAAACGTACCTCGCCTTTCATTCTGGCCAAGACATCCGCCGGAAGCGTCGTGTTCTGATCGACGTTCGTCAGAAAGATGTTGCAGGACTTGATACCCTGGTAATAAAACGACCAGTCGTTCTGGAATTTTGGTAGCGTCGAGGTGAAGCTACCGCTCGCGATGGCTTCCGGATTACCCACGGCCGACCCCTGAGCGGTGTAGGCATTATCCGACAGCGCTTCGTTGTAGAAGTATAACGCGCTGGTGTACATGCCGCTATAGATGTTGTTCAGCGCATTGTTCACGTTCTCGCTCGCCGTCCAGAAGTTGAGTTCCGTAAAGCGGTCGACCGGGGCTATATCCAAAGGTCCGCACCCGGCGACGGCGAGAAACACCACGCACAGGCTACTTATCTTCTTGATGAAATTCATGAGTATCGATTGTTAAAGGGTTAAAGGCTGAGGTCAAGACCAAACCCGTAAAAAACTGGTAAAGGGTAATTGCGTGCGCTATTTGACGCTGCATTCAAGTTCAGATTGTTGTTGAACTCGGACGTTTCTGGATCAATGAACTTGAGCTGAGAAAGCGTCAATAGATTCTGACCAATCAAAGACACCCGTAAGCGTTGCACGCCGAATTTTTTGGTTACTTCAGCCGGAATCGTGTAGCCAACCTGCACGTTTCTCAACCGGGCGTAAGCACCGTTGTATCGATACACATCCGAGCCGTAGCGCCAGTTGTTCGTGTTTGAGGGCGAGCCAATAGCCGCCAGTCGGGGGTAACGTGAATCGGGATTCGTGGGCGTCCAGAAATCCGTCTGGTGCTCGTACATAGTCGCTCCATAATTGTAGTGGAAAGGCTCAACCTCCTCACCCCGCAACATCACATCGCGCTTACCCACGCCCTGTATAAACAGGTTCAGATCGAACCCTTTTACCGCTAATCGGTAGTTGAAGCCAAACGTGTAGCGGGGGAACGGATTACCCAGGACGATTTTATCACTGTCGTCGATTTTACCGTCCCCGTTGAAGTCCGTAAACTTCAGGTCACCGGGCCCCACATCAACGCCGTCTGGTTTGGGTGAGTTATCGACGTCAGCCTGATTCTGAAAGTAACCGTTTGTCTGATAGCCCCAGTACTGCGTGATGGGCTGGCCTACTTTCCGGATGAAACCAAACGCATCGACATTAGCAATCTGCTGATCCGCGCCATACGTCAGGGCCAGCAGGGTATTCTTGTTGTCGGCCAGATTGACGCTGAAGCTCTGCTTAACGGCTTTCGTGTTCAGGTTATAGGTCGCACTAACCTCCCAACCTTTGTTGCGAACCTTGGCGACGTTGTAATCGGGAAATCCTGCGCCAAACAACAGCGGAATGTCCTGCCGACTGTATAAAATGTCACTGGTTACCTTGTTAAAGTAATCGACCGAAAGGGACAGCTTATTTTGAAGGAAACTAGCATCCGCCCCCACGTTCAGAATTGCCGATTTCTCCCAGGTCAGATCGGGATTCCCCAGATTGAAACCAGCCCCACCCACAACGGTATTATTGAAGCCGTACGAGTTGGCATAGTTGAAAAAGTTCGTCTGGTATTGGTAGGCGTTTACGTTTTGGTTACCCACCAAACCGTACGAAGCCCGAACCTTCAGGTTGTTCACGACGTTCTTTGCCGACTCCAGGAAGGATTCTTCGCTAAGCACCCAGGAGCCAGCCAGCGACGGGAAAAAGCCCCACCGTCTGCCTGAAGCAAACTTAGACGACCCATCCTGCCGGAAGTTCCCTTCCAGGTAATAACGGTCTTTGAACGAATAGTTTACCCGGCCAAAGACGGAGCTGATGCGCGTCTCGTTAGTTCTGGCGTTGCTGTTGTAGGAGGCAACCGGGTCAAGGATCGTTCCGGTAGTGGGCGTGCCCAGCGCCGGATCAGTCAGGGTTTTCTGCAGCTGAAACTCATTGGAACGGTAATATTCGTCGGAAGCCCCCAGCAACACCTTGATGCTATGGTCGCCCAGGCGTTTGGTGTAGTCCGCAAACAACTGCGTATTGAGCAATGAATTCTTGAAGCTGTTGTCATAAACCGTGCGGTCGTTTCCGTACACCCCAGCCGGATAGTTGTTGACCTGTAACCGACGGAAGAAAGCATTGTTGGCGTTCAGCGTTCCCCCAAATATCCCCGTCAGTTTAAGGTCTTTCGTGATGCTGAGTTCCGCGTTCAGGTTACCAAAGAACTGATCGTTGTCGGACTTGTAAGAGCCGCCTTGTTCCAGTACACTTTTTACGTTGTACTGGGAAGCCACCGGATTGGTCAGGTAATTACCGTCCGCGTCCTGGAAACTGTAATTCAGGGGTACCCGATCCGCATCGGCAAAAATGACCCAGTCGGCGTTACTGTGCGACTTGTTGCTTGATTTGACGTAGTTCAGAATCGTATTGACGCGCAATTTACCGATGACGGAGAGCTGATTCAGGCGGATGTTGTATTTCTTGTAGCCGTACGACGGTCCAACAAAATTGCTGCGCTGGTCCTGGAGCCCGGCCGAAATCAGATAGCTGCTGTTGGCTCCCCCGCCCGTGATCGAAACATTGTGCAATTGCTGGGGAGCATTCTGCAAAATAGATTGACGTTCCCAGTCACCATTGCCCTGTGCTCTCAGCGCCTGAATATCGTCCGGCGTGTAGATCGGTGGCAATCCCGAGTTGATCAGCGACAGGTTTTTGTAATACGCGTTGTCCCAGGCGTTGACTTTACGTAACCCGACGTAAGGCACCTGCATACCGTAGCTACCGTTATACGTAATGGAGGCTTTCTGATTCAGCTTTCCGCTTTTCGTCGTGACTAAAAGCACGCCATTGGCCGAGCGAGAGCCGTAAATAGCAGCCGAACCGGCGTCTTTTAAGACAGATACACTCGCAATGTCATTGGGGTTGAGCAGGTTGATGTCCCCGCCGATGATCCCGTCAATAACAATGAGCGGTGTGTTATCGCCCAGCGTGCCCAGACCGCGAATGTTGATATTTACCCCGCTACCCGGATTAAAGTTCGTCTGCTGAATAATCAGGTTCGGCGATTCACCCTGCAACGCCTGTAATACGTTCGTTACGGGTTTGCTTTCAATACTCTGGGATTTGATCTGGTCAACCGCGCCGGTAACCGACAGTTTGCTCTGCTGGCCATAGCCAACCACTACAACCTCGTCGAGCGACTGACCGGCGTCTACCTTAAGCGTAATGTTGATGGTTCGCTCCTGCCCAATGACGACGGTTTGCTTGGTAAAGCCAATGAACGAGAAGGCGAGGCTGCGTCCAACGTAATTATCAGGCACAGACAATCTGTATCGACCATTTTCATCGGTTGTCGTACCAACCGTAGTACCCACCACGCTCACAGTTGTGCCCGGTAAGGGCTTCTGCTGCTCATCGAGTACCTGACCCGTAAGCTCTATGTTGAGCGGATTGGTCAATGAGCTGACCGCTAACGGAGACGCTGAGCCATAGCTGTAGTTCAGCACGAGAAGAAGCAACACGAGAAGCAATCGTGGTCCGACTGACCCAATCGATTGGCCCACTCGATGACGTATTGGAATGTTCATAGAAGTTATGTTGGTTTAGAGAATTCAGTAAATTGTTGGAAGGTATTCATGTAAAAAGGATGTGATTTTTCATTACGAATGAGCTTTTTTTCCTGAGTAGGTGTCTTTCCAATAAGCTTCAATAGCTTCCAGGGAGCGTCCTTTGGTTTCGGGAATCAGTTTCCAGGTTAGCCACAGCGCCGGGGAGCAGCATAACGCAAACAACCAGAATGTCCAGGCAGAGCCTACTCCTTCGAGCAAGGCTGGCGTCAACTGCCCGACCAGGAAGTTGCCAATCCAGAGCGACAGCGTAGCCAACGCCATCGCTTTTCCCCGAATGGCGTTGGGGAATATTTCGCCAACGACAACCCAGCACACAGGACCGAACGAAAACGCGAAGCAGGCGATAAAGGCCAGAATAAAGAGTAGTATCCAGGGGCCGGACGTAATCCCCAGCTGAAAGAGCGCCCCGATGATCAGCAGCGAAAGTACCGCCCCACCCACGCCTACGTACAGCAGTGGTTTGCGGCCCCATTTGTCAACGGTGAAAATGGCGACGAACGTGAAGGCGACATTGACCAGCCCGATGGTAACCTGTCCCCCCAAGGCGCTATTGAGTGTAAAACCAGCCTGCTCCAGGATTCTGGGACCATAGTAGATCACGGCGTTGATGCCGCACACCTGCGACAGGAACGGCAGGAGCAAACCGATCCACAAAGGCCGCCGGTACAGGGGTGTAAACAGTTCGCTCAGATTGCCTTCTCCGTCTTCACCCGGCGCTTTAAAGGCCTCGATCTCTTTTTGTGCGGAAGCCGGTCCATCTATTCGGGTGAGTATGGCCCGTGCTTTCTGCTCTTGACCGCGCAGCAACAACCATCTGGGCGATTCGGGCACAACCAACAGGGCTAGTAGAAATATACCGGCTGGTATGGCGCCTAACCCCAGCATGCCTCGCCACACATGGTCTGAGAAAATGGATCTGACGCTTTCACTTTCGAAAGAATCGCCCGCGTGGTTTGCTAAGTAGGCATTGGAAAAATAAGCCAGTACAATGCCAATAGTCAGGGCTAATTGATACAGCGACACCATGGTGCCCCGAAAGCGGGAAGGCGCAAACTCAGAGATGTAAAGCGGAGAAACCATCGATGCCACCCCTATCCCCAGGCCACCCACCAACCGGAAAGCGATCAACGTAGTAAACGTGACGGAGAACATACACCCAATGGCTGAAGCCAGAAACAATACCGCCGAGAGTATCTGGACCAATTTGCGGCCGTACGTATCACTCAATTTACCCGAGACGCTGACGCCAATGATGCACCCCAGTAAGGCACAGCTCACAAACCAGCCTTCCTGCACCGCGTTCAGATCAAAGTCCCCTTTGACCAGGCCCACCGTACCCGAGATAACGGCGGTGTCAAAACCGAACAGAAAACCGCCAAGTGCTGCTACCAGGCAGACTAAGTACAGGTATGTGTTATTGACCTTGTTTACAGGTTGATTTGGTAAGGTGACCATGCTTATTTAGTTCGAAAAGGGTTTGTGATGTCCACTCATTTTATGAGCGTTTGAAAAGTCATATACAGAACATACCTTTTATTTGTCTATATGTATAGACATGTTTGTAAATACAAAAAAAATGGCTTGGTAATCAAGTAGTTACCTAGCTAGACTTGGGTAATGGATTACTAATAAAGTAGCAGATTACTTACGAGCTATATCAATGGCATAGGTGAAACGATCCGCTCGATAATAGCCCATATTGTATTCAACTGGCCGGTCACCTGGATCACACACAATCCGTTTGCGCAACAGAATTGGGTCACCGGGTTCCGTGTGCAGAATGGTCGCAAGATATTCGTCGGCCAACGTAGCGCTAATCTCTTCCTTGGAAAGAACAACCACAGTATGATGATCCTTTTCCAGCATTTCGTAAAGAGGCTTGGTAAAATCCTCATCGCCCGTAAGTCCAACGCGAGGGTGGAAATACGAGATAAAGTAGACAATGGGTCCTGCGTCCAGCCCTCTCAGGCGCTCCAGCTTCAATACTTTCGAGTCGATGCTAATACCAAACACCTCCGCGGTATCCTGATCGGCAAGCGTCCAACTCGCTTTGATTTCGTAGTTCTGAAAATCAACGCCCTTATCGTGCATTTCGAGCGTAAAGCTCGACCAGTTATTAAGTTTAGTCGTAATTCGATTTTTAGCAACTTTAGTCCCTACGCCCTTCTTGCGAATCAGAAGTTGTTCATGAACAAGCTTGTTGATAGCTTGTCTGACTGTATTCCGCGCAATTCCAAGTCGTTTGGCGAGATCTATTTCATTAGGAAAAAGCTTTCCTTGCTGATACTCTTCACTGTCGATCAACTCCCTCATAATCGTTTCCACTTGCATGTGGAGTGGTATAGGGCTACTGTGATCAATAGTAAATAACTGCATGTTCTTGTCTAAATGTCTATACATATTAGTGTGCAAAGATTGGTAGATTTCTATAAATCCACAAGCTATACTTATAATTTTTTCATAAAAAATTATAAGTATAGCTTGTGGAGATTACGTTTCTGAAATTTTTTAAAGTCAAAAAGGGCTAATGGGAATATCGCTTGTTGGATATCAATTGAACGGACCTCTCCTGGCGGCCATTCAATGCTTACATACGTTCACAAAACCGTCCAATTCCAATCAGGACAAGACATTTAGTGACTGACAATTGCCGTCTTGTCTTCAATCGGGGATCTGCACTGCTTTCGTCTCAATATTCCGGTCTGTTGACCAACCAAGCAGCTATCAACAACAAGCTGGCTAAGACCTGAACTATTTTCGGCAGATGGAGTAGACCTATTTGCAGACTTAGATAAACAACGATGACTATTAGAAAACACCGTTTCTTCATATCAACTTGCGGCTCATCTGTCTACGTCAATCCGTAGCATACGGCTACGCCCGGGCGGATTTGCCTTGCCGATACTGGGAAGGAGTCAGCCCCGTAAAGTTTCGAAAAGCTAGGGAAAAATGATTCGCGTGCTCGTAGCTCAACCGGTCGGCCACCTCATCGACCGACAGGGCGCTGTTGCGCAGCAACTGCCCCGCGTAGTCCATCCGCAGGGTCCGCAGGTAGTGGAAGACGCTCGTACCGAAGAGGTGCCGAAAGCCTTTCTTCACCTTAAATTCATTCAGGCCGCAAAAGCGGCTCAACCCGGCCAGCGAGTGTTCCTCCAGAAAATGAAGGTCTAAATGCGCTTTTAGCTGATTTAATTGATCTACCTCCTGAACGGGCAGGTTGACCCAGGCGCCGACGGGTACCCGAAACTGGTCGATCTGCAGGGCGACCAACTCCAGCACTCGGGATTGGATCAGCAGATTACGCATGGGACCCGCTGCTTTTGACCCCCAGATATCACCGATCAGGCAACGCATCTGGGGGGTGATCGTTGGTACGCCCTGTCCCCCGGAGAAGGGACGCTCGCCGGCTAATGCGGAAAGAACCTGATCGCTCCATGCATCTCCCTGACCCAGCGATGAGCCGAAAAAATCTTTATCCAGATTGATGAGCAGCATCGACAGGGCCTGGTTGCCCCGGAGTTGATTCGTATGCCCACTTTCCGGCGTATGAATCAAATTATGCGATTGAGGGCCCATGAGCAGTTCGTGCTTGATGCCCTTAAAGCGGGAGTGTATCCCCCCCTCCAGCACAAAGTTGATACTGATTCCCGCACAAGGGGTTGGGTCAAATAATGTAAAGTCTTTGGCCGGTTTCCAGTCCATAGCCATCACCTGGAGATGGGGAAAGTTGGTTGCCCGTACCTGAACCTCCCCAGCGTCCGGGTGGTGAAACGCCAGCGGCTCAGCATGAGTGGTCGATGGCGAAGTGGCCAGTAGCTCAGGGCTAAAGATGTCTGTGGCTTGTAAACTAGGAATGGCCATCCGTCAGCATGTGTACCGGTTAGAAGATGAGTTTGGCGATGCTCGCAGGCAACCCCTGTATACAAAACTAGTCGTCCGCTCGCGGGCAGTGATCGGTTTATTCCCAAAACGGTAGACAAGCGGAATCAACTGACCATTTACACGCTTGAAGCAGCCCCCAATCCAGCGCTTGTCAGCCAACCAGTTTGGTTAATCCGCTCTGCGTAGTTTGTTATCCGTTACGGGTAGGCGGCCAGGGGTCATCGCAGCCCAACTTTGTGCCAGCAAACGCAACAAGGGCGATTGCTCCAAACACGCACAACACCAATGAACACGCTACGCAAACTTGGAAAGGGGATTGGACTAGGGCTACTCGCGGTTATCAGTTTGGCCGTATTGGCCTACGCCTATATCCATGTTACCATTGACCAACGTACCCGGCAGCCGTATGCCTTTGCTGCGGAGAAGCTGACGGTACGGGGCGATAGCGCCAGCCTGCAACGGGGCGAACACTTAGCCAGCATCAAAGGCTGCTTTGAGTGCCACGGCACGAACCTGGCTGGTAAAGTCATGGCCCAAGACCTGGCGCTGGGGCGGCTCGTTGCCACCAACCTGACCCGGGGCAAAGGAGGACTACCCACTGAGTACACCACTACCAACTGGCTTACCGCCCTTCGGCATGGGGTAGATCGCAACGGTCGCCCGCTGCTGTTCATGCCCTCCCACGAAACGACGCTACTGGCTGAGCCGGACTTGCAGGCCTTGATTGCGTACTGCCAGCAAGTTCCCCCCGTTGATCAGCAACTCCCGACGAGTGAGCTAGGGCCAGTGGTGAAGATCCTGGCTTATCTGGATCAAATGCCCCTGCTATCGGTCGAGAAGATTGACCATAAAAAGCCCCTAGTAACCCATGTCGACACCACCTTAGGAATTGCTCAGGGTAAATACCTGGCCATTTCCTGCACCGGTTGCCACCAATCTACTCTGAAAGGCGGCGCCCCCGTCGCACCGGGACAGCCTCCCGTTCCGGATATCACCAGCACGGGTGCCCTTGGCCAGTGGACCCAAGCGCAGTTCATTACCACACTCCGCACGGGCAAAACGCCGGGTGGGCACCTGATCGACAACGAAAACATGCCTTGGAAAATGACGGCCCACTACAGTGATAAAGAGTTAGCATCCCTCTACCGGTATTTCCAGTCAATCAAGTAAGTACGAGGTTGTCCCCAATAACAAACACACCATTACTCCCGCCTGTCCCGCCTGACTAATCATGATCCAATCAAGCCATTTGTTAATTACCGGTCTAAATACTCCCCTCACCCGGGTTGGTCGGCAGCGTACTACAGACGATACGGTTCATCCCAAAAGGGTTCTTGGCGCTCCGAGAAGTTACCTCGCCATCACCTTTGCCGGGATAACCCGAACGTACGTCAACCTGGGCCCTTGTCAGTTTTTCCAGAAAGACCCCATTGAACTTTGGTCTCTAAAGGCCGGCGCTGGTCACGATAACTTCTTATCCATTGCCGTGAGTGATCAATGGAGCGGTTCTTTTGCCTTCGGCCGTGATCAACCCCAGCAGGAGCGGATCAGTATCGTTACGTATGGCCTTGGTCAATTCGTTTTCTCCTCCTGTTATACGCGGGCCGATCAACCCGGTGAGTATTTACTGACTCAAGGCATGGTGCAGGTGAAGCACGACCAAAAACAGATGTTCATCAAAGGCATGTTCCTAGGAACGTTGATGCCCCTTCACACCGCCCCCAGCCTAGCACCCATCAGCGGGCACTTCTGCCTGACCCGCTGATTTTATGAATAAATCCATTGATCAAGGTGCTTTGGCACCGAACTCAATTCAAACTCATTTTCCACCAGTTGTTTTTACCAGCTCATCTCATGTACTCCTTTTTCCAATCTGTCCAAACTCAGTACCGCGTTAGTACGCTCACCGGCTCAACGCGCCTGACGAGTCAACTCCTCGCCCGTCAGCTCCCGTTCCTGCTTCTGTTTGCTCTTTTGAGTATAACAAGCTGCAAGAAACCCATCGCTCCCCAGCCCGCATTAACCATTAATGCGGGCGCGGATCAACACGTGTCCGTTGGTCAACTGGTCACCCTGGAGGGAACTGTCGTTTCTTCCGACAATACGGCTCCCTTAACCTTTCAGTGGTCTATGGTTCGTCAGCCCGCTACCAGTAGGGTAGTGCTGGCCCCGGCCAAGGGGGGGAAAGTTACCTTTACGCCCGACGAAGTTGGTGAGTATGAACTGAAGCTGACCGGCTCAGATGGTTCAGCTACCCAAACCGACAACGTTGTAATTACCGCTTCGGCGGCCCAGCCCTTGACTATCGATAAAGACATTACGGTCCAAACGGTGTTGGCCGATCGGATTGCCAATCCCAATCTACCCGATTACATCGTCTCGAAAAGTATTGCGGTGAAGCACCAGCTGACCTTGCAGCCGGGGGTAGTGATTGCCTTTGAGCGCGACGTTCGGCTGGATGTGGTGGCTACCGGTGGCAGCCTGATTGCAAGGGGTACGTCGGAAAAGAAAATTCGGTTCGTGGGCCTTAGTCCGGTTAAGGGGTACTGGGCCGGGATCATTCTTTTCTCGGCCAGCAACGCCAACACACTCGAACAGGTAGAGGTACTCCATGCGGGAAGTCAACCCTTATCCGATAACAAAAAGGCGGGGCTGGTCCTGTTCAAGGAAAGTCAGATCAGTTTGAAAAACTGCCTGTTTGCCCAACATGGAGGCTATGGCTTGTTTGCCAGCGAAGAATCAATTCTTCGTGAGTTTGCGACCAACACATTTGCCGATAATACCGAAGCAGGCATTCTACTAGCTACTGACAACGTAGCGAAACTAGATGCGGCCTCCATCTTCACCAGCGGCAACGGCAGGAATGTGGTCGAAATCAATGGCCCCTACCTAGGCGGTCAGATGCAGGTTGATGAGATTGTTTGGGGTGGATTCACCGACAAAACACCATACCGACTACTGAATGATGTGATGGTGCGAGCGGCCTGGAAGCTCAGCCCGGGCGTAACAATTGAAGTCGAACGGAACGCATCCATTCATATTAACGAATCAGGCTATCTCCAAGCCATAGGGACTCAAACGCAACCCATCCGCTTCAAAGGAGCGGGTACCACGGCCGCCTACTGGAAAGGGATCTTGTGTCTGTCGGCCAGTAATCAAAACCGCATCGAAAACGCGGAGATCTTGAATGCGGGTAGCTCCTCGATTGTGGGAGGTCAACAAGCAAACTTAGCTATTTATGGGGAAGGAGCCACAATGGACGTCCGTACAACGCACGTCGGGGGCAGCGGTGGCTACGGAATCCTGGTGGGGTTCGGTGCCAGAATTAATGATGATGTGGTCAGCAGCAACACATTTACCGGCAACGCCCAGGCCAATGTCGAGTACACAAACTAAATCAACCAGGGCGGGTGGTTACCATACAGGTTGGTAATCACCCGTCCATCTACTACAAGCACAATAATCGCAAAATGTTGTGCTCTCGCTACTGGCCACCCTGCCTAGCTGCGAGGAGAAACGTCTCGAAGTAATCATAACGCCTAAACCACCGCAACTGTCGAAGCCGGGCGTTGTCCGTGAAAAAGGAACACCCTAGGGTGCCTTATCCCAGAAAATAACCAGCGCAGCCAGACCGAGCCGCATCTGCACGATACTACCTTCGGCGGATTTCTGATACTTGGCGTTATCGGAAATGGCCTTGTTCTGACTCTTCAAACTATCCGACGTGCTGGCGATCTGTTTGTCGATGGCCGCGATCGAGCGGCCGTACTCCTCGGCGGTGATCGTACCCGCTTTGAATTCCTTATCGGTCGCTTTCTTTTCCTCCCGAAGCCGGGTCAGGTTCGTCTTGAACTGGGCGACGGCTTCGTCGGCTTTCTTCGCGTCGAAGATTGCCTCGAAGATGAGGACATCAGTCTCAGTCATAATCAATAAAAGGGTGTGGTGGGATAGTAAAACAAGCACAGCTAACCACAGCCGTCAGGCAAAGGCTTCGTCTAATGTGCAGAAAAAAACGGGTGATTTTTCCAGCACAGTAAATAGCATTCTAAAGCCGCGCTCAGCTACAATGAACGCGGCTTTTGCGTGAACTGATT
Organism: Spirosoma knui; assembly: GCF_054780635.1. Taxonomy (NCBI): domain Bacteria; kingdom Pseudomonadati; phylum Bacteroidota; class Cytophagia; order Cytophagales; family Cytophagaceae; genus Spirosoma; species Spirosoma knui. Next base: position 38,454 of record NZ_BAAGVY010000019.1, on the reverse strand, counting down.
ATTTCAGTACAGCTTGCCCCTCACTAGAGACCCTGTTAAATTTTTGGATACAAATGATCTCACTACAGATTATCGGCCCTGTTGAACTTACCTAGCTGGGGTTGAAAGTTTGTCGATAGAGGCCAGTCAACTCCTTTTTGAGTATACCCAGCAGTTTTATAAAAAGTCTATTTTTTAGCAACTATTTCTCGGATCAATTCGGTCAAATAACGAATTTTATGGTCTCGCGACGGCACAGTATGCCCTACAGGGAAAGGGGCAATTTATTGCACGCATTTAAAAGCTAACTCGCTGTTATTGACTAATTTGAAGTAAGATCATTCGCCGACAAAATCGTTCGCGAAAACGTCGCTACATTTTGTAATGGTTGCGAATCATTCGTTCGTAGAGTGCAGTGGGCAGTAACTGCTTAAGCAAAACAGATACCTTTTCGATTGGTTTGCCTACTCGATACATGCGCGCTACTGTGGGGGACTGAATGATCTGGTTAATGAGTGGGCCAAATACGCTGGCCTTTATTCTCTCATCAACGCTTTGATCAATTAGCTCGTACGTTCGTTCGAATGTGGCATTATATACGCTGTCAGGCGACAAGACAGTGCGCAGCCGGTTTTGTTAATGTCGGTGCGGACCCCGCCGGGGTGGATAGAGCAGACCCGAATACCAAACGAGGCTAACTCCAGCCGCAGCGTTTCGGTTAGCCGATCAAGTGGGGCTTTAGTAGCACTGTAGGCACCCGATAGGGAAGGCCGGCTTCGGCCGCAATGGAGCTAGTATTAATCAGTATCCCTGATTGCTGCTGGCGCATCGACGGAAACACTGCCTGTGTTACCCGTAATACACCTAGCACGTTCGTATCAAACACCCGCTCTACATCGGCCAGATTCAACTCCTCTCTCTATTGGCCCAGAGCAATACCCAGCCCGGCATGGTTAATTAACACGTCAATCCGACCCGACTCGGCCAGAATTTGCGTAACTGCCTGCTGAACGCTCGACGTACTTATTGCATCCATTTCTAGCATCCGGAACGATTTTCCAGTCAGTGATGAACGGAAAGTTCCATAGACGGTTTAGCCCCGGCCACTCAGGTAAGTAGCTATTGACTCGCCTAAACCGGTGGAGGCACCGGTGATTAGCACAACACTTGCCATAAGTATATTTTTTTGATTCCAACCCGAGCCCGATACCAACGCCCGGTAGATCCTTCAAGCGGCCGTATCAGACACCAGCTGGTTGATCGTGTCGAGCAGTTCCGGCTGCTCGGCCGTCTGGTATGCCAGCTCCATATCCAGTAATTGAACGGCCCGCTGCAGCACTAGTTGCTGAACTAGACTGGGTTTAAAATCCGGGGTAGTCAGTTGCTGCGACAGAGTCGCCAAAGCCGGTAACGAAAACAGATAACTCAACTCCGCACCATTCATACTCCTCACCATTCCTTGTCTATCGGTCTTCAAGAAATAGTCAAAGTTAAGCACAACTAAATTTACTAAACGGAGCCCATGCCAAACCATTCATATGGAAGGACAAACGCCTTTACTGGCGGGACGAACCAGTTTTGCACCGTTTACTCAACAAGTCGCGATCGAAAATAGTCCTTAAATCCGCCCTACGAATGAAGTATATTTAATACCATTTTCGTTGAGTGGTTATGCAATTTATCAGTACTCCAATCTCCAAGCCGATCGTACTGCATGAACAAAACGGCCTGGCTTTATCGGTGTCTAGTCAGGCTGATCCGCAAAGCGTTTCCTTACTGACCCAGACACTTTATGGTACGGATGGCATTCGGTATCACCAGACGGGACAGGCTAACCGGATTAAGCAGTTATCAGATCCGCTCTTCTTTCAACTCTACGACAATCATCAGACGCTAATTGGACTGTATTGTCTGGATAAGCGACCGGTTGGCTTTCGGGGCGAACTAGTGCCGGCTTATTATGGGCGTTACCTCGCCGTACGCGCTGATCAACAAGGCAAAGGGTTTGGTCAGTTGCTTAAAGCTACGGCTGTTGAATACGTGCAGGCTCGCCAGTCGGATCCGTACCTGTTCTACTCGTACATAGAAGCCAAAAATACGCGATCAATGGCTGCATCTTATCGGGCTGGTTTTACTTCGGTCGCTCAGTTGAGTACGTATCTATTCCGGCGGTTTACCCCCCGCCCCGACCGACGTGTTCGGCCACTACAACCCGCTGAATCGGCACTGGCTCATCAGCTGGTAGCCGATCAATACGCACAGTATGGCTTTCAGCATTTTGCGCGCATCAATGCACAGCGTCCGTTCTTCGTGCTGGAAGAACAGGGACGGGTCATGGCGGGGGTGCAGGCCAGTCCAATTCAGTGGGAGCTGGTGCACCTGCCCGGGCGGCTGGGTTCACTGTTGCGATACGTAGCACCGCATGTGCCAGGCCTGCGTCGGTTTTTCAATCCCGCCAGTCAGTTATTTCTAACGCTGGAAGGGGTTTGTGTGGCTCCCGGTCGGGCCGACCTGCTGGCTCCGCTACTAGAGAGCGTGATGGCCCACTACAACATGCATACGGCTATGTGGCAGATCGATGAGCGTGATCCGCTACGATCGCTGCTGGCCACGTCCGGGATGGGTCCCCTGAGCGGTTTTCAAGCCGGGGTAACCACGCACGTAATGGCCAAAGCAATCGATCTGCCCGCGTCGATCACCCTGGACCGTGACCCGGTCTACGTCTCCAGCTTCGACTACTCTTAACCGGACGGCGTTGTACTGTTCTCCACTCATTTAGTACCAGCCTACCGGCTGTATATATTGTTCATGAATCAAGGTAGTACTCCATTGGGTGAGTTGCTGGCCCGGTCCCGCCAGCAACTCACCCGTCCCTTCTCACAGGTGCAGCGTCGACTGCTACAGTTGATCAACCTGGCTTATCTGGCCCTGATGCCTATTTTTCTGATTAGTGAGAAGATGGCTACGGGTGTTTACGTGCCGGATAATCGGCTCTGGCTGGTATACGGTTTTGTATGGTTTACCAATCTGGCATCGGCTCTCTACCTATTTAGTCGCCGGACCAGCGCCAACTCGTTCGATCAGCATTCGCGGCTGGAAATCACGCTTCGCTGGGCCAGTGTGCTGTCGGTGATGCTGATGAGTTTTGTTAATCTGATCGGCATAGGTAATCCGTCGACGGACTCCTTGCTGACTGATTTTGCGCTGGCTCACTCACTGGTCCTGCTGGCGGGTATGGTACTGGGACGACTCGCCATGGGCATCTGGACGGCCGTCGTACTGGGTGTGCTGGTCTACACGACGTTCGTCCAGCTGGGCTACCATTATCATTTTCACTATCTGACCCCTGGTGAAGCCCAGCAATATGAGCAGGCACTCGATCGGCAGCAGACCTGGGCACTCCGCCGGCAGGCCGAACTGAAACGTACTGGTCTCAACCCGCCGGCAGCGTCGCGCTACTTCAATACATGGCTAATTTTCATACTGGTAGCGGCCGGTACGGCGTATTTCTTTGCTGGTGTTGCCCGTGACTTATCGACGGTTATTCCGCAGGTGGCCGATGACATGAATCAGGCCATCGAAGCAACGAAAGAAGTCGAAAAGCAGCGCCTGATTCAGGAGCAGGAAATTCTGAGTACTGAACTGAGGGTACTACGGGCGCAGGTCAATCCGCATTTCCTGTACAACACCCTGAATCACTTCTATATCCGTTCGCTAGAGGTCGACCCTGAACTGGCCGACTCGATTGTTAAACTCTCGGATATTATGCGCTACAGCATGCGTGATGACTTTCAGTCGGCAGCGCTGACAGACGAGATTAATTACATGGAGCAGTATATCAGTCTGCATCAACTGCGGTATCCTCTCCACGTTGATTTTCGGGTTACAGGTGATCCAGATCAGCAGCGTATTCTACCCCTGCTGTTAATAGGTTTGGTAGAAAACGCGTTTAAACATGGTACGATGAGCGATCCAAACCATCCACTCATCATTCGCCTGCATATTCACGATGATCGAATTGAATTTTTCAGCTCGAACCTGAAAAATAAAAAGCAGCGTGTCAATTCTAACCGGATCGGGCTGACCAATATGCAGCAACGACTTGAACGAGCCTATCAGCATCAGCAATTCAGGATTGACCAGTCGGACGATGTGTTTTCCTGCCACCTAATTATTTATACCCAGTCGTGATTACTTGTCTGATCCTCGACGATGAAGAACTATCTGTTGGTCTTCTTCGCCAGTACATTGCCAAAATTCCTCAGCTCGATCTGAAAGCCTCCTTCACCGATCCAACCGAAGCATTACTTTACCTGGAAAAGCACTCCGTCGATCTGATTTTCCTGGATATTGAAATGCCCAACTTTGCCGTCGATGGTCTTGATTTTATTCGGATCGTGGGGGATAACCAGCACTACGTATTCACGACCGGCTACCCGCAATATGCGCTGTCAAGCTACGACTACAATACGGTCGACTTCTTACACAAGCCATACACCTTCGAGCGATTTGCCAAATCGATACAGAAAGCAAAACAGGTATTGGCCGCTAACAGAACTGATTCCCCGGAAGCAGACACATTTACCTATATCCGGGTTGACGGCAAGTTGCAACGAATTGACTTTGCGGAGTTGTGCTGGATCTCCAGTGAACGGAATGGTATCTGGCTCTTCACAGAGACGGGGCAGTTCAACACTCCCTTACAGATCAGCGATATGGAGACTCGTTTGCCCGAACAGCAGTTCGTACGTATTCACAAATCCTACATCATTTCCCTGAACAAGGCGGACATGATCAACAAAGATTATGCATATGTTCAACGGCAGGGAACACTGCATGAGATTCCTATCGGGGATACCTACCGGAAAGAGTTTATTTCGTTGCTGGAACGCAAGATTAAAAAGAAAGGGTAAAGCAAACTCGCAGTCAGTCATGGTCTCTGACACTTCTACGAGCTCATTTTACTATCTGTCTGTATATGACATGCTCAACCACGCTGAACCGATGGGCACCTTGCAAGCTTTTCCGGAAAGCTTCTGCTTCGATCTTGGTGGTGAATCGTCTGGCCCCATTAGGATTAAATGTCATCTCATAGGGCTGAACAATGCCCCGATAGTATATCGCCATTGGTTCGACGGCCTTCGTGCCGGGCACTTCCGCGCCGATGACAAAAACAGTTTCTAGAGACTTCAACTTACTATTCATCTTTGAGAGGCTTACTACATTCACCCGCGCCGGCGGACCGGTGAAAGGCATAATCCTCGGCACTTAAGTTTTGCCGCATGAACTCATCCATACCCATATCGTGTCGCTCGAGGAGGTAGCGCAAAAAGGGGATGCTACGTTTGGCTTTATCAATTCCTTCCTGTTGCATAGTCCGGCGCAGGCCCTCATGCGGTATCCCCGCCAGATATTCCTCAAAATAGATTTCAAGCTGTTCACGAGCAGATCGACTTTCCGTTGCTGGGTCGATCTGCTTTTTCAGCCAAGCAACCAGATCATCTATCGAATCGATCGATTCTTCTTGAGCAGAATCAGCCAGTTTATTGAAGACAGCCAGTTCATTCGCCCGCTGATAGTATCGATAGCTGGCGTTACCGATCCGAAACATCCGGGCCATGTAATCGCGTTGACTTTCGGGCAATTCAGCCAGCGTAGCTGCCTGCTGTTGGTTATATTTCTCGATAGGATGGCGCATGGATACTACAGAGATGGCATTGTCAATTTTGATGAATCAGTATAGACCGTACTTTCTTTTTCCGTCATAGGCTTACCTTCTATAAAACGGGTAATTCGGTATATCTGCTCGTACTCAATCTTAATCCGCTCTCGTTGGGTTGGAAGCTGATTTTTTAAGATCACGTCGCACAACATACCATCTTCTGTGAACTGGGCATTCTATATAGCATCGTGGTTGAGGAAAAGCGGAGCCTGATACCAGCGCGTAACAGCCCGGTCAGTGGGTAGCTGTACATCGAAATAATTCGTATATACCCAGTAGTAGCACTCCGGATCGGCGATTTCGTCCATCATTTTCTGAAGCAGATCAGATAAACTGCTCTCCGTTTCCACCATGGTATATCAGTAATACGAATTCAAAGCGATTTGAATTATTGGCTTCAAAGTAACTAATTATTTTAAATCCCTAATCCTAATAATTTGTACACGGTCAATTAAATAAATTGCTCAATAAACGGTTAGAATATCTTTCCAGCGTGTTGTGTAGCAGGGCGATACCCACTGTCGTTTCGTTTGCCACGTGGGATCGTTACCCTGCGCGGCCAGCCGGACCCTGTCCCGCCCGTGTCGATGATTCAAGCGGTCAATAACCCGGTAGAGGTTGACCAGCCGCTCATCGGGTACGTTGTTCGTCAGTGATGTTTGTCGGTACGTATCGGGCACCAGATCGGACAGGATAATGCCAACTTTCTGGTAAGCATAGCCAAACTTGTAAATCGATTTCAGAGCGGCAACGGCATACGTCGTCAGGTCTGCGTTATTACTGACAGGGTGCGGCAGTTGTACCGTTCGGCTTCCATAATACTGCTTGGCCAGTTCGCCATTTGGTGATCGCCGAAACCGGTTTGTGTGCAGGAACACCGTCAGAGTACCAGCAACTGACTGCTGTCTGCGGAGTTTTTGAGCAGCCTTGGCAACATGAGTGCTCAACCCCTGAACGAGGGTGTCATAATCGGGTATCAGTCGACCGAAACTGGGTGCTGAACAGATCGCTTTTTTGGCCGGTGCGTTGACTTCGAGCAATTTGCAGGGAACACCCCGTAGTTCGTAGGCCAACCGCAATCCATTCACCGTGAAATGCTGACTGATCCAGTCGTCAGGGGCATCCCGAAACTGCGCGGCCGTACGGATATCGTTGCGCCGGAGTAGAGTGGCGTACCGGGACCCGATTCCCCACAAGTCCGCAACCGCAAACTCACGCAAAACCTCATCGATCTGATCGTATGTGTTCAATGACAAAACGCCATTATGTGCTGTCACTCGCTTAGCGAAGAAGTTGGCGACCTTACATAGCGTTTTAGTGGGTGCCAGTCCGATACTAACTGGTATGCGCTGCCACTGCGCAATCGTTTGCCGAAGCTGCCGGGCGAATTGTTCCAGATCAGGATAGATACTTTCGTAGCCGTATAGATTCAGGAACGCTTCATCGATTGAGTACACTTCAACCTCCTCCACGTAGCGGCCGATGGTTGCCATGATCCGGGCTGACATATCGCCGTACAGGGTGTAGTTACTGCTGCAAACATGAATGGTATGCTCCTTCCGTAACTCGTCAAGCTGGAAATACGGAACGCCCATTTTGATACCCAGTGCTTTGGCTTCGTTCGAACGGGCGATCACGCATCCATCATTATTTGAAAGCACAACAACCGGCTGATTGTTAAGTTTCTGATTAAAACTACGTTCACAGGAAACGTACATATTGTTGACGTCGAGCAGGGCCAGCATAGGCTATCGAGATTTCTGAATGACCCAGGTGACGACACCGAACACCCGAAAATTTTCTCCTGCCTGTACCTGAATCGGCGGATAGTTAGGATTTGACGACAGCAGCAACAGCACCTCTCCCGCTCGTTGAATACGTTTTACTAGATTTTCCCCGTTTAGACTGACGATGGCAATGCGCCCATCCACCTGATCGTACGAACTGTCGACAATGAGAATATCCCCCGCTTCTATGCGGTCGCCAGTCATCGAGTCGCCAGCCGCCCGGACGAAGTAGGTAGCTTCGGGATTACTGACACACAGATCGTTGAGATCGCACACCCGCTCGATGTAGTCAGTTGCCGGAGATGGAAATCCGGCCTGTACCCACGAGCCGTAAAACGGAAGTGCATGGTGTGTCAGCGTCCGTAACCTTATGGGTACAGGCGGAAAATGGTGTTCAGCGCATTCATCCATAGCCATTATCGTATATGTAAAATATACATTAAGCGGCTATAATATAACTTTGTTATTGTTTACGCAAATTTTGGCAACGATGGCTATCCCAATGGATGCAGCAACCGATTCATAGCCTGCTTTTTTTCAGACTCACCTAGGCCATAAAAATGCACTGTGTTGTCAACAAGGCGGATGCCATCCCATCTTCCCATACTGTCCCGGTAGATGACTTGATAACCAGCCAGTGTGCCTATTTCAGCCTGTTTATCGGCAAGAACAAACTCTATATCGTTTGTCACGCTGCGATTACCCAAATCCAGGTCCTCAATAGCGATGATATTGCCCTCAACAGTGTACGTATAATCGGCGGAAAATGAACGGTTTCTGGAAGTAGACTTCACGCTTTACCTACAGTTTATTCGAATGTTAAAGTAGCGTAGCTGATCGCCGAAGCGCTCACAGTTGACTTTACGTTGCCGTAGCACGGCCTGCCGCAGTTTCTGCTGCGTGTATTGCCCACCGACGGTCAATTGATTCGTCTGACAAAAATCATTCAGTTGCTGCTGATCAAACCGACTGCCGGGACCGAGTTTTAAGTTAATAGTTGCCTGCTCCTGACTGGTTCTTGCGCTTAATTTGGTACGCAGTTCACTGACGACCTCACGTACGATGGTTCCGAAACTGGTTACGCCCCGAAAGCTGACGGCATAATCCCAGTGGTTATTGGCCAGCAATCGTTCGTATAGCCGTGCGTTTCCGATAGTATGGATAGTTCGCACGGTTAGATACCCGTTGCGTTGAATCGATGATAGTGTTTTATCGTCGTTCAACTGGTAATCGAGCTGGAAAAATCGACCGACCGACCGAATTAACCAGTCCCCTGTCCATTTTTCAACCGGTACGCTACCTGCCAGCCGTCCCCACTCCTGCTCACCTTGGTAGAAATGTACGCTCGACTGCGCGATGTCTATACTGATTCGATGGCCGTTGACGATGGCGAAGTCGTTGGCCGAACGACTGGTTTGAAGGGCGTAAAGTGAAACGTGTTGCTGCATGAGATGGCACTTGTTTCCTGTCGGAAAAAGGTCAGTCATGCATTCACCGGATTTAGCTACGTCATGACTGACCCAGCCAAAGATACTTCTTTTGCGACTAGAAGCAGCCCGAGTGCGCAGAGGACCACGATCAGCAGCCTGAATCTTCCGGCTGCGTCGTATTCTAATACAATTCAACAATTTGCTGGAAACAGCCCCGTTTCCATCCGATCTTAAAGCAATCAACGAAGCTAGCTGTGTGACATTTTGTTGGGCGGTTGTCATAAGTAAATTATCAAGCGTCAGAGGATTGTCTACCAGCCAAGCGAAGCAGTGATAGTAGTACAATGCATAAACCAATCAGAAGCAGCATGAGACAGTCCGTTGTTAACCCTGAATCATCATAAATCCAGTCTTGAATAAACGCACGGTTCTGGCCAATCAGAGAACAAGGGTAACGAACCATCAGGGCAGCAAGTACAGTCATAACAGGATCAACCGTTTACTGACTCGACGGCCGCTACTTCCTTCTGTTCGCTGAGTAGCTGAGCTTCTTCCAGCGCCCAACGGAAATAGCCTCGCCGGTAATCAGCCATCAACTGACTAGGGCTGCTGTAGCTGTAATCCAGTTCGACCCGGCTCAGCCGCATCAGACTTTCGGTCTGCTCGTCACCCGTAAAGCAGCCAATGTCGTGCCCGTTGACCAGTATTACGCTTATGATTGGCAAATCCTGCCCGTTTGTAGCTGAGTGGATCTCGTAGACCATGCCGACACTACCGGCCGCATTCGGCCCGAACGGTTCCAGCGTTTGAACAACATCACCAATCTGGTACTCATTATGGGTTAGTTTCTGTTCATTCATTGACTTATCGTACATTCGTTCATTAAGGTTTTCACCATATCAAAGATATACATTTCATTTATTACTAGTGGTATTTTTAAATGATATATATTTAAAAATACCACTAATAGAACGTTATAAACCATCTAGTGGGATGCTCTCATCATCGGTCATTGGCGAACCAGTCGAAGGAGGAAATGGTAGGTAAAAACCCAGAAATTCAACTTGTTGGGTCAGTTCGGCAAGAGACCAAGCTGGCGGACAGAGCCGTCCGGTTTCGGTGGTTCGGTGCCATAGGGCACAGCCATAAATAACGTGACCAGAATTCCGCAGCCGGAAGGCGGGCGGTATGTAAACCGTACGGAGCGCTTCTTCGTCGCAGTAGGCCGCGTCAGGGCATTGTTCAGATCCAGGAATCAGGGATTGCTGCCCGGCAATTGTCAATCGGCGCGCGCCTAGTTGCTGACAGATTTCGGTCAGCGTTTCTCCAACGGTCACTAGGTAAACGGCTTCGATATATGGGTCTATTTTCAGGAGTTCGATCATAATATCGCACAATTAGAGGTTACAAAAGGGGGTACCCGGTCGGGTGCCCCACGACTTACCAGGCGATAATTCTGATTGGCGTTGGCCGGTAGGGTATCAGCCCAAGAAACTCGATCTCACGCTGCACTTGCTCCAATGGCGTAGCAGGCGATACCGTATTGCCTTCTCTGTCGCAGCCAGCCCAGACGCCGTTCCGATACAGAATCTGCCCGGTTGATCGAAGGCGCAAGGCAGGGAGTTCTGGCTCGTCGGGAAGCATATCCGTACAGAAGATACCATCCCGGTTCGGTTGCCGGGCCGTCGAATCGATCAGGTCACAGTCGATTAACTCATACAGTCGTTTCAATGAGCCGTCGTAAGGAACCACTGAGACGCACTGGCTGATTACGTCGATCAGGTACACCTGAAGGGGCTGGCGGACAGGAGACTTGGAAATTGTGTTCATGAATGAAAAGACAACAGACGATTAGCCGGCTGGTGAGCCGATACGATAAGAAATGAAGATGAATAGTAGAGCCGGACGAATCGCCCGGCTCTGGACCAGCTAGTCGGCGACAGATTCCGTGTCGGCATCGATGTCGTAAACAGCCTGTTCGGGGTTCGACAGACTGTCGACAAACGGGTTGAACACATGCCGGGCTACCTGCGTCTGTGCTTTGTCGGTCTGCGTATCGCGCCGGTAGAGGTTGACCGTCTTCACATACTCGGTCATTTCCTTCGTCCGATCCTTGTCGGCCAGTTGGTAGGCAAACGAAGCGATGTAGTAGGTTCCTTTCGGCTGCACTTTGGTGTTCTCCTTCTTGTCGGCATTCACCGTCAGTACCACCTCGTTCAGTTTGATGCGGTTGTACACGAGGGGCGTAATCAGTTGTTCGAGATTGGCCACGCTAAAGTTGTGAAACAGAACGCACGACACGCAGTCGAAGTCGTCGATAAAAAACAGCTCAGCCCATTTTTTCAACCCCTGCCCCAGGATATCGTCGGTGAAGATTCGCCAGGCAACCGGCTGAAACGACAGCGACGTACCCACCTTCTCGACGTTGTTTTCGTCGTAATGAACGGAAAATTTACCTTCCTTGGCATCGAACCGGTACTGCTTGGGATTGCCGTCGATGTACAAGTATTTATCCTGAATTTCACCCGATTCGGTATCGAGCGTCTGAAATGGACCAACCAGCGATCCAGCCACTGAAGAAACAAGTGACGTAGTCATTGCATCGCCCGAAGTAACACGTCGGTGCCGCGCTTGGAATACATTACAAAGATACGAACCTGTCGTTCACAATCAAACGCAAATTACTGATTTACAACCATTTATACACACCTTCACTCCCTTTCGTCTATTGGTTACGGAGTCACTTTGTTCGGTATGGTGTCTGTATGCTGAGTGATTTCCAGTCGTAACAAACGCAGGCCATAGGTGATTCTGAGTTTGTCAGAGCCTGACAGGTGCATACTATCGCTGGCCTTGCCGATGCGCCTGATCAGTTCCGTCAGCGCTCGTAGTTCGCCAGCGTCGACTGGCAGCGTAGATGTATCCATCGAATGAGTGGTCATACCTGTCTGAGTGTGTTAGTAGTTTCGTCGGGTGCATAAAGGGTAATGCAATCAGCCAATTCGCAGTGAAGCGGTTTTTGTAGATTTTGCTGTCTGAGCGAGTGTTTTGGCGGGTTTGTTGAGTTGAGCTTGCAGTTCCTCGTTCCAGTCTTTGGCCAGCGGGCGTTTGATAATCAGTTTGTCGGTGAGCCCCCGACTCTCGATAGTTAGCCTCTCGATCCGCGTAAGCATTGGTCGGTGGTTGGGCAGATGAATCGTCAGCAGGCTTCTGGTCCCCTGCTGAACGGCAGCGTCGGCCGTTGCCTGATTCATGTCGGGTGTGTATCCCCGGTTCAGGGTAGTCAGTATCTGCTGCTGCACGGCGTCTATGTGAGCTTTGCGCTGCCGTTCGTCGAGCTGCGAGAGATTCAGGTCGACAGACAGTGTATTGCTGTGCTTCTGGTTGCTGACACTAAACCGCTGATCGGTCTGCTCCGTGGTTTGCCCCGGCAACTGAAGGCGCCCGGCCCAGCTTATATTAAACCGGATGCCACTATTGTCGTTGTCGTGCGCCAGAATGATCTGTTCTGGTTTAACACGATCAATCAGCCGTTGTACGGTCAGGGGTTGCAGCGAGGACGGTTGGCCGCCCGTGGCCACGTAAAGCCGGTCGTACGGTTCTTTCGGCGGGTGCAACTGGTGATAGGAAAGCGCGTCGATTGGACTTTCACAGATCAACAACTCCTTTGGCTGATGGCCCTTGGGCAGGTTCGACACCCAGACACTTTCCAGCCGCTCACCCCAGGTATGCCCATTGACCAGCCCCGTCGGGCTATCATTCTTCAGCAGGATAGCCGTCGTCCCCTGTTCATTTTCCATCGGAAACACCGTATTGATGACTAGTTCGCCCGTTTTCCGGCTGGTGAATGCCTTGTTGAAAATTTTGCCGAGGAACGCCCGGTGGCCAATAGTGTCGACGGTCAGCCCGCGTTTGTTCATCAGGTAGTCCGTATTGGTCAGCGGGTCGAGCCGGAAATAGTGAGACATGGCGTTACGCCGGGTTGCCTCGTTGGCGGGCTGACTGTCGGGTGAAGCTGATGGCTTGTTGCTAAGCATGTGCGACAGGTCGCCTTGGTACTGCCCCAGGTATTCGTGCAGTTGCTGCCAACCTTCCTTTGCTGACGTATCAATATTCAGCTTGCCGATTACGTAATCGACGATAGTCCCTTTATCGCGGCTGTCGTCGGGGTTGTAATAGAAGTATTCGCTGGTTTTCTGGTTGTGTCCGATAATCAGCTTGCGGCCTTCGGCATTCTCAAGCACCGGCCACCGCCGGGTCGATTTGCGCCGATCTTTGGCGAAGCCCTCGGTTTCTAGAAACTGAACCAGATCAATCTGTTGCTTATAGTCGGACAATTGCGGCCGTGTAGTCGTCATGGAGGTTAGGAAGAGAAACGTTGAGTTAATTCGGTCGGTGGATGGTGTCGGTTATCTAGTTTGCCCGTTTTGTTGCGGCCGCACGGCGTGTTTAACCGTTGGGGTCTGCTGCCGTGAATCGGCTTGGCCCGCCGACGCCTTTCGACGGGATTGAACGCCGGGTATGGGGTCGAAGCGCAGGCCCCGGCTGGCGGCAGATACGCGTACAAGGGCGGAGAAGGTAGCGCCGGCCTTGCTGGTCATATTATCCAACCGAACGGCGTTCCCGGCGATCAGTCGCTGCTTCTGCTGCTCGTTGAGCGGCACTCCCTTGAGGTGTGCCATCCGTTCGATTTTAGGTCGAATCTGATCGACCCGTAACACCGTCAGCGTGCGCGTCTCTTTGTCCACACCAATGTAGGCCGCAAACTTTTGATGGGTTTGCCGGTCAGTCAGCTCGACCGCACGGCCCATGTCGCCATACTTTTGCAGATTCTGCCTGTCCCGCTCAGTGAACACGTGCCCCAAGTAACTTTCCTGCATGCGCAGTTCCGGCTGAATATTCTGCAAAATCAACTGTGGACCATTGTCAGGGGTGTTGAGTACGTACAACTTTCCGCTGGCACCCTCGCTGGTTGCGACGACGGCAGTTTTCTGACCATTCAAGAGCCGACGGGCGTTGGCATCGGTCAGCGCAATGCCAAACTGACTCGTGGCCTGCTCAAGAAGCGTGGCCGGATAGCGGGTGTCCCTGCTCCGCTGGTACACTACACTAGGTTCCTGCGCGACCGACTGATACTGCATCGTTCTTGCCTGCCGCAGGTCCACCAGTTGTTTTGGTTCAAGTAGCGTCAGCACCGTGGGTATCTTACCCGTGTTGAAAATGCTGACATGGTAAAGGCCATCGGTATAACCGTACCCCACCAGTGGCATAGCCGGATCGTAGTGTCGGTAAAACGTAGTGTCGCTGGTGAGCGTCGTTTCCTGATAGCCGAGCCGGTACAGGTTTATTTCTGTTGGCCGACACGAATCGCCAACTAGTAACTCCGCCTGCTGCCAGTTTATAGCCCGGGCCGTGGGCAGAAAAAATAAATCACCGCGTCGGTAATTGGCTACACCGACTTCAACGGCGGTCTGATCGGCGAACACGTAGGCGTCGACGTCACGCTCAGCCAGTTTATTGCATGGCTCTGCCCGAAGTAATATTGCCCGTACCGATGACTGAAGCCCTGAAAACAGATCGGCCTGCTGTTCGGACGGTAACTTGCCGTACGCGTCGTTGACAGCAGCGGTGTTTTTGAATTCCAATATGGTCGAAGTCGGGTGACTGGACGTATCGGTTTCGATGGTAAAGCCCAGCGGCTCCTCGCCCGTCTCATAGCCGGGTAAATCCAGCCGAAGACGCTGTAAGACGGCCTCCCCTATCCGCTCCATCATGTGTTCAGCCTGCCTGCTACCCTGGGGTGTTGGTTTCTGTGCGATCATATAACTACTTAATTAGTTCAGGCTACGCGCGGGCCTTTTTGTTTTTTGCTCTTCACTGGTTTAGTTTGGTCTGTCGGCTTGGGGGCTGCTGGCTTTTGCTGCTTGGCGGGTTTCGGTGCATCGACACGCTGAGCTACGGCCTGTTTGGCTTCGTCTTTTGGCTGAATCGTTTTTTTACCGCCGTCGCCATCGCCTTTGAGTTGCTGAACCGGCCGGTTCAGGTCCTGCGCCGTCTTCTGATCGACGGTTTGTTTGATCGCGTTATCCGGGATTTTGGCAAACGTCAGCGACCGTTTCGCGGCCGACACCTGTACGTAGGCGTTGAAGGTCTGCCCGTTGTTGCCAGTCATGCCGTCGAGCTTCACGGCGCGGCCCTGTTCCAGACTTTTCTGCTGCTGTTTGGTCAGCGTGACACCTTTGACAGTTTGCGGAATGTGCAGCCGCTCGGCCCGTAGCACGGTCAGGCTTTTCGTTTCCTTATCGACGCCGATGTAACCTGCGAATGACTTTCCGGTCATCTTGTCGGTCAGTTCCACCCGCTTACCCATCTCGCCATTTTTCTCAAGATTCTGCTTGTCGCGATTGGTCAGGGTGTAGCCCAGAAATTCATTGGGAACCAGTAGTTGCTTCCGCTCCGGCTGAATACCGATTATCGGGCCTTTGTCGGGTGTGTTGAAGATGTAGAGTTTACCGGAAATCTGAAATGGCCGTCCTTCATCGCCTTGTTGAGTCAGTTTCATTAACCCAGTCTTGCGTCCATTGAGCAGATCGTCCAGATGCCCCGCTTTCTCCAGGTCCTGCCGGCTGATGCCGACTTTATCAAACTGAGCCGCTACCTCCGCCCACTGATAGCGCGTGACCCGGCCCGGGGCAGGTGTTTCGGTATTTACTGTATTCGATACATTCATCGTTATTGGTTGCGTATGGTTTTCGGGTTGTTGAGGGGTCAACTGCGGTGGAGCATCTCTTTTAGGCTGTAGTTCGGTGGTAGTCACCGACGATGAATCCGGTCGCGACGAGTCTGGCAGTATAGACTCCGGCTTGTAGCTTACGTGGGTACCGGGAGTCGGTGGCTCAGAGAGGATAGGATTTAAATCGACTGTTCCGAGATGCGCTTTCAACTCACGGTGCTGCCGTTCCAGATCTGTGATGAAGCGATTCATCTGCTCATGATTGAGCTGCGCGTTATGCAGGAAATTGGCTAGAAAGCCCCCGTTGATATCCAGATGCAGCGTCACCGGACTGACCTGACTCCCGGATAGACCCATATCGGTTCGTGGATTTTCACCAGCCATGACACCCGGAGTTACTAGACTCACGGGTGTGTCGATCACGTCGACACGGTACGTTTGCGTCGGATTAACGAACGTCAGCGGCAAGCCTTTTACGCTCTGGTGAACCTCCCATAAATAATCGGTCAGCTGTTGCCGATCGGCATCTGTAGCTGTCGGAGTGCGTTCCTTGATGCTTTTAGCTAAATCCGCCTTACGTAGCGTCTCATCATACAGGCATCGGGTAATCTCCTCATCAGACAATAGTCCGTCATTTTCCAGGTACCCACGAAGCTGTTCCCGTTCGGCGGGCAACACTAGCTGATACTGCTGTGTTTCAGCACGTTCGAACGCTGATATGCGGTTATTTTCAGGACTTATCTGGCTAGGCTGATCGGGTTTTACAACTTCAATTTCCTCCATGATCTGCTCGCTTATTAGAAAGCAAAGTAAATCATTTGAAATATATAATATTTATTTTTGCATTAATTTTAAATATATTTTATATAATACATAATGCCCTGTTTGCTTTCTTCAATGCTGATATGGATACTGATTATAAATCAGTCGGTGATAGCCCAGGTGCTGTATACTCAGCCTAAGCCACTAACGGACAGCCTGATAGAGAAACCTATTCGTGAAAAAGCAGTCACCATTACTTATTTCGATGCTTATACACGGCAGGAACAGACGGGGACAGTTATATCTGCTAAAAGCAAGAAAGAAGTAGGTTTATTACAGGACGATACCTCACGGCTAGGCATTGCCGCCAGCCACTCCAGCGACTGGCTGAGATCTATACCCTCGATACCGCCGGTGCGCCTGTCGTCGTACACGCATTACCAAATAAGCAGTCATTTCGGATGGCGGGTACATCCGATCGATGGCAAGCGGCACCGGCATACGGGCATCGACTTACCTTACCCTGCCGGAACTCCCGTCTACGCCACAGCCGGCGGTGTGGTTGATCAACTGGTATCAGATCAGACAGGGTTAGGATTGGCCGTTACCATAAAGCACCCGTCAGGCTATGAATCTGTCTACGGCCACCTTTCGGCCTCTACAGTTCGTGCAGGAGATACCGTATTACGTGGGACAATGATTGGTCGCGTCGGGTCCACCGGCCGTTCAACCGGGCCACACCTCCACTATGCTATTCTATATCTGGGCAGAACCATGAATCCAGAGCACTATTGCTTACTCTGGTTGACTGTAAAAAAAGCCAAACCGATTAGAACGATAAACTGTCTACCAAAAAACGGGTTGATGGACACTAACAAACAGGAATGATTTTCCCACAAGGTCTACTGATAACTATGTCAACAGCCCAAAAGTGATTTTCTGGTCTCATGCGTTCTTCTGGGTTCGTTCGCCCGCGAACACGGTGGCGGTTGGGTTGCCAACTTTCCCTCGGGACGTGCTACATATCACACGAGCTATCCTCTTGACTAACAGACATTTCATATGTTAGAGCAAACCACGAACTGCTTTAGTCAGCTCACCGGCTTTGTTGACAGTCATAAAATGACCGCCACCGATTACCATCAAATCACTCGCTATATAGCGAAAGGGCAGAATCTTGTCGGCTGTTCCATGAATATGGGTCAAGTTCTGCGGAGGTTTTTGGTTTGTCCACGTGACGATTTTGTCAATCGCCCATCTCAAAAAATGACTGTCAGTATCGCGTAAAATAGCGGCTAGCAACTGTTTATCTTCCTGACTGTGCACGCCGAAAAACCAATCACTGACTATGTTAGGACGCTTCAATAAAGCGGTTGGCAGCAATTTATGAAGCCGCAGTTGCCCAGCAAGTCGATAATAAAACGGGATTTCCTGTCGTGTCTTAGCCGAAGCGATAAGAATAACTTTGGACGTCGCAATCAATTTGGCTACTTCCACGGCCATGATACCACCAAACGAAAGTCCAATTAAAATGGGTCGAGCGGTGTTAATCTGTTGAGTCAATCGTTTGGCATATTCCTCAATCGTTTCGTTTAGTTGGGGTTGTATCCAGCGGATAAATGTTACTTCAAAGCCAGAGAAATCTAGGTCTTTAAACACGCGTTCATCTGCGCCAAGTCCGCTAAAGATGTAGATACGTTTCATCTAATGCTGGAGCCGATTTATAGACAAGTGCCTCGTGTCAACCGAAGCCGCAGAACGAACCACAACCCGACTGACCGGGGCGTTTCTCATACCGCGCACAACTTAAAAACCGATTCAATCTAGGCGTTTGCCCTGTTGACCGAAGCCGACTAATAGGTTGTTTTCAGTTTATTGCGCGAACTATTCAGATTCAAAACCAAGGCCAAACACAGACAACCGCTAACAAACGTTACTTTCCCTTAACTTTTTTGATGTCCTCCAGAAACTGATTGAGGAGGTTGAGCCGCTCATCTTCCTGCTTTTCGGCTACCCTCTTCCGCTTACCCCGCTTACTGGCCAGCATTGGAATATTGGCTTCTTCTTCCGGGTCCGGGTTGAACAACCACTCGAAATTAATGCCGTGCTGTCGGATGAAGTACAGAGCAATGAACGTGAACATCTCCCGCGACACCGCCAGCCCCTTCTCCAGTCGGTAAATCAGGTTTTGCGTTGTACCCACCTCGTCGGCCAGTTCGTGCTGCGTCATACCTGCGTGTTCACGCGCTTTGGTCAGCCGACCGGCTATCTGTAAAGCGTATGCTTCATGCTCCTTTTCCAGTTGTTCCATTGCAATCAGACCGGACGACCGGCTGGGGAAGTAGATGCTATTCATCAGTCGGCTGAAGATTTTCGACCAGGTATTTCAGTGCCGGGTCATTGCTCAGCCGTTCTATTTCAGCCCGAATTAACAGAGAAATATCCTTTTTTACGTTGTTAAAGTTAGTCTCCAGCATATAACTTAACTGGCTGTCAGAGATTTCACTGAGTTGCGGACTGACGGGGATCGGTTTAACAGCTGCAAGATCACTGGTCATTGATGAATCGACGATCAACTGAGCATGGAATATTTTCTGTTTAATTGTCTCGTCAAAATTGTCGGCTACGGCCCCAACAAAGTGCCCCTGCGACAGATTGGAGATTTTTGATTCCGGGATTACCGAATCCAGGTTTTCCGAGATAGACAGGTTTGTGTCCCGCTCCGTAAACGAAAGTGAATGGCGTACCTGTTTATTCTTACCAAACCGGCTCGACATGGTTTTGGCCGTTTCGCCCAGGACTTGACCCGAAAATACATTGCCAATCGTGTTGAAAATGGTCGTTGCTTCCTTATCGCCATAGTCTCGCTTTAACTGACTCAGGTCCTGTAAGCCCAGACAGGTCGATACCTTGTTGCTACGGGCCGTCGCGATCAGGTTGTCGAGGCCCCGGAAATAAATGGTCGGCAGCTCGTCGATGATGAGCGATGATTTGAGCCGCCCTTTCTTGTTGACAAGTTTGATGAGCCGGGCATTGAACAGACCCAGAGCTGCCCCGTACACCTCCTGCCGCTCGGGATTGTTACCCACGCATAACACTTTCGGATCGTCGGGATTATTGATGTCAAGGCTAAAATCGTTTCCAGTCATGACCCAGTACAGGGCCGGGCTGGATAATCGTGAGAGCGGTATTCGGGCCGATGCGATCTGTCCTTCCAATTGCTCGTATGCTTCGTTGCGTAGTGCGCTGGCAAACGGCTTGAGCAGGTTTTCAATCTCGGGCTCCGATTGAAGGATGGGAAACAGTTCGCGGTACTCTGCACCGGCAAATTCGATTACGTGGGGGAACGTACAGTACCGGTGCCCATCGTCCGGCTGGCCCTGCTGCTGAAGTTGCCGCATCCGGCGTTCATCGTATTTTTTCAGATACCAGATAACGGCCGTCAGGAAGTTCATTGGCGATTCCACGAAGAAGTCGCCTTGTTTCTGAATCCACGATTTGTTCAGATTAAGCAGTATCGTCCGGGCGGCTTCCTGCGCGTCGATGATGTCGGTCATCAGTTCCGGCAGCAGCGGATTACAGCGATTGGAACGCCGGGGATCATCGAAGTTGATGACGTAGAATGTGGGCATTCGGTCGAAGGCTCGCCGGTTCTTTTGGAGGTAGTGGTAAGCGATGGTCGACAGATCCGGAAACTTGTAGTCGTAGATGTACATGGTAAACCCCTTTTCCAGATGCTGTCGAATAAAGTTGTTGACTACCACGTACGACTTACCCGAACCGGGTGTACCCATTACCAGTGTGGCCCGAAATGGATTGACGACGTTGACCCATCCCTTCCTCTTTTTCTTTTTTACTCGATACTCCGTAGGGATGTTGACCGAGTAGTCGTTTTCTTTTAGTTCTCCCTCCTGCTCGAACGATTCGTTTTCGTCGTTAAAAGCGTCGTCGCCAATGCGCACGTTCAGAATCTGATTCGCGTAGCTCCCCGCCTGAATCAAGAGCAGGTACCCGACAACTGTTGTAGTCAGGTAAAGCCAGTTCCGTGCATCCACTGATAGCAATGTCGTTCGCAGTAGCTGTCCGTTCAGCAGCAGCAGTGCCCCCCCCGTGCCGCCCGCTTTTAGAACATGCAGCCAGGTAACGTTTATTCGCTTACGTGTTTTGTTGCCTAGTGCCCATACACTTAGCAATAACATAGCCGCCAGTTTGGAATTGAGTGGGTGCGAAAACAGATGCGTCGTGCGGTCGAGGTTCAAAATGAACCGGTCGAGTAACCTGAAGTTCAACCCCAGCGAAGTCAACGTATCATAGCAATAAAAGTAAAGATGAAACCCGATCAGGGTCATTGACATGAACAGGAGGACGTTCAACGCCCCCCTGTATTCTTTATCCTGCGCAACCATGAATTAGTATAAATTGGTTTTTTCCTCTCGTCAGACAGAAAGGACTGCTAATATATATTTTATTTCATCTTACAACTTATACATCTGTTTTGCAACAAAATGGCTTTATCTAGGCCCTATGACTACCGAAAGCAATTAAATATTATATATATAATTGATATGATTCCTCCTACAGATGTGGCCGATTTTTTCTACGTTTTTTTAGTGAGCGATCACGACCTGATGCCTCCAATTTAATGGCAGGTTGCCCTGCGTCGTTTTCGATTCGCAGCGACGGCTTATTGAGTATGTAGTCACTCGACGGTTTTACAAGTGCCTTTCCAGTGATGAGTATTACCGGCTGATTGGTGAGATCTGCTACCCTCTTAACAGGTCGTTTTCGTGATGCTGCTGGCGTTGTGGCTTTACCAGTTACTTGCTGACTGATTGCAAGACGCTCTGTTTTTGCGGCAAACAGTTGAGCCAGTACCCGACGACTGAGCGACTGATCAAGTTCTTTTTCGTGCGCTACTACGCCGGCTCGCGTATGTACGTAGAGATAGCTACCCTCCTTTTCATAGACGTCAATACCCTGTTGCTGCGCAATCTGTTTGTAGTGATTTTCGGTCAGACTTTTAAAAGCGCCTAACTGACTTTTCATCACTGCCTCTAGTACTGCGCAACCAGCTTTATGCTGACTGGATTGAGCTGTCAGACGCTCCGACAGGTGCCTGTGTGTAAACCCACTGTCGAGCGCACTCGCCCGAATCGGTCTGGATTGCTTTCCCGCATCGTCCTGGGCCTGAAACGTTATTCCCATACCAGAACGCCCAGCCTGTGTCTTCATCCGTATTCCCTGACTGCCCAAACACAGTTTCAGGCTATCGATGGAGCCGAACGTGTACGACTCCAGCATATGCCGTATACGATCAGAGAGCGTAATTGTGCTGCGCTGCCGATTGGCTACCCCCTCCCCTACCCTATTTTGCTTACGTCGCTTTACTGGCTCCTCTGCCTGGATGAGCCCGTGCTTTACTTCCAGATTGCGCCGTAGCTGTTGTAATCTATTTTTTATAAATGCATCATCAATCCGATTTCCCTTTGCATCGACGTTTACCGTTACGATGTGAATATGTGGATGCGCTGTGTCGTGATGCTGATACATCAGGTATGGCTGCCTACCGTATCCGGCTCCGGTCATGACTTCATTACCAATTTCCCGCAGTCGTTCCGGCGTAAACTTTTCAAGGGGATGAAAAGCAACGGCCAAATGCACACACGGTTTCTGAACAGCAGGATTAAGCCGATTCAGCTGCTGCAATAAATCGAGTCGGAAGCGGGCACTTGTAATCGTGGCACTCACATCTGGGTAGTTGGCAACATGAATGCGATCCGCCTGTTGCTGTTCCACTTTCTGTTCGTTGTAGCGCACAGCTCCAGCTACGTCCTTGCCCGTCAGGATTCGTATAACCATGTTGTTATGCTGGTTATTGTTTTCCGGATAACGGCCAGTTCTTCATCGATTCTTGCCTGAATCCGCTGACGGCACGAATGACTTTCTGCGATTTCGAGCGCCTTCTTAAGTTCATCTAGCTGCTGATTACATACCTGTAGTTGTATGATTGCGGTCAGCAAAAGTTCACTCGACCGGATATTTAGGGACTGCTTTTTGCCAAGTAATATATCCTTTATAAAGATCGAGAAACTCAGCTTTCTACCAGCTTTGGCCTGTTCGTATTTCGTTGTCAGATATTCTAGTTCTGACTTAGTTACCCAACAGTTAACTTTCTCCGACGCTAGATCAGCAGGTTCTTTGCAGGGCCGTCCACCCTTTCGACTAGTATTCATGTACACCCCCGTTTACCCACCTGGAAGCAGGTCGTTGTTTAAATCGATCTTTCGTTATGAGGACGAAAGCAGGGGTTTTGCGGGTAGCAAAACACATCTTGCTACTTATGTGCACTTATGCGACGGTAACTTTTCTGTAGCCTGGTGTTCCAGTGTCAAAGGTAATCATGTTAAGTAACATCAACTTTATAAAGTTTGTATAGATAGGCCTGTTACCCGAAGGTCCAGTTATCCTTAAGTTTTTGCGTATCCTCATTTTTTTTTACCTACTAGAGTAATTATTTTAGCTTATCTGTCTTTTTTTCAGATAATTATATTTATAATGTTATCATAAACTTACAATATCATATTATAACTCATCTCGATACGTTAAGTAAAAACGAGATATTATAATTTTATAATAAACTAGTAAACACATAATATTATAAAATTATAATATGTGTTTATATTTAAATTTTATTATTATTTTATAATTTTAAGTATTTTATTTATTATAATAATTACTTAGCTATTATTTTATTTAATACAATACTTACTAAGTAACAAAGTAGATAGTATATTTATTATCTAAAGTTACTATTAACTTAATAAGGGCTAATCTTATTATTTCTCTTATTAACTATTTTCATTAATGTTGCATATTGCACGAAACAAGCAACCAGAATGGCAAAACTCATTTCCGTATGTACACAGAAAGGGGGGGTCGGTAAGACAACCCTGACAATGCTACTAGCAACCTATTATCACGCGACTGTGGGTAAGCCTGTAACCGTCATCGACGCCGACTTCCCACAGCACTCGTTTGATGCGACACGCCGATCTGAACTAGTCAGCATCCAGAATGACGAAGAAATCCAGAGCCTATATGTAACACTATATCCGGAGATGAACAGGGACATGTATAAGGTGTACAAAGGATCGCTGGAGGAATTATCGGTATTTCTGGATGACCTGAAAAATAGGGGAGAGGATGAACTAGTATTCATCGATATGCCCGGTACGATGAACGTTAAAGGCTTCGACCGGGTCGCGTCGCAGCTGGATTACATCATTCTGCCCATGGAAGCGGACAAAATGACGTTTACGGCGGGCTTACAGACCCTTGATCTGTTCGACCGCTTCCGGGAAGCCAAAGGAGCCACCTACAAACTATTGATGCTCTGGAACAAGTATAAGAAATCAGAAAACCCGGCCTTGCTGGACGGCATCGAGAACATCGTCAAGGAGCGTGGTAATGTTGGCATACTTAACTACCGGGTCAATGACTCCGTGACCTGGAAGCGGGAACGATCGACGCTATTCCCAAGCGACAAAGTAAAAAGCCTGGTCAACGAACTGAATAAAGAACTTCACATCACGCAACCAGTAGTATAGTATCATGGCAAAACAAAAAAAGACACTCGACGACGCTTCACTGCGGGCAATGGCCAGCATGGCTACGTCATCTTCTGATCTGAGCAAGCTACAGGAGAATTACGGCTGGAACGCGGAAGAGTCAGCCGAACAGGCATCGGATCAGCCGACTAGCGTGGCAGCACCAGCAACAAAAGAGGTTTCTGCTGAACCAGCTTCTCCGTTAGTTCAGGAGCCTGATGTCGCCCCGGCAGAAGAGCCGATCGAGACACCAGCGGCATCAGTTGAAGAACCGCCCGTGAAAAACGTAAAAGCTCCCCCCGACACAACAGCGAAAAAGGTGACCAAATATTCGGCTACATTTCTGGAGCCGATCAGCGGTTTTGAGCGCCCCACGAAAGTAGCTTACATCTCCAAACGCTCTCACTCATATATCTCACTCTTACAACGGTACGCCAGTCTGACAGGCAGTAAAGTATCGATGCAGGAAATTATGGAACACATCTTCCGGCAGCATTTTGCTGACAACAAGGTTGAAATAGAGTCGATACGGGCAACATTGCTCCAGAAAGAAGCTGAACTACACGAATGATAACACTTTGGATAAGTGCGTCCCTGCTGGCCTTGTCAGGCTGGCAGGGATACCGTCTTGGAAAAGACTATGGCTGGTGGGGGAGGAGGACAGTTACTGACCAATTGAAAGTCAATTCGAACCAGCCCACCACCGAGGAACCAACGGCTACCGGTATAGGCCAATCGAAAACAGACTTCGACCGATTGCTGGTAGGGTTCCGCCCAAAGGAATCGCAGTCGACGGAAACGAAGGAGACCGTAGAAGATACAGAGCCGGATAACCAACCGCTGACTGAGCCAGCGACCACATTGATGCAAATCACGGAAGTCGACTACCCGGACGAAACGGATCTGGTACCTGAAACCTGCAACTGGCTGGATGATGAAGCCATAATTTTGATTGACTCAGAGGAAAATTCAGCAATGAGCACAGAGCCTGTTACAGCATTGACCGACTATGTGAAACGGGTTCGAACCGTGCAACGAAAAATGACGCAACTTACTAAACGCCGGGCCGCCGACAGCACATTTATGAAGCAGGAACTCAACATACTAATCGATACGTATCAACTCGAAAATGATCAGTCACTCGATTGGCTATTCCAGCAGCATAAGCAGCCCGGCCAGCCTGATTACGGGGCTATTTTTGATCAAATTGAGAGCCTAAGTGCTTAAAAATTTTTGACCAGTTTTAAATGTATTTTATTTAATTTTATATACTTTTGAAATGAAATACATTTAATAGTTTTCAGTCTATAATTGCTTTATATGCAAACCCAATCAAACTGGTCGAAAGGGCGTAGCGCGGCCCGAATCTGCGCGCTGATTGTAGCGGGGCTATATATTACTCATATAGCTTCAGCGCAGGGGTTAAGTACACAGGGGCTGAGCACAGCAGCTACGCAGGTTAAGGGTGCGTTCACGGTGGTCACCAATCTGATGTATGCCATATGTGCAATCATAGGGTTGGTGGGTGGTATATCGGTTTACTCCAAATGGTCGAATGGGGACCCCGACACCCGAAAAGCCGCAGCCTCCTGGTTCGGCGCACTCATCTTCGCCGGTCTGGTCGTCGTAACGCTGACCTCTGTTTTCGGCGGCTAGTATGTTTCGAGTCAACAAAGGGGTTGATCGACCCCCACAGGTACTCGGCATTCGTGGGATGAATTTCCTGCTGTTCCTAGCCGCAGCAGCGGTCGGCCTGCTCCTAGTCAGCACGTTTATCATGCTCATTACTGGATGGCCGGGCCTGTATTGCTACGGCGTGTACATGCTAAGCATCGTAATCCTCTATGGTCAGTTGGTGCGGCTTTCCCGCGAACACGGCGAACGAGGTATGGTGCGGACGCAGGGGAGGGCCCGACAGCCTAAATTGATTCTGGTGAGAAGTTCAGCGGTGTATAAACAACTTCGATATGCAGCTAAAAAATAACAGGACTGGTGTGCGGGCTATTCACGACGTATTTCCAATACGCGCCATCGAGCGGGATAGTCTGATTTCAGCACACGGCGATCTGACGGTTTGCTTCGTGGTCAATTTGCCCGAAATCTTCACGCTGAACGCCAGTTTCGATGGGGTAGGGGAGGGGCGCGTCGAGCAAGGGGATTACATAACACTCTGCAACGTATGGGCTAAAGCGTTAGGTGTTTTGCCAAGCTACACCATCGTCCACAAGCAGGATTATTTCGTTGAAGAAACCTACCAGCCAAAGGATGGTCAGTCAACGGAAAAATCATGTACGTTTCTGGACCGGGCCAATGATAGTCATTTCAACGAACGGCCTTATTTACATCACCAGTGTTATCTATATCTGACAAAGACGCACCCGGAACGGCGGGATGTTAGTGCCGTAAAGACGTCACTGGCGAGGGGGCGGCTGGTACCCAGAGAGGTTGGCGATAAACGTAAGGTCGATGAGTTCTTTAATAGCATCGAACAGTTCGTCTCCATTCTGGAAAGCAGCCGACTGATAAGTCTCCGACGACTGGGAGCGGATGAACTGGCTGGTACAGATAAGCATACCGGAGCATCCACTGCGGCAGCATCCACTCCGGCAGCATCCACTGCGGGAGCGTCCGCTCCGGGCCTGCTTGAGCGGTACATGAGTCTGTCACTGCGGGATGAAGTAGTAACGCTGGCGGATCTGGAAATGGACGAGGTGCTGAAGGTGGGCGGCAAATACACGAAGTTCTATACGATCTCCGACATCGACGATCTGCCGGAATGGGTGTACACCAACAACCGCGTCGAAGCCCTGTCGACCGAGCGTTCGAACGTGTCGGTGAGTTTTGCGGCACCGGTGTCGCTGATGCTGCCCTGTAACCATATCTACAACCAGTATATCTTCATTGAGGATAAGCAGGCGGCTTTTCCAAAACTGGAGCAACGGGCCTTACAGATGCGGTCGCTGGCCAACTTTGGCAAGGACAACGAAGTCAATGCCATGCTGCTCAACCAATACCTGAGTTACGCGGCAGAATCAGGCTTTACGCCCGTCCGGTCCCACTTCAACATTCAGGTCTGGACGGAAGACAAAAGCCGGTTGCCGATACTACGCAACATGGTTTCGTCGGCTATTGCCCGGCTGGGCGTTCGGCCACGTGAAAACACGAAGGATGCGCTCGGGCTGTTCTGGGCGGGTATTCCGGGCAACGCGGCCGATCTGCCGAGTGAAGACAAATACTGGTCGTTTGTACCGCAGTCAGTCTGCCTGCTGAATCAGGAGACAAACTACTACGATTCGGTATCGCCCTACGGCGTAAAGCTGGTGGAGCGGATGAGCGGCAAACCGTTGCTGGTCGACCTGTCGGATCAGCCGATGGACCGGGGTTGGGTTACGAATCGAAACAAGTTTATCCTGGGGCCGTCGGGCAGTGGCAAGTCGTTTTTCACCAACCACGCTCTGCGCAGCTACCATGTACAGGGGAGCCATGCCGTTATCGTCGACGTGGGGCACTCGTACCGGGGTCTGTGCGATATGCTGGGCGGTCTCTACCTGACTTACTCAGAAGACGAGCCGATCAACTTCAATCCCTTTTTCATCGAAAACAGGGCCTTGCCCGACGTTGAGAAAAAGGAGGCCATTAAAGTATTACTTCAAACGCTCTGGAAACGCAGCGACGAACGGCAGACCATGTCGGAGTACACGGCCCTGTCGGATGCGGTGACGCAATACTTTGAGCGGTATCTCCCTGCCAACCCGGATGTATTCGCCTGCTTCAATTCGTTCTATGAATTCATGCAGACCGATTTCCCGCGTTATCTGGAGGAGCACCGGGTGCACATCGGCTATTTCGATTACGACAATTTCATCTACGTGCTACGGCCATTCTACCGGGGCGGGGAATACGAAGCGTTGCTCAACAGCCGGGAGAATCTGGATCTGCTGAACCGGCAGTTCATTGTCTTCGAGCTGGACAACATCAAGGATCACCCGATCCTGTTTCCCGTCGTCACGATCATTATCATGGACACGTTCATCTCCAAAATGCGGAAACTGGGCGGAGTGCGAAAAATCATCCTGATTGAAGAAGCGTGGAAAGCCATCATGAAAGATGGCATGGCAGAGTATATCAAATATCTCTACAAAACGGTTCGCAAGTTCTTCGGTGAAGCCTGGATCGTAACGCAGGAGGTCGATGACATCATCGGCAACAAGATTGTGAAGGACTCGATTATCAACAACGCCGACACGAAAATTCTGCTCGACCAGCGCAAGTATCGCAACAAGTTTTCGCACGTAAAGGAGTTGCTGGCATTGTCTGACAAAGACAAAGACCTGTGCCTCTCCCTGAACCTTGACCTCGACCCCAAACGCAAATACAAGGAGGTGTTCATCTCATGGGGCGGTCAGGAATCTAAAGTATATGGCGTCGAAGTGTCGACCGAAGAGTACTTGGCCTATTCGACTGAGCAGCGCGAGAAACTGCGACTCGAACGGATGGTAAAAGCTCACGGCGGAAACTACGATCTGGCCCTGCGCGACTTCGCCGACGAGATCAGAACCGGCATTCCAGCAAGTCGCTAAATCCGAGAACACTTTTTTCATTACCTGATGCAGCCAATAAATCGACTGCTTCTGGCTGGACTGTGTCTGGCTGGCGGGATTACGCAGGCGCAGGCCGGCACCATACGTCCTGCACTCGTCTTTTTTAGATCCCATTCCCTGGCCGACACGACCAGTCCTGGTGCGCCTGTACTGAGCAGTCTGAGCGACGATCTGACCGGCGAAATCGAGAACATCATCGGCGAGACGGAAAACTCAATCATGCAGGGGATTCAGGATGAACTGACCGAACTGTTGGGTAACGCTATTGGTCAACTACTCGACGTATCACCGATCTCGGCCGTCAAATCGCTCCAGTCGATGGTGAAGGATGGCCTGTCGAAACAGCAAAAGATCGAGTATCAGAACTATAAGGTTGATTACGCCTGGAAGAAGGCGCATACCGAATTGTCACCGGCCTTCGCTACGTACTACCGGGAGCTGAACCTGAATCAACTGACGGGGGCGATTCAGGCCAGCCGGAAAGCGGCCGACCGGTTTCTGGCTACACCAGCCTTTACCGCCGGTGAAGCTTCGGCCATGCGGCAGGCGCTTGACGAGGTGGCCGATACGGGCGATCTGGTAGCCGAAGTAAAGACCGTTGTGAATCTCGGCGGCAAACCGGTATGGATGTCGGAAGGGGAGCGGCTATCGGCGCTGAATCTGGTTCGTACAGACCTATATGATCGCATCAAGCGGATAAATCAGACGCTGAATCTGATCCGGGCTACGTACCAGTACCGCTCCCGTGAGATTGCCCAGAACTCGTACCGGCAGCAGCTCTACCGGGCCAATTCTTCACTGAACCGGACGATTAGCACCCGTCCCACAACCTATCAGACCCGATGAACAAATGGCTTACGTGTAGTCTGTGGCTTTGTATGGCCACGGGGACTGCCTGCGCACAGATGCCCGCAGCTAACGCTCTTCCGGCAGGCAACCGGGGCAGCGATCTGATTCAGTCCGAAATCGATCAGTTGCTTCAGGTTTCCGAGAACGATATCATGGCCGGGCTCAAAGACGCGGGTATCGACGTCGGTGCGCTGATGAAAGAAAAGATAATGGACGAACTGATGAAAGGTGTAGCCGACGCAACCGTCTACGCTCCCATTGCCACGGAGATTATGGAAGAGTACCAGCGGCAGAAAAACAAGAGTCTGGCGCAGGCAA
Source organism: Spirosoma knui (assembly GCF_054780635.1). Taxonomy (NCBI): domain Bacteria; kingdom Pseudomonadati; phylum Bacteroidota; class Cytophagia; order Cytophagales; family Cytophagaceae; genus Spirosoma; species Spirosoma knui. Next base: position 8,666 of record NZ_BAAGVY010000019.1, on the reverse strand, counting down.
TTCAAAAGCTGAAACAGACCTGGCAGGATGGTCAACAGCGTATCAACAAGATCCGCTATCAGGATTTCAAAGTAAAATACGCTTACCAGCAGGCGATGACAAAAGCCCCGGTTGATGTGCTGCGCGGTACTCAGCGTCAGTCGGTCGATAAATCCGTCAAAGCTTTGTGGACTGACGGCTTGCCCGTCGCGATCACGATCACCGATCCCGCTAACGCCCGGCTGATGAAGGAAGAGATCGACGCCAATTACCCAAACGATGACATTGGCTGGACGGTACTGGCGTCGGCCCGCTCGAACCTGCTGGTCGATGACAAAGCACTCCGGGCCAAACTCGCGCTCGTCGATAAACAGGGACAAACGGCGTATCTGTCGCCCGCCGACCGGCTGCGGCTGCTCCGCGAAGTAGACCGCGAAAGCAAAGCCCGTCGCACGACCCTGCTGGCTATGGACAGGATCACCTCGCAGGGCCTCGATTATTACAAATACAAACGGAATCGCCGGACCTATCAGACGGCCAATCTCCGAACGCAGTCGTACCGATAATTTCTATCTCTATGCACGCATTATTGTTGGTAGCTCCGGTTCTTGAAGCCTCAATCGACGAAGTGTTCGATCAGTTCGCCGACAGTTTTGGCGCACTGGTTGCCTTCGGGCAGGCCATTGGCTTCATCGGCTCGCTGTTTTACATCTTCTACCGGATCTGGGGGCACTGGTCCCGCGCTGAACCGTTCGACATCTACCCATTGCTCCGCCCGTTTGCGTTGGCGCTCTGCCTGCTCTGCTACCCCTTCATTGTCAAATTCATCGTAGAAATCGGACAGTTACTCGACAAAGGAACGAGTACGATGGTAGCCAGCCAGAAAGCCGAGGTAGAACGGCTGAATCAACTTAAGAAGGCAAAGGTCAAAGACAATTGGGATAAGATCCTGATCCCACCCGGCGAAGATGGCGAAATCGGCACCTGGGATGTGGTTCGAACGGTTTTTGGTACCACCGGCACTGGCAACAGCCTCGTTGGAAACGCCGTCAGTGGGGTAATGCAGTACTATTTCGACCAGTTTCTGAGCTGGCTCGGCGAAATCTTCTACGACCTATCGGCCATCTATATCAAGCTGATCAGCACGTTTTTCCTGATCGTACTGGCACTGACGGGTCCCATCACGTTCGGGCTGGCCATGTTCGACTGGTTCTATTCGGGGCTGGCCGCCTGGTTTTCCCGCATGATTCACATTCTGCTCTACATCCCACTGGTCAACATTCTGGGGGCGATTCTGGAAACGATTCACGTGTCGATGCTCAACCAGGACCTCGCCGTTTTTGATGAGCAATTACGATCGGGCAACACGGGAATGGGCTCGGCCGACTGGGGGTTGATTATCTTTTATTTCATCGGTGCCGGAGCTTATCTGTCTATTCCCAAACTGGCATCGTACGTCATCGAATCGACCGGGGTAGGGGATGCCATCGGGTCGGCTACGCAGCCGACGACCATGCTGGCCGGGGCCGCCACCGGACAGGCAGCCGGGGCCGGAGCTGCATCGCTCGGCCGTACCGCTGCCGGTGCTTTTTCGTCCTCCAACGCACAACCCGCCACAAACAATATCTGACTATGAACGGACAATTTCGCTACCTGACCAATCTGGAAACGTCGTTCCGGTTGGTTCGCTGGGTGGCCATCATCACCATCATTGGTAGTCTGGCATTCGCGCTGGGCATTGCGTACTGGGCGTTCGCCGAAGTGTCGGCCAGCCGGCAGAAAGTGTACGTACTCGACAACGGCAAATCGATCATGGTCGCGCTGGCACAGGAACAGAACATCAACCGCCCGGCCGAAGCTAAAGACCACGTCAAGACATTCCACCGGCTATTTTTCACGCTTGAACCCGATGAGAAGCAGGTGGAGGGAAACATTCGCGAAGCCACATATCTGGGCGACCGCTCCGTGGTACGGTTATACCAGGATTTGCAGGAAGCCGGGTATTACGGGCAGTTGATTCAGGGTAACGTACACCAGAAGGTCGAGATTGATACGATCAAGGTTGATTTTTCTGTGTCGCCCTACCGGGTCGTTACCAGCGGTCGGCAGCTACTGATCCGGGCTAACAGCATTACGATTCGCAAGCTGGTTACGGAGTGTTACCTCATCGACGTAGCCCGAACGGACAATAACCCGCACGGCTTCATGATCGAGCGATTTAAAGTGATGCAGAATCAGGACGTCGAAACCGTACCACGTACCGATCAGCAGCATCAGCTATGAACCTACTGACACCCGTTTTCCTGCTCAGACCGGGCCACCCACGGCTCTGGCGCCGAATAATGAGTCGTCACATTCACCGATGGCAGGCGCGCCCTATCCGGCAGCAGAAAATCCACGTGCTGACGACCCTTTTTTTGATACAGTTGCTCGGCTTCTGGTCAATCCTGTCAACCCTTACCCATCCGCCTGTGATACCCCTGACGCTCCGCTCAACCGTCCACATTTCTCCATCAGTTAACCAAAAACGATCTGCTCAAGCTCATGAACCAAACCGATCCGATTCAACCCGACAGCGACGTTGATGAACTGCCGACGTCAGCCCATGCAACTACCGATGTTGTTCCACGCAGGTCGTTCCGAGATGTGCTGAATGACAAACGATTCTGGATGATCGCACCCGTATTGCTGCTGGCGCTGGGTTCAACCGGGTATTTTCTGGTGGCGGGCACGCGTGGACCGCAGCAGCCGCTCATCAACAACGTGAATACCAGTATTCCCAACGCTCAGACTGATAGTGTACCCAAATCGAAGCTTGAACTTCAAGCCGCCGAACAGCGCAGTATGACCGCTGGTCGACAGACGGTCAACGGTATGCAGACGGGGGTGGCCACTCTGACAACTGCCCCAATTCAATCGTCGGCCCCTGCAACGGGTATGCCAACGACCCTCGACCCGTACCTGTACAAAACCCGGCAACCCGCCGAGTCAATGGACCCGGCACTAGCCGCCATGGATTCATTGTACGAGCCGGCCCCTCGACGGCCTCGGCGGGGTTCGGGGGGCCAGGTAGCAGCCCGACATCGGACCCGATCTGGCCCGGCTTTTTCAGATTTGCCACTGTCCGATGCCATTAACGATGAGCCAGTCCGCCCCCGCGACATACAGAAACAGGTCGACGAACGACAGCGCCTTTTGGCCCTGCTTACGGAATACAAACGGGACAAGGAAGCGAAGGCCGCAGCAGCCCGCGACGGTGAGCGGCCGCGTAAGGCTGAATCCGGGGCTGTCGTGTCGACGCTGGACATGTCCGCTAGTCAGCGATTTAATGGTTTCTACGGCTTGTATTCATCCAGTCAGAAAGAGCAGCAGGAAGCTGCCCTGACTGACGACCTGGGCACGATACGGGCGGTTATTCACCAGGATCAGCAAATCACCGACGGGGGACGCGTGCAGCTTCGGTTACTGGAACCGGTAACGGTTCGGGGCGTTCGCATTCCGGACAATACGCTCGTATATGGCATCGGTAGTTTCGGTACCGAACGCGTCGGAATTGTGCTGACTAGTCTGCAATATGAGGGCCGCATTTTCCCGATCAAGCTGAGCGTACACGACATGGATGGTATGCCGGGTGTTTTCGTCCCGAACGTACTGGCCGCCCAGGAAGGGAAGCAGGCACTGGGGCAAACCCTGGGTGGCGTAAACTACAACCTCAGCGGAGCATCCACGGGCACTGCCCGGGCAGCGGCTACACTGGCTGGTATCTCGGCCGCACAGTCGGGTCTGTCGGGGGCGCGTGGCCTGTTACATCGCAAAATCACGCAGCAGAAAGCTACCCTAAAGGGCAATTATTACGTGCTGCTAAAATGAACTCACCACACAAGCTATCAAAACAAATGACCCGACTTGTCCTGTCTGTCAGCGCACTGCTGATGCTGTCGGTACCGACGTTGGCGCAACGAAAACCGACTTTGTCAAAACATTCTCATACCAGGTTACTGACCCGACGTACTGCCGCAGCAGAACCAGTTCCAGTAATCGTTGATTCTGCGCAGGTTGCTTCGCGAAACGCATCGGTTAAGCCAGACTCGACCCAAAAGACGGCTCCTTCGCAGACTGCCCATGCGGACCGCTCATTTTCGGCATCGACGGCCGTACGCACGTCACCGGAGGCAACGATTCAGTCGCAAAATATTATCCGTTCCTATTACGTCGATCTGGCTTACAATAAAACCGTGTCGATCATCTTTCCGACGGCCGTGCGCTCGGTCGACCTGGGCAGCCGTAGCATCATGGCCGATAAAGCCGCCGATGTGGAGAACGTGCTGAAAGTGAAAGCCGCGCAGATCGGCTTCAACGAAACCAACTTTTCGGTGATGACGGCCGAGGGCACGTTCTACAGCTTTGTGGTCAACTACAACGAAACTCCGGCCGTACTGGCTCTCAACCTGACCGCTTCATCGAAGTCGAGCCCGTTGCGCACAGCCGAATCTGTTACACTGGCCGACCGCAGTCAGCCAATCAACAGCATCGATACGCTGGCCGGCAATATTCAATTTGCGGGGGTTAAGGCAACGCAGTCTGACATCGTCTATAACAGCGACCGGATTCTGCATTACCGGGGGAGGGGCAGGCGAGGGGCGGAAGCCAATAAGCTGAAAGCGCAGTTGCGTGGTCTATACGTGATGGATAATGTGCTGTACTACCGGCTCGTCATCAGCAACCGGTCAAACCTCAACTACGACATTGACTATGTGCGGTACTTCGTAGTCGACAGCAAAACAGTCAAACTCACCGCCCGGCAGGAGATTGAATTACATCCAATTTACGTGCACAACGAAGCGATTACGACCGTGCGGGGTCATCAGCGCATTGAGCGGGTATACGCCTTTCAACGCTTCACCATTCCCAACGGCAAGCAGTTACTGATTCAAATTGGAGAGCAGAACGGCGGACGCAGCCTATCGTTTACTGTTGAGAATAGAGACATCATGAAAGCCAAACAGTTGTAATGAAAGGTTACCGTAAACGAAGAGGACTTACCGTACGGTAGGTCCTCTTGCTATTTATCGACGATTCAGTTGCCGGCGATTGGCTTCCCGTCTCATCCGGTCAATATCCCGCTGCAGCCAATCAATATGCTGACGCTGTCGCTGCTGCACGAAGCCTCGGACGAAGAAGAACAAAAAGAAAACCACAAATCCCACACCCATAGCGCACACTCCTTATCCGACCGTCGATTTGTAAATTAACCAATCATCTGCAATATGCAGACTTCTACTGAGATGCGCAATGTTGAACTTCTAGGTATGATTGACACGGTCTTTATTGATCATTATATCTCGCGACAGGAGCCTTTTATGAGAATAGATGTACGGTTGCTAGCATCTGTGTGATATAGCGCTAGGGTTTGTGGCCTGGTCAAGTCAATTCATAGTCAGTAAACCATAGGTCAGCTTATTGAATAGAGCCCGCACGGACGTGGAGACAATCTAGGGACGAATCGTTAGCGAGAGTCCCGCCGTGTACGGTTGAATGCGGAGCTGCCCATCGGTGCTCCATACATCACTCAGACTATAGGATAGCCTTGGCCCAACCTCAAGCTGGTGTCGCTTTCCCAAAGGTAGGGAGAGTCCCCAACTAGCCTCCAGCCATCCCAACCCCTGGTGAGTAGCCAAGACATAAGACAGCTGAGCTCCGGCTCGCGCGAAGTACCGCTGGTGCTTACCCCACTCGTAGGACCGAGCAATGCCCACACCCAACAGGGATAGCGAAACATTTTCCGCCACCGATTCGGTCCGACGCCTTACCTGATAGCCACTGAAGCCTGATGGCTCAACCTGGTAGGCTTCAGTGGCTCGCTCATAATACGCCCAACGCCGAAGTTGCCCATAGGATAGGGCGACATCCCACCCCGACCAGCGGATACCCCCGCTGAGTTGGTAGCCCCAGGTTTGTGAAGACCAGGGGGCGGGCGACCCTACCTCCTGCACATAGGTATCGGTTTTAGCGACAATCGTCATGCGCTGGTAGGTACTGAAGGGGGCAGCCGAGAAAAACCAGTCGACCGGGGTGACTGGCTGGTTAGACATCGTCTTGGCGGATACGTCCACTGGGGAGGTAAAGTCCACTCGCCGGCTTAAACGAGCCGAAAGCGTGCTACTTAACGGTCCGACAACACCGAGAGGGACCAGTAGTAATGGCACTCTATCGGTTACGGACTCGTTGGTTGATGAGTCGTTTCTCTCCAGGGCCGACACCGGTGAACGAACGAACCCGTTTGCACGAACCGCTGACCAGGTTGTAACACGGCGCTGATTACGTTTGGTAGCTAATTGACTGATTGGGAGGCTTGTACTACCCGAGGGCTCCACCGAACGATTTTCGTTCGCTTGTAAACCAATCGGTCTACGCCCCTGACGGCCCCTGACAGCAACGGAACTGGCTACTACGCTACCGGGCACTGCACTCAAGACCGAATTACCCGAGGGATCATCGGGCGACCCAACTGATAGGGGAGCGGACTTTGGGTCGGAATAGGCTATAGCTTCTGGTAGACGAGTACCCACTGACTCCGCTAGGGGGCAACTCGGGCCGGATAGGTTAGTCCGTATTTTCTGTGCGGGGCTGGCTGTGGGCTGCCCAGCGGAGAGCCGCATGGATGAATTAGCCGACTTCGACGCCGTGATAACCGGCGCGGCCCCGTAATAAAGGGCAATGCTTACACAAAACAATACCCCCAACAGCAGGAAGCCAACTGGCCGATAATGGCGGGGGGCAGGCGGGGGAAGCCGGTTCCAGATTCGTTGCTTGAGCGCATCATCGGCTTCGGCATGCTCGCGGGCGAAAAGCTGCTGAAAGCGTTGCCGCAACCGCTTATCTAGTGGGTCATTCGAAAAGTTCATGCCGTGTAAGACCGTTTTGCTGAAACAAGGTAAGCAACCGTTGACGAGCCCGGCTATACTGGGAGCGGACCGTGGCTGAGGGAATGGCTAGCAGCTCGGCAATTTCGGCATGCGTGTAGCCTTCAATCAGATACAAGTTTACGATCAGCCGGTAACTATCGGGTAGGCCTTTAATGAATACCATCAGGGCGTCCAGCGTCAGTTGCTTGATAAATTGGTCGTATTCATCGCTGGCCAGGGTTTCGGTTTCCTCCTCGAGCGAACTCCGGAGCTGTGTGGAACGAAGGTTGCCGTGGTAGTGGGTAATGGCCGTTCGCACGACAATCGACTTGACCCACCTATCGGCGGCTTCCGGCTGCTGAAGTTCGTGAATATGGACAAATATTTTGACGAACGCTTCCTGAAAGATGTCCTCGGCTTCGGCTCTGGTTTGCCCGTAGCGCAGGCACATGCTTAACAAGCGCCCTTTGTAGCGCTCATAAAACAGGTGCTGCGCCCGGGGCTCGCCTTGCTGACAACCCGCCACCAGGGCCGATAAGGTCGAATACGTTTTCTTGCCAAACAGGGGCATTTAGTGAAGTGGGTTGCGGGTAAATTACACCATGTTTACGTATGAACGCGTCACGAGTTGTCCCTGCCCATTGAAGGTCATCAGCCAGGTCTGCCGTCCTTTCTGCAAATTGACTGTATAGGTTTCCAGTCCGCGATAGGTTGTTTTAGCTAGCAGACTAAACTGCCCCCCCAGGGTGAAGTTAGCCAGCTCGGGGGTACGGCTCAAATACGCTTGAATCGTGGCGGGTAGTTGGTCGATGGCCGTATACCGTTGAGCGATGCTCAAGTTGGTAGCGCCCAGTAGCTGGCCCGCGTCGTCGTAGAGGAGCGTGTAGAACGAACTGTTTTGGCGCACCGTCAGGCTATACCGCTTTTTACCCTGCCCATCCACTTGTACCTGGGCATTGTCGAAGTCGACTTGTTGTTGGGCCAGCGATTGTTGAACCAGGGGGGGCAGATCGGCCAGGGCTTCCGTGCGGTATTGAAGCTGGGTTTCGGGTAAGAGTTCAGTCAGGTAGGTTACCTGGCCACTCAGGCTCGTGATGGTCCAGCGAAATGTGTAGCGGGTGTTTTGCCAGTCGTAATCCGCCAGCACCACTCGATCGTTAGGACTCGTCAGGGGATTATAGGCCTGGAGCCGGAGGTTTGAGAAGAAGCCTCCAGCCACCACCGAGTTGGTCAGCGTGGCTTGTAGCGAATCGGGTATGGCTGATTTATCGGTCTGAAAGGCGACTAATAACTGCTGGGAATTGGTTACGGCTTGGTAGGATACGGCTTTTTGCTGGAAGCTAACCTGCCAGACCTGGTTTTTCTCCAGTTGTGTAAACACCATCGTTTCCGCTTGGGGGAACCGGGCCACCAGGGCTTGGATGGCACTAGGGGGAATCAGCTTATCGGCTGGCAAAGGCGTCGGTTGGGAGTCGATCACCCGGTTGCAGGCGCTAGCCAACAGACTCAGTACGAAAAACCGCAATATAGGCCATGGTCTCATAAGTAGAATAAGTAGGTGGTTGGCTCGACCGACGGGATGGATAGGTATTAAATCCCCGTCACTGGTATAGACTGAGGTTGGCCGACAAAGTGTTGCAACGAATCTTACTTTTTATGTCTCGCACTGCAACACTTTGTCCGTCTGTCATGTCCTAGAATAGGTTTACAGCCCGCAACTGAGCTGTAACATGAACAAACGACAAAGAGCCGTACGAGAATACTTACTGGGTGGGTGCACCT
>NZ_BAAGVY010000018.1:0-98616 GCF_054780635.1 Spirosoma knui | reverse complement strand
CTAATTTTTAGTTGAGATACTGTAAATGGATAGTAGGACTATAAGCATGAACTAATAAATTCACTTCAAAAATGTAAACTTATTTTAGGACGCTACAAACCGACGAGATAAGTCCACTGATATCCAAACTAAAACTATTAAGCCAACTTGCCGCCGTTCGGGTAGGTCAACTTTACCTGATGGCACCAAAAGGCAATTTGCCTTTCGCTAAACTGATGAGGGATAGCTGTCAGATTTCCGCCGAACTGGTTCATTTACACTAACTGTAGGATGCTCTTTTTTTCAGCAACTGCTTAGCTTGACTGTAGCTTGGGCAGCATAAGGCTGAAGTCAAGCTAAGACAATCCCGATATATGAAGAAGGGTAATTTTCGTAGTAAAAAATAGTCTGTTTCTCTACTTAAAGAAGTGGCTACCTAGTAGACGTTCGTTGCCGCAGTAAGCCTCTCGCCAGTGGTGAGGGGCTTTTACGCTAAGCGAAAATCGGGTGGAGTAACGTATAAAAACAACTGCCTAGTGAATCGTCGGATGGCGGTAAAAAAGAAGGGGTGGGAGGGGAAAGGAAGTATACGAAAGAAAAAGTGCCCTTATTCACATGGAAAGGGCACTTTTTGCTAGTCATTGAATACAACCTGAATTGAAAAAAGCAATGTCTCCACTAGTCTGTCGAAAAAGCGAATGAGTCAAAATTGGCAAATAAAAAGATTTAATACAACTATTCTGATAAAATAAATACCAGTATTTACCGTGCGCTACGTACTGCCAGAGTAGCAATGGAATTTGCCCTAAGTTAAACCAGCTGTGCGCTCACAAAAAGCTGAAGCAGCATACACTACGTATCAAAGCAATCAGGCGGGTAAGTAAATATGGAAAGTGGCCCCCTGACCAGGTTGGCTGATAGCCGTAATGGCACCCCCGTGGTTGGTAACTACTTTTTCGCAGATGGCCAGGCCAATCCCCGTACCGGCATACTCACTACGTCCATGAAGCCGCTGAAAGACCTGAAACATGCGATCCAGGTACTTTTCCTCGAACCCGATCCCATTATCGGCTACCTCAATACGGTGATATAGAGTAGCACCGCGGCCGGGTTTAATGGCAGGTGGTAGCTGATCGGCTGTGATTACGCCCGCCCGGATCTGAATGACGGGTGGTACCCCGGCCCGGCGAAATTTCAGGGCATTGCTCAGCAGATTGCTGAACAGCTGGCCTAACTGGGAGGCATCGCCCACAATGGTCGGCAAAGGGTCGATGAGCACATTTGCCCCAGTTTCTTCAATAATCAGGTCTAAATCCGTCAAAACCGAATTAACTACCTGGTTCAGCGGTACCAGATCGCCTGCTTCGCGCTGGGTCGATATGCGGGAAAACGTTAGTAAGTCTCGGATCAGCACTGACATCCGCCGGGCGGCCGACTGCATTCGTTCGAGGTAGTCGATCTCATCGCCGGAAGATACTTCGTAGCGGGTTTTCAACAGATCGCCAAACTGCTGAATTTTTCGGAGTGGCTCCTGCAAATCGTGCGAAGCTACGTAGGCAAACCGTTGCAGGTTTTCGTTCGAGCGCAGCAGCAGGGCATTGGATTCGGTTAGTTCCTGGGTCGTAGCCGCCAACTCTTCGTTGATGGTGACGTATTCCCGGTTGGCCGATGCCAGCTCTTCATTAGTGGCCATCAACTCTTCGTTGATAGCGGCTAATTCTTCGTTCAGGCTGGCTAGTTCCGCGGTGCGCTGCTGCACCTGCTGCTCTAGTTCGGTGGACGCGTTTCGGTATCGCGCTTCGCTTTCTTCGAGTTGTTGCCAGGCCCGCACCTGCTCCGTTACGTCAATCGCCATCTCGATTATGGCGTACACCTCGCCATCGGCGTTCAGCAGGGGCTTTAAGCTGAAGTCAAAATAATAGGTACCTGCTACGTTATTGATGGTCAAATCAGCCGGAGCCGACTTCGCTTCAAACGCTTGTCCGCTCGAGAATACCTGGTCTAACAAGTCGATGGCTTGCTGGTCCTTTGGTTCGGTTAACACCTCGCGGATGGGTTTGCCGTGAATGGAAGGCCCTTTGCCGAAATAGTTGATCATGGTATCGTTGGCCAGATCAATGCGCATCTGAGGGCCAACGAATAAACACGTGGCTACGGGGGCCTCTTCGATGAGGGTGCGGAACTTGGCTTCACTCTGCTCGATCTTCTTACGTGCCAGCACCTGCAGGGATACATCCTGACAAACGACCATGACCCCGGTGATTGTCTCGTCTACTTCTTTGTAAGGCTGATAGACCAGATTGAGGTAACCTTCCTGCCGCTCGCCGTTCGCGTACACAATGTAAGGCTGGTCATACAGATAAACCGGCTCACCCGACAAACGGACCGTGCTGATGATGTTCTGAAATGGGTCGGCGGCTTCGGGCATGATATCGAACAGGGGCTGATCCTGCAACTCCGCCACCGTTCGACTAACCAAACGCCCAAAGGCCTCGTTGACGATGCTAACCCGCATCTCCTTACCGAGGACCACCACAATACCCACCGGAATTTCCCGCACCAGATTCTCGAAGCGCTGCCGCGACAATCTTAGCTGCTTTAGGGGCAGGACTTTGTCAGTCGTTTCGTTGCAGGTAACAAATACACCCGCTGGCTGACCCGACTCATCGCTGACCGGGCTGTAGCTGAACGTCCAAAAGACATCTTCGAGCCGACCATTCCGATAAATCGGCAATAACTGATCTTCGCTCCAGGTAGCACCCTGACCCGCTAACACCTGATCGATTAGTGGTTTGATCTGGGGCCAGACTTCGGGCCAAACCTCGGCTCCCGGCTGACCCAAAGCCCAGGGGTGTTTGCCCGTATTGCCCAGACTGGGCCGGTAGGCGTCGTTATAAAAACAAAGCAATTCGTCTCCCCAGAAAAGAAACATGGGAAACCGGGAGTTGAGAAGAATACTCAGCGTAGTCCGTAAACTTTGGGGCCATTGGTCCGGGGTACCCAGCGAAGTACTTGTCCAATCATACTGCCGGGTGAGTTGACCCATCTCGCCACCGCCCTGTAGGAATGGGTAGTGGTTTGTTGGCGACGTGTTGTGCACAGATAAACAATAATAAAGTTAACGCTTACAAAAAGTAAACTCCGTTACACACAAACATAAGGGGTAACGGTGACAAATCGAAAGCAGAAACAGCCCTGAGTCTTCGGAGAAGGTGTATACGTCCTGCGCTCGCATTCGTCCACCCGAGCGGTTCTGGCTACCCTGCAAAGGGTAACTCAACTCCCGGACTGGAGGAGGGAATTGCTGACTTGGACGTCGTCGTTTTCTCTACGTGTGTTACCGGTTTCTGAAATCGCTGATCAGCACACGGGTTACGCATTACATACGTAGCCGCGGATTGGCTGGTTCTTTCTAACTTAACGGTTCCTAACCCGATTTTTGCCATGCGATCGTTCCGGTGCTTGTTATTTGCCTGCTTCTGGTTTGTTATGGAGGCACCGGCTCAGCAGTCGGTAGTCTCGCTGACGGGACACGTATTCGATGCGGCCAGTCGCAAACCCGTCCCATTCAGCACCGTGTATATAAACAACAGTACGCGGGGTACTACGGCCGACTCAAACGGTGTCTACCACCTAACTAACGTACCGCTGGGGGATGTGGAAATCGTGGCGTCGGCGTTAGGGTATAAGGCTGCCCGCCAGGGATTGCGATTAATTAGTACCCGAACCCGTACGATTGACCTTGTGCTTGATCCGACCGGCAATGCGCTGTCGGCGGTTACGGTTACAGCCCGGCATAGTCGGGTATGGATTCGGCAGTTTCGCCAGTTCAGCCGGGAGTTGCTGGGCAGTCGACCGATGGCCCGCGAGTGCCGAATTACCAACGAAAATGTGCTGTCGTTCACCGAAGAAAAAGGTCGCTTGACCGCACAGGCTGCCGAGCCGTTGGTTATCGAGAACCTGGCCCTTGGCTACCGGCTGTTTTATGATCTGCTGCATTTCGATGTCTACCGTAACCGGATGCACTTCGCCGGAGCGGCTCGTTTTGAAGAAATACCGACCACAGACGCGCGGCAGCAGGCCAAATGGCGGGCAAATCGGCTTAAGGCGTACGAAGGCTCGTTACGTCACCTGATGAGCAGCTTGCTATCCGGTACGCATGAGCAGGATGGATACGTAATTTATAAAACACCGTTGCTGATCCAAAACGACCAGATGGATGCGATACTGCCCCGAGTCCGGACGGTTGATCGGCAGCGTATCAGTCCTCAGCAGGCGTCGGCTTTGTTCAGGCCCGGTGAACTGGCCTTTGAGCGTCGGTTCGTCTCCGAAGACGCTATCGAGGTGTATTACGACCGGATTTATACGCGTAACTCGCCCTATGGCGATTCTCCAGCGGCTTATTCGGTGCTGTTGCTGCCCGATAAAGAATTTTCTGTGACCACCACGGGAGCTATAACTCAGCCTAAAGGGCTGGACGTACGCGGTTACCTGGGCAATGACCGACTGGCCACTCTGCTCCCTGCCGACTGGATGCCTGCCGATAAAGAAACACTGGTCGCTATCGATATAAAAGCCGGACGACCCGTAAAAACGGACGGTCAAGCCGATTCGTTACGGGCTGAACGTCGTCGGCAACGTAGTCGGACGGCACCGCTGGTGTACGTGCATACCGATAAATCACTGTACGCTACCGGCGATCATCTGTGGTTAAGTGCCTACGTGCTCGATCCGGTCAGGTATCTGCCCATGTTAGGACGTAGTGGTAAGCCCATGCACGTTGAATTGATTGCCCCTGATGGGCGCTCGATTGTTCATCAATGGCTACCCTTAACCGACGGACGGGTGGGCAGCGAGCTCTGGCTGTCCGACACACTCCGCTCGGGTACGTATCGATTACGGGCCTATACCGATGCCGACTCGCTGACGAGCGGACCCGGTTTTGAGGGGATAATATCGATTCTGAGCAGCCGCCAGTCTGGTTCACATAACGAGCAACCAGCCAGAGCTGAGAATCCAACGTCACCTGCTGCATCACCTGGTCTGGCGAGTCAACAGCCCGATGTGCAGTTCTTAGCGGAGGGCGGACGCTGGTTGGTAGGTGTACCTGGTCGGTTCGGCATAAAAGCCCTTAAACCTGACGGACGTGGTTTTGTCCTAAGCGGTCGAATCGTTGATGATACCGGTGCCGAAGTAACCCGCTTTACCACAAATCGATTGGGGATGGGGCACGTGTCGCTCAGTCCGCAGCCGGGTCGTAGCTATGTCGCTGTGTTCGAGTCACCAATGGGTGTCCAACATCGGACTGCCTTACCTCCTGCCGAAACGGAAGGCATAGCTCTTTCGGCCGACATCCTGTCCGATAGTAGCCGCTTGTGGGTAAGCGTTCGGGCAACGGGTCGCTTTGCCGAACAACCCGTGTCTATTGCCCTATATAACCAAGAGTTGCTCGTTTACCGCGAAACCTGGCAGGTACGTAAAGGAGAACTTCAGTTTGCCTTACCGGCAACGGCCCTGTTGCCCGGCGTTAGTCGACTCACCTTGTCGAATGCTTCGGGGCAGCCTTTGGCTGAGCGATTGGTGTTTGTCCCCGAGCGGAACAGCCCTTTGCAAATGCGCGTAGTAAAAGGCAAGTCGCGGTACGCCAGTCGGGATACTATGGCCGTTGGATTACAACTGCGCGATGCCGATAATTATCCCGTTGTGGCAACCTGGTCGGCATCGGTTACGGACGCCGATCAACTCCCCGACGACAGCACAACGACGGATTTCCGGACCTACCTCTTACTGACAAGCGGGCTGCGCGGCCCAATCGAGTCACCAACGTATTACCTGGATAACGAACACCTAAGCGATGTCGATGACTTGCTGCTCACCCAGGGCTGGCGTCGGCTACCGGCTCCTCAACTGGCTGACTCTACAGCGGGCTGGGCGGTAAGTGGACGGGTTCGCGATGCCCGTGGTAACGTAGTCAGCCAAAAAACGGTAATGCTATCGTTCGAGTTTAACGGACAGAAACTGGTACGTGGCATACCAACTAATGAGCAGGGTGAGTTTCGGATGAATGGCCTGCTGATTCCAGGCAAAGTTCAACTGAAAGCCTGGGTGCCTGACCTGCCCAAAGCGACCATTACCTTCGATTCGCCGGGACGACCATTTGCCAGCCCTGCTGCGCCTGTTCTCAACGAACAGGCTCTTCTTACCTACCTGAATAAGGCCCGTATCCGGCAGACGGATGATCCTGCATATTACCGCGATTCCAGTGCCCGGCAACTGGCCGAAGTTATCGTGCGAGCTAACAAGCCTTCAACTGACCGGTTGGCCGATAAGCAGTTCAGTATGCACGGAGACGCTGATGCAATCTTAACCGTGGATGACAATAACAACTTTACTAATCTGTTCGAGTTGATGCGAGGACGATTGCCCGGCGTGAACATTGTGGAGGTGAATGGTGAGTACTCTGTCACTATTCGCGGATTAGGAAGCTTCGGCAACAACTCCCCTTTGTATTTGCTCGATGGGGTATATACCAATTACGAGATGATCAGAAATGTTGACCCCAGGACCATCAGCCGCGTTGAGTTATTAAAAAACGCCGGTACCGCCGGTATTTACGGAGCCAGGGCTGGTTCGGGGGTGATTGCCATATACAGCCGCAGCGGCAAAGAAACGCCGGAAGCACCACCCATTAGTGCTGAAACCATGGTATGGGGACTAGCCAGTCCGCGTGAGTTTTACGTTCCCCGATATAAGGCAGACCAGACAGCTTCCCAGCCCGATCACCGCGACGTTTTATACTGGAATCCGATTGGCTATACCGATGCCGATGGCCTGGCGAGACTGATGGTGCCACTCAACGACACCGCTCAGCGGGTACGTATTGTGATGCAGGGGCTGACCAACGAAGGGGCACCGTTTTCGTTTGTCTGGATATTACCCGTACGCTAGCAGGTATTCAGCCGTTCATCAGCCTTGTGTCATACCCGGCAAGGTGAGCGGCACAAAATGCTTTTGATTCAGGGGCAGATTTTCGGCCGTCCAGTCCACGTCCCGGACGAAGGCGAAACCCCGCACGGGGCAGTCGGCCACGCGGCAGTAGTGGCAGCAGGCCTGTTCGCAGGGGTCAGTATGCACGAAGATTTCCACCTCGTTGTTGAAGCCCGCTTTTATCGTGTCCTCAAAATGATGGACTTCGTCGTGCACCTGATTCAGCTCCCAGTAATAAGGTAGTGTCAGGTGGCAGTCGACGTGTAGATCGGCCCCGTACTTCTGAACGCGCAGGTTATGCACGTCAATCCAGTTCCGGTCTTTGTGGACGTTCAGCAGCGAAACCACCCGGTCAAGCGTTGGCAGGTCCGTTTCGTCCATCAGGCGGGCCACCGACTGCCGAATCAACTGAAAGCCATTATAAATGATCACAAACGACAGCACCAGCGACAGCACGCTGTCAACCCACTGCTGACCCGTCAGGGCCACAATTGCTACGCCCACCATAACCACCACACTACTGAACGTATCGGTCAGCAGGTGTCGGCCGTCGGCGGTTAAAGCCAGCGAATCGGTTGTGCGGCCCGTGCGCACCAGCATCCAGCCTACGAAGGCGTTGGCCGCTGCCGTTCCACCAATCAGCGCCAACCCCACATCGAGATTACTAAGCACCTTAGGCTCGTAAAAGCTGAGGACAGCCTGCCAGAGGATAACCAGCCCGGCTGACAAAATCATGGCACCCTCAAAGCCGGACGACAAAAATTCGACTTTGCCGTGTCCGTACGGGTGATTCTGATCGGCGGGTTGCCCGGCCAGGTAAATGCTGTAAAAGGCAAAACCACTGGCTATTACGTTGACGATGGATTCGACGGCATCGGTCAGGATGGCCGTTGACGACGTAAGAAAATAGGCCGTGAATTTGAGAACCAGCAGGACGATGCTCAACCCCAGCGAAACGCCCATCCAGCGGTATTTTGTTTTTTGACTGGCTCTCATCAAGTTCAGGAAATGACGTCTACAAACGGGATAGATTTAAGGAGTAACCTGGGTTTATTGGCGCTAGAGCAGCCGTGCTAACCGACATCGCAGTCAGCGAATGTCTGTAACGATCGGGCTGCGGAGCCATACAGATTCAACAAAGATAACGATTCCTGAAGGTAAAGTCCGTATTTTCGTTCGCATGAATAGGACTGAAAATCCCTGGCAGACGCTGAATTCGTCGGTCAAATATGATAATAACTGGTTGTCGATCCGGCACGAAGACGTGGTAACTCCCGCCGGTACACCGGGTATATACGGGGTGGTGAGTTTCAAGAACAAAGCGGTAGGCGTTATTCCGATTGATGCCGAAGGCAATACGTACCTGGTTGGTCAATATCGCTACCCACTCAATGAATATTCCTGGGAGATTCCCGAAGGTGGCTCGCCCATCGGTACCGATCCGCTCGAATCCGCCAAACGCGAACTGAAAGAAGAAACCGGCCTAGAAGCAGGCCAGTGGACAAAAATAGCGCGGATTCACACCTCCAATTCGGCCACCGACGAAGAAGGATTTCTGTACATTGCCGAAGACCTGGTGCAGGGTGAACACGCACCCGAAGAAACCGAAGATCTCCGCATCTGGAAACTTCCCCTGGCTCAGGCTATTGAGATGGTCATGACGAGTCAGATCACTGATTCGCTGAGCGTTAGCGGCCTTTTAATGGTGGCCCGGCTTCGGGGTATCTAACAGTTGAGACGTTATCAAGTTGTAGAGACAAAGTTGCGGCAGGCTGATTTCGTCATAAACGGCGCTCATGCGGGCTACTTTTGCAACTTGATAACTGGAGCACTGTATAACTTTACAACGTAACTACCTGTGTTTTTACCTATTCTGTACGGGTTTCTGGTCGGTGTGGCGCTTTGCCTGACGTTCGGAACCGTTTTTTTTGCGCTGATTCAAAATAGTGTCGACAACGGATTCCGTTCAGGGCTCAAAATTGTCTTTGGTGTCATCGTTGGCGATATTCTGTTCGTGCTGGCAGCGCTGCTTGGCACGGCGTTCATTCCTAAAGTTCAGGGCTTTGAACACATAATGGCTATTGTCGGGATGTTGTTTCTGATCGCCATGGGCCTGGTGAACATCCTGAAGGGCACGCCCCGGCTGGCCTATCCACAAACCCGTTTCGGTAACTTTATCTATTATTTCACGACGGGCTTCTTCTTAAATGCCCTGAATCCAGTCAATTTCGTGTCGTGGGTGGCTATTGTCGCCTACATTCGCTCGCACCTGCATTATACGGTGGCTGAACAATACGGATTTATGGGAGCCGCTTTAGTTGGCGTTTTTGTGACAGAAACCGCCCTAGCTTATTATGCAAATCGGCTCAAGCGGCTCTTCACGCCCCGGGTCGTCACCATCTTCAACCGGGTAACCGGCTTCGTGTTTCTGGCCGTAGCCACGCAGATTTTTTACACGCGCCTGTATCAACCCCTGATTGCGCTGATGGAGCGTTGGTGATAGAGTGAAGTAAGTGCAGTGAGGTTAGCATGATACACAATCAGGAGGATAACTACTCACTGCACTACACTTGCCAATTACTTCACCGCGTCAACGAATCCATTTTTCTGCAAAAAGTTCTGCCAGTCGGCGATCAGGCCTTTTTTGAGGACGCGCGGAAATTTATGCTGACCGCCCATCTTGCCCTTAGCCTCCATCCATTGATAGAACGTAGCAGCAGGCAGCACCGTGACCGTTACGTCTTTTAAGGCGTGTTTTCGTTCAACGGCATAATCGTCGTTGAGTTCTTTCAGCCTGGCGTCGATCCGGTCACGAACGGCTCCGGCATCAACTGCATCGTCGGTACCGATGTACCAGTGGTGGGCAAACAACGTATCGTGCGCTACGCCAGCCACGGTAAACTCCCGCACCGAAATCCCCAACTCTTCGGATACCATCTCGATGGCTTTGTTCATATTGTCCACGGAGAGGTGTTCGCCACACAGGCTCAGGAAGTGTTTGGTACGGCCGGTTATCACGATTTCAGCCTTACGCTTCGAGACAAACCGGATCGTGTCGCCGATCAGGTAACGCCAGGCTCCCGAGCAGGTCGAGAGCAGCAGGGCATACTCTTTGCCTTCTTCAACCTCGTCGATCATCAGCGTTTCGGGCTGCTCAACCAGTTCGCCGTCGGACGAGAAGTTTTGCTCATTGAAGGGGATGAACTCGAAGAACAAACCATTGTTGAGCACCAGTTGCATACCCTCGGCATTGGGATGGCTCTGGTAGGCGATGAAGCCTTCGGAAGCCAGGTAGGTTTCAATATACGTAATGGGGTGGGCGAGGAGCTTCTCAAAACCCTGCCGATACGGCTCAAACGATACGCCACCGTGGCAAAAGACCATCAGGTTCGGCCATATATCATGAATGGTTTTGACGTTGTAGCGGGCAATGATCTTTTCCATCAGTAGCTGAATCCAGGCCGGAACGCCGACTACGTAGCCAATGTCCCAGTCACCTGCCTGTTCGGTAATCTCATCGAGTTTAAGCGCCCAGTCCCGTTCCTGCGCAATCTCCCGGCCAGGTTTATAAAACCGCTGAAACCAGAACGGAATCTGGCTGGCCGTGATGCCGCTCAGGTCTCCCTCGTAATGGCCTTCCCGCAGGTTAAGGTTTGTGCTGCCGCCCAGCATCAGATAGCCTTTTTCGTAGAGCGTGGAGGGTAGATTCTGGTAACGGCCCAGGGTAAGAATCTGGCGAATACTGGATCGCTGGATGGCTTTCGACATGGACTTGGTGACTGGAATGTACTTCGACGCGGCCTCCGAGGTGCCCGAACTGAGCGCGAAGTACTTGACCCGACCAGGCCAGGCGATGTTTTTTTCACCAGCCAGCGACCGTTTCCACCAGCCGTCGAACATTTTGTTATAGTCGTGGATAGGCACGTACTGCTTAAACTTCTGGTAGAACTCGGTGCTGGTACCAAACTCAGCGGCACTCACCAGTTCCTCAAAGTGATACGTCGCGCCAAATTCCGTAAACCGGGCTTTGGTGACGAGCTTCCGGAACACTTTACGCTGCTGTTTTAGCGCGTTGGCTTTCCGGAGCCGGACGGCATTCGTGAGTCGAATGCCGTTTTTTAGCATACTGCCTAGTAGGGCCATGTTGTGAAGTCGTCATTATTGTCATTCGTTGTCATTTTTGTTTTGCTATCACCAACAACCAGTGACGATGAATGAGAACAAATGACAGTGAATGACAACTACTTTATAAATTCCAATTTCGTAATGCGTCCATCATGCTGTAGGCCGTCAGGTCATACTGACACGGCACAACCGATGTATAGTTCTGGGCAATCGCGTATTCATCGGTGTCTTCGGCATGCGTATCGAAGTTAACAAAATCACCGGCCAGCCAAAAATACCGGCGGCCGTGCGGATCCCGGCGCTCGTCGAATACTTCCTGCCACTTGGCGTTGGCCTGCCGACAGATCCGAATGCCTTTCAGGGCCTCGGCCGTCCGGGCGGGGAAGTTAACGTTCAGGGCCGTGCCGCGCTCCATACCTTTTTCCAGCACCGCGCGGGCAATGGCCAGTACGTGCTCGTGCGTATGTGAGAAGTCGGGCTGACGGGTGAAGTCGCTCAGCGAAAAACCAATGGCCGGAATGCCTTCAATGGCCGCTTCAATGGCCGCCGACATTGTGCCGGAATACAACACGCTGATGGACGTATTGCTGCCGTGGTTGATGCCGCTGACCACCAGATCAGGCGAGCGGTCTTTTAATACGTGGTGTTTGGCGAGTTTGACGCAATCGGCGGGCGTGCCGGAGCACTCATAAGCCGGTACGTCGCCGAAAATGTCGGAAGGGTAAAGTCGTATGGGGTTGGCGATGGTAATGGCGTGCCCCATGCCCGACTGCGGGCTGTTGGGGGCAACAACGACTACCGAACCAAGTTCTTTCATTAACTGGACAAGCGTCCGAATGCCGTGCGACGTAATGCCGTCATCATTCGTGACTAAAATCAGGGTTTTTTGTTCCGCCATAGTATAGTTGTAGTACGTTTGTGAACGAACGACCCGATACGCTGATTGTGTCCAGAAAAGACCGCCAGCCAGTCGTCGTTGACCGCTATTCTGCGCCGTAAAACTACGCAAATGCAGCCTATTCCTTGTTGCATTCGCGGTTGATGCGGTCGTCATACACTAAATAAACAGGCTCGGCCAGCGTACTGTCGGAGCCAGATTGCCGGATACCAGGCACGTTTCCTAGTTGATACGTACCGTTGCCAATCGCCAGCGTCCGGCTGGCGAGCACGAATTCCAGACTCGTTGCCGTAAATTGGCCGGACTCTTCATCAATCCTGCTGAACAATGCTCTCATCCCGCCACCTGGTTTTTATGGAGGTCGCTCGTCAGTTGAGCTTCACCAAGGCGAGCCAGACGCTGTTTCTGAGCCAGTCCGCCATCAGCAAGCACATTAAATCGCTGGAATATTTTTACAAAACCGGCTTGTTTGAACGGCATGGCAACAGCATTAGCCTGACCAGGGCGGGACAGACGCTGTATGCCAAACTCCAGGAAGCCGACCAGCTCCAGGATGAGTTACACCAGGCGCTGCAATTGATTAACGAGGAGTTTCGGCCCCCCACCAAGTTAGCCATCGGAGCCAGTACGACCATTACGTTGTATGTGCTGCCGCCCGTGCTGTCGGCGTATCTGCGGCAGCACCCGACCATCCAACTCAGCGTCCTGAACCGCAATTCCGACATTATTCAGAATGCCCTGCTCGAACACGAGATCGACGTGGGTATTGTGGAAGGACGGACGCAGATCAATACATTAACCTATACGCCGTTTATGACCGACGACGTACTGGCGGTCTGTTCGGCCCGAAGTGCGTTGCGGGAGCGCACACTGACGGTGGATGAACTGCCCGATATTCCGCTGGCGGTACGTGAACATGGCTCCGGTACGCTGGCGGTCGTGGAAGATGAACTAAAAAAGAAAGGACTCAACCTGGCGTCGCTGCGGGTGCTGATTCGGCTGGGCGGCACCGAAGCCCTCAAGAATTTTGTGCTGGCCGATACGTGCCTGGCGTTCCTGCCCCGGAGGGCCATTCTGAAAGAACTGGCCGCGGGCGATTTAGTCGAGGTTCCGGTCCGTGACCTGGTACTACAACGGACGTTTTACTTTATCCAGCGCAAGGGAACCGAAAATAACCGCTTTGTAAACCTTTTTATTCAGTTTACCCGGCGCCATTATTCCGTTCTGGAATAACTCATGCCAAAACGCTATTTGCTTCATGCATCGTTATCCGAGACTTTTCGGAAAAATAAAAGGCAACGATGCATACCGCCACTACACTTTCGCTCCTGCAAAACCTGCGTTGTTCCAATTGCGGCAAAACTGATGATGCGTTCATTCGGCAAACGCTTTCGACCTGCTGTCAGGCTCCTTTCCTGTGTCAGTACGACCTTCAACCCGATAGTCTGACTCCCGCTGATCTGGCCACACGCCCTAAATCACTATGGCGCTACGAGGAGCTTTTGCCAGTTCTACAATCCGAAAACCAGATTACGCTGGGCGAAGGATTTACACCCCTGCTGACTCTAGATCGACTTGCCGATCGGTACGGGCTGCGCCAGCTTACGGTAAAAGACGAAAGCCTCAACCCTACGGGTTCATTCAAAGCGCGGGGGTTAAGTATGGCCATATCGAAGGCCAAAGAAAACGGCGAACAAGCCTGCATTATTCCAACGGCGGGAAATGCCGGGGTCGCTATGGCCGCTTACTGCGCGCGGACTGGCCTAGAAGCGGTGGTGGTTATGCCGCGCCACACGCCCGACGCGTTCAAGGAAGAGTGCATCGGCTATGGGGCCCGGCTCATTGAGGTCGATGGCTTAATAAACGACTGCGCAGCTAAGGTGCAGGAAATCAACCAGCACGGCGCTTACTTCGACGTATCGACACTCAAAGAACCGTATCGGCTGGAAGGCAAGAAGACGATGGGCTATGAGATTGCCGAACAGCTCTACTGGCAATTACCGGACGTAATCATGTACCCAACCGGTGGCGGCACGGGCCTGATCGGTATCTGGAAGGCGTTCCATGAACTGAAAGCCTTGGGCTGGCTACCTGCCCATGTACGACTGCCCCGGATGGTGGCCGTGCAGGCCGAGCAGTGTTCGCCCGTTGTGGATACGTATCAGGGCAAGCAGGCGAACAGTAAACAGTACGTCGGCAGACCGACGCTGGCCAACGGACTGGCTGTACCCCGGCCTATTGGCGAACCGCTCATGCTGGAGGTCCTGCGCGAATCGAAGGGAACGGCCATTGCCGTATCGGAAGAGGCTATGTTGCAGGGCGTCAGCGAGCTGGCCCGCTCCGAAGGCATGTTCGTAGCTCCCGAGGGCGGAGCCATCTGGGCGGCCACGAAAACCTTACTGCAACAGGGCTGGCTCCAACCCGACGAGCATATTCTGCTCCTGAACACGGGCTCGGGCCAGAAATACCTCGACGCCATCAAAGGCAACTGGTCCCGCTAAACAATCGTTTCTTTGGGGGAGATCGAAAACTCGACGCGCTGGCCCATCCGACTTTTATAGCCCTGAACGGGTGTGTAGTCCGGGGTTTGTTTTCCATAATAACCAGTGCCATTGTAGGGGCGCAGGTCCGGGTCGTTCTTGCAGTCGTCCGTGCAGGTGCCCTGGTGCGCATCGCCACAGTCCTGACAAAGCGTTACGTGGTTGTTGCAGGCCGGGCTGGCGCAGTTGATCATCCGCGTGGTTGAGGTGCCGCAGCGGTAGCAGGTTGATATAACGGCCGGATTAACGTGGTTTACGGGCACCGTTACGCGGTTGTCGAACACGTAGCACTGACCGTCGAAGTCTTCGCCACCGGCTTCCATGCCGTATTTAATGATGCCGCCGTGGAGCTGGTATACATTCTGGAATCCCTGCGAGAGCAGATACGCACTGGCTTTTTCGCACTTGATACCGCCCGTGCAGTACGTAATGACTTTTTTGTCTTTAAGGTGCTCGATCTCGTGAACGTGCTCCGGTAGTTCGCGCAGGTTTTCCATATCGAACGTAATGGCGCCTTTGAACTTGCCAACGGCATGTTCGTAGTTCGAACGCATATCGACCAGCACGACGTCGGGATCGTTTTTCAACTGGCGGAACTCATCGGGTTCGAGGTGAATGCCCGTTTGCTTGAGCGGATCAACCGGCAGGTCCGAATGAACAATCTCGGGCTTCACCCGTACGTGTAGTTTCTGAAAGGTGTGCCCGTCGGCCTCGTCAATTTTGAACTCGATACCGGCAAAGCGCGGATCGGCCCGCAGTACGTTCATGTACGCTTCGCAGTCGGCCGTCAGACCCGATACAGTGCCGTTCAGTCCCTCCGGGGCTACAATAATGCGCCCCAGCAGATTCAGTTGCAGACACAGCAGATGGTGCTCTTCGCGATACTGCTCAGGATTCTCGATGGGTGAATAAATGTAGTAAAGAAGAACGCGGTACGGTTTCATGTTAATGGGGTAATTAGTAACAAAATTAAACCCATTTTGCCAAAGTTCGTTCATTATGGGAATAATGGAGGAGAGGGAGAAGTTGGATGAACGGCATTAGAGGAATAAAACAAATGTCCTGCTCCCGTTCGTTCCGTCTCCCGTTCCTCCCTCATCCCTATGCACATTGCCATAACAGGAAATATTGGGGCCGGAAAAACCACACTGGCCGAGCAACTGGCGCATCATTACGGCTGGGAGGTATTGTATGAGGCCGTTGAAGGCAACCCGTACCTCGCCGATTTCTACGAGGATATGTCGCGCTGGTCGTTCAACCTGCAGATCTATTTCCTCAACAGCCGGTTTGCTCAGATCAAAAAAATCATCGCCATTCAGCAGGCCAATCAGACTACACCTCAACAGGCCCGAACTGTAGTGCAGGACCGGACCATCTACGAAGATGCCGCTATTTTCGCCCGAAACCTGTACCAGGGCGGCTACATGGCAGAGCGCGACTACCAGACGTACCGCGATCTGTTCGATAACATGATGAGTCTGGTTCGTCCGCCGGACCTGATGATCTACCTCCGGGCGGGGTTGCCTAAACTTCGTGAGCAGATTCACAAACGCGGCCGGTCGTTCGAGCAGTCGATCAGCGACGAGTACCTGAGCAGCCTGAACAGACTGTACGAAGAATTTGTGGCCTCGTACCAGATCGGCGAGCTGTTGATTGTCGATGTGAACGAGCTGGACTATGCCGCGAACCCCGCTGATTTCGCCTGGATTACGCAGCAGATCGACACGCGGCTGGCGTCTTTGCCGATTTCAGGGTAGTTCATTTCTGTGTTATTCTTGATAATCAATGCGTTTACTAATACGCTGAAAAATCGTTGACGGCATCGATTCATAATACCCGATTCCCGTTTATATTGGTAGCCTGAACGAGCCGAGTACCGCAATGATGAGTGGACACGAACTGGATTTTTGGTTAAGCCGGGGTTACTTCCGGATGCAGCAGCGGCTGTTTACGTGCCAGCTGCTCATGTTCGACGACTTATTTTATTCGGCTCATTGGCTCCGCATTGCCATACGTAACGTTACGTACGGTAAAGATCAGCTTCGGCTCCTGCGAATCAACGATAAATTTACGGTAACGATAAAGCCGTTCATCCTGTCCGACGAGATCGAACGCCTGTACAGCCTGTATCGGCAGTCGATTACGTTTGATGCGCCCGAATCGGTTGAATCGTGCCTGCTGGGTGGGGCGCTGCACAGCGTGTTTGATACCTACATCGTTGAAGTTCGGGACGAGGGACGCTTAATTGCTGGGGGAATCTTCGATAACGGCTCGACCAGCATTGCGGGCATCATGAACTTCTACGACCCGGCTTACCGCAAATACAGCCTCGGCAAATACGTCATCCTGCAAAAAATGAAGCATGCCCAGTTGCATCGGAAGACGTATTACTACCCCGGCTATCTGGTTCATAAATACCCAAAATTTGATTATAAGCTGTTTGCCTGTCCGTCGGCTACGGAGGTCTTCAACAGCCTGGATGATGTATGGCTTCCGTTCTCGTGGGAGGCCGTAACGGCTGAGTCTGCGGGTATCATGGAAGCCAACAAAGCCCTGATTACCTTGTCGACAGCATCGCAGTATTGAGCCTGTTACGTTGTGTTCGCCTAGGACGCTGTAATGGGTAGTTACAAGCTGTATTTGATTATGAGTATGAAAACGCTCGTTGGCTATGCAAGTCCTAACGTTAAGCTTAGGGCCCTTTTTATTGTATGCGCAATAGCCTTTCTGGCTATTCATCAATATGATGGGAAGTGGAATCTGCCAATCCTTCTTTGGATTTTGATTGGTGTGTTTATGGAAACGTGGTTAAAGCAGTTGATTTGTGGATTTATTCTGCTGTGTTGGCTTTATTTATACGTAAAGGCGTTTTCTAAAGACCTGTTAATTACCGCAAAGACACTTATCGCTTTTGTTGTCTTGTATCTTGTTGCTTTGTATGCTGGCTATGGAAAATTCAAGCTGTATATAATGTCAGGCCACATAAATGACAGGGTATATTCTTATGTTATACCCTTTTTTGTTTTTTTAGTTTGCTCTGTATTGGTTCTCATAAACATGAAGAGGCAAGTGCAGTAATGAGGACAAGGGGTCTGTTATAAAGTACGTAGCACCCCGATTTTGTAAGGAGCAATCAAGTAAACAGAGTCAGGCGAAGGTCTACCGATTAACTCCCTACATGAACTTGCCAACTACCATCTTCCTCGACTTATACAGCCGGTACTAATATGAAGTCATAGGGCCCCGACAAGCAAACGGGCTAAAAACCGATAAAAATTGCTTTGCTCACTCTACATTTGGGCCGTCAACGACCGGGCAGGCACTCGCCCGGCTACTCTCTATGGCTAAAGTTGTTTTAATTACCGGCGCGTCGACTGGCTTAGGTGAGTCGATCGCTAGCTATCTCGTACAGCGAGGATACATCGTCTACGGTACGTCCCGGACCCAGTTGCCCGACAAAAGTTTTCGGATGCTGGCGATGGATGTGACGAGCGCGGAGAGCGTTCAGCAGGCGGTCGGGCGAATTCTGGAGCAGGAAGGACGTATCGATGTGCTGATCAATAACGCGGGTTTAGGTATTGCCGCCCCAATCGAAGAGCTTCCGTTGATGGATGTCCAGCACGTACTGGACACGAATGTAATTGGCGTGATCCGAACCATACAGGCCGTTCTGCCCTATATGCGTCAGCAAAAATCTGGGTATATAATCAACATCAGTTCGATTGCTGCTGAGGCCGGATTGCCCTATCGGGGTGCCTACAGCGCCAGCAAAGCTGCCGTGGAGCGACTGACGGAAGCACTCCGGCTAGAGCTTTCTCCATTTGGCGTTCTGGCCTGTTCTGTCCAGCCGGGCGGTACGCGTACCGATATTAATAAAAACCGGTTGCGCGTATCGCTTTCGACCGGAAGTGTGTACAAAGAAACCTTCGACCGCACGTACGAACTCATCGACCAGAGCGTCAGCGAGGGCATGGACCCCGGCGTATTCGGCCCGCTGATCGACAAAATACTGAACTCGTCGCGGGTGGAGCGGATTTACCGCGTTGGTAAACCAGTAGAGAAGCTATCGGTGTTGCTCAAACGGATTCTGCCCACAAGCGTGTACGAGCGAATGATTCGTAACCACTACAAGATGTAAAGCTAGGTCTATCTTTTAGTTGCTATGAGCGAATCACTCCTCGACGGCATCGATCCGGCGTATCCTGACGATTACCCTGCTTTACTGGCCGTCTGGGAAGCTTCGGTTCGGGCCACGCATCACTTCATCACGGAAGCTGACGTTGCGCTGTTTAAACAGATTGTGCGTGATCAGGCGCTTCCAGCCATGCCTGTGTTTTGCAAACGCACGGCTGACCAGCAAGCCGTTGGTTTTATTGGCGTAGATACCGGCAAAATAGAGATGCTGTTTATTGATCCGGCCTGGCGCGGGAAACGTATTGGCCAGCAGTTACTGGCGTATGCGGTTGAGGTGCTCGGCGCAACGCAGGTCGATGTCAACGAGCAGAATGAACAGGCGGTTGGATTTTATCAGAAAATGGGGTTCAAGATTGTCGGCCGCTCAGCCGTCGATGGGCTGGGAAAGCCCTATCCATTGTTGCACATGCAGTTGTAGCAGACTGATAATCAGCTCGGCCCTCATTAACAGATTTAACCTGATTTCAATTGCTTTAAACACCATGAGAAAGCTGATTTATCACGTAGGCGTTACACTGGACAATTTTATTGGTCATGAAGACGGTTCGGCCTCCGAAGGCTTCATCAATGACGGTGAACACGTGACCGAATACCAGCAAAGTTTACTGGATTACGATACCGTTATCATGGGTAAAGCCACGTATGAATACGGCTATCAATTTGGTCTTCAACCGGGCCAGCCTGCTTATCCGCACATGAAACATTATATCTTCTCAAAGACAATACAGGTTGAGACTGCGTTCGGCGATCAGGTTGAGGTTGTCCGGGAAAATGAGGTTGAGTTTATTAAGCAGTTAAAATCCAGCGAAGGAACATCCATCTACCTGTGTGGCGGCAGCAAGTTTGCGGGATTTTTGCTAGAACAAGAACTGATTGATGAGCTAAAAATTAAGCTTTATCCCGTCGTTTTCGGCAAAGGGCTTCCCCTGTTTGACAGTGATAAATCGGTTCAGTTGTCTTTGCTTGACTCTAAAAGGTACGACACTGGCGTCATGCTGCTAACGTATCAGATACGCTATTAATCCTTGCCGAGGCTGGTGCTTTTAGGTGGACCCGTTATTGGACCAAAGCCTTTGGTCCAATAACGGCTTTTAAACCTGCTCGAAAATGGGTCGATTCGTTTAGTAGACGTCTACACAAGCAATTTTTCTTTAGCCTCATCGAGCGAGTCGACAAAACTGATTCGTCCCATCTTGTTGCTCTCCCGGATAAAATCACGCAGGCTTTTGCTGGTGTACTCGGAATAATCCCCGACAACCGCCAGTTGCATCCGGTAATTGGAAAACTTCTGGAGGATCTCTCCAGCCAGTCCGGTTTGTAACTCAAAGAAATCGGGGCTAAGGTTTTGTTGATTAATAATGATTTTCTCGGCTCCCTGATAGGCGCAATTGGCCAGCAGGTCTAAGGCGTCCTGCGCGTCCTTGATCACCACATCATTGGATAAAATTACGGCAATTGTAGTTTCGTGTATCGTTTGCAGGTCTATTTCCATAATTCACGGTATGCTTGTCGGCAACTGAGTAAGTCTGCCCAGAGGGCATGGGCTGGTGCGGGGGTAAGTTATACACAAAGTGAATACGAAGCACTGTTCCCACAAGCGGAGCGTATCGACTAGTCCCTAAAAACGAACCGTACGTACTGTGCTACGTTCGTTCGTCAGCCAGAAACATATATCTGTCGGGCTAAAACCCGCACTCATCCCTTTTTGGTTTCACGGCTTGCCTTCCCATTACACCTTTACATCGTCAACTCCCAAGTTTATGAAACCTAACGGCTTACTTATTGTCATTTTTTTACTCGTAGTTACCCAAAGTTTACCGGCCAATGCACAGTTTCCGTCTATGGGCGGTGCTGTTCCCACCAAGGCACTGCCCGGCACGGCTGGTGACCAGACTCCCAAGGGAAGTGCCAAAATCAGTGGTTCCATTGTCGATTCCACCCAGGCGAAAGCCGTTGAGTTTGCCAGTATTGCGCTCATCAACAAGGCAACCGGAAAAACCATAGACGGTACGGTGGCCGACGAAAACGGTAAATTCGCCCTCACCAAGCTGGTCGCTGGCCAATACCGGATGCTCATTAGCTTCGTCGGCTTTCGCGATAAAATTCTGTCCGATATTACGCTCACCAACGGCCAGTCGCTCGATCTGGGCGTGGTCAAACTGGCGTCCAGTGTTAAAACCCTTCAGGAAGTGACGGTGGTCGGCCAAGGCGCATTGATCGAAGAAAAAGTAGACCGGCTGGTGTACAATGCCGAAAAAGACATTACGGCTAAAGGTGGCGACGCTACGGATATTCTGCGTAAAGTGCCTATGCTGACGGTAGATCTGGATGGGAACGTATCGCTACGGGGCAGCCAGAACATTCGGGTCCTGATCAACAACAAACCCTCGACCATCGTAGCCAGCAGCGTAGCGGATGCGCTGAAGCAAATCCCCGCCGATCAGATCAAAACAGTGGAAGTGATTACCTCGCCCTCGGCGAAGTACGATGCCGAAGGGTCGGGTGGTATTATCAATATCGTTACCAAAAAGAACAGCTTACAGGGCCTTAACCTGAACGTCGACTCGGGCGTGGGGAACCGGGGCTCGATGCTGTCGCTGAACGGGAACTACCGCAAAGGGAAGACCGGATTCACGCTGGGTGGTTTTGGCCGGGCCATGTACAATACCATTACCAAAACCAATCTCGATCAAACAAGTCGGGTAGGGGACGTAACGACGCTGACCCGCCAGGCCGGGAATGGACACAGTTCAGGTCTGTTCGGGCAGTATAATCTGGGTTTCGATTACGACCTCGCCAAAAATCAGAGCCTGACCGCGGGTGTTCGCTATGGCGTACGGAACATGCAGAATCAGCAGGACCTGATTACCCAGTTATTCACCAACGGAACGTTAGGATCAACCGTAAACCGGAACGTCGATGCTAAGAACCTATCGGGAACGGTGGACGCGAATATCGATTATCTGCATACGTTCAAACCGCAGCAGGAGTGGAGCATTTCGACCTTGTACAGCCGTAACGACCTGACCAATAACTTCGACGCTGACCTGCTAACGGGTGGGGGCGAACTGACGGGCCGGCAACGTAACCTGAACAAGAACGTCAACCAGGAATTTACCCTGCAAACCGATTATCAGACGCCGATTCGGAAAAACCAGTTGCTGGAGTTTGGCGGGAAAGCCATTTTTCGGGAGGTGAACAGCGATTATAAATACCTGCTGGCTGGTCCATCGGGTCAGTTTACCACCGAAGCCAATAATACGCTGGGTGAGTTAACGTACCACCAGAATATTGCCGCCGGGTACTCGTCGTACACCTACACCACCAAAAACCGTTACACGTTCAAAGGCGGACTGCGGTATGAGCACACCTTTATCGACGCCAGCACGCGGGAAGGTGGTAACCTGGGCGTGGGTGATTACGGCGTGTTAGTGCCGAGCATCAATGCCTCCAAAACCATCAAAGGAACCACGCTGAAACTGGGTTTCAACCGCCGGATTCAGCGGCCCGGTCTGCAGCAGTTAAACCCGAACTTCAACGCGGCCAATCCGCAGAACATTACGATTGGTAACCCCCGGTTACGGCCTGAACTGACCAACAACATGGAACTGGCCGTGAGCAAAACCATTGGTAAGACGTTCATTAATGCGACATTCTTTGGCCGGATCACCAACAACGCCATCACCCAGGTTACGCAGCCATCCGATACGCTGGCCGGTGCCGTTGTAACAACGTATCAGAACATTGGCCGTCAGCACGCCTATGGCACTAACCTGTTCGCGAACGTAGCGGCTACGTCAAAAATTAACGTTGGGTTGTTCCTGAACGCTTTCTATTCGAGCTTAACTGGTCAGGCAATGGGCCTAGATGGCGTATCAGCTAGCCTGACGAACAGCGGCTTCAACGTAAGCGGAGGTACCTTTATGAACGCTACGTTCAGAAACGGCTGGGGTGCGCAGGCATTTGGCTTTTTGCAGGGCTCTCAGGTGCTGCTGCAAGGGCGGCAGGGTGGCTTTGGCTTCTATACCGTGGGGGTCAAGAAAGAGTTTCATAACAAAAAAGCCAGCCTGGGCTTAGCGGCCGAAAACTTCCTGAACAGCCGGTTTAATATTCACACCGTCCTGAACTCTCCACTGTTCAACCAGGTCAACGACGTATATCTGTACAACCGTGGTGTCCGCCTGACCTTTACGCTCAAAATTGGCAAGATGACGATGGACGCCCCCCGCCGTAAGGCTAAGTCCGTTAATAACGACGACGTAAAAAGTGACGGCAGCGGACAAACGCAGGGTGGTGGCTCCCCCGCCGGAGGCCAATCTCGTCCATAGGTAAGCTGATCTGCTAAATTTGAAGTATCTTGTTACCCTTTTCAAAACGTATCACCCAACCAAAACGCATTCAATCATGAAAACCAACTTTATTCTGTCTGCGGCCCTGGCCGTTTGCTTCTCCATCGGTGCGCAAGCCCAGACCGTAGACGAAATCGTCGACAAGCACGTCGCTGCGATGGGCGGTATGGACAAACTAAGCAGCGTTCAATCGGTATATACCGAACGTTCACTATCGGTGCAGGGGATGGAAATTCCGAGCAAGTCAACGGTTGTTGTTGGCAAAGCCATGCGTACCGAATCGTCAGTTATGGGGAACTCCATGGTGCAGGTCGTTGACGGTACGTCGGGCTGGATGATTCGCCCGACCATGATGGGCGGTACGGGAGAGCCCGAAGATATGCCCGCCGATCAGGTGAAGCAGCAACTGAGTCAACTCGATCCGTTTGGTCCCCTGGTCAACTACAAAGCAAAAGGGAATAAGGTTGAACTGGTCGGCAAGGAAAAAGTAGACGGCAAAGATGCGTATCACCTGAAAATCACCACGAAGGAAGGCCAGACTATGGACGAGTACCTGGATGCGGCCACGTATATGGTGAGTAAAGTGAGCATGATGGTGAACGGGCAGCCGGGCGAAGTACTTTTCTCGAATTACAAAGATAAAGACGGGATAAAGTTCGCCAATACCATGCAAATGGAGTCGCCCCAGGCCGGAACGATCTCGTTCAACACCGAAAAGATCACCATCAACGGGCCTGTCGACGAGTCAGTCTTCAAAAAACCAGCCAAGAAATAACCAAACACAAAGTAACTGCGGGGTATATGCGCGAGAACGTGCGTATACCCCGCATTCGTTTACCCGCTAAGTGACTACCCGGTTGGCACAGGTTTGAGCTTTGCCGCTGGCTTCGGTGTGTATACGATTTGTTGGCGTTTGGGTGAATTATTTCCCAAATTCAACGTTTTCCAGATAGCTAATTGCACAGACTCATGATTGAAAGACCCCTTACAGATTGGTTGCCGCTGACAAAACAGGAAGTTGAAAAACGGGGCTGGGATGAGGTGGATATTGTGCTGGTGTCGGGCGATGCCTACGTAGACCACCCAGCCTTCGGAACCGCTGTGATTGGGCGTATCATGGAAAGCGAAGGCTTTCGCGTGGCGATTATTGCTCAACCCAATTGGAAAGACGACCTGCGCGACTTCAAAAAGTTTGGTCGCCCTAAATACTTCTTTGGCGTTACAGCGGGCTGCATGGATTCGATGGTGAACCATTACACGGCCAACAAACGCCTGCGCTCCAACGACTCTTACACCCCCGGTGGGGAAGCGGGGTTCCGGCCCGATTACGCTACCATCGTATATACAAAGATTTTAAAGGAGCTATACCCCGATGTGCCCGTTTTGCTCGGTGGAATTGAGGCTTCGTTACGTCGGGTCACGCACTACGACTATTGGCAGGATAGACTGATGCCGTCCATTCTGGCCGATTCGGGCGCCGATATGCTCGTGTATGGCATGGGTGAGCAACCCCTGCGCGAGATTCTGAAACTGGCTCAGAAAGGGGTACCGTTCTCCTCAATGCGGAACATCAACCAGGTGGCGTTCATGCACGATACGTATACCGGCGATCTACGTGATTATAATGGGTGGAACACCGTTGAACTAGCCAGCCACGAAGTGTGCCTGCAGGACAAAATCAAGTATGCGGCTAACTTCAAAATTGTTGAAGTCGAGTCAAATAAGTGGCAGGCCAACCGGATCACGCAAAAGGTGGGCAGCCAGGTGCTGGTGATTAATCCGCCGTTCAAAACGATGGATGAGACCGAAATCGACAAGTCGTTCGATCTGCCGTATACGCGCCTGCCGCATCCCAAGTACAAAAAACGCGGTCCGATTCCGGCCTACGAAATGATCAAGTTCTCGGTGAACATGCACCGGGGCTGTTTCGGCGGCTGTAGCTTCTGCACCATTTCCGCCCACCAGGGCAAGTTCATTGCGTCGCGCAGCGAGAAGTCGGTGCTAAAAGAAGTAGACGAGATTACGAAGCATCCTGAGTTCAAAGGCTACATTTCGGACCTTGGCGGCCCATCGGCCAATATGTACAAGATGAAGGGCAAAGATGAATCCATCTGCGCCCGCTGCCAGAGTCCAAGCTGTATTCACCCGGTCATCTGCTCGAACCTCGATACGTCGCACAAGCCTCTGACGGAGCTGTACCGCAAGGTCGACGCGAATCCGAACATCAAAAAGGCGTTCGTCGGTTCGGGCGTGCGCTACGATTTGCTGGTCGATGATTTCAACAAGAATAATGAAGACGGCAACCACGATGAGTACATGGAGCAACTCGTCACGCGCCACGTATCGGGTCGGTTAAAAGTCGCTCCTGAACATACCGCCGACGATACGTTGCGGATCATGCGGAAGCCATCGTTCAAGTATTTCAAGCTGTTCAAGAAGAAGTACGATAGGATTCAGGACAAGCACAACTTGAAACAACCGCTAATTCCGTACTTCATTTCGTCGCACCCCGGCTGCGAAGAGCAGGACATGGCGAATCTGGCGGCTGAGACGAAGGACATGGGTTTCCAGCTCGAACAGGTGCAGGATTTTACGCCCACGCCCATGACGGTAGCCGAAGTGATCTACTACTCCGGTGTTCACCCGTACACGCTGAAGCCCGTTAAAACGGCGAAAACCCGCGATGAGAAGCAGGCGCAGAACCGCTATTTCTTCTGGTACAAACCCGAGTATAAAGACTGGATTCGCAACCGGCTGAGCAAGCTGAACCGCCCCGACCTGGCGGAAAAGCTGTTGGGCAGCCCGAAAAAAGATTCTATTGGTAAGGCTGGTAAACCAGGTTTTTCTGGCAACCGCTCCAATAAAAAAAGACGGTAACGTTTATTCGTAACTACGTACCACAAACATGAGTCATCCCGAATTTTAGGGAATGACTCAAAAAAGAGCCTCCTTCCTTAGCTTTGAGCATCACCACAACGCCAAAGCCAGAAAGGAGGTTTTTTATGGCAACGCCATGCTCGCAAAATAAGGCCACGACTCCCATAAAGTCAACCGCCAACGACTTTCTACAAGCCAAAATCCAGCTCTATCTCCAGCCCATCCAAGACCCTCTCGCTCAACAAATCGACAAGAGGTTGGTAGCTACCTTTGCCGCCCTGTTCAAGAGTGCTCTGTTGTTTCGTAACACCAGGATGGCCTTGCTGCTGAGCGAGTTAGGCGGTTATATCGCCGGACATGCCCACGCTCCGGCAGGCACTAAGCGCATTAGCAACCTCTTGCGATGCCCCCACTGGAAAGCCACCCTTTTCGAGGAGTTTTTCTTGGCTAACACCCAACGACGCATTGATCAACTAAGGGAGGTGGGCAAACGACCCCTGCTACTGTGGGATGATAGTCGGCTGGAGAAGCCCGAAAGCTGGTTTATGGAAGGGCTTTGCTCAGTGGAAAGTAGTAAGGGCAAGCGACTCACCAAGGTCAAAAAGGGGTTTTATAAGCCGCCCTCGGCCCGCATCTGCGTACCGGGCTTCCACTGGACGGGGGTACTGCTGGCGGCCCTGGGCGAAGTACCCAGTGTGTGCCAGATGAGCTGGTGGACCACCCGGGGCAAGCACAAAGATATCGGCAGCAACATCATGTTTCGCCTGCTCAGACAGCTCCAGGCGAGCTTGTCGACTTCGGTCTTGCACGTACTTGACCGGGGCTATGCCAATAGCTGGACGATTGAGTGGATGAGCCACTTTGCCCAGGACTTTTTGGTGCGCTGGAAAAAGAATCATCCGTTAACTCAGGCCCAAAAAGGCACCAAACAGACTCATCTGCTGGCCCGCAGTTGTGTGGCCCAGGGCCGTAAACTCTTACGCGACAAGGAGCGCAAGCTCACCAAACACGTCAGCGTGGGCTGGCTGGCCGTTAGCCATCCCGACTATGCACAAAGGCCATTGTGGCTGCTGGTGGTGCGGGATCGCAAGCATCACCAACCGCCAATGTATCTGCTGACTTCGGTACCGATCCGGGATTTGTTCCAGGCCTGGGAGCTGGTTCACAGTTATATGCATCGCTGGCAGATTGAACAGGCTTTTCGAGTCGGCAAAGCCGAGTTAGGCATGGAGTCGCCCCGGTTATGGTTCTGGGAGAACCGACTCAAACTGCTGGGGATAGTGGCTTTGGTGTATGACTTTCTCTTGTCCTTACTAGGTAAGTGGCCCGGTTGGGTCCCGCTCTTCTTGAAGCGATGGGTTCCCCGCACAGGCAATCGGCACCGAAAGGCTTCGGTGCCGATCTACAGACTACGCCTAGCCATCGCCTTGATGGTCGCTTTTGCCATCACTCAAAATTCGGGATGACTCATGTTTGTCAGGAGTGAAAGACGTTGCCAGCAACCATCGATTATTGGAGGGCTTAGCAATAGCCGTCTGAATCAAGACTCCTTTGCTCATCTATCCAAACCTGCCGCCGGGAATTGGGTTGCGTAACAAAGCGCTGATTTCCCGTTTCACTCAACAGGTATGGCACAAACTCCATCTTCCACGGAAATTTTATACGTTGGTACGTATTCGGTTCGAGGCAGCAAAGGCATCTACGTTTTCGCGTTTGATCGCTCAACTGGTACGTTTAGCCTCCGTCAAACCGTCGACAATCCGAACAGTCCTTCGTTCCTGGCTATTCACCCTTCGGGTCGGTTTTTGTATGCGGTCAATGAAAAAGATGACCAGGGCGATGACCATTCGGGAACGGTTACTGCCTACGCCATCGATCAGCGATCCGGTGAACTGACGTTTATCAATCAACAGCTCACGCAGGGGCAGGCTCCTTGCCACATCAGTGTTCACCAAAGCGGCAGACTGGCGTTCGTGTCAAACTACGGCGGGGGTAGCCTGACGGTGCTGCCAATTCTGGGCGATGGCTCGTTGGGAGAGGTCTCACAACTCTTTAAACACACGGGCAAAGGGATTGACGAAGATCGACAGGATGCACCCCACGTGCATTCGGCCATTCGCTCGGTTGACGGCCGGTTTTTGTACGTATCGGACTTGGGTACCGATAAGATTCACATCTATGCCCTCGATAAAGAACAAGGTAAACTATCTCCTCACGAAACGCCCTACGTATCGGTCGCGGCTGGTTCGGGACCGAGGTTGGTCGCGGTACATCCCAAGGATCAATTTGCCTACAGCGTTAAAGAAATGAGTTCAACTGTGGCCATTCTCCGACGTAACGTCCAGACTGATACGTTCGAACTGGTTGCAGACGATGTGACCTTTCTGCCCGAAGATTACGCTGGCGAGCGATCGGGTGGCGACATTCATGTCGGTCCGACGGGACGATATCTATACGTAACGAATCGGGGTAACAACACCCTGGCCGTTTTTTCCATCAACGATGAGGGTAAGCTAACTCATCAGAGTCTGCAGTATACAGGCGGTGATCAACCCCGAAGTTTCCTGGTCGACGGGCAAGGACAGTACGTATGGGTTGGGCATCAGGAAAGCGACAACATTACTATTTTTCGGCATGACGCAGCTACTGGCGAATTGACCGCTACTGGCAACGAGATGTCTATTCCATCGCCCGTTTGCCTGGTTATGCATCGGTTGCCGTAGCGGGCTAAGCGTCAACCATTATATAAATGAAAAAGCCCCAAATCGAATCGATTTGGGGCTTTGGGTAGGAAGTAGCGGGCTCGAACCGCTGACCTCTGCTCTGTCAAAGCAGCGCTCTGAACCAACTGAGCTAACCTCCTTTGTGGTTGCAAACATACTACAAAACCTCTTCCGTTTGCAAATCTGCCGAATAGATTTTTTGCGATGGAATGCGCCACAGCAGTAGGAAACTGATCACAAAAAACACCAGTAAGGCCAGAACGCTGTTCCGCATACTACCCGTCAATTGCTCGATTAAGCCGTAGGCCAATGTACCAATCACAATGGACGTTTTTTCCGTTACGTCGTAGAAACTGAAGTACGAGGCCGTATCGGTCGTGGCTGGAATAAGCTTGGAATAAGTTGAGCGTGAGAGCGATTGAATACCGCCCATAACCAGCCCAACAACGGCCGCTAAGGCAAAAAACTGACCTTCCGTTTGGATGAAATAGGCGGATGCACAGACCCCAATCCAGATCACCACCGCTACCATCAACGCATACGTATTGCCGATGCGTTCCGATAATCGGGAGAAGCCAAAAGCGCCCGGAATGGCCACCAGTTGAATCAATAAGATGATGATGATTAAGCTCTGACCTTTCAGTTTCAGTTCGTCACTGCCGAAGATGGTGGCTACGTACATGACCGTTTGCACCCCCATGTTGTACACAAAAAACGAGACCAGAAACCGCTTGATCAGCGGGCGTTCCTGCATCTGAGCCCAGACGTTACGTAGCTCTTTGAAGCCGTTGAGCAGGTAATTGCCGGGGGCAGCCGCTTTCCGGGTGCCATCGGGCAGGCGGCTGAACGGAATCTGGGCGAACCCAATCCACCACAGTCCAACGGTCAGGAAAGCCAGCCGCGAGGCCATCGCTTCAGAAATATTGCCGAACCAATCCCGCTTGAGGATGACCAGCAGGTTGAACACCATGAGTAGTACGCTGCCGATGTAGCCCATCGAGAAACCCCGCGCGCTGACCCGGTCTACCTGATCTTCGGTCGCGATGTCGGGCAGGTAGGAGTTGTAAAATACGATGCTGCCGCTCCAGCCGATCAGGCTGAGCCAGAAGCAGATCACCGCAAACGTGGTCGTTTCCTGCGTAAAGAAATACAGCAGGCTGCAACTGATGGCTCCTGTGTAGCAGAAGGCTTTCATAAACGCTTTCTTGCGTCCGCTGTAGTCAGCAATGGCGCTGCACAACGGCGAAAGCAAGGCCGTAAACAGAAAAGCTGCCGAAATCGTGTAGGAAAACAGGACCGAGTTCTTAACCGGAACCCCGAGGAAGTTGATCACCGGCCCACCGGCTTCGTTAAGGGCCGTTGCCGAGAAATAGACGGGAAAGATACTGGAGACAATTACCAGCGAGTGCACCGAATTGGCCCAGTCGTAAAAAGTCCAGGCGGTCAGGATACGGGGGGAATTTTTCATACTCAATTAGTGAATGAGCGATTGAGTGAGCTGCCGGAGTGTTGGATTACTCAAGTAATGAGGCATACGCTGAATCGAAGGTATTCACTCAATCGCTAATTCACTCAATAAAAATTGAATAACTGCCCTTGTGAAGGCATGATTTGAGTCACCGGCAACCATATGGCCTGCCTCGGCAACGCTGACGCTCTGTACGTGGGGCACCGCATCCAAAAATTCGGTCATCACTTTTTCGCTCACTACGTCGCTGATGCCCCCGCGCACAATAAGCGTCGGCACGGTCAGGGCGCGGGCGGCTTTGTATAACCGCTCTTCGTACAGCAGGTGGGGCGTCCGGCCGTTGCTATCGGGCAGGGTGTGCTGTCGCCATAAAGTCAGCATCTTCGGGTCCCAGTGCCAGTAGTAGCGGCCGTTGCGGAAGCGCAGGTTTTTCTCCAGTCGGCTGTGGTCCGATGGCCGGGGGCGGTGGGGAAGATAAGCGGCTACCGCTTCGGCCGCTTCGTCCAGGCTTGCGAACCCGTGCTGATTACCACTCATAAAGGCAAATATGCGCTCAATGCCTTTCTGTTCGGCACGCGGGGCAATGTCGACCAGCACAATAGCGGTACAGATCGATGGGGTACCCGCAGGCCGTTCTCCTTCGGCAATCAGCGCGGTCATGCCCCCCATCGAAGCACCCACGAGGGCAGGTTTCCGAGAAAGCTGACCAATAACGGCCCGTACGTCTTTTGCCAGATCATCCAGCTCATAATGCCCTTCCGGCGACCAGTCACTATCGCCATGACCACGGGCATCCAGCGCAATGGCATACCAACCCGCTTCGGCCAGCAATCGGGCCGTATCACCCCACGAGTGACGAGTCTGCCCACCACCGTGCAGCAACAGGACCGGTTTATGAGTAGGATCGCCCCAGGCATCGGCGGCAACAAAAAAGCCTGGCTCAGTTTCGAAGCGAAGCATAATTTAATGAGTGAATGAGCGAATTAGTGATTGCGTGAATAATACAGGTATCCGATACTCACTCAATCGCTAATTCGCTCATTCACTCAATGGTTATAGCGTTGGGTCAAACTCGAGGTTGATGTCGGCATCTTTGCCATCGACCGGAGCGCGCTGGCGGAGAATGAGTTTAGTCCGGTTGAGCTGCACAATGGGGAAGTTGCCTTTAAAGCCCGTTACGTCGACATCAATGGATTGGTTGTCGGCTGCTAGTTTCCAGGACCCCCCGTTAATCACTTTATTCGACTGATTCGGGTCCAGTGCGCGAACGGTGCCATCGTTGCGGAACTGCATGACCAGTTGATACAACACCTGCGTTGTTAAGTTCAGCCGACTGGAGCTAATTTCCTGCCCGTCTGGATTGGTTACCCGAACGGTCCGCCAGTTGTTGGCTACCAGTAGGTCTGTTTGCGAGGAGGTCGTGGGCGTTGCACCTTCGTCTTTTTTGCAACTGGTTAGCGCACCAGCAATAAATAAGAAGGCAACCAGGAATCGAATTGTGTTCATAACAAGAGAATCAATTGGCAGGAGATGATCAGTGATACGTATCGGACTAGTAACGAACAGAAACCAGCGAATCGTTTACCGATCAATCCGGCCAGGCTGTATCGTCTCGGGCAAAATTCTTTGAGATTTAATCAAAAAACAAGTGATGATATTTATGCGGCTAGGAATCAATAGGTTGCGATTTTCGGTACGAAATCTATCGGGTGCTGCAAGATAAGTACAAAAAACAAATCCGACTGAAGGGTTATCTAGCTGTCTGGAATTCACCTTAAATTCTTG
Organism: Spirosoma knui; assembly: GCF_054780635.1. Taxonomy (NCBI): domain Bacteria; kingdom Pseudomonadati; phylum Bacteroidota; class Cytophagia; order Cytophagales; family Cytophagaceae; genus Spirosoma; species Spirosoma knui. The sequence goes on along the minus strand of NZ_BAAGVY010000018.1, from coordinate 66,691 downwards.
TTGTATTGTCAATTTATTCACTCGATCCCTGTTTCTCTCATTTCTTTACTTGTGAAAAATGGGATAGCTAGCAAGGCAGCCTGGGTTACCTTACGCCATATCATTACGTTATCATCAACAAAGACCTGATACTTTCACGAAATCTTCCGCTCGTCGCATCGTCACTACCTGCTTTCCATTCGCCAATTAACGCACCGAACTGGGTTAAATCCGGATTTGGAATTTGTAGTTTGCAGATAGCTTGTTTCTTTATTGTCGTTTTAAGAGGTTGGTATGTACGCTGTTACAACCCCATTTAGGCCTGACCAAATTAAACCACACTACTAGAAAAGTTGCTTTGTACTCAGATACTAGATTAACTTAATGAATGCAGACAGAATGGTTTTCACCCCGTAAACGATTCATACTTGTATTTTTAACCGAACCATAATGGAGCAATCGTCAACACGGCACACTATAAATATTATTGAGAAACTCACCCAACAGCTAAACCTATCACCAGGGTTCATGGCTGACTTTCTAAGCCGTGTCGAAATCATTAACCTGCCTAAACAGGGGTATTTTGTCAAACAGGGACAAGTATGTAACTGCATTGGGTTGGTAAAAGAAGGCAGCCTGTTTTCCTCTATGCAATCAGATACAGGCGATGAATCCGTTGACGACTTCTTTTTGGCCGATTCATTTGTTGCCTCTTATCGAAGTTTTCTGACCAGGTGTCCATCACCGGGTAGTATTCAGGCTTATAGCCCGTCGACACTGTACGCAATTTCTTATCAAACCTATTGTGCCCTAGACCAGTCGCTCGACTGGGTAAAGGTTTTCAAATACATCAGTGAAGTGCTATTTATTCGAAAATGTCAGAAAACAACTTCCTTACTGACGGATACGGCAGCCCAGCGTTACGCCAATCTGGTAGCTACGTATCCCCATATTGAACAACAATTTCCTCAGTATCTGATTGCCTCCTTTCTAAACGTACGGCCTGAAACCTTATCCCGGTTGAAAAGTCTTGATCTACATCAAGGGAAAGCACATACCTAGCCGCCTACTTTTGAGCCATGAACGCACATCAATCATTCATCAGCTCTCTCCTTTTTTTGATGACTTACTCGGCAAGTATGGCTCAAACTCAACCCTCTTGAAAAGAATTACTGCATGTTTTGCTGACCAGGCAATTTGTGTCTCAGATTGAAATAAAAGAAGTGACTATACCTGCAGGTCAAGCGGCTCCCAAGCACAGTCATCCCTGCTCAGTAGTGGGCTACGTTGCCTCCGGACGCGTGTTGCTCCAGATCGAAGGAGAAGAGAAACGAATCATCCAGCAGGGGGAAGCCTTCTATGAGCCTAAAGACAAGGTGATCCTGCACTTTGACAATGACTCATCCCAGCACCCCCTAACCTTTATTGCTTTCTATTTAAAGGAAGCCGATGAAGACCTGATCCAACTGATTAAATAACGCCTAGGATTCAAGCAGCTAGACGAGTTGTTGGCTGGTCCATGAGAGGTAGCCCGTTTCCATTGGCCACTAATCCTTATTATTATGAATAAAACTATTGCCTTTATTACCGGATTACTTGTCGGTATCTTCCTCGTCTATATTTTTACTAAGGCCACTAGTGAAGCTTCCCCTCAGACGCCAAGCCATAGCCCAACGAAGCAATCTAAAAGTAGACGTAAAACGCTGATTAATAATGAACGGGTACAGGTTATTGACTACACGTTGATACCGGGTGATCAAGCCCCGGGTAGACACACGCATCAGTACCCCCACGTGGATGTGATCTTAGCCGGGGGAAGCGTTGTCGTCAACAATGCCGATGGAACCACAACGCACCTGACCGCCATTACGGATAGTGTCTATTACCGGTCTGCTCCTGTCACACACGAGCCGATCAATACGGGTAGCAAACCTATCCAGATGATCGAAGTACATATAAAGTGACGCAATGAAGTCCTTTAAAGAATAACTCATCTGCTGGCCGAAAGGCTGTTTCCTGCTCAGGGCGGTATGCTTTTAACTAAAGCGGGAATAGACGGCCGACCATCAATCGCTGGTTAAATCGGTTTTGTTGGGCCATTGCAAGGTCATACATTAATGACGTAAAGGAGAGTGAGCAGTTCAGGCTGACTCGTCGAATTAATAAGGTTTCACTTCTACCAGGTATGCCCGAATCGTTACTCCGTTTAAAGCACCTCACCGAGTCAATCCACGCGCTCCCCGAGCCGGAATGGATTGAGTTCGCCCATATTTGGCGACCCTTCTCCGCCAGACGAAAGCAGATGCTAACGGTGGCAGGGGAGTCCGAAACCCATTTGTATTTTGTGCTGGAGGGGGTGCAACGCGTTTATTATTTCGATGAGCAAAATCGGGAAGCGACCCTGGTCTTTTCCTATGAACCATCGTTCGGGGGCGTCCTTGATTCGTTTATGTTGCAACAACCTTCCCGGTATTATTACGAAACGCTAACACCTTCGCGTTTTTTGCGTGCCTCGTTTGGGGACCTCAATGCGGTTATGAACCGTAACCCGGCGGTAGAAACCATGGTTCGGCTGGGAATTACCGGAGCCCTATCGGGCGTACTGGAACGGGTAGTGGAACTGCAATGCTACTCCTCGGCCGATAAATTCACCAAACTGCTCCGGCGCAGTCCTCATATCTTACAGCTAGTTCCCCATAAATATCTGGCCAACTACATTGGAGTTGACCCAACTAATTTCAGTAAGCTCATTAATACCATTAAGACCTGAAATCTTGGTAAATACCAACACTTGGTTGGTGGCGGGGGCGCAATTTTGTGCCGTAATAAACAATCAAGAACATGCAAACACAAACCATTTTTAAACGGGCTGCCCAGGGGTTTATCCTCTTATCCGCTCTTGCTCTGTTGTCGGTCAGTATCATGGCTTTTTCCAATCCTCAATCGGTGATGGACCTGGTGCGGGTACAGCTCAACAACACCGACGCTTTTAGCTCAATCCGAGGGGTCTACGGTGGAGTAGGGCTTACCTTATTCATCAGCCTGCTCTATCTGATGCTACAGGATTTTCGCAAGGGATTAGTCTTTCTAAGCTTATTGTGGGGGTTTTATGCCCTGTCGAGGACCATTACAGTATTTTCAGAGGGGCCTCTGGGCGCGTTTGGCCGACAATGGCTGCTGATTGAAAGTGGTTTCTTCGTGCTGGCGCTGACGCTGTTGTGGGTCACTCGAAAAGCGACCGTTTCTCCGGAAAAACTTTATCATGAAGTCCACTGACAAAGCGGCCTGGCTATTGGCGCTGGAACATCAGGTGGAGGGGTATATTCAGCGGGCTGTTGAGTGTTTTCAGAATATGGACGAGGTTATTCTTAGCAAACCATCTCAGAGCGGTGGCTGGAGTATCGTTCAATGTTTAGAGCATGTAAACAGCTACGGACACTATTACTTGCCCCATTTAACAAAAGGCTTGATCACTCAACAAAACAAGCCGCCAACCAATCACTTTAAAAGCTTCTGGTTAGGTACCTTTTTGACCCGGTTGATGGATCCTGGAACGGGAAAGAGAAAGTTCAAAGCCGTGAAACGACATCAACCCACCGGAGCTTTGCTGGCTCATAAGGTAGTCGCTGAGTTTATTGACCAGCAGGAGCAACTGCTTTTACTGCTGAGACAAGCAGCGGATGTAGATGTAAACGACGTTCACATACCGGTATCGGTGGCTCCCTGGATGCACTTGCCTGTCGGTGATGTACTGCAATTTTTGGTCGCTCATACCGAACGGCATATCGCCCAGGCCAATCGGAATTTACTGTTGGTTTGATCAGCCCGTAACTAGCATCGCGGATTAAAGCTCATTCTACATTGGCCAATCTGTCAAAAAGCACCTTACAAAAGCCGGTAAACGTGCACGTTTCGAATTCATTTCTTTTGTTACTCACCGCTTCAGTTAACCGGTTAACTGGATCGGCTAATGAACGAGTCATGAAAACAAGTCAAGCTTACCTACTCCTTTTTTCTTTCATTTTTCTAACGCTGATGGCCTGTCAGCGAACGGAAACACCGTGGCCTCAGGGCCCTAAAGGAGATATTGGCAGTCAGGGGCCGCAAGGCCCTAACGGTAAGCCGGGGGTGCCAGGTACGCCAGGGTCAGTAAATGCGTACAGCTCATCTACTCAGCTCAACAGGTTTCGTTAACAGCGCCGGGGAGCTATACTAGCTACGATTCGGTCGCTACGCGCTACACCTACCTGGGTGTTAAAACGTTTTTGACCGCTAACTACAACCAGATTGTTGAGAACGGCCTGGTGATGGTATTTTTACGAAACACTATTTATCCCGAGAGCTGGACGTTAACTACGTTTCAGGGGATTGCCTACGTTGATCCCCAAACCCATAAGACCTGGCCCGTTGAGTTCACCGCCACTACGTTAAAGGATCAGGTCATTCTAAGAGGGCAGTTCGTGACTGACGTAGCGAAACCAGACCATTTGACCAACAGCAAGGTGGATGTGAAGATTATTCTGGTTGAGCCAACCTCAACAGTCATCAATGCCTTAAAGACCAGGGCCATTGACCCTAGAAACAGTAAGGCCGTGGAGCAGTATCTAGAGGAACACACAAAACTGCGAAGCATTAGCCAATAACTACGAGAACTATTAACCAAAAAACGTATATGGATTGGAGATAAACGTATTTAAGGCTCACGCTATTCAATCCAGCGGTATAACCGGCTTGCGCACCTACGATGCAAAACAGAAGCAAGCTCCAGTCAAACCATACACATTACTAATTTGCAGACAATGGAATCATTACTTATTCTAGTCGCTGGTCCTTACCGGTCTGGAACCAATGACGATCCTGCCTTGATGGCAGAAAACCTTCGTAAGCTGGAGTCCGTTACGTTAACTTTATTTCGAGCAGGGCATACACCTATGATTGGTGAGTGGGTAGCTCTACCATTGCTACGTTTAGCGGGTGGCCAACGACCAGGCGACGAAGCGTGGGAAGAAATTCTGTATCCAGTTGCCCAAAGACTTATTGCTCGTTGCGATGCCATCTTACGTTTGCCTGGTGAATCAAAAGGGGCCGATGAAGACGTACGGTTAGCGAAAGAACTGGGGCTTACCATTTATTATAAGTTAGCTGACGTACCCGGTTGTCGTTAACGGAGATGGCTCTATTCGGGTCTGAATGTAGATTCCGGCCCTAATAAGCCTCGCTTTATATAAGGAATTTACAAAGAGCTGACTAGCAATTTGAATGTCAATTGCCTTTCGAATCGATGACTTAATACGTCGGCCCCGACCAACTAGGTAGTTCAGGAGACTAAACTTGAAATCTATGCCAATTCATCCCGTCACGATCGAACCGTATAATCCTGACTGGCCAAAACGGGCTCAATGGGAAACGGGTCGATTGTCGGAAGCGCTACGCTCAAATCTATTGACCGTCGAACACATCGGCTCAACGGCGATACCGGGCCTGGCGGCTAAGCCAATTATTGATTTGATGCCTATTGTTAATCAATTGGACTTGTTGGATCAACAGCGCCCAATTCTTGAGGGGTTTGGGTACGAATGGTACGGAGAACATGGCATTTCCCAGCGACGATTCTGCATCTTACCTGGTCCATCGGGAACCTCAGCCGTCCACCTTCATATTTTTCCGAGTACGTCGGTTGACATAGACCGGCATGTAGCGTTTCGTGATTATTTAAGATCTCACCCGACCGTAGCGCAAGCTTACCAGGAAGAAAAACTTCGTGCGGCTAAACTTCATCCCTTCGATTCGCTGGCCTATAATCAAGAGAAGGCAGATTGGGTCCTCAGGCATGAGGCTAAAGCACTTAGCTGGTTCAACCAGAGCCGTATGACTTGACCCCTATATGAAGAATTAAGACTTTCTAGTAGTAAGCCGTGTAGCTGAGTCAATTTTAGCCCCAATATCCCCCTCGATTGGTTGCTGAAGCAGGTGTAGACTGTTGACGAATGATGCGACTTGTAACGTAATAACATAACAGGCGTTTAGCTAGTAAGCTTATGCAAATAGCTCCTTCTGCTGACCTTTGCCGTCTGGTGAAGCACTACCTGATCATTGATCATCAGGCGGCTAGTGAAGGCATCTATCGCTTTTTTCCCGATGGCAATCCTGGTTTAGTCTTCTCGTATGCCGATCCGCTCCTTGAACACAAACGTCAGCAGGCCGCAACGAACGCCCTGGTCGACTTTGTTTATGGACACGCCAATCAGTACCATGACCTAAAGGCGGGAAAAACAATTGGTTTATTGATCGTCGTCTTTCAGCCCTGGGGGCTACACACTATTTCGGGGGTGCCGGGTCAGGAAACAACCAACTTGCAAGTCCGTTTAGAACATCTATTCGGGCCGTCTGCCAGTGCCTTACAAGCACAGTTGTTGGATTGTTTCACCCTATCGGAGCGAATCAGTTTTATCGAAGACTTTTTGCGGAAGCGCAAGCTAGTTCCTTCCCCGGATGAATCGTTGTTGCAGATGGCGGTTCAGCGGATTCAGCAAACCAATGGGCAATTGCCGATTGGGCAGTTACTCCAGCAGCTAGCCACCACCGAACGCAGTCTGGAACGGCGTTTTGTGCAGGTTATGGGTATTGGACCCAAACAATTCTCCCGAATTATACGGCTACAGCATTGCCTTAAAATTCAGCGGCAGCAACCCGCTTTGAGTCTAACCGAGTTGGCTTATGCGGCCGGTTATTACGATCAGGCTCATTTCATCCGGGAGTTTACCCAACTGGCCGGTGTAACGCCGAAACAATATGACACTAGTCCAGCGCGGCTGGCCGTCAATCTGATGCCACTTCCTGCTTAGGCCGTTGTTTGCCAATTTGTCGGTTTTGTACAATTCGCTCCGCTGATGACCTGCTAGTTTTGGCTCATCAACAGAAAATCCGTATGCAACCGATTCGTATCGCAACCGCTCAGTTCGAAAACGCCAGTGGAGACAAAGCCTATAACCTGGCTAAAATTCGTCAGTTAGCCGCCCAAGCCGCCGGGCTGGGGGCCCAAGTCATCGCTTTTCACGAATGCTCCGTTACGGGGTATACGTTTGCCCGTCACCTTTCGAGAGAGCAACTCGTATCGCTCGCCGAACGGATTCCTGAAGGCCCCAGTCTACAAGCTTTGATTCAAATAGCGCGGGAGTATGACCTTGTTATTCTGGCCGGTTTATTCGAGAAAGACGAGCAAGATAGACTCTTTAAGGCCCATGTCTGTGTGGATAAGCATGGGTTAGTCGCCAAGTATCGCAAGCTGCATCCCTTTATTAATCCACACTTGCTACCCGGCGACGAATACGTCGTGTTTGACTTGTTTGGCTGGAAATGCGGGATTCTGGTTTGCTACGATAACAACATTATTGAGAACGTACGAGCCACTACGTTACTGGGGGCCGATATTCTGTTCATGCCGCACGTAACGATGATGACGCCTTCATCCCGACCGGGTGCGGGTTTCGCTGATCCTAAGCTGTGGTACAACCGGGAGAATGATCCGACCTCACTACGGCTGGAGTTTGATGGCTTGAAAGGCCGGGCCTGGTTGATGAAATGGTTACCTGCCCGTGCCTACGACAATGGAATGTACGTAGTGTTTTCGAATCCAATCGGCCTGGATGACGACCAACTTAAGAACGGCTGCTCGATGATCATTGACCCATTCGGAGATATTTTAGCTGAATGTCGTCAGTTAGATGATGAGGTAGTCGTAACGACTTGCACGCCTGAGAAGCTATCCCAGGCTGGGGGCCACCGCTATCGAAATGCCCGGCGGCCTGAGTTATATAAAGATATTTTAGGGCAGGCACACGATTCTCATCAGCAAATAGCCTGGCTACATCCAGCTGATCCTGAAGCCAACTCCTAAAAAGGCAAGACCTAAGGTAGCTTTCAGATACACTTTCACTTTACAGTTGATAATTGGATCAGCAGCTACGTATTCCTGCGAGTTCTTCCAGGGGCATAGAAGCCTGTGATTCTCTGTACTGAGACTAAAACTAGTGGCTAAACAAATAAAATCCATACCGGTCAATACCATGACTGACGATCTGGATGCTGGAATGGCTATAGAAAAAATAGCTTTCCAGCATCTACCCCCCTCGGATAAATCTGATACCGTTGGAGAAGATCGGCAAGTACATCGGCACAACACTCATACATTTCACCTGCTCGAAAAAGGAACCGTTCATATTGACATCGATTTTCAGCAGTTTATAATAAAGCCCTCGTCAGTCATCTACATTCACCCTGATCAGGTACACCGTACAACTGCGTTTGAGCAGGTAACCGTTGTTAGTTTGGCCATTACGAATGAAAATCTGAACCCTGAGTATCTGAAATTACTGGAAGACCTTGTTCCTACAGAACCTTTGTCGCTATCGCCCGAAACATTCGACTTACTAGCCGAAGCCTCCTCACTTTGCCTGAAGTTGTCGGAACGCAGAAGCAACCGACTAAGCCACTCGTTGTTGAAAGATGCTTGTAATACGTTGGTTGCTTTGGTTCTTTCAGCCTATTTAGAACAAGCGAAATCACCCGATAAATTTTCTCGGTTTGACCTGGTGACCAAAGCGTTCAGACACCTACTGGAACGTAACTATACGACCATCAAACGCCCGGCAGGATACGCCCAGCAACTAAACGTATCGACTGCTTACCTGAATGAGTGCGTTAAAAAAACGACTGGTCGTTCAGTTTCGCATCACATTCAGCAACGTATCATTCTGGAAGCTAAGCGGTTGCTTTATCACTCCGATCAATCGGTAAAAGAAATTGCCGCCGGATTAGGGTACGACGATTATCCATATTTTTCGCGGCTCTTTACCAAAACAACGGGCATGACGGCTTTGGCCTTCCGAATTAAAAACCGCGATTAGTCCAATACTTACTTTGACTTGTCATTTCGGGCCCCTGTTAGGCTGAGTTCCTTTGTGTCATCAAAAATCGTTAACACAATGGACGCAGTAAAAGGAAAAGAGGTGCTCATTTCTGGGGCAAGCATAGCCGGACTTTGCACCGCCTGGTGGATGAATCGGCTCGGGTATACCGTAACGGTTGTTGAACTAGCCAGCGAACCCCGCATCAATGGAGCCGCCGTTGATGTAAAGGGCGATGCCATTGACGTAGTGAAACGCATGGGCCTGTATGACCAATTGAAACAACACCGCTTACACGTTGATTTGGTAGAGTTCAAGAATGCTGACGATGTGACGGAAGGCTCGATTCAACTGGAGGACGGAGCTTCTGACGAAATCGAGATCGAACGGCATGCCTTTATTGATATTCTGTTTCAGAGTTTGCAAAACGACGTAACGTTCCTATTCAGCGACAACATCACGGCCCTTTGTGAGACCGATGAGGTAATCGTCGTCAATTTCAAAAATGGCCCACAACGCTCTTTTCAGCTGGTGATTGGCTGCGATGGTATCCATTCGGGGGTACGAAAGCTTTGGTTTGGTGAGGAGGCTGCCTACGCTCATTTTTTGCAGGCCTATGGCTCACTTACCATTTTGAATAAACTGCTGATCAAACCAAAGAGCATGCAGATGTACAGACTACCTGGCAAGTCAATTGCACTCAACGCGTACAACAATAAGACGGATATTATTTTCAGTTTTGTTTCAGATACCGAAATTCCATACGATTATCGCAACAAGGAGCAGCAAAGACAGCTGATTCTAGAGCAGTTTGCCGGACAAAGCTGGCGAACTGCCGAGCTGCTGGAGGAAATGCAACGATCGGATAATTTTTACTTTGTCGAATTTTATCAAATCAAAATGCCATCCTGGACGAAAGGTCGTGTGGCCTTAGTCGGCGATGCCGCCTATTGTGCGTCTCCGGCTGCGGGTATGGGTGGCTCTCTGGCGATAAGTGGAGCAGCAGCCATGGCCGGTGCCTTGTACGAGCAGAACGGTAATGTTGGGAACGCCTTTTTAGCGTATCATACTAACTTTCGTCCGTTTATAGAACAGGTACAAGCGGAAGCCGAGCAAAATTTGAGGACGGTTTTTCTGCCCAGAACCGAAGACGTTATTAGAAAAAATAACCTGCACCCACGCCCTTTTTAGAAATTACCACACCTGCAAATTCGACCACGGAAGTTTAAGTAATGGTCACTTCGCCGGTTGCATATCAGTCCAGACGGAATGGCCAGCGAAATAAAATACCCATCGGGCTCAAAAAATAACTTCTCTCAAATGGCTATAAGCAGATCGGTGTGCAGCCGAGACAAGATGTGTTCCCCGTATTATCCACGCTTGACAGGAGCAAACAACGGGGCTAGTTTAATAGTAATCATAACACACTAACTCGTCTAAGGGCTTAGTTCATCATACTATGACTCTAGACGGCTCCGTCTCATGATTACCTTGGGCAAAGGCACTAAACTCTATAGCATTCTTCTTAACACCTGTCCTCGTTGTCAGCGGGGGAAATTCTTTGCCGTTGATAATCCCTATAACCTTAGGCAATTTGACCAGATGAACCTGCGCTGTAGCTGTTGCGATGAACGCTTTGAGCGAGAGCCGGGCTACTACACCGGGGCTCTGTACGTGAGTTATGCCTATTATACTGCCTTGATCGTGGGTTGTTTTATCCTGTTTGAAGTCATGCTAAACTGGGACCTGACTCAATTCTTAATTGTCTTGATCAGCTTAATTGTGGTGTTGACGCCGGTGGTCTTCCGACTGGCTCGCTTAACGTGGATAAACTTCTTTATTCGCTATGATGCGCAAAAGTCCACTCACTGTCCATGATAGAAAAAAGTTAATTATTAGCACAACCAGTTTGACTCAGAACGCGAGGAGTCAAGGAGTGTCGTGATTGCATAGCCGTCGTAAACAGTACTAAACCATTACTGTCGAAATAATTGCCAGAAACAGACGAAAATGACACTTTCGCTATCTGTCTTAGGACAGTCAGCAAAAACGAAAGGTGCATTTTCTTATGTTGTCGATCACTTAACTTTGGCCAAAAAATAAGTAATGAGGGTTCATTCTGGCATTTTCTGGGTGTGCTTGCTCGTGTTTATACTAGCGAATGGTTGGTCGGGAGTCGCTCAGCAGCAGTGCGCTGACCGGCTGACGTTCACGCCCGTTAGCCAGCCGAACCGCATCGAGTGGAATAAATTTCCGGAGTTCAGCCTGCCGTTCCCGGTTATCTACAACGGGCCTCGCTTTGACGATGTGCAGGCCAGCCCGCTCAAACACGGCTTTAGCCATCTAGCGGAAGTTAAAGACAGCGAATTTGGCACACTGGTTAAACCAGCACAATTAGCTTTAGTGTATTACGGCTTCGCTACGGGGTTAAATCAGCCCTGGGAGACAATCGAGAGTCCCTGGGCGAACGACCTGACGGCGTACCGGGCTAAATGGGAGCAGTTTCTGCGCGAAGTGTCGGGTGGGCAGAAAAATGCAGCGGGCCAGTACGTTCTCCAACGCAGTCGACTGGTGCTCGATATTGAGCGAATTCAGGAAACTGACAGCCGCATCCTACGGCTGAAGCAGGATGCGCAGGTGCCTGATACGTACCGTCGACTGCCGGATGCCGATTTTATTGCGGCTTACAAAAAAGCCATTCGGAATCTGTACGCCGAAGGGCTGCAGTATATCCGCCAGCGGGCTGACCTGACCGGTATAACGATCAGCAGCTATGCCGATACGCCCGTGCTGAATACGTATCTGAACGTACCAACCTACTCCTGGTCTGACTGGACTACGAATCTGGCTCAGGTTAATTATCTGGTCAAAGATTCAACCGAGCGGAGGGTTGGAGGACCGTACTATGAGCAGTTAGACGTCTTGTCGCCCTCGGCTTACTACTTCTATGATTATCCGAATCCGCTGGCGAGGGATTACCTGGCCTACCTGCTGTTTCAGGTTGAAGTAAACCGGGCGTGGAGCAGCAAGCCGGTGGTTCCCTGGGTTTGGCTGCGTTACCACAACTCGTCGAGCAGCTATCCGACGTTCATTCAACCGTTCATGGCCGAGGCTACCGCGATCTTCCCGTTTTTTTCCGGAGCCGCTGGCTTGTGGTTATGGGAAGAGCCTGGACTGGACCGGAGCCGCACGGATGTGTATACTGCTTACGAGCACTTTACGCATGGCTTATACCGGCTTTCGCGCTTTGCCGATATGTTTCAGGGACCCCACGAGCTGGTGATCGAAACGCCCGCCCGTGATCTGATGGACAAGCAACTGCCCGTTTGGCGGGGTGTCGTCAAAAACAACAACATTCTAATTGCGGCCCAAAATCCGTACGCCAGCGAAACCCAGAAAACAACGGTTACGGTACGTTATAAAGCATGGCAACAGGTCATTGAACTGACTGGCCGGGAGGTGTATTTATGCCGCTTCGATATGAGCGCCGTAACGGCTGTCGAGCCGGTGCTAGGTGATGTTACGGTGTATCCGAACCCTGCTACAACGGCTATTACCGTCGAGTTTCAGCGTCTGCCGGGTCGCGAAACCGAACTGACGCTTCTGAACATACAAGGCCAAATCAGGTTAAAAAAGGAGGTTAACAGTGTTAAGGAAGTGCTGAACACGGCTAACCTGGCCCCCGGAATTTACTGGCTGCGTATTCGTACCGACACGGGGCAGCAAACCAAAAAAATTGTTATCCATAACTGATCCATTCGGGTCTACAGCGGCTAACCGGCCGCAAAACAACCATCGACACGTAGCGAGCGTATGCCTAATCAACTGATTTACGAAACCAGTCCCTATCTACTCCAGCATGCCGAAAATCCTGTCGACTGGTATCCGTGGGGAGAAGAAGCGCTGACAAAGGCCATCACCGAAGATAAGCCAATTCTGGTCAGTATTGGCTACTCGGCCTGCCACTGGTGCCACGTCATGGAGCGCGAATCGTTCGAGAAAGAAGACGTAGCGCGGGTCATGAACGAGCATTTTGTTTGCATTAAAGTCGACCGGGAAGAACGACCGGATGTCGATACGATTTATATGGAAGCCGTTCAGGCGATGGGCGTGCAGGGTGGCTGGCCGTTAAACGTCTTTCTAATGCCGGATGCCAAGCCCTTCTATGGCGTTACGTACCTGCCTAAGGCCAACTGGATCAACCTGCTCAGCAGCGTCCGGGACGCATTTACCGAACACCGCGACGATCTGGCAAAATCGGCGGAAGGGTTCGCCATTGAATTGAATCTGACCGACACCGAGCGGTATGGCCTGACCCAGAACGACCCGTTGTTTGCGCCCGAAACGCTGGATGTACTATACCGAAAAGTCGCCGTAAAAGCGGATGATGATAAAGGTGGTATGCGCCGGGCGCCCAAGTTTCCGATGCCCAGCATCTGGCGGTTCCTGCTCCGTTACTACGACACTACGGGTAATGAGGCTGCCCTGCATCAGGTAACGTTAACGCTCGACCGTATGGCCCTGGGTGGTATTTACGACCAGCTGGGAGGGGGCTTTGCCCGTTATTCGACCGATGCCGACTGGTTCGCGCCCCACTTCGAGAAGATGCTCTACGACAACGGCCAACTGTTGACTTTGTACGCCGAAGCTTATAGTCTCACCAAAAGCCCGTTGTATAAGCACGTTGTTTACCAGACCATTGCGTTTGCGCAGCGTGAATTGCTAAGTTCGGAAGGTGGCTTCTATTCGGCCCTCGATGCTGACAGCGAGGGCGTAGAAGGCAAGTTTTATACCTTCACTACGCGGGAGTTGCAGGAGATACTGGGTGATGATTACGACTGGTTCGCCAAGCTGTATCATTTGCCCTCACCCCCGGCCCCTCTCCCCGAGAGTGAGGGGAGTAATAAATCCGGGTCGCTCCCCTCTCCCTTGGGGAGAGGGGCCGGGGGTGAGGGAGAGGCCCCCGCCAACTGGGAGCACGGCCGTAATATTCTGCACCGGACCGAGAGCGACGAATCGTTTATCGAACGGATGGGCTGGACACTGGCTGATCTGAACGTTCGGCTGGATGCTACGCATACCCGCCTGATGCGCGTACGTAATGAACGGATCCGGCCGGGCCTGGACGATAAAATTCTGTGCTCCTGGAATGGACTGATGCTAAAAGGATTGGCTACGGCTTACCGTGTGTTTGGCGAACCCGAATTTCTGACGCTGGCCTTGCGCAATGCGTTTTTTCTGCTGAAAAAAATGCGGGACAGCCGTAACGGTCGGCTTTGGCACACGTATAAAACTACCCCCGGCGGGCAGGGGAGAGCCAAACAGGCCGGTTTTCTGGACGATTACGCGGCCGTGATCGATGGCTTGCTGGCACTGTATCAGGCCACGTTCACCGAAAGCTGGCTACACGAAGCCGATCAACTGATGCAGTACGTACTCACCAATTTTGTCGATAATGTCGATTCGGAAAACGGTACCGATCCAATGCTTTTCTTTACCGACAAAAACAGCGAAGAGCTGATTGCCCGACGCAAGGAATTGTTTGATAACGTAATACCGGCATCCAACTCGATGATGGCCGAAAATCTGTATGCGCTAAGCTTGTTGCTGGAACGACCCGACTACGCCGAACGAGCCGATCGAATGCTGGGGCGAATACAGCCACTGGTGCAGCAAAACGCCGATTACCTCACCAACTGGGCGGCCGTGTTTGCCATACGGACCCGCCCCACGGCTGAAATAGCTATTGTTGGTCCCGAAGCCGAGCAGTTCCGGGCGCAGATCGACGCGGAATTTTACCCCAACAAAGTGTTATGTGGGACGACGGATACAACCGAAGCCAATCGGGACAGTATCCCGCTGCTTCAGCAACGTAATGCCATCAACGGACAAACGACGGTCTATGTCTGTTACAACCGGGCGTGTCAGTTGCCCGTTACGAGCGTCGATGAAGTGTGGCGGCTGTTACGTTGAGTGTAAAAAGTCGACTGTGTAAACATCTTGTTTGTATTAGTAAACTCACAATGAGGGCGTTAAACTGTATATGGAAAATTGTTGCCGATAAATAAATCACAGACGTATATACTCGTTGCGTAATTATGATAGGCTAGCGTTTCTTGATAAAATTGCATTAAGTATAGAATAACTATGCTTAATTAACGCACATGTATCATGATCTACGCCTGTATGCTCCGTTCTGTTGTTTGTTTATTAGCAGTCAGCTGGCTGCTGTCCTGTACTGATCACCGGATGTCCACCGTGCCGCCCGGTTCAACCTCGCAGCGACTTCGCGTCAAAACTATCACGCAGGAAAATCCCAACGCCCCGACCAGAGTTAGTGCCTTCCGCTACGATGGCCAGGGCCGGCTGAGCCTAATTGTTGGCTATCAACTGCCCGATAGCAGCGTAGCGCCGGTAGAAAATACGGTGTATGAGTATGATGGCCAGAATCGGCTTACGAAGGCCCAGCGCACGTTGGTCAGACGAGGAACGTATTCGGAGAGCTACACTTTTGAATACAACGCGGCTGGTCAGGTATCTTTTTTAGGTCACATGCCATCGACATTCAGTATACGACCCAGCTATTCGGCCGCTAACCAGGTGTCGTTTTACAACAAATCAATAGGGGTGAGCGGTCTGACGTCCAGTGGCGGTGGGGCTTTAACCTTTACGGGAAATAACGTAACGTTTGCTACGGAGGAATTCAGGGTAGGGCGCGGGGGTGGCCCTAACGTACCCGTTTTCGTTCGAACGACAAATACGACCTATACCTACGACGACAAGATAAACCCGTTCTACGGAACATTCATTATTCCGGCACCGGGGGCATTTGCCCCTTCACCCGTTTCGGGTTCATTTGGCCCGTACTACACGTACTATGGAGGCATTGATAACCTGCTCAATCTAAGCCAGAACAATGTGCTTTCCGACGGGACCAGAACGTATACCTACACCTATAACAGCAGCAATCTACCAACCAGCCGGATCACCCAGGTGAGCGGCAACACGGTTGAGACCCTGCGCTTCGACTACGAAACGTATTAAGGTTAACGCTACCCACCGAATTTCCGGCTGTTCAATGTATACCCGAAGGGGATCGTAACAGCCGGAAATTCACTCACCCCAGGCCGTCAGTACCAGCGTTCGGGAACCGCCCTGGTTCCGGTGTTCGCCCAGATAAATACCTTGCCAGGTGCCTAGATTTAGTCGTCCGCCCGTAATCGGAATGCTGACCGAGTGGCCGAGCATAGCCGCTTTCAGGTGCGCGGGCATGTCATCTGATCCTTCATAATCGTGCTGGTAATAGGGCGCGTTTTCGGGCACCGTCTTGTTAAAGTAACGCTCGAAGTCGCCCCGCACGGTAGGGTCAGCGTTCTCGTTAATGGTGAGGCTGGCGGAGGTATGCTGAATAAACACATGCAGCAAGCCGATACGTATTTGCTGGAGATCGGTAAATTCTCGCTCGATCACGCGCGTGATTAAATGAAAGCCCCGTGGATAAGCCGGTAAATGAATCGTTTTCTGGAAAAAGGCCATTGTGTATATTGGCTGAATAAAGTCAACTGCGCGGTTTATTCCGGGTAGCTGCTTTGAACCGGACATTGTATGCCTGCGCTTTATCTCTTCGTGTGCTGCGTTCTGATCTGTCAACCCGCATTGGCACAATCTGGTTTGACAACTGCCGGATCAAAGTCTGCTATTCGGCGAGAGTACCTGGATTATGACCAGGAGATCAACTACTTCGGCCGACGAAATCAGTATTTTACCGTTCGGACGCTGCTTAAAAACGGTACGCTCTACCGACTCGATACGTACACCATTTTACCAAAAACGCTGTCGAATGGCTTCCAACTCGACAGCCTGAGTCGAATTGTCCGGTACGGGCCGACGAAGATTATGTATCTGACAGGACAGGTGTATCTAACCTGTGACTATAAAGATGATCTGCTTACCGGCCCCTTTATGGTTTTCTATACCGATGGGACCATCAAACGCCGGGATTATTATCGCCACGGCCACCTCAAAAAAAGCCAATGCTATACCCCGGACGGGAGCGTCAAGGCGTGCGAGCTATTTTATCAGCCCGCCCAGTTTATCGGTAACACCAGTGATTTGTCGAACTATCTCAAGCAGAAATTCGAGGCTATAGTTGACAGCCAACGGGTCAGAACCATCACCGCTACGTTGACCATCAACGAGATTGGGCAGATCATCAACGTTACGTCAGTGGTGAATGCGGGGTTAGGCGTTGAGCCGAAACCGGCTACTGTATCCGGTTACGTTCAGCAAACGATGCGAAACATGCCCGAGTGGACGCCCAATCAGTTGAACTGGAAACCGGCCTTGAACGATGGCACACCGATTCCCTCCATCTGCATGGTGTTAATTTACCGCTACCGGGGCAGTATCCGTTACAACTTAACCTACAGGTTATAAGGGGCGGTATTGGTAACCAGAAGCGGGTTGCCGACGATACGTGACTTGGGGCTATTGAAGATTTGGCGAGACTTACCCGCTCACGCGGCCCGAGTTCTCGCTCACGAAGGCCCCCCAGGCTCCTTTCTTCGTTTTTTTGTTTGAAACCGTCGGCAGGGCGTTTTCGTGAAAGTGGTGACATACCGCAATGGCCAGGGCGTCGGTCGCGTCGAAGAACTGCGGATCCAGGTCTTCTTTCAGCAGGTGACTCACCATGTGCGACACCTGATCTTTGGACGCATTGCCATTGCCCGTAACGGACTGCTTTATACGCCGGGGCGCGTACTCAACAATCGGAATATTGCGCGACAAAGCTGCGGCCATCACCACACCCTGCGCCCGGCCCAGTTTGAGCATAGCCTGCACGTTCTTCCCAAAAAAAGGATCTTCAATGGCCATCTCGTCGGGCTTGTATTCCTCGATGAGCCGGATAATGGTTTCGTGAAGTTTCTGAAGCTTCAGCTGGTAGGTGCTATATTTGCTCAGTTGAACAACGCCGTACTGAATCATGCGCATAACTCCTCCGCTGACCGAGATAATGCCGTAACCGGCTACCTGGGTGCCGGGGTCTACACCAAGAATTATTTTCTCGGACGTAACGACAGGTTTGGGGGAGATAATCATGATTGGGCGTTTAAGCTTTTTGCAAAGTAACGTTTTCTCATACGTTTTGTCGCGTAAACAAACTAAAAAAATCGCGTTTTGGGGTAAAATCGTCGTTTTTGCCGGACTCGTCGCTTACATCAGCTACGTTGTCGGGCAGCAACCGGTCGATTGGCATAGCGTACGCCAGCAGATGCGAACCGTTGACCATCCCGAACTATGGGCAGGTGCGCTGCTTCTGCTGACTCCCGTTAACTGGGGATTCGAATCGCTCAAATGGTATATTCTGCTCCAGCGCGTTGAGACGACTCAGTTCTGGAGCGCTTATCGAGGGGTATTAGCCGGCGTATCATTAGGCTTTGCTTTACCGGCGCAGTTAGGCGATACAGCCGGCCGGGTGCTGTCGCTGCGAAGCGCCGACCGTGGAGCCGCCGTCGGAGCCTCGCTGGTATCGGGTGGCATGCAGTTTTACGTAGCGTTAATCTTTGGAACACTTGCCTGGGCGCATCACCTGGTTACGACGCCGGAACGAAACACCACGGCCGGGTGGTGGCTGCTGGGCGTACTCGCGGGTTTGTCGGGCCTGGGCATCGTGTTCGCGCTGGTTCGTCGGCCGCTGTTACGCTGGTTCGAAAGGCGTTCGGCGCTGAGCCGGTTCACGCGCTACTGGAACGTAGCAACACAGTACACCGATGTCGAAATTGGCTTAGCGCTCGGAGCCGCAGCGCTTCGCTACCTGATTTTCTCTACCCAGTTTTACCTGTCCATGCGGCTGGTTGGCGTATACCTGCCCGCCGACGTATCGGCCTCGGGTATCGGACTGGTGTTTCTGGTCAAGACGCTGACTCCGGCCTTTAATCTGCTGAGCGACCTGGGCGTGCGGGAAGCGGCCGCGTTGTGGGTATTTGCGCCTACGGCTGTACCGGCTCCCATCCTGCTGACAGCGACACTCACGCTCTGGCTCGCGAATGTGCTGACCCCCGTGCTGGCCGGGTTGTTCTGGGTCTGGAAACTTAAACTAACCGCCGAATGACGATTTTTCTGGTGGTGATTAGCGGTCTCTACGCCTTGTTCGCGCTACTCCTCTGGGTTACGTGGCTCCGGATGCCATTGGTTAAGGCCGATGAGAACGTCATAAATGGTCCGTTTATCACGGTCATTATCCCGGTACGGAACGAAGCCGAGTACATCGGTCAGTTGCTGGCTGATCTGAGTCGACAAACCTATTCCAACTTTGAGGTTATCGTGGCCGACGATTCGTCTACGGACAACACCCTGGCCTTAATCCAGGCGCAGGTAAGCCGGGTTCCCTATACCCTTCGGCCTTTACCCCTGACGGATGAACGTAGTGCGTCGCCCAAGAAGCGGGCAATCAGCCAAAGCATTTCCCTGGCCAGGGGAGAATTGATTATTACTACCGATGGCGATTGCCGGGTCGGGCCAGACTGGATTCGGGCGTTTGCGGCTTTCTATCGGGCAACGAACGCAAAAATGATCACGGGGCCAGTTACGTTTACAACCGAAACCTCGGTTTTTGACTCCTTGCAAACGGTGGAATTTTCCAGCCTGATCGGATCGGGGGCCTGCACGCTGGCGCTGGGTCGGCCAACGATGTGCAACGGAGCGAACCTGTGTTACGTAAAGGAGGTATTCACGGAAGTGGGCGGATTTGCCGGGGTCGATCAACTGGCTTCGGGCGATGACGAATTTCTAATGCACAAAGTAGCCGCCCACTATCGGGACGGGGTTCGGTTCCTGAAAAGCCGGGATGCGATCGTACGAACCCAGCCGCACCGGTCATGGCGGGCATTTTATAACCAGCGGAAGCGCTGGGCCAGTAAATGGCGGGCCTATTCGAGCTGGATGCCTTCGCTGCTGGCCGTATTTGTGTTTTTAAGTAATGCCGCGCCGGTCGCAGCAGTTGGTGGGTGGGGATTGGGTCTGATACACGGTAATGCGGTTCTTATCGTTGTTGGCTTGAAGGTTGTTACCGAGTTTTTGTTTTTACGTCAGGTTCTTGTTTTTTTACAAAAAAAATCGTCCGTGAACTTTATCCCACTGACACAGTTATTGTATCCGTTCTACGTCGTATTCTTCGGCTTGGCCGCGCAGGGAAAAGGCTACACGTGGAAAGGGCGTAAGCTGAACTGATTGATCAGCCTGACCTGGTCACGCAGTAGACCTAACCCGGTGATTTGTTAATGGTACGTCATAACTCGTAACTCGCTTTGTCTTTCTTTCTACATAAGTCAAACTTTTTGCTTCGAACGGTATACCCAGAGTTTTGGTGGAAGATCGAAGATGACGCCGAACCGACAATTTATCTGACGTTTGACGATGGCCCAATTCCGGACGTAACGGAGTTTGTGCTGGAACAACTGGATAAATACGCGGCTCAGGCTACGTTTTTCTGCATTGGCGATAACGTACGCAAGCATCGGGATGTGCTCTATCAGGTGCTCGAAGCGGGCCACATGGTTGGTAACCATACCTACAATCACCTGAACGGCTGGAAAACGGACGATGAACTGTATCTGGAAAATGTGCAAAAATGCCAGCAGCAGTTAGGCATTGATACCGCTTTGTTCCGGCCGCCATACGGACGTATCAAAAAGACCCAGGTTGCTCAGGTGATGGAACATTATTCGGTGGTAATGTGGGATGTCCTGACCGGCGATTTCGATCCCAAGTTACCGGCCGACCTGTGCCTGCGAAAAACTATTCAATATACCGAACCTGGCTCCATTGTCGTATTTCACGATAGTTTAAAAGCCTGGCCAACCCTACGGTACGTGCTCCCCCGAATGCTAGCCCATTTTTCGGAGCGCGATTATTCGTTCCGTGCCGTTCCTCAACCCGTTTATGCTGGCTACTAATCGCCCGCCTGTTGTTAGTATTCTGATTGCCGCCCGCAACGAAGAAGCAAACATACTGGCCTGTCTGCGGGCCGTTGCCCAACTGGATTATCCGCCCGAGGCTATGGACATACTGGTCGGCAACGACAATTCTACGGATCGTACGCATGACCTTGTTGCTGAGTTCATTGCTGACAAGCCGAACTTCCGGCTGTTCGATATTACCGAGCCCCTTAATTTGTTAACCGGCAAAGCCAACGTACTGGCCCAGCTAGCCCACGAAGCCCGGGGGGAGTATCTGTTTTTTACCGACGCTGATACGCAGGTACTTCCGACCTGGATTAGGGGAATGAACCAACACTTTCTTCCCAACATGGGCGTTGTCACCGGCGTTACGTCGACCCGAGGCCTACGCCCATTTGATAAGTTGCAAGCCATTGACTGGCTCTATAGTATTCTGGTCATCCACATACTAAGCCGCCTGTCGATTCCCGTTTCAGCTATGGGAAACAACATGGCCGTCAGCCGGGTGGCCTACGACGCCATAGGTGGGTACGAGTCTTTACCCTTTTCGGTAACTGAAGACCACGCTCTGTTTGTGGCTATTACGCAGAAAGGGTTTGGCTTTCGGAACCTCATCAGCGAATCCGTGCTGGCGTATACGGAGCCGGTCGAGACTCTGCGCCAATTGATCAACCAGCGTAAACGGTGGATGCGGGGAGCCATGAAACTACCACTCTGGCTGGTTATCATATTGCACCTGAATTACCTGACCATTCCGTTGCTGCTACCCCTGGCGCTGATATCCCCTGCACTGGCATTAGGGTTGTATGTGCTTAAACTGCTGGGACAAACGTTGGGTATTGTGGGCGTCTTAATAAAGTTCCGACAAACGAAGCTGTGGCCGTATACGTTAGTTTATGAAGGGTACCAGCTCATTATCGGCCCTTTTCTGCTCGTTTCTTACTGGTTAAACAACCAGGTTGAGTGGAAAGGCAGAACGTACTAACTAATCCTTCGGTAAGGTAGTCTTCCTTATAAGCCCGGGGATATCCGATACCGATCATTAAACCGAATGCAACTTATTGATACACACGCGCACATCTACGATTCTCAGTTCGACGAGGACCGGGATGCGATGCTCAGTCGGGCCAAGGCCCACCAAATTAGTCAGATCTGGATGCCTAACTGCGCCCAGGAAACTGTGGCGGGTATGATGGCTCTTGCCGAGCAGTATCCCGATCGTTGCCTGCCTATGATGGGCTTGCACCCCGCTTACGTAACGGAAACCGTAGCCGAAGAACTGGCTGCTGTGGAAGATGCCTTAAATCGACATGCGTTTCTGGGTGTGGGGGAAATTGGCCTGGACTTTTACTGGGACATGACCTTTGTGGATCAGCAGTTTATGGCCTTTGAAACACAGCTTCGCTGGGCTGCCGAGCAGAAGCTACCCGTATCGATGCATACGCGCTCGGGTCACGACCGCAACGCCTTCGCAGAAGCCGCTGATCTGATCGAGAAACTGGCCCTACCGGGTCTGACCGGTATCTTCCATTGTTTTGTCGGCACACTTGACGAGGCTGAGCGAGCCATTGAACTCGGCTTCAAACTGGGTATTGGGGGCGTTAGTACGTTTAAAAACGGCGGCCTGGATAAGGTTTTGCCTTCGATTGGCCTGGAGCACCTGGTGCTGGAAACCGACGCGCCTTATCTGGCTCCGGTACCCCATCGGGGGAAGCGGAATGAGTCGGCGTATCTCCGGCTTATTGCCCAGCGTGTGGCTGATCTGAAACAGATTAGCCTTGACGACGTAGCGCGCCATACAACCGCTAACGCCTTGTCGCTGCTGCCTGCCCTGTACGCGAACCTGCTGCCCGACTAGTCAAACGCCCGTACAGTTCCGGGCGCAAAGACGTTTAATTTTGGTATCATGTCTTATAAAACAGTTTATATAAATCCGGTTTTGCCGAAACGCCCTCGTCAGTCCGTTCTGGTGATTTATACCGGTGGTACGTTCGGTATGGTGTATGACCAGCGGGCTGACCAGCTCATCCCGTTTGACTTTGAGCGGGTGCTGGATCGCCTGCCCGAGCTGAACCGACTCGATTTTGAGATTACCCTCATTACCCTGCACGACATTATCGATTCGGCGAATATGAAACCGGCGGTGTGGGCGGAACTGGCGCGAATTATCCAGAAAAATTATAACCAGTACGATAGCTTCGTGATTCTGCACGGTACCGATACCATGTCGTACACGGCTTCGGCTCTGAGTTTTATGCTGGAGGGGCTGAATAAACCGGTTATACTGACCGGGGCTCAGTTGCCCATCGGTGCCGCCCGTACCGACGCCCGTGAAAATTTCATTACCGCCCTTGAGATTGCCGCAGCCGAAGAAGATGGCCGTCCGATTGTGCCCGAGGTGTGCGTGTACTTTAACTCGCGGCTGCTGCGCGGAAACCGGTCTACCAAGCAGGAAAGCGTGCAGTTCAACGCCTTTGCTTCCGAAAACTATCCACACCTGGCCACGGCCGGTGTCAGCATCGACTACAATCGACCGTTTATCCTGCCCTACCAGCCGGAGCAATCGTTAACGATTCACACCGTACTGGACCCGAACGTAACAATTTTAAAGCTATTTCCCGGGATAACGCAGCCCGTAGTTGAGTCGATCGCGAATATTCGTAATTTGCGCGGTATTGTGCTGGAAACCTTCGGAGCCGGGAACGCACCGACGGATGGGTGGTTTCTGGATACACTCCGGGAGACTATCGACCAGGGCGTAGTCTTATTTAACGTATCGCAGTGCGAAGGGGGGCGGGTTACGCAGGGGCGCTATCAAACGAGTAAACTGCTTCAGAAGATTGGCGTCGTAAGCGGAGCCGACATCACCACCGAAGCCGCCGTTACGAAACTAATGATCCTGCTTGGCCGGGAACGTAGCCGGGACGCTGAGGCTGTTGCCCGGCTCAGAACAGGGCTTACCCAGCCTATTCGTGGTGAAATGAGCCCTCCGGAACTGCATACGTAATGATTTTTTGTGGGTAGGTGTTGCTTCATTAGGGGCAATCCTGCATATTTGCACTCCCAAATGCCGAAGAGAGCTGCCGGAGTGGTCGAACGGGTCTGATTCGAAATCAGAAGTACTCGCAAGGGTACCGGGGGTTCGAATCCCTCGCTCTCTGCCGAAGGCCAAGAGCGCACCAAGGTACCTTGGTGCGCTTGTTTTAGAGAGGTGTCCGCGTGGCTGAACTAGGCACCGACACGAAGAAAATATACAGAGAGGTGTCCGAGTGGTTGAAGGAGCACGCCTGGAAAGTGTGTATGCGGGCAACCGTATCGAGGGTTCGAATCCCTTCCTCTCTGCAAAGTTCAGTTTTTACTATCAAGGTGCCCGATACGAAGCCGTGTCGGGCTTTTTTATGTCCATTTCTTGCCCATCCAGTCCGTTTTTCGCCTGCTGATGATAAGATTGGCGGCACCAGCAATTTATTGCCTACCTACTGGAAGATACTGTCAGGTTGTACAGCCGCGAAAGCGCAACCATCCAAAAGAGTAGTTAATAAATATTGGTTTCTGCCCCGTGATTTCTAAATACGGTATTTACGATATAGCCCTATTCCATTCATCCTCAAACATAAGCTTTGGTACAGTTGCCGTCTTGTACCAGTAGTCATGCAGATTCTTGACATAAGCGATCCAGCCCTCAAAACTGAACGGTTTTCGAGTATACGCTGACGCCCCCCGCTGATAAGCCTGACGGCCCGTTTCTTCCAGATGGTTCCCGGTTAATACAACTGTTGGTAGAAGGCAGCCCTGTGGATGCGCGCGTATTAACGACAGCAGGTCATACCCATCTTTTTCGGCCTCTAAATTAATGTCCAGCAAGACTAGGTTAGGGGCATACCCGTTCAAGCCTGTGAAGTAGTCAACTGCCTGCGAAAAGCTAACGGCGTGTTCAAACTGGGCCTGAGGGAAGACGTTGACAGCCGCTCGGTTCAAAAGATCCGCGACAGTTGGATCGTCATCTACCACTAATATGCGAAATCTAGTGAGCATAGCGGGAATTAGCGTCTAGCAGAAATTGACTAGGTTGTAAATAAACCAATTAAAACTACAACTTCGTAAAAATGATTATCTTGCTTCAGTAAATCAGGTCGTACCATGCAACAACAGGAATCTTTTCATATTTTAGTCGTGGACGATGAGCCACCTGTTGCTGATTTGCTGACCAGGGTTTCGGAAAAAGTGTTCCCTGAAGCTACGATTATAAACACTAGTTCAGCGCAGGAAACCCTTATGTATTTAGACCATCAGGCTGATAAGTTGCCTCACTTGATCTTGCTGGACATTGATCTAAAGGAGTCCGTCAGTGGACTGGATTTGTTGCCGCAATTGTTCTCCCGCTTTAGGGGGTCAGTACCCGTTGTGGTGCTCAGCAGTTTACGAGATGGGCCTATTGTTGATCAGGCTTATAAGCGGGGAGCCGTAGCCTATACTCAAAAACCGGATACGCTCCAGGACTGGAAACGCTACGTGAACGTGATGAAAGATTATTGGTTCAATACGGCTCGTTTACCAACTCTACTTACCGATTAGCATTCGCATGGCGCCAAACGCAAGCCATGATCGGCCTTTAAGCGAACCAGTTCGCCCAGGAGCCGGGTCTGGTTAGCCAGTTGGGGTTTACCTAGCCCCTCAGCCAGACGGGCTACGGCAAGGTTCAGCGTATCAATTTCGGTTTGGCGGCCCTCGTTAATATCGACCAGCGTCGAAATTAGTTGTCCATCGGAACGCTGGCTGATTTGCAGCAGGCGTTGCTCTACTTCCTGCTGGTTCAACACAATTCCTACTTCTTTCGCCACAGCCACACATTCGTCGATGATTCTGTGCGCTAAAGCCAGTGCCGACGTATTGCGGTGAAAAATGCCATTGTCTATTCCGAGTAATGGACAGATGGCATTGAAGACGCAGTTGGTAATAACTTTCTCCCAGATCATCTGTTGAATCGCAGGCTCAGACCGGAACGGAAACGGAGGGGTACTCAGCTGCGCTACAAGCTCTGATACGCCTGATTCAGGGCCACGAATCACCCCAATGGGCGATGGGGCAACGGGTTTATAGCTAACCGTGTGCAGAGTTCGCACCTGACTAGTGGCGAGTAATACGCATCGGTAAATCTGGTTGAAACCGGCTTTCAAAAACGGCTCTTCGATTCCCAACCCGTTTTGCAATAGGACCAGCGGAGACTGACCTATTTTCCCCCGCAATCGGTGGGCTATCTCCTGATTGCCAAACGATTTGCTAGTCAGCAACACAATGCCGTTTAAAGGCTCCAGCTGTTCCAGATCGCGGATGGGAATGGAAGCTGTTAGGGTAAGTCCATTACTACATTCAACCGTAATGCAAACATCCGCTGGTTCCGGCGAACCGCCCCGACGGGCGTGCAGCAGCACAACATCTTTGCCCGACTGCTTCAGCATAACGGCTAAGGTCATGCCAATGGCACCAACTCCAATTATATAGATCTGGTTTTGCATAAAAAAGGCCTAAACGTGAATCCATTCTTAGATTGAAGAGCAAGTGACTAGCCTAGCTACTTCGTTGACTGGAGAGCGGTCATATGCCGGAGACTCTAGGGTTTAAGCGGTTTTATGGCTATAAAGCGCAGGCGCTTATAATCCGCGAACCAGGAGCCGTCGCGAAAATTGGTTGCCCCGAGCTTTTCATGGACTGCTTCCAAAACGGTTTGTCGGTCTCTTTCGGAAAGGTCATTTAGAATGTCTCCCCGGAACATCATAAGCCAGTCGGTCAGACCGGTTGACGAATCCACCAGCGGTGTGTCGCGATCGAAAAACTGTGCCCACGTAACGGTGAAGCCCGCCGTTTCGACCAGTAGCACGTACTGGCCCAGGCTTGGGAAGTAATTCAGATTGGACGCCTGGTGAATGCCCAGTTCGTTCAGCGCATGCGTAAACGCGCTTAGAATCCGTTCGACATTCCCTCGTCCGCCCATCTCGGCCACGAAGCGCCCACCCGCTTTGAGCGCATCAAAGACATTCGTCAACACGTTTCGTTGTTCCGGCTCGGCAATCCAGTGCAACGTAGCGTTGCTGAATACCGCGTCGAAGGGTTGGTCAGCAACGAACTGCCGGGCATCGCCCTGTTGAAAGCTAAGTTGCGGAAACGATTTCCGGGCGTTCGCAATCATGGACGCCGAGGCATCAAGGCCAACGACTTCGGCACCCCGTTGGGCGATCTGGGCCGTCAGTTCACCCGTACCACAGCCCAGGTCCAGGATACGTTCGCCAGGCTTCGGCTCGAGCAAACTCAATACGTCAGCGCCATATCGAAACACAAACGCGTGCTTTTGCTGGTAAAGGTCAGCATCCCAGGAGCGATCAGATGGATTCATAAACAAGGGGTTGGCATTAATTGAATACACTTACGAAACCGATGTACGTAGAGGGGCTATCATGTTCGTGACCATGGCTTATTCAGGGTAACGTAGCTACCTTAATGACAGAGTCGCCATAAAGGCGATGATGAGCGGCTTGAAAATCGGCAGCTTTTGCCGCGTAGATCGTGCTGACGAACGTTTGCGGATTTCGGTCGATTAAGGGAAACCAACTGCTTTGTACCTGGATCATGATCCGATGACCTTTTTTGAAGGTGTGCAGTACGTCGGGCAATTGAAAGGACACCTCCGTGATTTGATTCGGGGTGAAGGGTTGAGGCTTCTCGAAACTAGTCCGAAATCGGCCGCGCATCACATCCGCCCTGACCAGTTGCTGGTAATTGGCTAGTTGCGTATGAGGGTCAGTCAGGTAAGGGTGATTCGGCTCATCGGGCGGGTACACGTCAATGAGCTTAACCACCCAATCGGCGTCGGTGCCAGTCGTGCTGACCTTCAACCGAACCGAAATTTCTCCACCTACCGTCATGTTTTGTCTTAAAACATCGGTCTGAAAGGTGAGTACATCAGGCCGCCTGGAGGCAAATCGCTGATCGGCCGACATATAGCTGAACAACGCGCTGAAATCTGGTTCGGCGGTCAGCGTTGCTTCACTGTAGGGGACAGGCTGGGCTGGATCGCTGATATACTCGCGAAACCCCGATGGGTTAGCCGCCTGTGCGCTTAGCTGGCCAGTCGGGGTCAAATACCAGCTCAGGCGATTGCGGGTAGACAGGGGCCAGTGCGTGAACGTTCGCCAAGTCTTTAAGCCAGTATCAAACAGACAGATTTTAGGCAGGCTGGTCTTGCCATCGCCCGCGCCTTTCAGGTAGTGGTGAAAGAAAGGGGCTTCCAGCGTGCGCTGGTAATACGTAGCCAGACTGTCGCCAAAATACAGATCATGGTGGAGCGTAGGGCCGGTTTCTTCCGACCAGCCCCGGTGGCCAAATGGTCCCATAACCAGCATTGGGCGCGATTGAGGACTGTGCTGGTCAAGTGTTTTGTAAATGCTCAAAGGACCATACAGGTCTTCGGCATCGAACCAGCCTCCAACTACCAGCATGGCAGGCCGGATTTTCCGCAGATGGGGGAGGATGTTACGTTCCTGCCAGAACCTATCGTAATTGGGGTGGTCCACCGTTTGCCGCCAGAACTCATTCCGGGCCAGATACGACTGGGCGTTGGCCAACGGACCCAGTCCAATGTGCCAGGCATATTCCGTTTGGGTTCCCGTTTGAATCCAGTCGCTCAGAAACCAGGGCTTCGTTGTCGGACCCGTTGGGCGATTGTCGAACACAGGGTAGGCCAGTAAAGCCAACTGCGTGAAGGCACCGTTGTGGTGAATGTCTTCCCGAAATAAGTCGGCAATCGGCGCTTGCGGGGAGGCCGCTTTTAGCGCCGGGTGCGCATTGATCGAACCCGCCACGGCGTAAAAACCGGCGTAGCTCATACCCCACAGACCCACCCGACCATTGTGATGGGGTACGTGCCGGAGCAGCCAGTCAATGGTGTCATACGTATCCGTGCTTTCGTCAACCGACCGGGCGGATGTCGGGTTTCGCTGGTTGCTGACCATCGGAGTCATGTTGGTCCAGCGGCCTTCCGAAGCCCAGCGCCCCCGCACATCCTGATACACGAAAATATAGCCATCCGCCTGGAGTGCGGGCGAAGGGCCCAGAGCGGTTTTATACTGGTCGTGACCATACGGAGGTGTTCCAAAGCAGGTCCGCTGCAGGAGAACGGGATACGTTTTCGCGGGTGACGCGTCGCGGGGTACGTAAACGGCGGCATAAAGCAGAACCCCGTCGCGCATCGGAATCCGGTACTCCAGCTTCCGATACTGATTACGTACCTCATCTGCCCCGCATACAGACTGGACAAGGAAAATAGACAGCAAACAAGCAGAGAATAAAGCCAGGAAGGTTGCCCGTACGTGTGTCATAGCGCTAACTGCTGGTGAATAAGCCGACCGATGGTTTGCAGCCCCCAGGCTACGTGTTCGTCGAATGGGAGGCCGTAGCTAAGCCGCATGCAGTTGGCGTACTGCGGCTGAAGACTAAATAAACTGCCGGGCATAATGCTAATCTTATGCGGAGCCAGCTGGTCGACCAGGGCCAGCGTATCGATCCGGGTATCAACTTCCACCCACAAGGTAAATCCGCCCTGGGGCTCACTGATGCGCGTACCGTCGGGAAAACAGGTGCGAATGGTTTGCTGGTAGCGCTGACAGTTACTTTTTAGCCGCTGCCGCAGTCGGCGCAGGTGCAGCTCATACCGGTCGTTAGCCAGAAATGTGGCCACAGCCTGTTGGGTGATGCCCGGTGAGAAACCGGCCTGGTACCGCTTAATCTGAAGCAGCACGTCATAATAGCGCCCCGGAGCTACCCAGCCTACCCGGTAGCCAGGGGCCAGCGTTTTGCTGACGGAGCCACACCATAATACGAGCCCCTGCCGGTCGAATGCCTTGCAGGGAAGCGGCCGGTCGGGGGCGAAATGCAGATCGCCGTAGAGGTCATCTTCAATCAGTGGAATTTGGTACGTTTCCATCAACTGCACCAGCCGTTGTTTGTGGGCATTCGGCATGCAGCAGCCGAGCGGATTGCTGAAGTTAGGCACCAGCAAACAAGTCTGTACCCGTCCCGCCCGCAAATGGCCTTCCAGTACGTCCAGGTCAACACCTGTCAGTGGGTCGGTGGGCAGTTCAAGCACCTTCAGGCCGAGCGACAGAATGGTCTGAAGGATACCGAAATAGATAGGGCTTTCTACGGCAACCGTATCGCCCGGTTTAGTAGCCGCCTTCAGGCACAGGGTCAGCGCGCCCGTGCAGCCTTCAGTCGTGATAATCTCTTCATCGGTGAGCCGACTACCCCAGAACAGGGCGTAGCGGGCAATTTGCCGACGTAAAGCTGTGTTGCCGGCCATGAGTTCATACTCAATACCACCATGCGGCAATTCACGCTGGGCCTGCTGAAGAGCCCTGGTCAACTTATCGACTGGGAGCAGCGAAGGAGCGGGTACACTCAACGAGAACGGCAGCCAGTCGGCCTGTCGCTGCTGACGCATCAGTCTCAGCAGCACCGACTCCTGATCGGACGGCGGGACTTGATGAGCCGATGCCTGGGGTGCCGACCGGCGGGGTACTTGCCCCATCCGTTCGCTCATGGTTCGGACGTAATACCCTGACTGAGGCCGGGCTTCCACCAACCCTTCCGCTTCCAGGCAATAGTAGGCTTGCTGCACGGTGTTGATGCTGACGCCAAGCTCCTGGCTGAGCATGCGCACGGACGGAAGTTTATCGCCCTCGGTGAGCATACCAAACCGCAGTTTATCCCCGAGCTGACGGGCAATCTGCTGATACCTGGGCGTCGATTGAGCCATACGCTTCCTGAGTAAGAAATCTTGCTTTATCCGGCAAAAGTAGCAGCCTAATCTGTCTGGATTACCATACAGAATTCGTCGAAGTGAACCGTACAGTTTGGGGTGTCAGTTAATCTTCGTCAAACTAATCTGTACGGTTTCCAAATCGCTAAAGTGTGTCTGGTTCAATACACGCGGGTTCTCTTCTTTTGCCGTATGCAATCCCAAACAATTCCTTTAGTTGATGTTGCCCGACTGCGGGCTGATACGCCGGGCTGCCTTGATCGTCTGTTTATGAACAGCGCTGGGGCTTCGCTGATGCCTCAGGCGGTAGTGATGGCTATGCTGGATTATCTTCAGCAGGAAACCCAGCTCGGTGGATACGAAGTAGAACGGTTACGGGCAGACCAGATCGCCCAGTTTTACCAGGAAACGGCCCGGTTACTGAATACCCAGCCGGGCAATATCGCCTATGCGTACAGTGCTACCGATGCCTGCATCCAGGCCCTATCGGCCATTCCGTTTCAGACGGGCGATACGATTCTGACCACCACCAACGATTACGTTTCCAACCAACTGGCGTTTCTGTCCATGCAGCAGCGGGTAGGAATTCGGTTGATCCGGATCAACGACCTGCCCAACGGCGACCTTGATCTGACCCATGCCGAGGAGTTGATTCGGGTACACCGGCCGGTACTCGTCGTCATGACGCACGTACCGACGAATTCAGGGCTGGTGCTGCCAGCCGAAGAGATGGGTAGCCTTTGCCGACATTACGGCGTCTGGTATCTGCTCGATGCGGCCCAATCGGTGGGGCAGTTACCACTCGATGTGGCTCGCCTTCAACCCGACTTTCTGGTGGCAACGGGTCGTAAGTTCCTGCGCGGCCCGCGCAATACGGGATTTCTGTACGTATCTGATCAGGTGCTGGAGGCCGGTCTGTCTCCGCTGTTTATCGATAGACGGGCGGCCAGCTGGACCGGGCCGGACAGCTATACTGTGCCGGGCAGCGCCCGCCGGTTTGAGCCCCAGGAAATCTCGCTGCTCAGCGTCGGATTGGCGCAAGCCGTTTGGTACGCCAATCAGGTCGGCCTGGAGGCCATTGCCCAACAGAACCAACGCCTAATGCACCGGCTGCGGGTAGGTTTACAACAGCTCGATGGGATTACCGTACTGGATTGGGGCTCCCGGCAAAGCAACATCCTGAGCTTTCACACGCCCCGCCATTCGCTCCCTGCTCTGGAAGCGGCTCTTCGATGTGGGCAAGTGGTCTACACGGTGCAGTATGCAAATTCCGCACTGATCGATTTTCAACGAAAGGGTGTAGACTGGCTAGTCCGGCTTTCTCCTCACTATTTTAATACGTTGGAAGAAATGGATGATGTGATCGACGTAATCGCCAATTTTTTAGCGTGACCCTTCTCTGATTCACCCTGAATCTAGCTATAAACCGACTTGCCGTATGTCAACCGATTACTTAAGAAGCGTGATCAGCCAATTCGAGTATTATAAATGGCTGGGCGAAAAGACGCTGGACCAACTGCCCGACGATGCCTTGTTCTGGCAGTACAACGAGCAAAGCAACAGCGTTGCCATCCTGATTAAACACCTGTGGGGCAACATGCTTAGTCGCTGGACTGATTTTCTTACCACCGATGGCGAAAAAGAATGGCGCGATCGGGAAGATGAGTTTACATCTGATTCTCAATCCCGAAATGAATTACTCCAAAAATGGGACGAGGGTTGGCGTGTTCTTTTAGAAACCCTTCAATCGCTGCGGGAGGAAGACCTGACGCGGATCATCTATATCCGAAACCAGGGCCATTCGGTCGTGGAAGCGATAAACCGGCAGCTAGCTCATTATGCGTATCATATCGGGCAACTGGTATTTCTGGGGAAAATGCTGACGAAAGACTGGACGTCGCTCTCGATCCCAAAAGGAGCGTCCAGCCAGTTTAACGCCGATAAATTCGCGTTACCAAAACACCGGGAATATTTCACCGATGCGTACCTGAAACCAACCCAACCGAACGGAGAAACCACGTCAAACTAAGCCAGATACCATGACCCAACAAGAAGCGCTTCGATTTGCCGATGAATGGATCGAGGCTTTTAACGCGCACGACCTTGACGCCATTTTGACCCATTACGCCGACGAACTGGAATTCTATTCACCCTTTGTTCAGCGGCTGAAGTTCAATACGTCAGGCTGCATCACCAGCAAGCGCGATCTGGAGCGCTACTTTCGGGTAGGTCTGAACACCTATCCCGACCTGCACTTCACGTTGCATACCGTTTTTGTGGGAATCGATACGTTAGTTATTCACTATACGTCGGTGAATAATCAACTCGCCAGCGAAGTCTTTCACCTCAATGAAATGGGAAAAGCCAGCCAAGTGTTTTGTCACTATGCCGGGCGTGAATCGGTTCCTCAACAGGCGGAGTGAGTGCACTGCTAAACGGACTTATAGTAAGCGCCCATTAGTGAAATACAGCTGCCTCGGCGTCCTGTTGAACGTCGATCTGAGTACGTATCCGCCTGCGTCCCGTCAGTAAGACCAGTAGGGCCAGTGTGGACGAGCCAGTCATACCCAAAACCATCGGGATAGCCGAAGGGATTTCGAATAAACTCATATACACCGAAATCAACGTACCCATACCCATTTGTAGAGCACCCATCAGGGCCGAAGCGCTACCGGCATTTTTGGCAAACGGAGCCAGCGATAGAGCGGACGCATTGGGGTTTGTGAAACCGATGCAGCAAAGGAACAGGAACAGAAAAACAAGGGTGATTGGCAGCGTCAGCCAGCCATTCAGCGCGACCGCCAGAAACGTTACGCTAATGAGAACCTGACAGATCAGCGCGACCGGGACAATTTGCTCGCTCTTGTAGGTTCGCAGGAGCAGGGTGTTTACCTGACCTGATCCGATGAAGCCAACTGAAAGAAAGGCAAAAATCCAACCATAAACTTTTTCATCGGTATGAAATACTTCCATGAACAGGATTGGCGAGCCGGAAACATAGGCGAAAAGTCCGGAGAAGGCGATGGCACCTGTGAAGGCATAGGTGTAAAACTGAGGCTCACGCAGCACATGCCAGAAATTGTGTAAGATCGGCTTTGGCTTTAAGGAAATCGACCTGTCGGGTGTATATTTTGTGGGCAGCCAGAAGAAAACGGCGCCCAGAATAGCAATTCCCATTCCCGCCAGAATGACAAATACCGCCTGCCAGCCTAATGCTGCGGTCACGTACCCCCCAATTGTTGGGGCGATCATCGGCGACGCACCCACCACCAGCAATAGCAGCGAGAAAACTTTTGCATTGTCTTTCACCGGAAACAAATCACGCACCATGGCCATCGAAGCGACCGCTGCCGCGCAACTGCCGATGGCCTGGATAACACGCATGACGATCAGTCCGTTGATGCTCACTGTAAACGCGCAGCCTATCGAAGCCAGTACGTAGATAACGAGCCCGACGTAGAGCGGGTTTTTTCGGCCAAACTTATCCAGCAGGGGACCGTAAAGTAGCTGCCCTATCGAAATGCCGATGAAAAAACCGGATAAAGACAAGGAGACGTTGGCCGCGGTCGTGTGCAGATCGTTGGCTATGGCCGGGAAACCCGGTAGATACATGTCAATGGAAAACGGCCCCAGCGCCGTTAAACTTCCCAGAATCAGGATAAGAAAGAAATACGTCTTTTTAGACATCAGAAATGAATGAGGTGAGCGCGATGACGGACGCTGCCAAAGGTATAGCCGCCACCGAACCACGTAAAGCTTGCTATGTATACACAAGTTCAGCGTCAATAATTTCAGAAAACGGAAAAAGCTCGGTGAGTCGGCGAGCTGGATAAACTGGTTTAGGCTTTGGGTAGAGTGAATGGTCAACACCTGTTCATACAACTCGCGCCGGTTGGAATGAACCTCGGCACCCAGGCGTCGGTTGTAGGGTTAAACGTCAAATCAACCCGTCTATGTGGCAGGAACAGGA
The DNA here is from genome assembly GCF_054780635.1 of Spirosoma knui. Lineage (NCBI taxonomy): Bacteria > Pseudomonadati > Bacteroidota > Cytophagia > Cytophagales > Cytophagaceae > Spirosoma > Spirosoma knui. The sequence continues at coordinate 32,068 of NZ_BAAGVY010000018.1, read as the reverse complement.
TAATCAACTCATCCGCGAGTTTACATTTACTGATTTTAGCGAAGCCTTTTCGTTTATGACGCGTGTGGCCCTGCTTGCCGAAAAGATGGACCATCACCCCTGGTGGTCTAATGTCTATAATCAGGTGACCATAAAGCTGACAACGCACGATGCGGGTAATGTCGTTACCCAAAAAGATCGCCAGTTAGCCGCTGCCATCGACCGGTTACAAATGAGTGAGAGAGCGAAAGAGTGAATGAGCGCTAGTGCCGCATTTCAGCCGCCACAGCCCCATTAGTTCATTATTTCACTCCATTCCCTCTCTATGAAACTATTTCTCGTGCCAACGCCCATTGGCAATCTTGACGATATTACGTTGCGGGCCATCAAAACGCTACAGGCGGCCGACGTGATTCTGGCCGAAGATACCCGTACGTCGGGCGTCTTGCTACGTCACCTGAACATCAGTAAACCGCTCCAGAGCTACCATATTTTTAACGAACATCAGACCGTACAGCGGCTGGTGAATCAGTTGAAAGAAGGCAAAACCTTTGCGCTGGTGACCGATGCGGGTACGCCGGGCATCTCTGATCCTGGGTTTCTGCTGGTTCGGGCCTGCATTCAGAACGATATACCGGTGGAGTGCCTGCCGGGGCCAACGGCCTTCGTGCCCGCGCTGGTCAACTCGGGCCTGCCCAACGACCGCTTTACGTTCGAAGGATTTTTGCCCCACAAAAAAGGGCGTCAGACGCGCCTGAGCGAACTGGCGGTTGAATCCCGAACGATGGTGTTCTACGAGTCGCCCCACCGGCTGGTGAAAACGCTGCAGCAGTTTGCCGAAGTGTTTGGCGCTGATCGGTCGGCCAGCGTATCGCGCGAACTGACGAAGCTGTTCGAAGAAAACAAGCGCGGGCCGTTGTCCGAACTTATTACGTACTTTGCCGAAAAAACAGTAAAAGGTGAGCTTGTTATCTGCGTTCAGGGAAAAGAGCCAAGCCGGGAGAAAACCCGCAAGTACAGCCGCGATGAAGACGATGAGGACGAGTAAGGGGGCGCTCGCCAAATGGGTAGTTAGCCTGTTTCTCGCCCTAAGCGGCCTGCTACCAACGGCCAGCGGTCAGCAACTTTCGCCATCCGCCCAGATTAGTTTGCTGACGGTGGGGCCGGGGGAAGAACTGTACTCCGTATTCGGGCACACGGCCATTCGGATCTACGATCCGTCGCAAAATATGGATGTGACCTACGGCTGGGGGGGCTTCCGGTTTTCCGAAGATAATTTTTACGTCAAGTTTTTACGGGGTACGCTGCCGTACTACATCGATGGGTACGATATGTATCCGTTTCTGTATGCCTACCAGGCCGATAACCGAACCGTCCGCGAGCAACTCCTGAATCTAACCAGTGCGCAGAAAAATCGGTTGTGGAGCCAGATTCAGGAAAATTACCGGCCCGAAAACCGGACGTATCAATACAAATTTTTCTACGACAATTGTGCGACCCGGCCGCGTGATGTGATCGCCAGGGCCTGTGGCGATAGCCTGAACGTACCTACCAGATTAAAGAAGACCGGTAAGTCGTACCGCGACTGGATGAATGATCATCTGGGCGAGAAACCCTGGGCTAAACTGGGCATGAACCTGGCCATTGGTCAGCCCGCCGACGAACAAACCGACGGCTGGCACGCCATGTACCTGCCTGGCAACGTCCACGATCAGATGGCTCAGGCAATGCTTCGTAGTCCGACCGGCCAGATCAGACCCCTGGTGACCCGGGATCAGGCTCTGTATACGGCGACGACAACAATCCGGCAGCAGATTCCTTTCTTTTTCGACCCCAACGTGGTTTTTACTATCCTGGGCGTCGTCGTTGTGTTGGTTACTGTTCGCCGGTACCAGCAGGGGCGGGTTGATCGGTGGCTCGATCGGCTGCTATTTGGCGTTTCCGGTTTTCTGGGCTGGTTTCTGTTTCTGCTATGGGTCGGCACCGATCATGGCGTTACGGCCTGGAATCCTACGCTGCTTTACCTGATGCCGCTGCATCTGCCCCTAATCTACTGGGCTACTGGCCGCAATTCGACTTCGCGTCGCCGGACTACGTATTTCGGTCTGACGGCCGTCCTGATCTTGCTCGGCATGATCTTGTCCAATGTGCCGGGTGGGGTCGATGTCGTGTATCCGCTGATGCTGTTAGTGCGTTGCCTGGTCAATGTTCAGCCCGTTCGGCGCGGAAAGCAAACGCCAATGCGGGTGGCCTGACCGGTTTTCAGTTATAATTCGGAACGTAGCTGCTTTGTCAGGATGATAGGACTCTGTATTCATTCCGAATTTCATGAAAACGCGTTTACTTTCTGGTTTATTCCTGATCTGGGTCAGCACGGCCCTGGCCCAGCCCGCCGAACGGCTCGTTAAAGTCATCGTTACGCCCAATCATGCCGACTGGCTTTATAAGATTGGCGAACCCGTTTCGTTTACCATCGCTGTTTACCGGGACAATGTACCGCTCAAGGCTGCAACGCTCCGCTATGAGGTCGGCCCGGAAAAGATGGAGCCCGTTAAAAAGCAGACTGTTACGTTGAAAGACGGAACCCTTACCCTGGATGGGGGTACCCTGCGTACCGCTGGCTTTCTGCGCTGTACCGCCACGGTTGAGCTGGATGGAAAAGAATACCGGGGCCTGACCACGGTGGGCTTCGAACCCCAGGCGATCAAGCCGACGGTCGAGAATCCCACCGACTTCCGGGCGTTCTGGGACAAGGCGAAAGCGGATCTGGCTAAGGTACCCATCGATGCCCGGATGACCCTGCTGCCCGAACGCTGTACGGAGCGGACCAATGTGTATCAGCTCAACCTGCAGAATATCAATAATTCGCGCTTCTACGGAATTTTGTGCGTGCCCAAGAAAGAAGGGAAATATCCGGCTATTCTGCGTGTACCCGGTGCTGGTGTGCGTCCCTACAACGGTATGATTGCCGAAGCCGAAAAAGGCTTCATTACGTTGGAAGTTGGTATCCACGGCGTACCGGTCACCATGGACCCTAGTGTGTATGATAATCTGAGCCGGGGACCGCTCAGTGGGTACCAGGCAGCGAACCTCGACGATCGCGATCGGTACTACTACAAGCGGGTGTATTTAGGCTGCGTGCGTGCCGTCGATTTCCTGACGAGTTTACCCCAGTACGATGGGCAGAACCTGGCCGTAACGGGCGGTAGCCAGGGTGGCGCGTTATCGATTGTTACGGCCGGTCTTGACTCCCGGATAAAGTGGTTGGGTGCGTATTATCCGGCCCTGAGCGACGTAACGGGCTATCTGCACGGCCGGGCGGGCGGCTGGCCGCATCTGTTCACGGGCGATAATCTCGCGTACAACAACAAACCTGACCGCATTAAAACCACCGGCTATTACGACGTCGTTAACTTTGCCCGCCTGGTGAACGTACCCGGCTATTATTCCTGGGGATTCAATGACGAAACCTGCCCGCCTACGTCCATGTATGCGGCTTACAACGTGATCCCCGGCACCAAGCAACTGGAACTGTATAAAGAAACCGGCCATTGGACCTTTCCTGAACAAACCGAAAAAATGACAAATTGGCTATTGAGTCAGCTGACCGGCGGTGAAGTCGGGAAGCGATAGCCAATGCGCAACCATTTAGGCGGAATTTTCGTAGAACTAGTATGATACTTTTTGTAAACACCGCCCTCGACACTGCGCTTAAAGAAACACTCCTGCGTGAACTGCCCCAGGATATTACTGTCCGGTTCCGGCATGATTTGCCTCAATCCGAACAGCAGACGTCTCTGCAGTCGGCGGATTTCCTGCTTGGTAATCCCCCGGCCGCCTGGTTCACGGAACCCTTGCCCAATCTGAAATTCTGGCAACTCGACTCGGCTGGCTTTGACGGATACCGGGCCACCCAACTTGATGCTGTCGTAGCGAATATGGGCGACTACTTCGCCTGGCCCTGCGCCGAGACCATGGTAGCGGGTATTCTGGGGTTGTACCGGCGTATTCCGGAATTGGCCTTGCTGCAGAGCCGGAGCGAATGGATCGGTGCTCCCATCCGGGCCCGGACGGGATTGCTCCGTGCGAAACAGGTGGTTATTCTTGGGACGGGAACGATCGGGCAGGCCGTGCGGCAAATGTTAACCGGCTTTGACTGCGGGATCAAGATGCTGGCCCGCACTGACCCACAGGCTGAACTGCATTCGGTCGATGAGTTGAAAGCTGTTCTACCGCAAACCGACATTGTGGTCAATTGCCTGCCCGGTACGGCGGTCGGATTCTTTTCGGCCGAACTGATCGCGGCAATGAAACCCGGGAGCCTGTACGCTAATGTGGGCCGGGGCAGCACGACCGATGAACCCGCCTTAATCGAAGCCCTCCAGGCTGGGGCGCTGGGGGGCGCGGTGCTCGACGTAACCGGAACGGAACCTTTGCCTGCCAACAGTCCGCTGTGGACGTTGCCAAACGTTTTGCTGACTCAGCATACGGGCGGGGGACAACCGACTGAGGATGCGGGTAAAGTTGCCTTGTTTTTAGAGAACCTCCAACGCTACCTTAAGGGCGACAGCGTAGAGAATAAGGTAGAACTTGGGCGGGGTTATTAACCCGTTGGGGAAGCGCCTTAAATTGCCTTTTTAGGCAGATTAAGGCTATTTCCTCGATTTTTCTTCGTATATTTAAGGAGCCGAACGGCACATGACCGCTCGGAATTGCCCGCCAATTTTCAACTGAAATAGTTCCAGACCAATTCATGATAGACAACGAAGATCAGGAACCGATGGCCGATGATACGCAGCCGCTCCCGTCAGAGTTTTCGGCGGACGAAGCGGAGCTAAGCGATGCCAGCGGAGCTAATGAACAACCCATTGATACAGGTGCCGATGTGCTGCACGACCAGACGGTTGTGTCAGGACTTTACGAAAACTATTTTCTCGATTACGCATCCTACGTTATTCTCGAACGGGCGGTTCCGGCCGTAGAAGATGGGCTGAAGCCGGTTCAGCGCCGGATTCTGCACGCCCTCAAAGAAATGGACGATGGGCGCTTCAACAAGGTGGCGAACGTAATTGGGCAGACCATGCAGTTCCACCCGCACGGCGATGCCTCCATCGGCGAAGCGCTGGTCAATATCGGCCAGAAAGAACTGCTCTTCGATACGCAGGGAAGCTGGGGCGATGTCCGCACGGGCGATGGCGCGGCTGCGCCCCGTTACATTGAAGTCCGGCTCTCGAAGTTTGCCATTGACACTATTTACAACGACAAAACCACTGAGTGGCAACTGTCGTACGATGGTCGTAAAAAAGAGCCGGTAACCTTGCCCGTAAAATTCCCACTGCTGCTGGCGCAGGGCGTTGAGGGGATTGCCGTCGGGCTGTCAACCAAGATTCTGCCCCACAACTTCAACGAACTGGTCGAAGCGTCGATTCAGATTCTGAAAGACAAGCCGGTTCAGTTGTTCCCCGATTTCCAGACCGGTGGGCTGATTGATGTCAGCAACTACAACGATGGCCACAGGGGCGGCAAAGTTCGGGTACGCGCTCGCATCGAAGAAGTTGATAAAAAGACCCTGGCCATTCGGGATGTACCGTTTGGGGTAACCACCTCGCAGCTGATCGACTCCATTGTCAAAGCCGCCGAACTCGGCAAGATTCGGATTAAAGCCCCGAGCCGCAACGTAGCAGCTGTCGTTGACAACACCGCCAGAGACGTTGAGATTCTGGTGCACCTGCAGCCGGGCGTGTCGCCGGATGTGACCATCGATGCGCTCTACGCCTTTACCGACTGCGAAGTGTCGATTTCGCCGAACGCCTGTGTCATCATTGGCGACAAACCCCATTTCGTTAGTGTAACTGACATCCTGCGGGTAAATACGCACCAGACCGTTCAGCTCCTGCAACGCGAACTGGAGATTCGGCGTAGTGAGCTACTGGAGCGGCTGCTGTACAGCTCACTCGAAAAGATTTTTATAGAGAACCGAATTTATCGGAAAATCGAGGAGTGCGAAACGTTCGAAGCGGTGCTGACGACGATCGACAAAGCGCTGAAACCCTTTAAGAAGCAGTTCTATCGGGAGATCAATGAAGATGATTTGATTCGTCTCACCGAGATAAAAATCAAACGGATCTCGAAGTACGATGGCTTTAAGGCGGATGAACTGATGCGACGCCTGGAACAGGAGCTCGCTGAAACGGAAGATCACCTGGCCAACATCACCCGCTATGCCATTGCGTATTACAAGGATCTGCAAAAGAAATACGGCAAAGGCCGCGAGCGTAAAACCGAAATCCGGGCGTTCAATACCATTGCCGCGAGTGTAGTGGCAGCCGCCAACCAGAAACTGTACGTTGATCGGGAAGGTGGTTTTATTGGGTATGGCCTGAAGAAAGACGAGTACGTAAGCGACTGTTCGGACATTGACGACATTATTGTGTTTCGGCGCGACGGCAAATGCCTGGTCACCAAAATTCAGGAGAAAGTCTTTGTCGGCAAGGATATTCTGTACGTATCGGTTTTCAAGAAAAACGACGAACGCAAGATCTATAACCTGGTGTACTTAGACGCCAAGTCGGGTATTTCAATGGCGAAGCGATTCCCGGTTACCGGCGTTACCCGCGATCGGGAGTACGACCTGACGATGGGCAATCCGAAGTCGAAGATTACCTACTTCAGCGCCAACGATAACGGCGAGGCCGAAGTGATTACGGTGAATCTGACCGCCCAGAGCTCAGCCAAGATCAAGCAGTTTGATTATGACTTTGCTTCGGTTGGTATTAAGAACCGGTCGGCCCAGGGCAATATCCTGACGAAGTATCCGGTACGGAAGATCACTCAGAAAACCGGTGGGGTGTCGACGCTCGGCGGGGTAGACATCTGGTACGACGAGCATCTGGGACGGCTCAACCGCGATGAGCGGGGCAGACTGCTCGGTAACTTCGACGCTAAGGATAGTATTCTCGTTGTTTACAAAGAGGGTCAATATGAACTGACTAGTTTTGATCTGACCAACCGATACGAACCGAACGAAGTGGCCATCCTGACCAAGTTTGATCCCGAGACGGTTTTGTCCTCCGTGTATTACGAAGCGAATCAGAAGTCGTGGTACGTAAAACGGTTTAAAGTTGAAACCACCACGTTGGATAAGAAATTTAGCTTTATTGGAGATGCCAAAGGATCGAAGTCGTTAATTGTTACGGCTGATAAATATCCACGTATCGAAGTTGTCCATCAGGTTAAAGAGCGTGGTCCCGTTGAGAAGATGGTGTTGGAACCCGAAGGATTTATTGATATTCGGGGCTGGAAGGCATTAGGAAAGCCCTTGCCTTTCGCTAAAGTGAAAGATGTAAAGCTGCTGGCCCCCAGAGCGGTCAGAGAAACCGTAAAACAAACGGAGGCCGTTGATCAGGTTGCCGTTGAAGCGGCTGAGGCTGAGTCAGCAGAACCCATGCAGTTGGGATTGTTTTCATAAATAGAGCCCTTGCGGAACGTCAGCTAATGTTCTGCAAGGGTACCTAAAATCATGCTGGAAAAACCTTTTTTGGGGTTGCGAACAGTAATTTATGCAGCGCCCGCTCTTTCCGAAGCCAAAGCCTGGTACACCAGCGCATTTGGCGTTACGCCGTACTTTGACGAGCCCTTTTACGTTGGCTATTCGGTAGGTGGCTACGAGCTTGGTCTCGACCCTGACCGGGAGCCGGTTGCCGGAAGCACCATTACGTATTGGGGCGTTGCTGACATTCAGACGGCACTGGACCGTCTGCTTAGATTAGGGGCTACAACGCACGAAGACATTCAGGATGTGGGCGAAGGTATAAAAACAGCCGCCGTCAATGACCCGTTTGGCAACGTAATTGGTTTAATTGAAAATCCGCATTTCAGTTTATGACATGAATACCCTATTGGCCACCGAATACAATAGTGATATGCCTCCGGAGACGGTGGCGGTTCGTGTGGTCAAGTGGTCCATAAAATTCGTGGTGGCTGCGGTGTTTACGGCCTCGGTAGTGATCCTGATCTGCAACTGGTGGGTGGTTTACAACACCCGCGACCAGATTTACTTTGACATTCAGGAATTACCGACGAACGATGTCGGGCTCGTGCTGGGTACCAGCAAGTTTGTCCGGACGGGAAAAGAGAACTTATTTTTCCGGTACAGGATGGAGGCTACCGCCCGGCTTTGGAAAGAAGGTAAGGTAAAATATCTGATCTTAAGCGGAAATAACGATTCCGAATACTACAACGAACCCGTCGATATGCAACGGGCTTTAATTAAACTAGGCGTACCCCAATCGGTAATGACGCTGGATTACGCCGGCTACCGGACGTTTGATTCCGTGGTACGTTGCAAAGACGTATTTAACCAGGAAAAGATTACGATTATCTCCCAAAACTTTCACAATGCCCGCGCCTTATACATTGGCAATCACGAGGGCATTGAAGCGATTGCCTTCGCAGCTCAGGATGTGCCCGATGGCTATTCATTCCGCACGCTTATCCGCGAATATTTAGCGCGCCCGTATGCGTTACTCGACGTGTACATCATTCGTCCACAGCCCGAAAAAGGCAACTTTCAGCGCAAATAAAAGCAGCTTGTTTCCCGGTAAGTAGTAAGTAGTTCAAATGCCTGTTTGGACATACAGCTATGTCTTTATAGCATAGCTCGTACTATTTATTACCAGCTATATTAATACGTAAATTTAATGTTGCCGTTATTGTCTTTGTGTATAATAATCATATTAAATATACCGTTTAATCAACAAACATAGCCATATCAACTGATGAAATCTACGTATCTCCTGGGTGTATCTGCTCTATTATGGGCAACTGCTGCCTGTCAATCCGATCGGGAATCGCAAACGCCCGCGCCGGTAATGTCATCCATTTACAAGGATGGTGGGGCAGGAAAAGAGACAACCACCCAGCCGAATTTAGCCGGTGCCCGAGCCGCAGCCGCGACTACCGCTCAGCAGCAGGAAGTCTTAACGTATCTGAACCAGGCCCGGTCGAAGCTCTGCCAGTGCGGAACCACAACGTATCCGGCAGTACCCGCGCTTACGCTCGACACGCAATTGAACGCTGCCTCGGATAAACACGCTCAGGATATGGCTACGTATAATTATTTTAGTCATACGGGTCGCGACGGTTCACAGCCCTGGGATCGGATGACGCGGGAAGGGTACAGCTGGCGGGCCGCTGGAGAGAACATTGCCGCTGGCTATACAACCACCCGCGCTGTTGTGGATGGCTGGCTTAAATCGCCTGGCCACTGCGCAAATATTATGAGTGCCAACTTCAAACATGTAGGTGTCGGTTATGCCTATGGGGGCAGCAGCACCTACAAACACTACTGGGTAACCGACTTCGGCACCCGACGGTAATTCCCTGTATACACTGAATCGGGCCGGTTATGAAACCGGCCCGATTCAGTGTATAGCTATGGACTATTAGCCTTAGATGACTAGTTAAAGATAGATTAGAATAGGTAAAAACGTAGAATTGATCGATAGGGTAATTAGTTAATAAGATTGTTCACCATACATTCGGCGGATCTTGTCGCGGGTGCGTTTCAACCGCATTTTCACCGCGCTGTCTTTGAGTCCGAACTGCTCGGCGATCTCTCTGATATCCAGACCTTGCTCGTATTTTAGCCGGAGCATAAGCGTTTCTTCGGGCGATATAGTACCCATAACTTGCGCGAGGTGCTGCAGCCGAAATTCTGTGGTTTCCTGTTCCGAAGAATCACTCCAGTTGTATTCCTGATCCTGCTCAATGGAAACGGTACTGGTTCGATTCGCGTACCGAAGCTGATCCATGCAGTAGTTGTAAGAGATCGAATACAACCAGGTCGAAAACGCCGAATTCTCTTTGAAGTTTCCTAGATTCCCGTGTACCCGCAGAAAGATGTCGTGCGTGAAATCTTCGGCCTGGGCCGAATCCTTGGTCAGCGACAGACACCGGCGGTACACTTTGCTGACGTAACGGTTGTACAGCGTTTCAAAATAGTTGTTCTGTTCGCTGCGCAAATGCATACGAATTAATTCTTCATCTTTCAGTTGGGGATGGGTAGCCATATAAGTTAAGTACTATTTATAGTTGAGGTTATTGAGGCTAAAACAAAGGCATTGGTAAGTAATTATTACTAGATTTTAATATGCAAAAATCAAATGTTACCAAAGCTAATAGTTGATTATGTTACGATCTAGAACTATTACGTAGATGGAAAAATACTAAGAGTAAGTAAAATAGCAGTTACTCAAAAAAAACAATTTTTGAGGATTTACTATTCGGTAGCTTTTCTTTATAGACTAGATAGTACAACTTAAGAAGGGGACAAACGCTAAAGAGACTAAACACTATTGGAATTGTTGTGAAGTCAATCTAGTGTTCGCTTGCGGCTTTGTCCTTCTTTGCGGATTCCTACAAAAAATCCAATACTGTTCGTGTACAGCTGCCCGAAATCGGTAGCTACGGCCAGACTGCCGGTAACGCCGTTGAGAATAGAGAGAGGAGCCGACATCCTGAAGCTGGATGAAAATTGGGGAACCGCCGTGGGGAACGGTTTTTCGTAGGTGCCAAAGTTTTCGCTATATGAGGCTTTAAGCTGAAAACGGAAGAAATCGTAAAGGTGCCCCGACAGCCCCAGGTGTAACACCGCTACCCGATTGTTATTCGTAAACGCATAACGGGGCAAATCACTCCGACTGTCGCTGGAAGGCGTAATGAATGGGGTACCAATGGTCATACCGTAGCGGGACCAGCCATCCTGGTACTGTGAATGATTAAAGTAATTGTCCCGGCCCCGGTGCGCCTGATCATCCAGAAATAAACTCCCGCCCTGGCTTTTCGTATATAAATATTCGATGAGTACGTTCTGAATCTGTAAGCCGTTGGGGTTGATCGGCCGACGGTTACGGATGCGCAGGCCATTCAGACCATCCTGTATATTCGTCAGGTAAAACAGGGAACCGTCGTCGTAAACGCTTTGCCGGTAGGCGAGAATTGAAAATGAGCGGGCGGTATACTCAAAAGCGAGGTCAACGGAGCCGAGGTGGTTACCGATTCGGTTCTCCCGGTCAAATTTGCTTACCCGATTGGTATCGACATCGCTTCGGTCGCCCAGCGTATTGCCCATCACGATGTCGAGGTAATCCTGAAAAGTGGCGGGTAGCTGGTTATTTTTAATGAGCGAACCTGGCAGGCGTTCGGTATTGCCGCCCCACATGACCTGGTGGTTAATGCCGCCGTAAAACTTTGCCCGCCACTTAGGCTTACCTATCCGTATGTACAACGCTTTTTGATGCAGCATGGTGTTTTTTACAAACTGATCCGACTCAAACCAGCCATGCGCGTAAAATCCTTTGAAGCTGAACAAGCCTAAGCGGGGCGTAAACTCGGGAATGGCTACCTGAAATTTAAGCAGGGGTAAGGCGTTGCCCGACATGGCGTACGCTCCCGACGTAAGACTCGTATCCACCAGGCCCGCTATTTCCCGCCGACGCCCAGTCCAGATTTCTACCGACCCTAGTTTCACTTTAACGTAAGCCTCCGGAATGAGCAGGCGATACGTATAGCCCGCATTGAGTACCGCTTCGGCACCCCAGCCCCAGTCAACCCGCCGGTTTGCGGCCCGTAAGCTATCGAGTTTGCTAACCGGTGTATCGTGGTAATCTACGCGCATGGCGTGCCGGAGGGTCATGATCGCGTGTTCGTGCGGGACTATACCGTACTGATTTGCCCGGAGCCAGAACGGCGTTTGCCCGGAAGTTGAAAAGTAACTGCCAACTTCGGTCTGGTACCGAAGAGGCTTGAGCGTCTGTCCGAAGCAGGTGGATGCCAGCAATACGTATAAAAGCAACAGCCGCATGAGATCGAGTGGGGAAGTAGTACACATGGATGTACTACCTGAGTCGTTAAACCGGGAATTTTGTTACTTCCTACCGCAAAGAGAAGTAACTGGAATTCACTGCATAAAATATGCCACGCCGATAAAATTAGGTAGATATACCACCGAAGTGGACAAAATACCGGTATGCCTGTCTCTCACTTTTTTAAAACTGAACCGGCTGGGGATGACTGCTAATAATGTGCCAGCAATTCATACCGGCTCGTCGACAAGCCAGGCCGATAAATTTTTGGGAGCCTCATTAATTATAAACCGTAACTTTGCGAAGGATTTCTGGTAACGGGATGGGGCTGTTCCGTAAATTTTCGCAGTAGCATGAGTATAAACGGGTCTGGCGGTTCATTACGGGTAAAGCTGTAACCGAATCAAGGCCAGATGGGAGATTAACCGCTAACCAGTCTTCTGTTTAAACGTATAAACCGTATAGTCCTGTAAGCTACGTAGTTCCTTCGCCTGGAACGTCAGGGCTGTATGACTAATTCATTGACTATGATTTCTAACGACGAGCTAATACGCATCATCGATCTGCTCAACACGACCTATGAAAGCGAGGAGGCCTGGCACGGTCCCTCGGTGGTGGAAGCGTTACGGGGCGTTACGCCCGACATGGCCGGACGCCGGATCACGCCAAATACCCATACAATTGCCGAACTAGTTTTTCATATGACGAGCTGGCGGATTTTTTGTGTCAAAAAGATGCAGGGCGACGCTACGTTCGATATTACAACGCCCGAGAAAAACTTTGGTGCACTCCCGGATAAGATCGACGATTTTGAGTGGGAGGCTCTGGAGATGGAGCTTAGTCTGAGTCAGGAAGAACTGATTAATGAACTCGACAAACGAGACGACGACGAATTCCTGGAAGACATTGTACCGGGGCGCGACTACACGTACTACGACATGCTCCACGGGATCATTAATCACGACCTGTATCATACCGGGCAGATTATGCTAATCAAAAAAGCGCTGACCTTCAACCGGGCCGGTTCCCGCTATGCCGAAGATGACGAGGACCAATACGGTTCGCCGTTCGGAAGCAGCCAGGAACACGACGATTATTATTGAGCAAATCAGGGAGATACGTGTCGGCAAGACTCAGGCAGACAGACTGACTCTTTCTTGTAGGACACGTATTGAATGACGATGAACTATTGGCTGGTTAAATCCGAACCCGACGCATACGGGTGGCATCATTTTGTGAAACAGGGCCGGGCGGTCTGGGATGGCGTTCGCAACTACCAGGCACGTAATAACCTGAAGGCTATGCAGGCTGGCGACCAGGTTTTGTTCTATCATAGCGTAACAAACCCGGCCGTGGTGGGCCTGGCTACCGTTGTGCGGGAAGCCTACCAGGACCCTACCGTACCCGATGATGCCCGTTGGGTTGTGGTCGAACTCGAACCGGTTCTGGCTCTGCCGAATCCGGTTGCGTTAGCTAAAATCAAAGCGGAGCCGATGTTGGCTAGTATCGGCCTGATCAAACAATCGCGTTTATCGGTAATGCCGGTTCGCCCCCTTGAATTTGAGTTGATCCTGCAAATGGGGCAGGATTAATCGTATTTTTATTGGGCTAAAGCCTCCTCATGCGGGGAGGCTTTAGCGTTTTACTTATGACTGACATTCAATTGATTACCCCTGCTCCCTGGACCCAGTACGAGCTGATTGATACGGGTGGTTTCCAGAAACTGGAGCGGTTCGGCGAGTACGTATTGTCCCGGCCGGAACCCCAGGCAATCTGGGATAAGTCGTTACCCGAACAGGAGTGGGAGCGGCAGGCACACGCCATCTTCCGGCGCGACCGCCAGTCGCCCGAGCGGGGTGACTGGCAAACCAAGCCAACCATGCGTGATCCGTGGTTTGTATCGTTTCAGCAGGGTAACTTAAACCTGACGTTCAAGCTTGCGCTGACCACGTTCAAACACGTTGGCCTGTTTCCCGAACAAGCCAACAACTGGATGTATATCGACGAGAAAATTAACGCCATCAAGGCCCATCTGCCGCGGCCGAAAGTGCTGAACTTATTCGCCTATACCGGGGGAGCCTCGCTGGCCGCTCGTCAGGCCGGAGCGGACGTAACGCACGTCGATGCGGTGAAACCCGTGATCAGCTGGGCGCGGGAAAACATGGAGCAGAGTAAGTTGGACAACATTCGCTGGATGGTGGAAGATGCGGTGAAGTTCGTTCGGCGGGAGGTGCGCCGGGGCAATCGCTACAACGGCCTCATTCTCGACCCGCCCGCCTATGGCCGGGGGCCGGACGGGGAAAAGTGGGTGCTCGATGAACACCTGAACGATCTGCTGAAATCCTGCGCGGATATCCTGGAACAGGATCACTTCTTCTTCGTAATCAATCTGTATTCGCTGGGTTTCTCGTCGCTTATCCTGGAAAACCTGATGCAGCAAACCTTCGGTCACGTGCCAAACGCGGAGTGGGGCGAATTGGTCATGAACGATTCGGCGCGAAAACGCTTGCCCCTGGGCGTATTTTATCGGTTTGCATCGGCTTGAAACCGTATCTTTGTGAGTATATGAACGAGCGCAAGGCTGAAACAGTGAATCGGAACGCCGAATCGGAGCGAAAGATTGAGTCCGGGCACCGGATTGGTGTAAACCTGATGATATCGATCTTTCGCTCCGATTCGGCGTTCCGATTCACTGTTTCACTCTTTATTTTGTTTTTCTTGTCGAGTTGCGGAGACGACAATCGGCAAACCGCGCGGATTCCGGATTTTCCCAAGCCCGGCGACAGCAGCCGCACGGAGGGCGCTTTGCGGGCCTTAACGCAGGCCATCAATCAGTCGTCGCCCGCGTCGGCCTACGCCAAGCGAGCTATACTCTTACTGACCATGGGTCGGTACGCCGAAGCACTGGCCGACATCGAAGAAGCCATCGACCGGAACGACAACGCCGGTTCGTATTATTTAACCCGCGCGCAAATCCTGCGCGCCTTGCAGCAGCCCGCCAAAGCGCTTGAAAATGCCCAGCGCGCTGAGATATTGGGGGTTGAAACGCCGGAGCTGTATACCTTACTAGGGGATTTACTCCAACAGCAGAACCAGTTCGACAAAGCGCGGCTGTACGTCGCCAAGGCTCTGCAAATGGCCCCTTATGACGGAGAAGCGTATTTTTTCAACGGACTGATGGCCGCCCGGCAAGGCGATACGGCGCAGGCCTTAACGCTCTACCAGCAATCGTTACGGCTCAAACCCCGCTACCTGGAAACCTATAACCAATTGGCGTCGATCTACCGATCGCTGGGTGATCTGAACGCGGCAATGACGTATAACGGGCAGGCGCTGGCTTATTTTCCGAACAACGCAAAGCTTTATTTCGGCCGGGGCTTAATCTATCATGCCTGGGGGCAGCTCGATAGCGCTATGACGTGCTACCAGCAAACCATTAAGCGGCAGCCGACGTATTACCAGGCATATTTCCAGGCCGGGCTGATCAATCAGAAATACCGGAATTATTACGCAGCCCTCATTAATTACCAGCGGGTGCAGCAGCTACGGCCGCAGTTTCCGCGTATCGATACGTACATTGGCTACTGCCACGAGCAGATGGGGCAGTTCGACTTAGCGATTGCAGCCTATACCAAAGCCAGCCAGCAAAACGCGGCCGACCGGCAGGCCACGGCGGGCTTATGGCGTTCGCAGCGACGGCAGTATGCTCAAAATTCGTATAACCCCTTATTTTTGCCGAATGAGTCCGTTCAGCCACTGCCCTCAACGGCGAGTCGACCGGTTCTTGATACCACCCGGGTGCGAATCTCAACCATTCAACCCAAAACGCGCGTCGTGACCAGCGAGAGCGATTCATTACGTCGAACCATTAAACCAATAAACTGATTTGTGATGTATACGATCAGGGCTTCTCGCGGGAAAGGCAGTGGCTTTATCCCAAAATCAGCGCATCGTAACTCGTAAATAAAGTAGCTTACAGTTGTAGGTAAGCTGCGGGTGCCCACAAATAACCAATACACAAATGATTGCGCAGGACGAACAAATCCGCGTAACGCTGCCCGACGGGAGCGTGCGGCAATATCCCAAAGGAAGTACCGGGATCGATATTGCCACCCAAATCAGTGAAGGTCTGGCGCGTAATGTGCTGGCTGCAAAAGTAAACGGTAAGGTACAGGATGCTACGTTGCCGATCGAGGAAGATGCCAATGTGCAACTTCTGACATGGAACGATGCCGAGGGGAAGGCCACGTTCTGGCACTCGTCGGCGCACTTGCTGGCCGAAGCGCTCGAAGCCCTGTATCCGGGCGTTAAGTTTGGTATCGGTCCGGCGATTGAAACGGGTTTCTATTACGACGTCGATCTGAATGGCCAATCGTTCTCGCAGGAAGACTTCAAAAAAGTGGAAGACAAAATGCTGGAGTTGGCTCGCCAGAAACAGCAGTATGTCCGGAAACCAATGAGCAAGGCTGACGCCGTCGCTTATTTTGAACAAAAAGACGATCCATACAAGCTCGACCTGCTCGAAGGACTCGAAGATGGGACGATTACGTTTTATACCCAGGGCGATTTCACGGACCTGTGTCGGGGTCCCCATATTCCGAATACGGGGTTTATTAAAGCGGCCAAGATCATGAACGTAGCCGGAGCCTACTGGCGCGGCAACGAAAAAAATAAACAGCTTACGCGGATTTACGCCGTTACGTATCCGAAGCAGAAAGAACTCGACGAGTACCTGTATCTGCTCGAGGAAGCCAAAAAACGGGACCACCGCAAGCTCGGTAAGGAACTGGAACTGTTCGCGTTTTCGGAGCGGGTAGGGCAGGGGTTGCCTCTTTGGCTGCCTAAAGGAACCATGCTGCGCGAACGGCTGGAGAATTTCTTACGACGCGCCCAGGTTCGGGCAGGGTACTCACCGGTCGTGACACCTCATATCGGTAGCAAGCAGTTGTACGTAACGTCGGGTCACTGGGAGAAATACGGAGAGGATTCGTTCCAGCCGATCAAGACGCCCGACCCGAACGAGGAGTTCCTCCTTAAGCCCATGAACTGCCCGCATCACTGCGAAATTTACAAGACTAAGCCCCGTTCGTACCGGGATCTGCCGCTTCGGCTGGCCGAGTTCGGTACGGTATATCGCTACGAACAGTCGGGCGAGCTGCACGGCCTGACGAGGGTACGTGGGTTTACGCAGGACGATGCGCACATCTTCTGCCGGCCCGACCAGGTGAAAGACGAGTTTATGAAGGTGATCGACCTCGTGCTATACGTATTTAAGTCGCTTGGTTTCAGTGATTATAGCGCACAGGTATCGTTACGTGATCCGGAAAATAAAACCAAGTACATTGGCTCCGACGATCTGTGGGAAAAAGCAGAATCGGCCATTGTGGAAGCGGC
Source organism: Spirosoma knui (assembly GCF_054780635.1). Classification (NCBI taxonomy): domain Bacteria; kingdom Pseudomonadati; phylum Bacteroidota; class Cytophagia; order Cytophagales; family Cytophagaceae; genus Spirosoma; species Spirosoma knui. Next base: position 14,831 of record NZ_BAAGVY010000018.1, on the reverse strand, counting down.
CGCCGAGAAAGGGCTCCGTACGGTAACCGAGTTGGGTGAAGCGGCTTTCTACGGGCCTAAGCTCGACTTTATGGTTCGCGATGCGCTGGGCAGGAAGTGGCAGCTCGGTACCATTCAGGTCGATTATAACTTACCGAATCGGTTTGAGCTTGAATACATTGGCGCTGACAACCAGAAGCACCGCCCTGTAATGATTCACCGGGCGCCCTTCGGGTCGATGGAGCGGTTTATTGCGATTCTGATCGAGAACACGGCCGGTAATTTCCCGCTTTGGCTGTCGCCCGAACAGATCGCGATTTTGCCAATTTCAGAGAAATACGAAGCCTACGCCAACGATTTGTTTTTCACCTTACAGGAGCACGACATTCGTGGGCTGGTCGATCTGCGCGACGAAAAAATCGGCCGCAAGATCCGCGATGCTGAGGTCAACAAAGTACCGTATATGCTCATCGTGGGCGAAAAAGAAGCCGCCGAAGGCAAGGTTTCTGTTCGGCGCAAAGGCCAGGGGGACCTGGGCAGTATGAGCGTTGAGGAGTTTGTTAAAACCTTCCAGGCCGAAGTGAAGATATAATAGATAGGGATCACATTTTTGGTGCAGGATGGGCTGACGCAACGGCAAGATCCGGGTGTCAGCCCATCTGAACTAGAATCCTGCTGGTAAACCGCAGGCAAACTTGCACTGAATCTGTATTTTCAATAGCTTCCCGAACTTTTTAACAGCCTGTACGTTATCCAAGCGATTTTCAGTTACACTAAACATAATCTATGGCATTACCCCAGCGCAGACCACCCCGTCGCGTGGTTGAAGAACCTTACAAAGTCAATGAGCGCATCCTGGCCCGCGAAGTGCGGGTGGTCGGTGAAAATGTAGAGCAGGGAATCTACGACATTAACAAGGCGCAGGCCCTGGCTAAGGCGCAGAATCTCGACCTCGTCGAGGTATCGCCCAACGCCGTGCCGCCCGTCTGCCGTATTGTCGATTATTCGAAGTTCAAATACGAGCAGAAAAAGAAACAGAAAGAAATCAAGGCGAACGCCACCAAGGTTGTCATCAAGGAAATCCGATTCGGACCGAATACCGATGACCACGATTTCGAGTTCAAGCTAAAGCACGCCATCAACTTCCTGAAAGAAGGGGCTAAGGTGAAAGCATATGTACAGTTCGTAGGCCGGGCCATTGTATTCAAAGACCGCGGATTTCAACTGTTGGAGCGGTTCTCGAAGGGACTGGAAGAATATGGTAAAATTGAAGCGGAGCCGAAGCTGGAAGGCAAACGGATGACGATATTTTTAACGCCGAAGGTCGTTACGGCAAAGAAATAAGCTTCTTTTCTTGGCAGCGCTGGCAGCAGTCTACTTCTGTGTCCTTATCCGTATAGCATAACGTAGTAAATCCCAGCCTGAATAGCTATCAAAGTTGTTCGGGCTGGGATTTGCTGTTACGTCAACTGGTCCGTTTGCGAACAGTTGACGTAAGCCCTTTATTCGTGCGAAGAAGGCCGGATGACGTACCGTTTTTCTGCTGTTTTTTCGTATCTTTGCGGCCTGTTTACTTAAATTTTTCACAAAAGCGGGTTACGATAATGCCTAAAGTAAAAACCAACTCGGCTGCCAAGAAGCGTTTTAAGCTGACCGGCACCGGAAAAATTAAGCGGAAGCACGCCTTCCATAGTCACATCCTGACGAAAAAAACGACCAAGCAGAAGCGCAATCTTGTGCACGATACGCTGGTTAATGGTTCTGACGAGCGTCGCATCAAAGCGTTGCTGAACGTCTAAGGACAAAGAAAAGACGCGGTTGCGTCTTGGTTTCACGTTTCACCCGATTACTGGCTTGTAAGCACCTGTCAACCGGTCGCCAGTCGTCAAAAAACAATTAATGTATGCCACGTTCCGTCAATCACGTTGCCTCACGGGCGCGTCGGAAAAAAGTTATGAAGCTGGCCAAAGGGTATTTTGGTCGGCGTAAAAATGTTTGGACGGTTGCTAAGAACGCCGTCGAAAAAGGCTTAGGATACGCGTACCGCGACCGTCGGGCCAAGAAGCGGGATTTCCGGGGTCTCTGGATTCAACGGATCAACGCAGGTGCCCGGATCAACGGCATGTCGTATTCGGCTCTGATGGGTGCGCTGAACAAATCAGGCATCGAACTCAACCGCAAAGTCCTGGCCGATCTGGCTATGAACCACCCGGAAGCATTTGCCGCCGTTGTGGAACAAGTAAAGTAAACAGAACAAGTAATTAGGAGCGAGGAGTTGGAAGTGAGAAGACGGCCGGTATCTGCAAAGATGCGCCAGCCGTTCTCACTTCCAACTCCTCGCTCCTTTTTTTTATGCCTAGCCTACGTCTGCACAATCCGGGTTTTAAGACCGACCCGCTCACCGTTGGCTTGTCGGCCGAGCAGATACAGGTCGATCTCTGTTTCGCCAACGCGAAAAACCTGTCGAACGCTCAATTGTCTTTCCACAACCTGTTTTAGCTGCTGAAAGGTAGCCGTGCGCGCTTTTTCTTCGTCGCCATACCAGTCTTCGTCGGTGATAACCGGCTCCCAGAACTCCGCTTCCGGTATTTCTTCTACATAAATCGACGGGGGCAGCATCTGCCAGTCTTTGATCTGGCTGATCGTTAAAGGTTCGGGTTGTTGCAGGTAGCACGTCACTACGTCAACCGGCTCATCCGATTCACTGGGGTAATACAGATCAACCAGCAACGGGGCGACCTGCTCCTCGAACGGCTGATTGGTTTCGGGTTGATCGGTACGTTCGTCGGCTTCGTTCGTCATAGGGTGGCTTTAGATGGCAAGAAAGGCCAGTTGACTGCAAACTTATCAATTTCGTCCAACAGCGTTGTTAACGACGCTTAATCTCTGGATGATTAAACAATTCGGTTTGCTTTCTACTTAACTTAATAAAAACAGTACGATTATGTTTGAAACCCTTATGAACCTGGTGAAGCAGAATGCGGGCCAGGCGGTCGTTAATAATCCGGCCATTCCGAACGAACAAAACGATAACGTAATGCAAACCGTGACCAGCAGCATCCTGAGCGGCCTGGGTCAGCAGGCGCAGGGGGGCGGCCTGGGTAATTTGCTCGGTATGGTTGTCAATGGAGGCAGTAACGTGCACGAGAGTCCAGTGACAAGTGGTGTTCAGCAGCATGTCGAACAAAACCTGATGCAGAAGCTGGGTATTTCGCCCCAGGTGGCTATGTCGATAGCTTCTGCAGTGGTGCCGATCGTGTTGAGCAAACTCATGCACAAAGCGTCTGACCCGAACGACAACAGCGTAGACGGAAATAGCATCATGAGTGCCGCAACCGGTCAGCAGGGTACCGACTGGATGGGCATGGCCTCGTCGGCGATGGCCGATGGAAAACTGGACATGAATGATTTAATGCGGACAATAGGTGGTGGCGGCAACCAACAGTCTGGCGGTGGCCTTGGTGGTATGCTGGGCGGTCTGTTCGGTGGTCGATAACCCATAAAGATAGTTACCAGTACGCAGTGAACAGACTCCCGTTGGGCCCGACTCAGCGGGAGTTCTGCTTTTGAGGGAATTGGGGTTATCGGTACATGTTTTCTGCCACGTATTAGGACTTGATTATGTCTCTAAACGTCATTATGGCCCATCCAGTCAGGTTATTCTGCCAATCTGACAGCAAATCAAACAAATTAGGTTGCTGGCATTTGTATTGATAGATAGGTGATGTCTGTCAGTTAACAACCGCTGCAACAAGAAGCTAAACCACTATAGAATTAGTAACTATGGGAAAGATTATTGGTATTGACTTAGGAACCACGAACTCGTGCGTGGCCGTCATGGAAGGGAACGAGCCGGTCGTTATTCCAAACAGTGAAGGTGCCCGGACGACCCCGTCGGTCGTGGCATTTATGGATAATGGCAACGGCGAACGTAAAGTGGGTGCTCCAGCAAAACGCCAGGCCATCACCAACCCGAAAAACACGATTTCTTCGATCAAGCGTTTCATGGGTAAACGCTTTAATGAAGTAACGAACGAGACTAAAAACGTCGCTTATGACGTAGAGAACGGCCCGAACGCTACGCCCCGCGTGCGCATTGGCGACCGTCAATATACTCCTCAGGAAATTTCGGCCCTGATTCTGCAAAAAATGAAGCAGACAGCCGAAGACTACCTGGGCCAAACCGTAACCGAAGCTGTTATTACGGTACCGGCTTACTTCAACGATGCCGAGCGTCAGGCCACCAAAGAGGCTGGTCAGATTGCGGGTCTCGACGTAAAACGGATCATCAACGAACCGACCGCAGCCGCGCTGGCCTACGGTTTAGACAAAACAAATAACGATCAGAAAATCGCCGTATTCGACCTTGGTGGCGGTACGTTCGATATTTCGATTCTGGAACTGGGTGATGGCGTATTCGAAGTGAAATCGACCGATGGCGATACGCACCTCGGTGGTGATGACTTTGACCAGGTAATCATTGACTGGCTCGCCGACGAGTTTAAAAAAGATGAAGCCATCGATCTGCGTCAGGACCCAATGGCTCTGCAACGCCTGAAAGAAGCCGCCGAAAAAGCAAAGATTGAGCTGTCGAGCTCGAACTCGACGGAGGTCAACCTGCCGTACATCATGCCGGTGAACGGTATCCCGAAGCACTTGGTACGTACCCTGAGTCGGGCGAAGTTTGAGCAACTGGCCGATTCGCTGATTCAGCGCAGTCTGGAGCCTTGCCGCCGTGCCCTTAAAAATGCAGGTTTGTCGGCCAGCCAAATCGATGAGGTGATTCTGGTGGGTGGTTCGACCCGGATTCCGAAAGTGCAGGAAGAGGTTGAAAAACTGTTTGGTCGGAAGCCATCGAAAGCCGTTAACCCCGACGAAGCCGTAGCCATTGGGGCTGCTGTGCAAGGGGGCGTGTTGACCGGTGAAGTGAAGGACGTATTGCTACTCGACGTGATCCCGCTCTCGCTGGGTATCGAAACGATGGGTGGCGTGTTCACCAAAATGGTCGAAGCGAATACGACCATCCCGAGCAAGAAAGTGGAAGTGTACTCGACGGCTTCGGACAACCAGCCGAGTGTAGAGATCAACATCCTGCAAGGGGAGCGGCCGATGGCGGCTCAGAACCGTCAGCTAGGCCGGTTTATCCTGTCCGATATTCCACCAGCACCACGCGGTGTTCCACAAATTGAAGTAACCTTCGACGTGGATGCCAACGGTATTCTGAACGTAACGGCTAAAGATAAGGGGACCGGTAAAGAGCAGAAGATCCGGATTGAAGCGTCGAGCGGCCTGACCGAAACGGAAATCAACCGAATGCGTGAAGAAGCCAAAGCGAACGAAGCCGCCGATAAAGCCGAACGCGAAAAAATCGAGAAAGTGAACCAGGCGGACTCGATGATCTTCCAGACGGAGAAGCAGCTGAAAGATTACGGCGACAAACTGTCGGAAGGCAACAAGTCGGCGATCGAAGCCGCGCTTGGTCAATTACGTACGGCGCACGGTTCGCGTGACGTAGCGGCTATCGATTCAGCCCTCGAAGGTCTGAACGCGGCCTGGGCTACGGCTTCGCAGGAACTGTATAACGCGACAAACGGCGCGGGTGCGAACCCAGCGGATGGCGCGGCCGGTTTCGACGGTGGCAATACGAACCCTAACCAGGGCCAGCCAACCGGCGATAACGTATCCGACGTTCCCTACGAAGAAGTGAAGTAATCGAATAGATTCTATACGAAAGCCCCTGCTGGTAACGGCGGGGGCTTTTTGCTTTTGCGTAGAAATCGCATTAATAACAATACCTCTATGTATCCCACATAGTTGGTAAATTAAACCAAGCGAAGCGAGTGGAGTTACGGATAGATGCTGGTAGCATGTCCTGAGGTATCCTTGACAGACCAGTTCACGCAACTTCTTCATCGCTTCGTATGAAAGCAGCAGTGTTTCACAAAGTTGGCGACATCCGTTACGAAACAATGGATGACCCCAAAATTGAACAGTCGCGGGATGTGATCCTGCGCGTTACGTCTACCGCCATCTGCGGCTCCGACCTGCACATTTACGACGGCTTCTTACCCCAGTTACGTAACGAGGTGCTTGGCCACGAGTTTATGGGCATCGTAGAGGAGGTCGGCTCGGAGGTAACCAATCTCAAAAAAGGAGACCGGGTCGTTGTGCCCTTTACCATTGCCTGTGGCAAGTGCTATTTCTGCCAGCATCAGCTGCAGATGCACTGCGAAAATTCAAACCCTGAAGCATACGGACCCGATGGCGGCTTGCTCTCCGAAAAAGGAGGGGGGCTGTTTGGCTACTCTGACCTGTACGGCGGCTACAATGGCGGACAGGCGCAGTACGCCCGGGTGCCGTTTGCCGATTACGGCCTTCGGCACGTACCCGAGCAACTCAAAGACGAGCAGGTGCTGTTTCTGTCAGACATCTTCCCGACCGGCTGGAGTTCCATCGAGTGGGGTGAACTGCGCGGGGGCGAGACCGTAGCCATTTTTGGGTCAGGGCCGGTTGGCCTGATGGCGCAGAAATCGGCCTGGCTGCAGGGAGCCGGACGCGTGATCGCCATTGATCCGGTTAATTATCGGTTGGAGCGGGCCAAGCGGGTCAACAATGTGGAAACGCTCAACCCCAATGAGGTAGACGTAGTGGAGGTGATCCGGAGCATGACTGAAGGCCGGGGTGCTGACCTCTGCGTGGATGCTGTGGGTATGGAAGCCCACCGGTCCGTTCTCGATAAAGCCAAAGCCGTTATCAATCTGGAAAAAGGAACGACCAGCGTACTCGAACAATGTTTCCGGGCGGTGCGTCGGGGCGGTATTGTGTCCGTTGTCGGAGTGTACGGTGCCCCCACCGACAACTACCCAATTGGCCGGATCTTCGACAAAGGGCTGACCGTGCGCTACGGGCAGTCGCAGGTACACAAAAATATTGATCACCTGCTGAACCTGGTCGTTGACGGCAAAGTTGTGCTTGACGATATTATTTCGCACGTATTACCTCTGGAAGAAATCTCGCGGGCCTACGATATTTTCAAGAAGAAAGAAGACGACTGTACAAAAGTGATCCTGAAACCATTTTAGATCATCTCAATTGCCCGGTTTGATCTGACCTAACGAATGAATTAAACAACTCAACTATGGAAACCAAACAGAATGGAAAAACGGCCTTGATTACCGGAGCCAGCAGCGGCATTGGTCGTGAGCTTACCCGGCTATTCGCCAAAGACGGCTATAACTTGGTGCTGGTGGGGCGCGATGAAGAAGCCCTGCAACAGTCGGCTTATAATTTTCAGAATCAGTACGGTACTCAGACAACGATCATCGGCAAAGACCTGTCGGACCCGAAAGCGCCCGACGAAATCTACGCCGAGACCAGCCAGCAGGGCATACAGATTGATGTGCTGGTGAACGATGCGGGATTTGGAGAGTACGGCATGTTTGCCACCGAAACCGATCTGCAGAAGGAACTGGATATTGTGCAGGTAAATGCCGTAGCGCTCATGCACCTGACCAAGCTGTATCTGAAAGACATGACCAGCCGCAACGAAGGGAAAATCCTGATGCTCGGTTCCGAAGTATCCGTTGCACCTAACCCCATGATGGCCGTTTACGGAGCCACGAAAGCATTTATAAAATCGTTTTCGGAGGCTATACGTAATGAGCTGAAGGGAACGAATATTACCATTACGGTTCTGATGCCGGGGGCTACCAACACGAATTTCTTTAAAGTCGCCGGAGCCACGGAGGCAAAAGGAGCGGACCCCAACAAAACGGCCGATCCGGCAGCGGTGGCAAAAGAAGGGTATCAGGCCTTAATGAGTGGCAAAGACCATGTAGTAGCGGGCTGGAAAAATAAGCTGACCGTGGCCATGGCGCACGTGTTGCCTGATCCGCTGATTGCGGCCAACGTTCGGAAGGATATGACTCCGAAAGAAGAGGCTGAACGGCAACAAAAGCAGACCATGGTCATGGCTCTTGCCGTTGGGGCGGCCGTACTCGGTGGGCTGTGGCTGCTGTCGCGCAATCGCTCGTCGGTCATCCCGGTTAGTAAGTATGACAAGGTGAAATACCGGTACAAGGCGCACAAAGCCGGGATGTCGGCGAAGCATGCACTAGCTTCGGTCACTGACTCGGTCAAGGGGGCGTATCACGACGCCAAAGCTACCGTTGAAGGGGCGTTAACGTAAACAAATATCAATACTCCAGACACAACAAAGCCCCGACTCGCGCCGGGGCTTTGCTGTCTATAAGCGCTTGGCTTATTTCATGTTTTTATCAATGGTGGTGATCCGTTCCAGATGCTTTTGCAGCGTTGGCAGGGTCTTCACCGCAAAGGCTTTTACGGCTGGCTCGTCGGCATCGTCGGCCGCTTCCTTAAATAGTTTGACGTCTTCTTCGTGGTCATCGACCATCATATCTACGTACTTCTTGTCGAACTCAGCACCGGATAGTTTACTTAACTCATCGACATGCTCCTGGCCTTCTTTACCCAGTGTGGTGGGTAGGGTGATGTTTTTACCGGCCGCAATCGTTTTCAGTTCCTCGTTGGCTTTTGAGTGATCGGCTATCATCATGGCCGCAAACTCTTTCACCTCACTGCTTTGCGCTTTGTCACGGGCCAGCCGGGCCAGTTCAATCTCAAGCATACCCCCGTTGGCGGCTTTTACCGCAAAATCGTTCGTGTCGTCGTCCTGACCGGTGTCGTCCTGCTCTTTCAGATCATTCGCATCATGGGCATTTTCGACACTGTCGTCGCTTGCTTTTTTGTTTTCGTTGCAGGCCTGAAAGCTTAATGTGCTGACGGCAAGGCAAATTGCTAAGGTTATTCGTTTCATAACGTAGATTAACTGGTTGAACAATAACTAACTAAACAATCAGCTGTCGGTAAGGTTTAGACCGGATGCCGACAATCCGGCTTACGAGTTGCTTTTTGTCGATGTTCGTTTCCCTGAACGACTGGTTTTTTGCGAAGAGGAACGGGTTGAGGTCGTGCTGGAATTTGATTCGGTTCGGGTGGATGAGCCATCGGGTGAAGCCGATCGGTTCTTTGCAGGTGTTGGCGGTACGTACATGTAATCGCGGGAAGCACCTTCGTCCGCAATGGTCATGCTTTGGGGGTTACTGGCCGCTTTCCGTTTACCGCCGGTTAAATAGCCTGAGCCCGTTGAGGCTGTAGACCCACCGCTTTTTCCGCCGGTGGTCGACTGAGCCTGAACGTTGGTAAACACTACTGCGGCTAAAAAAGTGACCAGAAAAAAGACTGTTGGTTTCATAGTATATAGACGTTGAGTTTAATTACACTAACTACCAAAAGTCGACAGGGGGTGTGATCATCACAGAATCTGATAGAACGGGAGGAGAAATCAGATTGAACCATAAGACAAATTTCTTTGTATTACAGACAAAAGTCGTATGTTTGTGATGCTATGATTCAGGACCGTACCGCTATCGTTCTCTCCGCCCTTAAAGGGATTCCGGCCACGTCATTCTTTGATATCGCCGACTTGACCGGCTATAAGCGTGAGCAGCTGGCCGAAGTGTTCGATACGTCGCTCAAGACCTTTCAGCGCTACGAGCGCGAACAGAAAAAACTGAATCCGCAGGATAGTGAAAAAGTGCTTAAGATCATGGCGCTATTCCGAACGGGTGAGTTTGTATTCGGTTCGGCGGATGCCTTTCGGCGCTGGATGGACAAACCCGCGTATGGACTAGGCAATCAGATTCCGTTTGACCTGCTGCATACCTCGGGCGGGATTGACCTGGTAATGGATGAGGTCACCCGGATCGAATACGGTGATCTGGCTTAGCAATCGCTTACTACGGAATCTTTATTTTCATGCTGGTTTATCGGATTACAAAGGCCATCTACGCGGATCGACTAGTGGCTTCGGGCGGTGCTGCGCGCTGGAATAGCCGGGGGCAGTTTGTGATTTATACAGCCGCGACGCGGGCGCTGGCCTGTTTAGAGAACGTAGTACACCGGAGTGGGGAGGGGTTGCTCGATACGTTCCGGGTAATGCTTATTGACGTTCCTGATGAACTTGGATTCGAAACCATAGAGCCTGATTCGTTACCCGCCGACTGGGTTGATTTCCGTCAGTACGACGTCTGCCAGCGGATAGGAGGGGAGTGGCTGCGGACTGGTCGCACGGCCGTGCTTCGGGTACCTTCTGCCATTATCCGCCATGAATGGAATTTCTTACTCAATCCGGCCCATCCGGATTTTGGACGTATCCGGCTCAAGGGAAATGAGCCCTTTACCTTCGACCCACGCATTAAATCCTAAACGTTTCGCCGATAATTAACCCCGGTTTCAGGAGTATATTTTTTTTGAAATAGAATTGTATTTCATTTAGATGATATAGGGCGAATTCAGACAGCTACTGACGTTGCTATAAATAGGGATGTAGAGCCCGTTTTACGCCTTGTACGCGTGTATTTACGGTATTATTTCTATTTCTCCTGAAAATTTTGTATATTTGTCTATACGGCGATCTGCGCATACTGTGCGCGCCGGAATAGTAATTTTCTGCGAAACTCACTTATCACATGGCGGAAGAAAATCCCGACCTCGAAACTCCTAGTAACATTATTCCCATCAACATTGAGGACGAAATGCGCGGTGCCTACATTGACTATTCAATGTCGGTTATTATCTCCCGCGCCTTGCCCGACGTCCGCGACGGCCTTAAGCCAGTGCACCGGCGGGTATTGTTCGGAATGGCTGAACTAGGGGTTAACTATAATAAACCTCATAAAAAATCGGCCCGTATCGTTGGGGAGGTACTTGGTAAATACCACCCTCACGGTGACTCGTCGGTTTACGATACAATGGTCCGTATGGCTCAGGACTGGTCGCTGCGGTATCCGCTGGTGGACGGGCAGGGAAACTTCGGATCCATCGATGGCGACTCGCCGGCGGCTATGCGGTATACGGAAGCCCGGCTGAAACGGATTGCCGAGGAACTGCTGACCGACATCTACAAAGAAACGGTTGATTTCCAGCCCAACTTTGACGACTCGCTTGAAGAGCCGAGCGTGATGCCCGCCAAGCTTCCTAACTTGCTGTTAAACGGTTCGTCGGGGATTGCGGTCGGTATGGCGACCAACATGGCTCCGCATAACCTGACCGAAGTTGTAGACGGGATCATCGCTTATCTCGACAACAACGACATTACGGTAGAGGAACTGATGCAGTACGTGAAAGCACCCGACTTTCCTACGGGGGCTACCATCTACGGCATGGAAGGCGTTAAGTCGGCGTTCAAGACTGGTCGTGGCCGGGTGGTGATGCGGGCCAACGCGACCATCGAAGAGAACCGGGGAAAAACGCAGATCATTGTAACGGACGTACCGTACATGGTGAACAAAGCCGTTATGCTTGAAAAGACGGCCGAGTTGATCAACGACAAGAAGATCGAAGGCATTACGGCCTTCCGCGACGAGTCGGACCGGGATGGCCTGCGGGTGGTGTACGATCTGCGTAAAGATGCCATTGCGAACGTAGTGCTCAATAATTTATACAAGCACACGGCGTTGCAGTCGTCGTTCAGCATCAACAACGTAGCGCTCGTGAAAGGGCGTCCGATGCTGCTGAACCTGAAAGATATGATGAAGTACTACGTCGAGCACCGGTTCGAGGTAGTAACCCGTCGGACGCAGTATGAACTTCGCGAAGCCGAGAAACGGGCGCATATCTTAGAAGGACTGCTGATTGCGCTTGACAATATTGATGCCGTGATTGAACTGATCCGGTCGTCGCGCGATCCTGAAGTTGCCCGTACCGGCTTAATGGAGCGGTTTTCGCTGAGCGATCTCCAGGCTAAAGCTATTCTGGAGATGCGTCTGCAACGGCTGACGGGTCTGGAGCGGGATAAGCTGCAGGCCGAGTACGACGAGCTGATGCGTGAAATCGCTGATTACAAGGAAATTCTGGCGAGCGAAGACCGCAAGCGGCAGGTAATCAAAGACGAGCTGGTCGATATTCGGGCGCGTTACGGGGATGCGCGTCGGACGCAGATCAACGCTCTTGGGGACGGTAACATCAGTGATTTGTCGTTGATTGCCGACGAGGACATGGTTATTACCATTTCGCACGAAGGCTACATCAAACGGACACCAACCACCGAATACCGGTCACAGAGTCGGGGAGGGGTTGGGGCCAAAGCAGCCGCTACCAAAGAGGAAGACTTTACCGAGCACCTCTTTACGGCGACCATGCACAATACGTTGCTGGCCTTCACGCAAAAAGGACGATTGTACTGGTTGCCGGTGTATGAGTTGCCCGAAGGATCACGGACGGCGAAAGGTCGGCCGCTGGCCAACTTCATCAACATTGAGTCGGACGATAAAGTCCGGGCGGTTATCAACGTATCGGACCTCAAGAACGAGGACTACATCAACAATAACTACATTGTGATGTGTACGCGTCAGGGGACGATCAAGAAAACCATGCTGGAAGCGTTCTCACGGCCGCGGCAAAATGGTATCATCGCCATTACGATCGACGAAGACGATCAGTTGATCGGCGTTTGCCTGACCAACGGGGATAACGATATTGTGATTGCGTCGAGCGCTGGTAAAGCGGTTCGGTTCCATGAGAGCCGGGTGCGGCCGATGGGACGTACGGCAGCTGGTGTTCGGGGTATCTCGCTGGATGAGGACGATTCAACCGACCACGTAGTCGGTATGGTGTGTATTGCCTCGGCCGATGCTCAACTGCTGGTAGTCTCCGAGAAAGGATACGGCAAACGTTCGGACATCGATGGCTATCGGATCACGAATCGGGGCGCAAAAGGCGTCGGTACGTTGAAAGTGACTGAGAAAGTCGGTCGACTGGTCGCCGTGCTTGACGTTGCGGACAACGACGACCTGATGATCATCAACAAATCGGGGATTGCTATCCGGACCCCGGTTGATGCCATCAACGTGATTGGACGTAATACGCAGGGCGTACGGCTAATCAGCCTGCGCGAGGGGGATGAAATCTCGTCAGTAACTAAGATTAAGCGCGAAGAAGGCGAAGAGGATACCTTGGTAGGGGAGGAACCCGCTGCCGAATAAATTAGTTGACAATGAGTAGTTTGAGCCGTTGGTTCTGATTTTACAAATCAGGCCGGCGGCTCAAACAATTTAAGGTCGGTCATGCTTATACGGATTGATTCCGTAATTTCGTTTTTGAAAATAATTAACATAATCCCATTTAACACATGAAACCAGTTTTCTTAGTTCTTGTGGCATGTTGCCTGTCCGCGGGTGCACATGCTCAGAACCAACAGGGGCAAGGCCAGGCAGGAGCTGCTGGAGGAGCAGATGCACTCATCATAGAGGGGTACAAGAAGAATAAAGAAAAGAGCGATAAGGATATTGCGGATGCCAAAGCGTCAGCGAAAGCAAGTACCTGGATGGATCGGGCCAAAACCTATCAGGATATTGCATCGCAGGCCATCCGGCTCGATTCGGCAGCCGCAACGACGGCGTACGAAGCCTATAATAAGGTCATTGAATTAGATAAGGATAAAAAAGGTGGTCCTGGCAAATTGGCTAAGGAAGCGCAGGAAGCGTTGAAGAGTCCTGGCATGTATGGCGCATTCATGCAACAGGGGGTGGCTAAATTCCAAAGCAAAAACTACCAGGATGCCATCAAGTCAATGGCTATAGCGGGTGACATAAATCCGAAAGATACGTTAGCCCCTCTGTACACGGCAATCGCTGCCCAGCAGGTTAAAGACAATCCGACCGCGAAAACCCAGTTAGAAAAATATATCGCTGCGGGTGGTAAAGATGCTTCGATCTATGGATCGCTGGCTATGCTGTACAGCTCCGACAATGAGGTTGACAAAGCACTGGCCGCTCTGGACAAAGGTATTGCTCTAGCTCCGGGCAACAAGGATCTGTCCAATGAGAAGATCAACATTATGCTACGTACTAACCGGATGGATGAGGCCATCGCTGGTATGAAGCAGATGGTCGAAAAAGATCCTAACAACGTACAGAATCTGGTAAACCTGTCGATTGTGTATAACAACATCGCGCAGAAGGATCTGGAAGAACTTCGTAAACTGGAAGCCGAGACCAAAAAAGGTAGCAGTACTGGGAAGCAACTTGCCGATGCAAAAGGTCTGCTGGATACGTACAACGGAGAAGTAACTCGGTTAGGTGGTTTGATTAAGAAGCAGCCTAAAAATGCTGATTTGAAGCGCCAGCTCGCCGACGTTCAGAAAAAAGCTACGGATCAGAAAGCGACGATTGCTAAACTCGAGAATGATGCCAAGGAAGCTGCGGCCAGTGCTTCGGGGAATGCTGACAAAGAAAAGCGGTTAGCTGAATTGAAGGAGAAGTACGCAGCGCAAAAGACTCAGGAGAAAGATTATCTGAACAAAGCGTTAGCCATTGATCCGAACAATTACGACGCTAACTTCAACCTGGGTGTTTATTATTTCAACGAAGCGGTTGATATGAAGAAATCCGTTGATGCAATGGATATGGCGGAATACAACAAGCGCGGAAAAGAAGTGGACGGACAGGTTTGTGGTAAGTTCAAGCAGTCGCTGCCTTATTTTACCAAAGCGAAGTCGGTGAAAGATGAAGCGGATTTGAATGAGAACCTGACAAATCTGCAAAACATTCTGAAGCAATACGAAGAACGCAAAGTGGTCTGCGTAGAGCCTAAGTCATAATAGTAGGGGCCGGTGGAAAACCATCGGCCTTCTACTTAAAAACTTTACTTAACATAATATAAATTATACAACAAATTGTAGCACCCTGAAATAGCTTGACACCAACTGTGTAAAGTTATGGCAGTGAGTCGATTGACCAACAACCGGAAAAATTACAAAACGGCTCTATTCC